>CAYFYC010000020.1:4007-30870 GCA_964347305.1 uncultured Acidimicrobiaceae bacterium | reverse complement strand
CGACACGACGACGGCAGCTCCAGCGTCGACGACGACGATCGCAGCGACGACGACGGTGGATCCGGCCACCTCGCAAGCACCGACCACGACGGCACCCACCCCCACGACCACCACCGCCGGAGCGGCATCAGATTTCCCGGTGACCGTGGCGGCGTCGAACGGCGACATCGAGATCCCGGCGCGGCCGGAACGCATCGTGTCGCTGTCCCCGACGCACACGGAGATGATCTATGCGATCGGCGCCGGTGACCAGGTGTTCGCGGTCGACATGTTCTCCAACCACCCCGAAGGAACACCGACGACGGAGCTGACCGGCTTCACCCCGAACGTCGAGGCCCTCGTCGAGTGGGAGACCGACCTCGTCGTGATCGACGGTGACTGGGACGGCACGTCCGTGGCCGCACTGACCGAGCTCGGCGTGCCCGTGCTCGTGCTGGAAGCCGCAGTGACCTTCGACGACGTCTACGACCAGATCGAGGCGCTGGGCGTCGCCACGGGCAACCTGCCCGGGGCGCAGGAACTCGTCGAGCAGATGCAGAACGACATCGACGAGATCCTCACCGGGATCGAGCCGACGGACGAGCCGAAGACGTTCTACCACGAGCTCGACACCACCTACTTCTCGGTGACCAGCTCGACCTTCATCGGCACGGTCTACTTATCGATGGGGTTGGTCAACATCGCCGACGCCGTCGGCGAGGGAGCCGGATACACCCAGCTCTCCGAAGAGTTCATCATCGAGCAAGACCCCGACTTCATCTTCCTGGCCGACACGATCTGCTGCGGCGTCGACGCGACCACCGTTGCGGAGCGACCCGGGTGGGGCACGCTCCGGGCCGTGCAGAACGGCGGCGTCGTGGAGCTCAGTGACGACGTCGCCTCCCGCTGGGGGCCACGGATCGTCGACCACATGCGACAGGTGGCGGCTGCGCTGGCGAGGATCGGGCAGGACGCATGACAGAGCTGCGCACCGAGACGGCGGCCCCCACGGTCGGTTGGGGCTGGTGGCTCGGTGCTTCGGCCACGCTGGTCGTGGCCGTGCTGGTCGGGGTCGTCATCGGACCTGCAGACATCGGCATCGGTGAGGCGACGCGGGCGCTGCTCGACATGCTCCCGTTCGTCGACATCGACACCGGTCTCAACGAGCGCCAGCTCGGCATCCTGCAGCTCGTCCGCTTTCCCAGGGTGTTTCTCGGTGTCCTCATCGGCGCTTCGCTGGCGTTGAGCGGCGCCGCCTATCAGGGTGTGTTCCGGAACCCGCTCGCCGATCCGTACCTGCTCGGCGTCTCCGCCGGCGCCGGTCTGGGGGCAACCCTGGCCATCGTGGTCGGTGGGGCCGCCGGTGCGCTTCCCCTGCTGCCCGTTGCGGCGTTCATCGGTGCGGTCGGAGGGGTCGTTCTGAGCTATGGCCTGGGTCGCACCGTGGGGGGCACGCGAACCGTCACCACGCTGATCCTCGCGGGTGTGGCCACGGCCGCGTTCCTCACCGCCATCCAGACCTTCGTCCAGCAGCAGAACGCCGACACGTTGCGGGAGGTGTACAACTGGATCCTCGGTCGGCTGGCCACCACCGGGTGGGACGACACCCGGCTGATCCTGCCCTACGTGGTCGTCGGTCTCGTCGGCATCCTGCTGCACCGCCGTGCTCTCGACGTGCTCTCGGTCGGCGACGAGGAGGCCGCTGCGCTCGGTCTGCAGGTGGGCCGCACCCGGCTGCTCGTCGTCGGTGCGGCGACGCTCGGCACGGCCGCCGCGGTTGCGGTGGCGGGCCTCATCGGTTTCGTCGGCATCATCGTGCCCCACGCCGTGCGGCTCGTTGCGGGCACCTCGTATCGGCGGCTGCTTCCGCTCTCGGCGCTGTTCGGTGGCGCCTTCCTCGTGCTGGCCGACATCGTGGCCCGGACGGCGCTCGCCCCCGCCGAGGTGCCGATCGGCGTGGTCACCGCCTTCTTCGGTGCCCCCTTCTTCGTCGTCGTGCTGCGAACTGCCCGGAGGATCGCATGACCGCGTTGCTGCAGATCAGGCGGCTCGGAGTCGAGCTGGAGCGGAGCGTGATCCTGTCCGACGTCGACCTCGACGTGCATCCCGGAGAATGGGTGGGGCTCATCGGTCCCAACGGTGCGGGCAAGACGACATTGCTCAACGCCATCGTCGGCACCGTGGGATCGATCGGGTCGGTCTCGGTGGACGGTGTCGACATCGTGGATCTCTCCCCTGCGCGGCGCGCCCGTCGCGTCGCCCTCGTCCCGCAGCGACCGGTCGTGCCGGCCGGGATGCTGGCGTTCACCTATGTGCTCCTCGGCAGGACCCCGCACATCGGCTATCTGTCGAGCGAGGGACGTCACGATCTCGAGGTCGCCGCGGCCGCCATGGCCGAGCTCGGCGTGGAGCATCTCGCCGATCGTGACATCGCCACGCTGTCCGGAGGCGAACTGCAGCGTGTCGTGCTCGCCAGGGCGCTCACCCAGGACGCCGACATCCTGCTCCTGGACGAGCCCACCTCGGCCCTCGACGTGGGCAATCAGCAACAGGTCCTCGAGGTCATCGACATGTTGCGGACAACGCGACAACTCACCGTGTTGTCCGCGATCCACGACCTCACGCTCGCCGCCCAGTTCTGCAACCGGCTGGTCCTGCTCTCGGAGGGAAGGGTGGCGGCATCGGGGCCGCCCGATCTCGTGCTCACCGAGGAGTCGATTCGGGTCCACTACGACGCCAGTGTGAACGTGGTGTGGATCGGCGATCAGCTCGCCATCGTCCCCACCCGACAACCGGACGGAAGAGGCGGCTGATCTCGTCGAGATCGAAGGGGGCCGATCGTCGTAGTGTCGAGAGATGAGGGAGGTCGATGTGAAGTACGTGATGTTCACCTACACCCACCGGAACGCCATCGCCAGGTGGGAGGCCATGACCGATGAAGAGCGTCGGGCGCTCGTCGACGAGCACATGGACTGGTTCCGTGAGCATGCGGACCACATCACCGCAGGCACGGAGCTGGAGTATCCACCAGTGGCCGTGGAGCTGCGCCGCGAGCGGGGTGAGCTCTCCGTCGTCGACGGGCCGTTTGCCGAGACGAAGGAGCTGCTCGGTGGCGTGATCGAGTTGGAGGCCGATTCACTCGAGCAAGCGACGGCGATCGCGGCGGGTTGGCCGAACCTCGGCGGTCCCGGCAATCGAGTGGTCGTGTCGGCCGTCGCCGCGCCGCGAGAGCTCGGCTGAACCACGGCCCCTCGAAGACGCCGGTCATGGCTAGGTTGACGCCATGGTCCGGGTTTGGCTGGTGCGACATGGCGAGACGCAGTGGAATGCGGAGCATCGCTTTCAGGGCATCTCGGACATCGCGCTGACCGAGCGCGGTCGCCGGCAGGCCGAGGAGTTGGCCACCCGGATCGGGGAGCGCCGCTTCGACACGGTCTGGTCATCGGATCTCGTCCGCGCGGTCGAGACGGCACGCATCGTCTTCGGGGAACCGCGCATCGACCTCCGGCTTCGTGAACTGGACTTCGGGGACATCGACGGTCTCACCTGGAGCGACCTCGCCGATGACGTTCGAGACGCCCTTCTCGAGTTCCGGGGCTTCGAGGCGCCGAACGGGGAGGCGGTCGAACACCTCCATGACAGGGTCGAAGAGTTCATGAACGAGCTCCAGTCCGGAGATCACGTCGTGGTCACCCATGGCGGGGTGGTGCGGATGGTCTCGGAGCTCTGCGGTCTTCCCGCATTCCCCGGGCACTGTGAGGTGACCGTGGTCAACTGGTCGAATCGCCGCGTGCTCGCCCGCGACGTCTAGGGGCCATCGCAGGCCCGGGTTCAGAGCGCGGCGAGGGCTCGATCGAGGTCGGCGATCAGATCCTCGGGATCCTCGAGACCGACGGAGATCCGCACGAGCCCGTCGGTGATGCCCGCGGCGAGTCGTTCTTCACGCGGTATGGCGGCGTGGGTCATGGTCACCGGGTGGGTGATCAGCGACTCGACGGAGCCGAGGTTCTCGGCGAGGGTCCAGAGCTCGACCGTGTCCATGAGACGCTTGCCGGCCTCGACACCACCCACGACTTCGAACCACGCCATGGCACCGAACCCCGAAGCCTGGCGGCCTGCCAGCTCGTGTTGCGGGAACGACGGGAGACCGGGGTAGGCGACGAGCTCGACCCTGGGATGGGTTTCGAGGAAGCGGGCGATCGCGAGGGCCGACGCCGACTGTCGATCCATGCGCTCGGAGAGCGTCTTGGAGTACTGCATGGTCAGCCATGCGACCTGGGGGCTCATGGTGGTGCCGGTCGAGTTCTGCACGAACTTGATGCGCTCCTGGAGATCGGCGGTGGCGCTCACCACCGCCCCGCCGACGGTTGCGTTGTGACCATCGAGGTACTTCGTCGTCGAGTGGACCACCAGATCGGCGCCGAGCTCGAGGGGTCGCTGGTAGTAGGGAGTGAGGAAGGTGTTGTCGACGCAATGAGGGACGCCCGCATTCCGGGCGACCTCGGACACCGCCGCGATGTCCGTGAGCTTGAGCGTCGGGTTGGCAGGCGTCTCGGTGAAGATGAGAGCGGTGTCGTCACGAATCGCCGCGGCGACGTTGTCGACGATGGACGTGTCCACGAAGCTGAACTCCACGCCGAATCGCGTGTAGATCTGGGTGGCGATGCGATGGGTGCCGCCGTAGACCACGTCGGAGACGACGACGTGGCTCCCTGCCCCGAGCAGCGCCATCATCACCGCATTGGTGGCCGCCATGCCCGTTGCGAACGCGGCAGCATCGTGCCCGTTCTCCAGCTGCGCCATCTTGTGCTCGAATGCCCGGACGGTGGGGTTGCCCGACCTCGAGTACGTGAAGCCGGTGGCCATGTACTCGTCGACGGACGGCTGGACGAAGGTGGTCGACTGATGGATCGGCGTGAGGATCGCCCCCGTCGTGGGATCGGGTTCGGCTCCGGCGTGCACTTGCTTGGTGCGAAAGCCCATCGGCGTCGGTCCTTCTGTGGGAGATGATGAGCACCCAACGTTACCGACCCGACGATGGTGGGTCCGCCGCGTCTACCCGGCGACACCGTCGCTGACGTCCCGCAGCCGGTGCACGGTGTCCGGCAAAGGCCGCAGCACCTGACCGGCGGTCTTGGTCAGCAGCTGATCGATCGAAGCGGCCTCCATCGGTGGGGCCAGATAGAAGCCCTGTCCCGACCCGGCGCGCAGCGAGCGCAGCCGGTCGAGCTGGGCGCGCGTCTCGACACCCTCGACGACCGTCGACAGCCCGAGGGAGTTGCCGAGCTGGAGGATGGTGCGGACGAGCGGCGACTCGGTCCCGGTCCCGATGCGAGCGACGAAGGACTTGTCGATCTTCAACACGTCGATCGGCAGGCGGTCGAGGTATGAGAGCGAGCTGTACCCGGTGCCGAAGTCGTCGATGGCGAGGCTGACACCCAGTTCCCGGATCTCTTCGACGGCAGCGATCGGTGCCTGCATGACCGTGTTCTCCGTGATCTCGACCGTGAGGCCCGATGCCGTCGCTCCATGACGGGCGAGCGTCCGCTCGAGGAACACGGCGACGTCACCCTCGGTCAGCTGGCGAGGAGAGAGGTTGGCGGCCACCCGCAGGTCGAGATCGGGGAACTCGGCGCGCCACTCGGACGAGCGAACGACCGCCCGTTCCAGGCCCCATTCGCCCAGCGGCACGATGAGCCCGTTCTCCTCGGCGAAGGGGATGAACTGACTCGGCTCGATCACGCCTCGTTCGGGGTGGACCCACCGCACGAGCGCCTCGAAGCCGTTGATCCTTCCGGTGGTGAGGTCGATGATCGGCTGGTAGGCGATGAAGAGCTGCTGATCCTCGATGGCCGACGCGAGATCGGATTGCATGGAGAGCCTGGTCGAGATGGCCTCGTGCATGCGGGCCTCGAACACGCGCACCCGACCTTTCGCCTGCCGTTTGGCGGCGTACATGGCGGTGTCGGCGTGACGCATGAGGCTCGTCGGGTCGTCGCGGCCCGTTCCCAACGCGACACCGATCGATGCGCCGACGGTGACCGTGTCTCCGTCGAGGTCGAAGGGCGAGGCCATGGCCTGCTTGATGCGATCGGCGACGCTGATCACCGCGGTCGGTTCGCTCACACCTTCGAGCAGCACGGCGAACTCATCACCTCCGAAGCGAGCGACGAGGTCGCCCGGCCTCACCGAGTCCTCGAGGCGGCGAGAGGCCCGGCGCAGCAGTTCGTCGCCGGCGGCATGACCGAGCCCGTCGTTGACGTCCTTGAAGTCGTCGAGATCGAGGAAGAGCACGCCGAGCATGCGCCCGGTGGTCCTCGCATGCGCCAGCGCCTCTTCGACACGTTCGGTGAAGAGGGAGCGGTTGGCGAGCCCTGTCAGGGCGTCGTGTGACGCCTGGTGCCGGAGCTTCTCCTTGAGGTGCGTCAGCTCGGCGAGCGAATCCTCGAGACGTCCGTTCTCGATCGAGACGCCGAGATGCTGGGCGAAGGCGAGGAGCAGTCTGCTGTCGGCCGGAGAGAATCCCGCCGCCTGGTTGATGCGGTTGGCGACGAGCACCACCCCTGCCAGCCGATCTTCGTCGAAGAGGGGAGCGGTCATGCCCGACCCGACCTCCGGGCTGTCGACGAGGAGCCCGGGTACGTTCCGCAGCAGCAGCGTGGTCTCGGCTTCCAGGGCTCGTGCCAGGGTGTCGGTGCCGGTATCCGCCTGGACCGGCTCGAGGCGGTGGACGAGACCGTCGGCCGTGCGCAACGTGTGGAAGAGGTCGCCATGCTCACGCAGCACGACGATCTCGACGTCCGTCACACCGAACATCGACTGCGCCTGCTCGGCGGCGGCGGTGAGCGCGTCCTCGACCTGGGGCGACTTGTGGAGCAGCGAGCTCGCCTCGTAGAGCTTCTCCAGTCGTTGCCGTTCGATCCGGTGGGTGATCGAAGTGCGGTATGCGGTCAACAGCACCGCCGGTGGCACCACGGCCACCCACCACAAGGACGGTGACGTCCAGAGGATCGTGATCATCACGATGGCGAGGCTCGTATTGAGGCTCGCCGCCGTCAGCGAGAGCATCAGGAGCCCGAGACGTTGCCGGAGCGTCGCCCGTCCACCTGACGGCGCCAGCCCGGAGAGCATGGTGGGGAGGGCCACCGAGGTGAGCATCGCCACGAGCACCGCCAGCCAGCCCTGTGTGCTGAACGCTCCGGCGTCCTGGAGAATGCTCCCGAACACGACGATGGCCAGGCCCACCTGCAGCAGAGACCGACCGATGGCGAATACGAGCGAGGTGCCGCGCTGGCCGCGGTGGATCGATGCGACGAGGAAGCCGCCTGCGACCGTGCCGACGATGAGATCCGGCGAGCTGGCGTAGAACAGACCCATCGCCAGGGGAATCTCTCGCAGCGAGAAGCTGTGCCCGCGGGTGTGCTCCAGATGTACGACGGTCATCTCGGCGGCGATCGCCATCACGATGATGAGCCAGAGAGGCAGATGCAGCGGTGCTTCGGCGTCGAGGTCGAGACCCCACGCGATCGTCACGAGGGCGAGACCGGCGGCAAGCGACACATAGGCGGCGACGCGTTCCCGCCACTCGCGATGTCGTGCAGTCTGTTTGGTTGTGGCTCGTTGTGCCGCCACGAGTCGCACCTCGCCCCGACTCCCTGCGGTAGTTCATCGACACGGCAGCCCCAGATCATGAGCGCCACCTGGGGTTCCAGTCGGCACGACGGCGTGATTCGGAAGGGATCGAGCCCGTCTCAGACCCGCTCCGGGGCCCCTTCGACGATGGGATCCGGTTTCACGGTGTAGATCAAGGGGATGGACGCGATCGTGATCACTCCCTTGAAGATGATGTTGAGCACGATGATCTCGGTGATGACGCTCCCTGGCAGCAGTCCCGCAAAGGCGATCAGTGCAAAGAGGACCGAGTCGATCGGGAGGGCCACTGCGTTGGAGCTGAGGACCCGACCCCACTGGAGGCGATAGCCGAACCGGGAGACCCACGACGCGTAGACCTCGGTGTCGATGAGCTCGGAAACGACCTCCGCCACGATCGAGGCGAGAACGATCCGCCACACCGGGCCGAGCACGTCGCCGAAGAAGTCCGTCGACGGTCCGGAGTCGGGAACGGCGGGAAGGACGTCGACGAGCCAGAAGAGACCGGCCATCGCCAGGTTGATGATCGCAGCGGTGACGATCAGGGTTCGGGCCACACGCTTGCCCGCCAGCTTGTGGACCAGGTCGCGCAAGGTGAACGTGAGGGGGTAGATGAAGGTGCCGCCGTCGATGGCGCGTCCGAACACCTCGACGATCTTGAGGCTGGCCACGTCGGCGAGGATCTGGGCGGCAACGTACCCACCGGCGACGACGGTGAGGATGGTCGCCGCACGAGGGGCGAGACGGCTGGTCACGGCGGCGGAGCCTAGTCGACGGTCCCTGTGTGGCCTCTGCGCGGCCCGCTACATTCCCCGGCATGGACACAGGTCTGCGTGGTGCCAGGGTGCTCGTCACCGGGGGAGCGGGCGGGATCGGAGCCGCAGTCGTCCGCCGCTTCGCCGCAGAGGGCGCCCGCGTGGCGGTCCATGCCAATCGTTCAGCAGCGGCGGCGCAACAGCTCGCAACCGAGGTCGGTGGCGCCGTCGTGCTCGCAGACCTGACGGTCGAGGACCAGGCCGATGCCATGGTGCCGTCCGTGGTCGGAGCGCTGGGTGGCCTCGACGTGTGTGTGGCGAACGCCGGGTGGTGGCCCCCTGAGGCCACCCCGATCTGGGAGCTGGATCTCGCCCGCTGGCAGCAGGTCCTGGCGGCCAACCTGACGACGGCGTTTCTCACGGCAAGGGCGTTTCTCGACCACGTCGCAGTGACCGGGAAGGGCTCACTCGTCCTCGTCGGCTCGACGGCGGGGGCCTTCGGCGAGGCCGGTCACGCCGACTACGCCGCCGCCAAGGGAGCGATCATGACCGGGCTGCTTCGGTCTGTGAAGAACGAGGTGGCGGCGCTCGGGCCCGGCGTCCGGGTCAACGCGGTGGCACCGGGCTGGACCGTCACGCCGCAGCGTGCTGCGGCCGGCATCGATCCAGAGCACGTGCGACGAGCGACGTCCACGATGGCCTTGAAGAAGCTGGCGACTCCCGAGGACATCGCAGCCGCCGTCGTCGTGCTCGCCTCCCCGGTGCTGTCGGGACACATCACCGGTGAGGTGATCACCGTTGCCGGCGGCATGGAGGGGCGGCTCCAGACGTGACGCTCGACGTCGCCGCGCTCCGGGCGGACACCCCCGGGTGCGCCCACGTGACACACTTCAACAGTGCCGGAGCTGCATTGCAGCCGCGCCCCGTGATCGATGCCGTCATCGACCACGTACGGCTGGAGGCCGAGATCGGGGGCTACGCGGCCGCCGAGGAGCGGGGCGATGCCCTCGATGCGACATATGACTCGATCGGCCGGCTGATCGGGGCAGGTCCCGACGAGATCGCCGTCGTCGGCTCGGCGACGCTGGCGTGGGACATCGCCTTCTACGGGCTCAGGTTCCGCCCCGGAGATCGCGTCATCACGACCACCACGGAGTACGCCTCGAACTACATCGCCTACCTCCACCGGGCGCGGCGCGATGGCATCGTCGTCGAAGTGGCGCCGGACACACCCGCGGGCGACATCGACGTCGCGGCGCTCGCCGAAATGCTCGAGGACGGCGGTGTGGGTCTCGTGTCGATCAACCACATGCCCACGCAACAGGGGCTCATCAATCCCGCGGCGGCAGTGGGCGAGGTGACCCGTGCAGCCGGCGTCCCGTTCCTGCTCGATGCCTGCCAGACCGTGGGCCAGGTACCGATCGACGTCGGTGCGATGGGATGCGACTTCCTGTCTGCGACCTCCCGGAAGTACCTGCGCGGTCCACGCGGGATGGGATTTCTCCACGTCCGGCCCGAGATGATGGAGCGGCTCGATCCGCTCGTCCTCGACCTGCGTGGTGCGGTCTGGACCCATCCCGACCGCTATGAGATGCGGCCCGACGCCAAGCGGTTCGAGACGTGGGAGATGCCGATGGCGCTGAAGATCGGGTTCGGTCGGGCGGTCGAGTACGCCCTCGACGTCGGCATCGAAGCGGGATGGGAGCGGGTGCACGCGCTGGCCCACCGGTTGCGGTCGCTGCTGGCGTCGCTCGCCGGGGTGACGGTCACCGATCGCGGCACCGTGCTGGGCGGCCTGGTCACGTTCACCGTCGATGGTGTCGCTGCCTCGGACATCAAGACGGAGCTCTCACGGCATCGCATCAACGTGTCGACATCGACTCGGGCCAGCGCCGTGCTCGACATGGATCGGCGTCATCTCGACGAGGTCGTGCGGGCATCGGTGCACTATTTCAACACCGACGAGGAGCTCGAGAGGTTCGTGGACCACATCGAGCGCATCGCTGCGACTCACTCCGGGTAGGGCGCTCCGCTCTCGAACGCGTCGAGCACGAGTTGGGCCTCCCCGTCGATGGGCACGACGACGTCGCGGCCGTCGATGCGCGCCCCCTCCACCGGCAAGGTGGCGGTCTGGATGTTCCTCGACTCCAGGTCGAGCACGACCCGACCGAGCTCGATGAGCCGACCCAGAGACAGGCCGGCGTCGACCGTTATCTGATCGGCGACCGTCGAGGCGAACGACTGGAGGTCGAGCGGGTTGCTGCGCGACGTGGCCTCGTCGAAGAGGGCCAGCATGAGCCGCTGCTGGCGCCTGGTACGGCCGATGTCGGAGCCCCCGACCACCTGCCACTCGCCGTCGCGGAACTCCTGATACTGGCGGCTGCGCACGTAGGCGAGGGCCTGTGAACCATCGAGCATCACACGACCGGCATCGACATCGAGCCCCGACTTCTCGTCCCTCGCCGGATGGTCGAAGTCGTAGGTGACGCCTCCGAGCGAGTCGACGATGTTGGCGAACCCGGCGAAGTCGATCTCGACGTAGTGGTTGATGTCGACGCCGAGCTCCTGCTGCACGGTCTGGATGAGCAGGTCCGCTCCACCGAACGCGATGGCGGTGTTGATCCGGTTTCGGTCGTACCCGGGGAGATCGACGTAGAGATCCCGCGGGATCGAAAGCAGGTGGATGCCGGCCTCGGGATCGATACGAGCGAGCATGATCACGTCGGTTCGGTTGCCCCCGAACCTGCCGAACCTGCCCTCGAGATCGCCGATGTTCTCGCGGCTGTCCGTGCCGACGACGAGGATCGTCGTGGCGTCTGTCACGGGAACGACGAGCCCTGCGGTCGCCTCCTCGGGGAGCCGCTCGATGGAGTTGTTCGTCGAGAAGACCCACCAGATCGCAGCGCCGATCCCCGCCAGCAGGAGCACGAGGACGACGATGAGCGCGATGCGGATCCGACGCCGGGTCTGTTCCGGCGATCGCTGCGGCATCGGTGGCGCGGGAGGGAGTTCCTGGATGGTCATGGTTCGGGTCAGCACACCTGGCTGGAGGGGCACCGGCAGTGCCGTCGGCGAGATGCTACCTGCGGGACCGCATATGCAAACTCAACGGAGGTGGAGCGCAGCGCCTGCGCACCGATCGCAGAGAAAGCCGCCGTGACGGAACCGCAGATCGGAGACGTCCATCGTGCCGCATTGCGAGCAGCACGCCTCGATGAAGTCGTCGGCGACGTGGCGGAACGGTCCCTCCGTGCTCAGGAGGTCCGTCACGAGGATGGCGACACTGGTTCCGTTCTTCATGAGATCGGCGAGGTTACCGGACTCGCCGCGGTGTCGGAACGATGCCCCGGTCCCCGGGACGGCTGCGCGGCGTGCGCGGCGCCGGGGATCACTCCGGCTTCAGCAGCTCTTTGATCTTGTCCTCGACGTCGGACCATTCGGCGTGTCTGCCGAGTTCCTTCTTCGAGTAGACGAGGGTGTCACCGACCTCGAGCTCGAACACGCCCCCACGCGACGGGATGAGCTCGAACGAGTCGATGTAGTGCTGGTAGTCCTTGAGGATCTGCGAAACCATGCTCACGGCACGGTCTTCATAGCCTCAAGCGGCGCAGTATTCGAGGGTCAGCTTCATGGCGGCGATGGTAGCCCTGTCCTCATTCCTGCCAGACATCGAGGTCGGGATCGAGGGGCACCTCGGTTCCGCCGACGAACACCCGACGCACGGTGGTGGCGGCCAGTGCGTCCGCATCGACGTCCACGGGGTCGCGATCCAGCACCACGAAGTCTGCGGGACTGCCCGTTCCGAGCGGGGATGGCTCGCCGAGCAGGTCGGCCCCACCCGACGTGTACAGGTCGAGCGCGGCGGTTGCGTCGAGGGCCTCTGCGGGTACGAGGTCGCGGCGGGTCCTGGCCGCGGCCATGGCCGCCCACGCGTCCGGTGGCTCCACCGGGCTGTCCGAGCTGCCGGCGACCCGGATGCCGGCATCGAGCATCGACCGGAAGGCATAGGTCGAAGCGAGACGCTCGTGACCCACCCGGGCCTCGAGCCAATCGACCTCCGACGTCAGGAAGGCGGGCTGGACCGCTGCGCCGATCTCGAGCCGTCCCATGCGGGTCATGTCGTCTCGACGCAGCACGGAGGCGTGCTCCACCCGGAGCCGTCGACCCGGCACCCCCTCCTCCACGAGTGAGGTGAAGAAGTCGATCACGGCGGCGGCAGCCCGGTCACCGATGGCGTGGATGGCGACATCGCCGTTCATCTCCACGGTCCGTCGCGCCAGTGCCCGGTCCACGTCCGACAGCAACAGCTCCCCCGTGGTCGCGGCGTCTGCGTACGGCTCGAACATGGCGGCGGTGTGGCCGCCGAAGCTCCCGTCGCCAAAGGCCTTGAAGCCCGCCCACCGCAGCCGCTCCGGAGCATCTTCGAGGCGGCGGGCGCCGTCGACGAGTTCCTCGTCCGATCCGGCGATGCAGTAGACGTGGACCCGGATGGGGAGCCTGTCGGCGATGGACAGGAGGAGACCGATCTCGTCCCCCATGCCGCCCAGCGGCCCGTAGCTCATGCGCACCATCGCGCCGATCGAGGTGATCCCGGTGCCGGCGAGCGCCCGCAGCGCTCGCTCGAGATCCTCGGGTGTCACCGGTCCCGTCCTCCCCAGCCGCGCTGTCACGAGGTCGACCGCTCCCTCGCGGAGCACTCCTGTCGGTCTTCCGTCAGGATCCCGGTCGATGATGCCGCCCTCGGGATCGGGTGAGGCCGCCGAGATCCCCGCAGCCGCCAGCGCGGCGCTGTTGGCGATCGCCACGTGCCCGCAGTACCGCATGACCAGGGCCGGGTGCGTGCCGGTCACGGTGTCGAGCTCCACGGCGGTCGGGAGGCGCCGCTCGCGAAGCGTCGTGTCGTCGATGCGGTGGGCGATGAGCGGAGCACCGTTGGGAAGTGATGCCCGGGCCCGGTCGAGCCGATCGAAGACCGCCGCGAGGTCGGGTGCGCTCTTGAGGACGATCCCGGTGACCGCCGCCGCATAGGACACCGGATGGATGTGGGCATCCCGCAGCCCGGGAACGACGACGCCATCACCGTGGTCGATCACCTCCATCGTCGTTCCATCGAACTCTTCGCGAGCTCCGACCCCGGCGACGAACCCATCGTCCCCCACGAGGAGCGCGTCGCCGGTCCCCGCAGCCGCTCTGACGACCCGGGCGACGTGGAGGACCGGCATGTCAGGCGACCGGGCCGGCGATGTCGAGCACGACGTCGTGGAGCAGCGAGTTGGACGCCACGATCGGACCCGGACCAGGGCGCCGGTTCGCACCGGCGAGGTCGGTGACCCGACCGCCGGCCTCGCGAACGATCAGCGCTCCTGCCGCCATGTCCCATGACTCGACGTGGAACTCCCAGTACCCGTCGAAGCGCCCACAGGCGACGTAGGCCATGTCCAGCGCCGCGCTCCCCATGCGTCGCAGACCGTTCACCCGTCGCAGCGCTCGCTCCACGGCAGCGGCGTAGTGGGTCGCTCTCGTGTCGTGGTCGTAGGGGAAGCCGAGGGCGACGACCGCGGCAGACGGGTCGGTGACGGCGGAGACCCGTATCGGGTCGTCGTTGAGCACCGCACCGCGACCGCGCTCGGCGGCGAAGAGCTCGTCGTGGAGCGGGTCGAACACGACACCCACGAGGGGCTCGTCGCCCTCATAGAGCGCGATGGACACCGAGATCTGGGGTATGCGGTGCACGAAGTTCACGGTGCCGTCCAGCGGATCGATGATCCATCGCCGGCCCTCCGAGGCATCGCCCGATCCCTCCTCCGCCAGCACGCCGTCGTCGGGTCGATGGGAGCGGAGCTCGGTGACGATCGCCTCCTCGGCAGCTCGATCGACAGCCGTCACGGGGTCGAACTTGCGCTTCAGATCCACCGTCGTCGCCCCTGCGAAGTGCTGCGTGAGGACGTCGCCTGCGGTGCGAGCGAGGTGGGCGGCGAGACCGAAGTCGTCCATGGCGCGCATCCTACGGTGCCCGGAAGCCGAGATCCGGGTCGTCGCTATCCTCGTCGTCCGTGACCCCCATCGCTGCTGCACTGCTGAGCGCGCTGTTGCTGGTGGCGGCGTTGCCCCCGATCGGCCTCGGCGCTCTCGGGCTCGTCGCACCCATGCCCTGGCTGTTCGCGCTGCGGCGCGTCGATCGTCTCGCCCAGGCCCTCGGCATCGGCTTCCTCGTCGGCTTCGTGTTCTTCGGCGTGACCTTGCGGTGGGTCATGGTCATCGGTGCGGTGGCGTGGCTGCCGCTCACGATCTGGCTGTCGGCGACGATGGCCGCGGCCTCTGCTGTGATCTGGGCGTTCCGATTGTGGCCGCCGACCCGGTGGTGGCTCATCACGACGGGGGTCGTGGTGCTCTGGGAATTCGTCAGGGCGACGTTCCCGTTCGGCGGCTTTCCGTGGGGCCAGATCGGATATGCGGTCGGATCCGTGCCGGGGTTCATCGGTGCGGTGCAGTGGATCGGCCCGAGCGGCTGGACGGTGCTGGCCGTCGCCCTCTCCGCGGGCGCCATCCTCCTTCTGGAGGATCGCAACAACTGGCGCATGTTCGTCGACCCTGCCGTCGTCACCCTGCTGCTCGCCATCGCAGGCGGGCTCTTCGCCCCGAGTGCCGACGGGACTGAACTCAGGGTCGCCATCATCCAGGGCAACTCGCCGTGCCCGGGAACCCGTTGTCAGAACGAGAACCAACGGATCTACGAGTCGCACCTGGAGCTGACTCGCACCCTGCCCGAGGGCGGCGTCGATCTCGTCGTGTGGGGAGAGAACTCGACGGGCCCGCCCTTCGATCCGTTGAGCAATCCGCAGGTGGCGTCGCAGCTCGCGGACGAGGCGGCACGCATCGAGGCCTATCTGCTGGTGAGCGGCACCCGTATCGAAGGGGTGGACGACGGCGAGTTCCTCAACGTCAACATGATGTGGGACACGAACGGGCGCTTTCTCGGCGAGTACGCCAAGCGTCATCCCGTTCCCTTCGGCGAGTACGTGCCCTTGCGGGCGACGCTCGACTTCATCCCCCAACTCGAGCGGGTGCCGCGCGACATGGTGCGCGGCGACGGACCCGTCGTCTTCGACACTCCCGACGGTCCGATCGGCAGCGTCATCTCGTTCGAGGGCGCCTTCTCGCGGATCGTGCGGTCGGAGGCCCAGGAAGGGGCGAGGCTCATGATCGTCGCCACCAACGAGGCGAGCTTCGGCACGGGCCCGGCGTCGGACCAGCTCATCGCGCTGGTCAAGGTGAACGCAGCGGCCATCGGCCAGGACGTCGTACACGCCGCCATCACCGGGAAGTCAACGGTGATCAGGGCCAACGGCACGGTGGGGGAGGCCACCGACCTCTTCACCCGGGATCTCGCCCTCGACAGGGTCGCCTTCAGGGAGGCGGGCCCGACGCTCTACACACGGTTCGGCGATTGGCTCCTGCTGATCGCCATCGCGGCCGGGATCGGTGCGGCGACGGCACCGGGCGAGGGTGTCCCGATCCGCCGGCGTGACTGACGTTCGGGGGCGGCCTCGCGCCGTCTCGAAATCCACCAATCCGCACTGCCGTCGTGCTCCGAATACAAGGCGAGAGGGCTTGACAACGAGGTGATCCAGCTGGGATCATCTTTTAGTACTAAAAGCCCACCAGGGCAAAGGAGTACCCCATGCCAGATGTCGCCATCAAGGCAGCCCGACCCGGAAGCCGGGTGCGGCGCCCCAAGACGTACGACATGGGTCGCGTGTGCGACGCCGACGAGTGCACCACCGTGATCTCGAAGTACAACCGCGCCGATTTCTGCTTCCGTCACCGTCCCGTGAAGTACCCGCGTCTGCGCGGTGTGTTCACGGAGGAATTCCAGACGGAGCAAGCCTGAGCGCCACCACCACCAGCGGCACGAGCAACGAGTCGCCCACCTTCACGTTGCACGAGGCGGCCGACCGCCTCGGCGTGCACTACATGACGGTGTACCGCTACGTGCGGCTCGGTCTGCTGCCCGCCACGAAGAGCGGTGGGCAATGGCAGATCGCCCGCACCGAGCTGGAACTCTTCGCAGCACGCGACGACACGGTGTCGTCTCCTGGTCGACGAGCTCCCTACGCCGATCGCTATCGGTCTCGCGCCGTGGCCTCCGACCTGAAAGGGGCCTGGGCCGTCTGTGAGGCTGCCCTGGCGTCCGGGCACGACATCGGAGAGGTCTACCTCGACGTGATCGCCCCGGCGATGGAGAGCATCGGTGAAGCGTGGGCCTCGGGCGAGTTGAGCGTCGCCGAAGAGCATCGCGCCAGCGCCGTGGCGGTCCGCACCCTGGGGCGGCTCGCCCACCGCTTCACCAGACCTGGGAGGGCGAAAGGCACCATCGTCATCGGAGCCCCGACCGGTGACACCCACTCTTTGCCCGTGACCATGGCGGCCGACCTGATGCGCGGCCACGGCTACGACGTGCTGGATCTGGGCGCCGACACCCCGGTGGATTCGTTCGTCGAGATGGCGCGGTCCGCAGATGTCTTGCGAGCCGTTCTCGTGACCGTCACCTCACCGCATCGTGCGTCGGTGGTGCGGGACGTGGTCGACGCGGTGAAGCAGGCGCTCCCCGGTTCAGAGGTGTACGTCGGCGGCGGTGCGGCCATCGATGCGGCGTATGCGATCGACGTCGGCGGCGACGGTCGGTTCGCATCGATCGAGGCCCTCGTCGAGCATCTCGAATCAGGCTGAGCCTCAGCGACTCTCCCAGGCCGCCACGCCACGCTCCAGGATGTCGATGCCCTTGTCGAGGTCCTCGAGGCTCACGTTCAGCGGTGGGATGAACCGGATCACGTTGCCGTCCGGACCGCACGACAGGATCAGCATCCCCTCGTCCTGGGCGAAGCGCTTCACGAATCGGAGCGCCTCGGCCGATGGCGTCCGCTCGCCGGAGACGAGTTCCACGCCGATCATCAGGCCCAGACCGCGCACGTCCCCGATCGTCGGATGCTCTGCGGCGATCTCGTTCCAGCGGTCGAATGCGTGGTCCGATACCTTCGGAACCTGCGGGATGACGTCGGCCAGTGTCTCGATCGTCGCAGCAGCCGCGGCGCACGCGATCGGGTTCCCGCCGTAGGTGGTGCCGTGCGAACCGGGCGGCCAGCTGTCCAGCAACTCCTTGCTCGCCCCGACCGCCGACAGCGGGATGCCGTTGGCGATCGCCTTCCCCATGACCAGGATGTCCGGTCTCACGTCGTACTGGTCGATGGTGAACCACGTGCCGGTGCGCCCGAAACCGGACTGCACCTCGTCGGCGACGATGAGAATGCCGTGCTCGTCGGCGATCTCGCGCAGTGCCGTCATGAACGCCTTGCCTGCCGGGTAGTACCCGCCTTCGCCCTGCATCGGCTCGATGAGGAAGCAGGCGATCTCTTCCGGCGTGATCTCGTGGCGGAACTTTTCTTCGAGCTCGAACAGCGCTCGCTCGTCCGCCTCCTCCTGGGACACGCCCCACCGATAGGGGCGGGGGAAGGCGCTGGTGAACACCGACCCGACGAGGGGGTGGTAGCCCTGCCGGTACTTGGCCTTGGACGTCGTGTAGGAGACGGCACCCATCGAGCGGCCGTGGAACCCGCCACGGAACGTCATGATCCCCTGCCGCCCGCTGGTCTTGCGCGCCAGCTTGACCGCGGTCTCGACCGCTTCCGCACCGCTGTTCATGAAGACAAAAGAGTCGATGCCCTGTGGCGTGACCCGGGCGAGACGCTCGGCGGCGTGGACGATGGTCTCGTAGCGGAACGTGGCGCCGGCATGCCAGAACTTGTCGAGTTGCTCGAGCATGGCCCGCTTGACGGCAGGAGGTTGATGACCCAGGTTCGAGACCGCGATGCCCACGGCGAAATCGAGGTAGCGGCGTCCGTCCGCCGCCGTGATGTAGGAACCGTCTGCCGCAACGACCTCGATCTCGTTGTCGAAGTCGATGACAGGGGCGAGCACCGACTGGTGCCTGCTGATCAGATCTGACATGGTCCCTCCTCTGGGTTCGGCGACGAGTGCGAGCGGCGGTGGTGCGGCCTGCTTAGGGAGCCGCAAAGAGGTCGCGTCGCTCGCGGAGGGGTGTCGCCGCCTTCATCGTGCGGGCATTGTGCCACAGCGAACCGGGCGGATCCCCGTCACTCCCCGGAGAACTCAGGCGGTCGGCGCTCCAGGAACGCACGGACGGCCTCGCCGAGGTCGCTGGATGTCAAGAAGGACGAGTTCCAGACCGCGATGTAGTCCAAGGCCTGGTCGACGGACAGGTCCCTCCCCTGACGCAGCACCCACTTGGCCCCCTGGACCGCGAGCGGCGAGTTGGCCGCGATCTCGGCAGCGAGGCGTGCCGCTTCCTTCTGCACCGCCCCGGCATCCTCGTGGAGGTCACCCACCAGCCCGATGCGCTCTGCTTCGGCGGCGTCGAAGTCCCGGCCGGTGAAGACCAACTCGGCGACGCGACCGGGATCCACGATCAGCGGCAGGCGCTGCAGCGTCCCGACGTCGGCGACCATCGCGAGCTTCGTCTCACGCACGGAGAACACGGCGTCGCGTGATGCCAATCTGATGTCGCACGCCGTGATCAGGTCGACGCCCGCTCCGAGGCAGTACCCGTGTATCGCCGCGATCACCGGCTGCGGACACTCGGCCACGGCCGTGAACGTGTGCTGCATGCGTCTGATGGTCTCGAGGAGCCGGCGACGATCCGCCACCGTCGACGCTGCGACTCCCTCGGCGCCGAGCATCCCCCCGAACGCCTCGAGATCGATCCCAACCGAGAAGGCCGGTCCGCGACCGGCGATCACGATGGCGCGGATCGACTCGTCCTCTCCGAGCTCGGCCATCACGACCGGGAGATCGTCCCAGAACGCCGGTGCCATCGCGTTCAGCTTCTCGGGGCGGTCGATCCAGACGGTGGCCACGTGGCCGGTGCGTTCGATGTCGATGTGTTGGGGCATCCGCGCAGGCTAGAGCCATGCCGCCGGCACAGCAGCTTGCTTCGGCCTCGGTTGAAAGGGCACGAAGGCCCTCGATGATGCGGCCGACATCGTGCAGCGTGTGACCGAGCCAGGTAGGAGGGCGCCATGACGGATGCGGTACTCGAGGTCGACGGGCTGCGCCGCACGTTCGAAGATCTCGTCGCCGTCGACTCCGTGTCGTTTGCCGTCGCACCGGGTGAGACGTATGGCCTGCTCGGACCGAACGGCGCAGGCAAGACGACGACGATCTCGATGATCGCCGGGCTGCTCGAGCCGACCGCCGGCGGTGCCCGGGTGGTCGGCCAGCAGGTGAGCACCTCCGCCAGCGGCCCGAAACGCGCCATCGGTCTCGTCCCCCAGGACCTGGCCATCTATCCCGACCTCACCGCCCGGGAGAACCTCATCTTCTTCGGCTGGCTCCATGGCCTGTCCCGTGCAGAGCTGACCAAGCGTTCCGACGAGGTTCTCGACGTGGTCGGCTTGCGCGACCGGGCCGATGATCGCGCCGAGGAGTACTCGGGCGGCATGAAGCGACGTCTCAACATCGGGATCGGGTTGTTCCACCGTCCCGAGTTGCTGATCCTCGACGAACCCACCGTCGGGGTCGATCCCCAGTCCCGCAACGCCATCCTCGAGTCGGTCGAGCACCTCTCGACACAGGGCATGTCCGTGCTCTACACGACGCACTACATGGAAGAGGCCGAGCGGCTGTGTGACCGGGTCGGGATCATCGACCAGGGGTCCCTGGTCGCCGAAGGGAGCCGTCGCCAGCTCGTGGAGACGGTCGGCGAGGCGGACAGCGTGGAGCTGACGGGGTCGGGAGATCTCGCTGCGGTCGCCGCCAGGCTGCGCCACGTGGAAGGCGTGTCCGAGGCAGCCCAGGCGGACCATTCGATCTCCCTGCTGGTGGATCGGGCGTCGCAACGGCTCCCCGCGTTGCTGGCGGCGAGCACGGAGGCCGGGATGTCGGTGACCGGGGTCCAGGTCGTCGAGCCCAACCTCGAGGCGGTGTTCCTGCGACTCACCGGAAAGGCGCTGCGGGACTGATGCGTCAGGTGCTCACGATCGCAGCAAAGGACCTGCGGCTGAGGCTGCGCGACCGTTCGGTGTTCATCCTCGGCCTGCTGGCGCCGGGTCTCCTGGCGCTCATCTTCACCTTCGTCTTCGGTGACGTCCTCGACCCGGCCGGCGGAGGCTTCGAGGCGACGTACTCGTACGTCGACCTCGACGAGACGGAGGCGTCTGCCGGTCTGGGTCAGGTGCTGGAGGCAGTGGGCGCGACCGAACAGTTCGTGATCGTCGAACACCCGTCACGCGAGGCGGCGGTGGCAGCGGTCGACGATGGCAGCGTCGCTGCCGCGTTCATCGTTCCCGCAGGGTTCGGTGAGGCGGTCAACGCCGGTCGGGGCGGCACGCTCGACGTGGTCGGCAATGTCGATGCCCCCACCGCCACCGGCATCGCCTCGGCCATCGCCAACGGATACGCCGACACGGTCGAGCGGGTGTCGCTGGTGGTTGCCGCCTCGCTGGCCGCCGGTGCCGATCCCGCCTCGGCGCCGTCGATCGTCGCCGCCGCCACCGAACGACCGACGGTCGCGACAATCGGCGACATCGCCACCGAGATCAGGCAGATGGACGGGGCCACGTTCGCCATGGCGGGCATGGCCGTGTTCTTCCTCTTCTTCACCGTGCAGTTCGGGGTGGCCTCGCTCATCGAGGAGCGGCAGCTGGGGACGTGGGACCGCCTCATGTCGGCACCCGTGCGACGAAGCGTGATCATCGGCGCCAAGGCCCTCGTCTCCTTCGTGCTGGGGGTCGTGTCGATGGCCGTGCTGATGATCGGCGCCGCCATCGGGCTCGGGGCGAGCTGGGGTGATCCCCTCGCCGTGTCCGCACTCGTCGTCGCCGGCGTGATCGCGGCGACCGGGGTCATGGCCATCGTCGCCGCCGTCGCCCGGACCGTCGAGGGCGCAGGCAACGTGCAGGCGATCATCGCCGTGACGCTCGGCATGCTCGGCGGCACGTTCGTCCCGATCGCCGCGGGCGGCGGCATCCTCACCATGCTGTCGAACCTGACGCCTCACGCCTGGTTCCTCAGGGGCCTCAACGACCTCGCCGGAGGTGGCGGGATCGAGGAGGTCGGAGCCAGTCTCCTGGCGATCGGGCTCTTCGCCGTCGTCACCTGGACCATCGCCATCGTGGCGTTCAAGCGGAAGGCGCTCGCATGACCGTGCTGTCGATCGCCGGCACCGCACTTCGGCGCTTCTTCCGCGACCGTTCCAACTACTTCTTCGTGTTCGTCCTGCCGCTGGCGATCGTCATCCTCATCGGCGCCCAGTTCGGGGGCGGCTTCGCACCGACGATCGGCGTCAACGTGGCCGACGGCGACCCGCTGGCCGAGCGTGTCGTCGGTGCCCTCGCCGCCATCCCGGAGTACGACGTCGAGGCGTACGACGACGCCGATGCGCTGGCGACCGCCGTCAGCCGCGGTGCGGTCAGCGCAGGTGTCGTCCTGCCTCCGGGTCTGACCGACTCGATCGCCGCCGGGTCGACACCGGAGATCGGCTTCGTGTCGCGACCCGACTCGCTGGGCCCGGCGATCCGTGCCGCCGTCGACGGGGCCGTCACCGAGGCCCTCGGTCCTGCCACGGCCGCAGCGACCGTGGCCGACCTGCAGGGCATCGACTACTCCGCCGCCACGGATCTGGTCGATGGGGTGGCGCCGCTGCTCGGCTCCATCGAGGTGGTGACGACGACGTCGGGTGAGGCGCTGTTCGGCAGCTCCACCGGTCAGTTCGACGTCGGCGCATCGACCCAGCTCGTCCTCTTCATGTTCCTGACGGCGCTCACCGGGTCTGCCGCGCTCATCCAGAGCCGTCAGCTCGGGGTGACGACGCGGATGTTGAGCACGCCGGCCACGGCTCGGGTGATCATCGCCGGGGAGGGGCTGGGGAGGCTCGGCATCGCCGTCTTCCAGGGTGTCTACATCGCCCTGGTGACGCTGGT
Organism: uncultured Acidimicrobiaceae bacterium; assembly: GCA_964347305.1. GTDB lineage: Bacteria > Actinomycetota > Acidimicrobiia > Spongiisociales > UBA5794 > CAYFYC01. The sequence goes on along the minus strand of CAYFYC010000020.1, from coordinate 8,492 downwards.
CGCCTTCCGCGTCGACTGGGGCGACGTGCCGGGCACCATCGCCATCCTCATCGCCTTCGGTCTGGTCGGTGCAGGGGCGGCCATGCTCTTCGGGGCGATCTTCAAGAACGATCAGCAGGCTGGTGGCGTGTCGGTGGTCGTCGGCCTCGGCCTCGCCGCCCTGGGCGGATCGATGGCGCCGATCGAGGTGTTCTCGCCCACCATGCAGACGCTGGCGAAGTTCACGCCGCATGCGTGGGCCAACGAGGCCTTCGCCGAGTTGGTGCGGAGAGACGGCACCATCGCCGACATCCTCCCCGAGCTCGGCGTCCTGTTCGCCATCGGCATCGTCCTCGTGCTCGTGGCGTCGTGGCGGCTGCGCCGGGTGATCACTCGCCCCTGATCGGGGTCCCGAGTTCGTCGATCGCCGTGGCGACGGACTGCGGAGTGTCGAGCGACCGCCACGACCTGCCGTCCTCGCCCCACGACCGCCACGCTGCGTCCTCGACGGGCGTCGCCACCCGCTCGGCCACGGAACGCAGCGGCTCACCCGGGGCCGTGTCGAGCGCCTCCCGGAACCCGTTGCGATACACGGCGCACGTGACCTGCAGCGCACCGGCGTCGACGGGGATGGTGGCGGGTGCGGCGGGGTCGACGTACAGCAGCCGTCGGATCGTCGATGGGGAGAGGTAGGGCTGGTCCACCCCCGCCACGAACACGGGCCGACCTCCGGCGTGAGCGAGGAGAGCGGTCACTCCGGCGGCGGGGCCCTCGTGAAGGTCGTCGTCGGGCACCACCGGGTGGTCGTGCGGCGGCGTCGGCCCGAGACCCGAGACGACGACTTCGAGCCCGGCGGTGGCGAGCGCCGCGGTGACCTGCTCGAACATCGTTGCGCCGTCGATCTCGGTCAGTGCCTTGGGAGCGCCCATCCTGGTGCTGGAACCTCCGGCGAGGACGGCGCCGAGAGCGTCCGGTGGCGCGGGCGGGACCAGCTCGAACAGCGCCAGGTCGTGCCAGATGCCGTCGATCTCCTCCACCCGCTCGTTGGTGCCCACCCTGGTGAATCCGAGGCGTTCGAGCAGTCGGATCGAGGGCTCGTTCGCAGCCAGCGCATCTGCGGTCACCTTCGTTGCCCCGGTCACTGCCACGGCGTACTCCATCACTGCTGCGACGGCCTCGGTGGCGAGACCCTGACCCCAGAACCTCCTCGCCAGGGTGTACCCGAGCGTGAGCTGCGACGGGTCCTCGTCGTCGCGGCGGATGGCAGCATCGCCGGCCATGTCGCCCGAGGTCGCCTCGACGATGGCGAACTGGAACCACTGACCTGGGACGAGCGGTGCGGCCTGTGCGCCCGACTCGATGAAGGACGCCGCCTCGGCGAGCGTGAAGGGTGTCGCCCAGTCCTGGAAGATGGCCACGTCGGGGTCGGAGCGATATGCCGAGAACGGTGCGGCGTGGTCCGGTTGCATCCGCCCGATCCGGCACCGATCCGTCACCAGTCCCCGGAACCACCTGTCACCCTTTGGGAGCGGTGTTGGCACGTCAGACGAGCCGGAGTGTGCCCGAGCCGTCGATGATGCGGCCGATCACCGTCCCGGTGCGATCGACGCCGGCGGCGGCGGTGACGACGTCGTCGACCAGGCCCTCCGGCACGATGGCGACGAAGCCGATCCCCATGTTGAAGGTGCGGAACATCTCCTGATCGGGCACCGTGCCGGCACGCTGGATCGTCGTGAAGATCGACGGCTGCTGCCACAGGCCCGTGTCGATCTCCGCATCGAGATCGGCGGGGAGCACCCTCGGCACGTTGCCCGGCAACCCTCCACCGGTGACGTGGACCAAGGCGTGCGGACGGAGCGACTGGATGGCGTTGGCGAACGGGGTGTAGAGCACCGACGCTTCGAGAAGATGCTCGCCGATGGTGAGGCTGTCGCCCGTGTGTTTCGTGTCGTAGCCGTCACCGAAGATCTTGCGGACGAGTGAGAACCCGTTGGACCGAACGTTCGGGGAGTCGACGCCGATCACCACGTCGCCGGCGATGACCCCCGAGCCATCGATCTCTTGGCCGGCCTCGACCACTCCCAGCGCCGCACCGGCGAGGTCGAACTGGTCGGCCTCCATCACCCCGGGATGCTCGGCGGTTTCGCCGCCGACGAGGGCGACACCGGCTGCGGCGCAGGCCGCGGCGATCGAGCGGACGATGGTCGCCACCCGTTCGACGTCGAGTGTTCCGGTGGCGATGTAGTCGGTCATGGCGATCGGCTGGGCGCCGGCGGCGGCCAGGTCGTCGATGCACATGGCGACGAGGTCCCAGCCCAGTCCGTCGAGGATGCCGAGGCGACGAGCGATCTCCGCCTTCGTGCCGACGCCGTCGGTGGACATCATGAGGACGGGATCCTTGTAGCCACGCGGGATCTTGATGCCCCCCGCGAATCCCCCGAACCCACCCACGACATCGTCGTTCCACGTGGCCGTCACCGCCGGTCGGATCACATCGACGAGACGTTCGGCGGCGCCGAGGTCGACGCCCGCCTCCCTGTAGGTGGACGTCACGTCGGCTCCAGGAGGTACTTGCCGTCACCGAGCGGCACGTCCGTCGGGTACTCGCCGCTGAGGCATGCGGTGCAGAAGTCGTCGGTCGAGCCGCCGGCGGCATCGAGGAGGCGGTCCAGTTCGAGATAGGCCAGCGTGTCGACGTCGAGGAACCGGGCGACCTCGTCGACCGTCCGGTCCGCCGCCAGCAGGGTGGTTCGGTCGCCGGTGTCCATGCCGTAGAAGCAGGGCCAGCGATACGGGGGTGAAGAGATGCGGAGGTGGACCTCGGCGGCGCCCGCTTCGCGGATCATGCTGATGAGTTGTTTCGTCGTGGAGCCACGGACGATCGAGTCGTCGACCAGGACCACACGCTTGCCGGTGAGGGCGCCCGGCATGGGGTTGAGCTTCATGCGGACGCCCCGGTCCCGCATGGTCTGTGCCGGCTGGATGAAGGTGCGGCCCACGTAGCGGTTCTTGACGAGCCCGTCCGAGTACGGGATGCCGGTCGCCGCGGCGTAGCCCTGTGCGGCCGGGATGCCCGACTCGGGCACGGGCACGACCATGTCGGCCTCGACCGGCGCCTCCTCGGCGAGATGGCGGCCCATCGCCTGCCGGGCCTCCTGGATCGTGCGACCACGGAGAATCGAGTCGGGGCGGGCGAAGTAGACGAACTCGAACACGCAGAGGCGAGGCGCGGTGATCGGGAACGGCTGCTCGAAGCGGGGGCCGTGCTCGTCGATGACGACCATCTCGCCCGGCGCGAGCTCACGGTCGAGCTTGGCGCCGATGATGTCCAGCGCCGCCGTCTCCGAGGCGATGACCCACCCGTGGTCGAGCCGTCCCACACACATCGGCCGAAAGCCCATCGGGTCGCGGACGCCGACGATCGAGTGGTTGTCCATGAGGGCCAGGGTGTACGCACCTTCGAAGCGGGGGAGGGTCTGGCGGCACGCCTCGACGAGCGTGGCGCCCGCGGCCATGCGCTGGCTGATGGCCTCGGTCATGAGATCGGTGTCTGAGGTGGCGAAGAGCTTGCCGATCTCGTCTGCCAGTTGGCGGGTGTTGGTCAGGTTGCCGTTGTGGGCGAGGACGAGACCGTTGGTTCCGACCTGGCGGTAGACGGGCTGCGAGTTCTCCCAGGAAGAGGAACCGGTCGTCGAGTACCGAACGTGCCCCACGGCGAGATCGCCGTTGAGCCCGGCGAGCGTCGTCTCGTCGAACACCTGGGCGACCAGACCGAGATCCTTGTAGACGGTGATGTTCTGGCCGTCGGCGGCGGCGATCCCGGCGCTCTCCTGCCCGCGGTGCTGCAGTGCGAACAGGCCGAAATAGGTGAGACGAGCGACATCGCTGCCAGGCGCATAGATGCCGAACACGCCGCACTCTTCGCCCGGTCGGTCGACCTGGATCTGGAGAGCCCCTTCCACCTGGCGCGCAGTGTACCGGCGCCGACCGACGTGGCGATTCGGCCTACAGGAGGATGGCGACGAGGAGCCCGATGGCCGCCAGACCGAAGCCGATGGCGGTCCTGATGGTCGTGGCGTTGCGCTTTCCCGATGCGTACTGGCTCCATGCGGCGGCGATTCCGATGCCCACGAGGAGGCCGCCGAGGTGGGCCCGCCAGTCGATGATCGGGATGAACAACGGCAGCGCCGCATTGATGAGGATGATGAACGAGAACTGGTTGAGCAGCGCCCGACCGGCCGGGGTGTGACGGAGACGCCAGCCGGCCCACAGCCACGCACCGAAGAGCCCGAAGATGGCACCGGAAGCGCCCACCGAGGGCCCGGAGGTACCCAGCAGGATCGACGCCAGCGAGCCGCCGATGGCGCTGGCGAAGTAGAGCCCGGCGAAGGCCGACGACCCGGCCTGTCGCTCCAGCTGTGGACCGAGCACGTACAGCGCATACATGTTGAAGAGGATGTGCGTGATGCTGCCGTGGAGGAACGTGCCGGTGATGACCCGCCACCA
>CAYFYC010000020.1:2764-3997 GCA_964347305.1 uncultured Acidimicrobiaceae bacterium | reverse complement strand
CGTTTGGTGCCGCGCGTCGTCGCGGCGTTGTCACAGCCGTGGCCGTGTTGGCCACGGCCTTGTTTGCCTCGCTACCCGCCGGCGCGGACACCGATGATGTCGCCGTTGGCGAGCACCCCCAGGTCGAGTACGAACCAATCGACCTGATTGGCGAAGCTCGTGCCCACGACGAGAAAGAGGAGGACGTTGATGGCGAGAAGGCCGAAGGTGACCGGGGTGCTCCGCCAGCTCGTCTGCTGGATCGTCCGCACGGTCACGATGCGGTTGCGGCCCTGGGGCCTGGCGCACTCGGGGCAGCGCTGCCCGACGGCCGAGTGGTGCATGCAGTCGACGCAGATCGGCTTGTCGCACTCGCTGCAGCGCAGACGGGTCGGTGTGTCGGGATGGCGGTAGCACGTCATGGCGACCCGTCCCGGCTCACCGGCGACGGGCTCGTGATCGTGACCCGTGGGTTCGAACCGGTCCATGTCCGCAAGATACCCCTCCCCGGGGCTTTCCCCGACGCCGAGCTGTAGGGTCTCGCCATGTCCGAAGACCGCCCCACGTCACCGATCTACGAGTTCCTCGGTCTCGAGACGCACGTGGTGGAGCCCGGCATCGCCATGGGCCGGATGATCGTGACCGAGCAGCACTTTTCCCGGGCGCAGCGGATGCACGGTGGCCTGGTCTTCGTGGCGTTCGACTCGGTGATGGGCCTGGCCGTGGCTTCGATCCTCGAACCGAACACCGACCTCGCCACCATCGAGATCTCGCAGCGGTTCATCCGCATGGTCTATCCCGGCGAGCTGCGGGTCGAGGCCCACGTCGTGCACCCGGGCCGCAAGGTCGTCCAGGTCCGCGGCGAGGCATGGGAGTACCGCGGCAAGCTGGCGGCGACGGCAGCCGGAGCGTTCATCGTCCTGGACTGATGGACGGCCGTACTCGGCCCACCAGGCGCGGCTACCGGGTGAGGAGTATCGCCACCCCGGCGACCGTCACCACAGCCCCGATCCCGCGTCGCCAGCCCACCGGTTCGGAGAAGAACAGTCGACCGCCGATCACGCCGAAGACGATGGCGATCTCACGAGACGGTGCCACCAGGCCGATCGGCGCGATGCGGGCCGCGGCGAGCACCATGGAGTAGGCGACGACTCCGAGCACCCCGAGCATCATCAGACCTGCCCCCTCGTGCGTGAAGATCTGACGGAGCCCGGCTGTGCCGCGTCGCGCATACAGCAGCGGCACCATCACCGC
>CAYFYC010000020.1:0-2754 GCA_964347305.1 uncultured Acidimicrobiaceae bacterium | reverse complement strand
CATAGAGCGTGGCCGTGTAGACGAAGCCCGATTCGGCGACCCGGGCGCCGGCGGTGTCCACCACCGTATAGGCGCCGATGAACAGGCCGGTGATGAGCGCGTACGTGATGCCTTCGAGCCGGCGATTCGACAGCGCGATGAGTGCGATGCCGGCGACGACGACTACAACGCCCAGCCATCCCGCCGCGCTGATCGTGTCGCCGAGGAAGATCGCACCACCGAGCGCGGCCAGCAGCGGACCGAGGCCCCGGGCGATCGGGTAGGCGGTCGAGATGGCGGCCCGCCGGTACGCGGCCGCCAGGGCGGTGTAATAGCCGGCCTGGAGGCCGATCGACACGCCGAGATACGGCAGCGATTCCGAAGGCACGGTCCCGAACAGGAGCGACACGGGAAACGCGATGACCGCTCCGCCGATGGCAGCCATCGTGATGGCGAGCGCACCGTCCCGGGCTCCCTTCAGGAGGAGGTTCCACGTGGCGTGGACGAATGCGGCGCCGAGCACCAGCGCAACGGCCGAGCCCGGCATCAGGTGGCGAATGCTTCGAGCACGGCGTTTCCTCGCCACGAAGTGGGTGACCGCAGCCCCATGACCCTGGCGAGCGTGGGTGCGGTGTCGAGCAGGCTCACGTCGGTTTCGAGCCGATGGTTCGAACGGATGCCGGGGCCGGCGATGATCCACGGGATCGTCATGTCGACGGGGTCGTCGGTCCCGTGGACATGATCGTGGCCGCCGTGGTCTGACGTGAGGACGATGGTCGCGTCTGTGCCGAGCCCGTCGAGAACGCCGCCGAGGGCTTCATCGACGGTTTCGATCTGACGCAGATACGCGTCACTCATCCATCCATGTAGATGGCCGGCGATGTCGATCGATCCCAGGTAGACGAAGGCGAAGTCGGCATCGGACTGCTCGAAGAAGCGGGCCACCGCTTCGGCGACGTGGTGGTCGCCATCGGTCCGCCAGTCGAGGTTTCGGAACCAGGTGGCGGCCATCGAGCCCGGTGACCACAGATCGCGCAGTGGCTCCCACGTGTAGAAGGCCACCGCACGCTTCCCGGTCGCCGCCACCTGGTCGACGAGATTGGCGAACGACCTGCCCGTGGCGTTCCAGGTGTTGTCGACCACGCCATGCACCGAAGGGGGAACGCTGGTCAGCATGGAGAGATGTGCCGGCAGCGTCACGGGTGGTGAAACGGTCCTCGCCGACATCGTCGAACTCCCGGCCCGTGAGAGTGCGTCCAGTCGAGGTGTGCGGGACGGCGGGATGGCGTCGGGTCGCAATCCATCCAGGACGACGAGGGCGGTGACCATGGGCGCCGGGAGTATATCGGTCGGGTTCGGCCGCATCCTGGCCGCGGGATGGGGTTGCTGAAGCCGGCAGTCGTGACACGGTCTGTGGTTTGCCGAGGCGTTTCGAGATTCCTTTTGATTTCGGGTGGTTTGGGTCGGTTTCTGTCACACCTGTTGGGCACAATCGATCCATGTTGATGTCAACCGGCACGATCGACGAACTCGAACAGCGTCTCCTGCATCTCGAGTCGCTGGTGTCACAGATCCGTGCCGCACAGGTCGACGTGATCGCCGAGCTGGATCAGGCCCAGGTCTGCACCGTTGACGGTGCGAGGACGCTGGGGGAGTGGGTGACGGGTCGTCTGGACGTCGCTCCCGAGACCGGGAAAGCATTGGCCTATGCCGCCATTTCCGAATCCAGGGCACTCGAGGACGACCTGGCGGCAGGTGATGTGTCGTTCGATCGTGTGGTGGCTACTCGTCGGTTGGCGAACACGGGTGTCGACGAGGCAACGCTGCGGCGGGCTGGAGGTGTTGGTGTGGAGCAGGTGCGTCGGTTGACGGCCCGCAACATCGAACAGGCCCCACAGGATGAGACCACGCTGTTTGGGATGCGGAGGTTGTCTGCGCAACCGAACCTGGACAACACCGCCTGGAACCTCCGAGGCCGATTGTCAGCAACCGACGGGGAACATGTCTTCAAAGCCCTCGAAGACACCGCCGACAGGTTGGTGCCAGCGGGTGGCCCGTATCGGCCGACGTTGCCGCAACGCAGGGCCGATGCGTTGGTGGCGTGGGCGATGAACACCCTCGACCCCAACGGTGCCGGTGGCGAGGGTCCGGCGGTGTCGACCCGTCTCGCAGCCACCGTCCACATCGACGCCGAAACCGCAGTCCGCACCCAGGGCAACGCGGGTGCGGTCACCCGCCACGGTGTCAAGGTCGGACCCAACACGCTCCAAGAGATCCTCTGTGGCGGCACCGTCTCGGTCGTCTACGCCGATGCTGATGCCGGTGACGTCATGAACGTCGATGTCACCGCCAGTGCGATCCCGCCGCGGGTGCGGGACTATGTGTGGCACCGCGACGGTGGCTGCACCATCGCCGGGTGCACGTCGAGGTATCGGCTCGAACCCCACCACATCGTCCAACAAGCCGACCGCATCGATCATCACCCCGACAATCTCACACTCCTGTGCTGGTATCACCATCACGTTGTGATTCACCAACAAGACTTCACCCTCGACCCCGACACTCCACCCGGCCGTCGTCGCCTCATCCGTTCGTCACCAGACCGCGACCCACCCGACACCTGACCACCCAGGTCCCGATTCCACAGCTCCTGCCAACCGAGCCCTCCACACAACGTGCCCGACAAGGCGCGACACAATCGCGTGCGCGACAACTCCCAGCTAGCGCAGATTGAATCTCGTATGGATGTCAAGGGGGTTTCTCTCGGGTGTGTTG
>CAYFYC010000019.1:0-49227 GCA_964347305.1 uncultured Acidimicrobiaceae bacterium | reverse complement strand
GATCTCGCCGGCTCTGCGGGGCTGGTGCTGCGGCGCCGGCGCCTCGATCGGGCGCTCACCTCGAGGGCCGCCGAACTCCACGCGTCACGTCGCCGCCTCGTGGATGCGCAAGACGTAGAGCGGCGCAAACTGGAACGCGATCTGCACGACGGCGCACAGCAGCAGGTGGTGGCGCTCAAGGTCAAGCTCGGCCTCGCCCGTCAACTGGCCGCCAAAGAAGGAGCGCTCCACGCCACTGCGCTCATCGACGAAATGGAGGGGGAGGCGCAAGCCGCGATCGAGCGAATCCGGTCGCTGGCGCAGGGCATCTACCCGCCACTCCTCGAAGCGGACGGTCTCGCAGCCGCCATCCCCGCCCTCGCCGCCCTCTCGCCACTCGATGTGACGACCGAAGTCGCATCCGCCGACCGGCTCCCATTGCCGATCGAAGGAGCCGTCTACTTCTGCCTTGCCGAGGCTCTCACGAACGCTGCCAAGCACGCCCGAGGGCCGGTGAGGGTGTCGGTGACACGGACGGACGACGACGTCGAGTTCGAGATCGTCGACAGCGGGCCCGGATTCGATGTCAAGAGGGTGAAGAGGGGTGTGGGTCTCAGCAACATGGCCGACCGTCTCGAAGCGCTCGGCGGTTCACTCCACGTGTCGTCGACCGAACAGGGTGGGACGACTGTGCATGGGCGGCTTCCGGTCGCCGTGCGAGAAGTCGTCGCCACCTGAAGCGCTCCAACGCTCTTCGCAGACGTTCCGCATGGTGACTTTCGAGAATCGCAATTGGCGATGCCGCGAGCCGGAGGCCGGCACCTCGTGAGTCAGGAGTTCCAGATCTCGGCGAGCTCCACGGGGCCGAAGTCGGACTTCGAGAGGAACGCGATGGCACCGGCGTCGAGGGCGAGGTGCTCGTACTCCTCGGCGGCGTAGGTCGACAGGACGACGATCTTGGCATCGACACCGCCAGCGACGAGTTGTCTCGTGGCCTCCAGACCGTCCATGCCGGGCATCTTGATGTCCATGAGCACCAGGTCTGGTCGGAGGTCCTCGACCAGGCGGATTCCGTCCTCGCCTGAAGCAGCCTCGCCGATGACCTCGAAGCCGTCGGTGAGCTCCACGACGAGACGAGCCGCAGAGCGGAAGGGCTCCTGGTCGTCGACGATGATGACTCGCACCGGTTTCGTCATGACGTTCACCCCATCATGATCGGCGATCGCGCCTTTGGCATCCAGGGTGCAGACTCGCGCCGCGAGGTGTGGAAAACCACACCTGTCATCTGCCCGTCTCGGCCAGGTACATGAGCACGGCGCGGACCCGGCGGTTCGTCTCGCGCTCGGGCAGCAGATCGAGTTTCGTGAAGATCGAGTTGATGTGCTTCTCGATGGCACGCTCCGAGAGAAACAGCGTCTCGGCCAGCGCCGCATTCGACTTGCCGGTGGCCAGCTCCGCCATGACCTCGGTCTCGCGCGGAGTGAGCCGGTCCATCTTCGACTCCTTGCGCTTCATCCGACCCTCGACGAGTGCGTCGACCACCTTCGAGTCGATCGACGAATCGCCGCGCTGCACGGCCTCGATGGCGTTCCGCAACTGATCGATGTCGCCGACACGCTCCTTGAGCAGATAGGCGAGGCCCGCCGAGCCCTCTTCGAACAGCGACAACGCGTAGTCCGGCTCGACGTACTGCGACAGGACGACGACACCGGTCTCGGGGTGGGCGGCGCGAATCTCGCGAGCGGCTCGCACGCCTTCGTCGGTCCTGGTGGGGGGCATACGGATGTCCGTCACCACCACGTCCGGTGGCGACGCCTCGATCGCGGCCATCAGCTCGTCGTAGTCCTCGGCGACCGCGATGAGGTCGTAGCCCGCCTCTTCGAGCAGCATCTTCACGCCCTCGCGCACGATGAAGCTGTCCTCGGCGAGCACGACCGTCGTCATGGCCCCACGATAGGTCGCGGCGACCCCCGCAGCGCTCCCGGATCAGCCCGACGCCTGCCCGGCCAGGATCGCCGCCCAGATGAGACACACGAACGCCACCCACGTCAGGGCGGTCCGTACCAGCGTCCAGCGCACCCAGATCACCTCGCCGAAGTCGGCCCTCGTCGCCGCGACGTCGATCCGGTCGGGATCGCCGGCGGCCTTGATGGCATCGTTGCGGGGCACGTTGACGGCGGCCGTGATGACGACCACACCGAAGTACAGGACCGCCGCCACCACCAGCCACGGCAGCACGTCACCGAACTCGTCACCGAGGTGGAGCAGTGCGGCCAGCACCGTGAAGACGAGCCCTCCGAAGAAGGTGGCGAGAAACAGGGGGTTGATGATGGCGGTGTCGATGGCCTGGAAGGCGCCGACGAAGGTGCGATCGTCCGTCCGGCGCAGACCCGGCATGAGCGTGTTCACGTAGAGGCCCATCACCCCGGCCACGGCACCGACGGTGAGCACGGAGAGGATCAGCATTGCGGTTCGCATCGAGTTCCTCCGGCCGAGGTCGCTTCGTCCCGAGCGTACCCGGACGATGATCGGGGGAGCGGCCCGAAGGCCGCTCCCCTTCTCGTCCCCGTGGGAACCGGTTCCAACATGCCCTCATGTCCGGCAGCCGCACCCTCCGGACGCTTGAATTCCCCTGTCCGGGCCGACGCACTCCTGGACATGATGCGTCGTAAGGCCCCGTGAGGAGTGGAAGTGGCTCAGTCCCCGAGCAACGATGCGAAGTTCCGTGCGATCTTCGATGCCCATCTCCCCACGGTGCAACGCTATTGCGTCCGACGCCTCGGCACCGCCGACGCCAACGACGCGGTCTCAGAGGTGTTTCTCGTGGCGTGGCGCAGACTCGACGACATTCCCGGCGACGACGAGAAGTTGCCGTGGCTGCTCGGCGTGGCCCGCAATGCCGTGCGAAACATCGAGCGCGGCCGGCGGCGCACCCGCCGGCTGTCGGCCAAGGCCCACTCGGTCCGTGAAGCCGACGATCCCGGTCCCGAGGTGCTCGTCGTGCGTCACAGCGAGTACACCGAGGTCGCCGCTGCGCTGGACACGCTCAGCCAAGACGACCGCGAGGTCATCCGGCTCCGTGCCTGGGAGGAGCTGACGGCTCCTCAGATCGCAACGGTGCTCGGTGTGTCGGTCGCGGCCGCCGAGAAACGTGTGAGTCGAGCCATGCGGCGGCTCTCCAACGCCGTCGGCAAACGAGACATGGTCCGTCCCCGAGTCATTCGACAAGGAGGTGACGCGTGAACACCGATCTGCTCCGCCAGGTCCGGGCCCTGGATCCCTCTCCAGCCACCGACGACCTGCCGCAGGGCATCTGGTCGCCCGCCGTCGTCCTCCAGGCAATCGACGAGAGGACAGGAACCGTGCAGACGCAAGAACGTGAGATCAGGCGCAACGTACCCGAGCCGAAGCCGCCTCGCTTCCGCCCGATCTGGGTGGCAGCAGCGGCGTTCGCCGCAGTCATCGTCCTGGGGGTCGTGCTGCTGCTCGCGCCCGGTGGCGACGATGCTGCGCCCGTCGCGCCGACGACGACCGCACCTACGACGGTGGCCCCGACAACCGTGGCACCGACGACCCTGCCACCGAGCACCGTCGATCCGACGGCGGACCCTGCGGCACTCGACGTGGTGGCACAACTCGCTGCCGCTTTCGAAGCCGGCGACATGGGCACAGCAGAAACGCTCTTCCACCCGGATGGCGGCTACTTCACCGGCGAGATGAGCGCAGGTGTGTCACGTGAGATCTGGTACCGGTACGCAACCAACATGACAGTGGAGAGCGAGTGTGTCCTCGGGACACCGGCGGACTTCACGGCCGGCGTGCCCGACCTCGCGGGTGGGACTCTCGTCATCTGCGACGACGTGATCACCTCCGGTCTCGAGACCGGTGCCGCCGTCGGTGGTGGCCGCGTCGCCTTCGAGGTCTTCGACGGTCTGGTCTTCGACATGTTCATCTTCCCCGGGTACGTGGGCGCGCTCGAGGAGACCGTGGGGCTGGACGCGTATCGCTCCTGGTTACAGGAACGCCGACCCGAGCAGTTCGAGGAACTCTTTGCGTTCGGTGTGAACCCCCGACTGGAGACCGCGGAGCAGCGTGAGACACACCGCGAGTGGTCGTCGATCTTCGTCGCAGCAACCGGTCCGAGGTCTGCGCCTTCACTTCCGGCCGACACGCCATTGATCGATGTGGTGACGACCTTCGGCGAGCGCTGGGATGCGGGTGACGTCGCCGGCTACGAAGCCCTGTTCTTCCCGCTCACCGGCTACGAGAGCGGCAGCGACGCTCCGGCGTCGTGGTTCGTGTCGGTGACCGGCATCACGACAGAGCGTGACTGCGAGATCATCGACGCCAACCAGGTGCGGTGCACCGAGACGTCCTTCTCGGGGCTGCTTCCGGGACGGTCGCTCGGCACGATCACGACGCTGTGGACGGGTGGCGACGGGTGGATCTGGACGATCGACCTGCCCAACGGCATCCTCGAGGCGCTCACCGACCAGGCGGCCTCGCCGGGTGTCCCGGAGTACCGGGCCTGGCTGGCCGAGAACGACCCCGAGGCTCTCGCCGAGTTGTTCGGAGGCGCATCGATGCGTATCCAGACGGAGGAGCTTCGCGAGGCACACAGGGTGGCCATCGCCGAGTACCTCGCAGCGACAGCCGGCTGAAAATCGAGACCACGCAACGATGCCGGGTGCTCACGGGCGCCCGGCATCTGTGCGCCTGCGGCAGAGCCGGCGTCAGATCGTGCGTTTGTGGAAGCGACCCGCCTGCATGATGACCGGGAGGTGGGCGCCTTGATCGGTGAGGAGCCGCAGGTCCTGGAGTGGATCTCCGTCCACGAGAAGCAGATCAGCCACCGCACCGGGCTCGACGATGCCGAGCCGGCCCTGCTGCTCCACGACCTTCGCTCCCACCAGCGTCGCCTGTCGGATGATCTCGACCGGGCTCAGCACCTCGGCACGGTGGAGGAACTCGAGGCTCTGGTCGACCTGCAGCGGTCCGAGCAGATCCGACCCATACGCGACCTCGACTCCTGCGGCCTTGCAGATCTCCAGCGACCGCAGCCCGCCCTCCAGCACGATGTCGTTCTTCGCCAGCATCTCGGCGCTCATCCCGAACGACGCCGCCCGCTCCTTCATCGAGTAGTACGTCACGAGGTTGGCAACGAGGAACATCCCCTTTTCGGCCATGAGCCTCGCCGCATGCTCGTCGATGAGATTGCCGTGCTCGATGGTGCGTGCACCCGCCTCGGCGGCTCTCGCGATCGCCTCGGGGGTGTATGCATGGGCAAGGACGTAGCGGCCGAACGCCTTCGCCTCCTCGACCGCCGCGGCGACCTCAGGCATCGAGAACTGGATGCTGTCCAGTGGATCGTACGGAGACGACACGCCGCCGGACATCATGATCTTGATCTGGTTGGCGCCCTGTCGCAGCTGCTCCCGTACCACTCGGCGCACGTCGTCGGCACCGTCGGCGATGGCAGCCGTGAACCTCAGGGCGTTGGAGCAGGCGCATCCGTCGCCGCCCTGGTCGGTGCGCCGTCGGGAGTCGTTGTGGCCACCCGTGGGGCCGATCGACTGTCCGGACACGAACAGGCGGGGCCCGGCGAAGTGGCCATCTGCGACCGCCTTCTGGATCCCCCAGTCGGCACCACCGGTGTCTCTCACGGTGGTGAACCCGCGATCGAGCATCGCTCGCAACGAGACGCCGGCCCGCGCCGTCATGAGCGTCACCGGCATCGCCTCGAGTGCGGCCATGTTCATCTCGGTGAGCGTCACGTGGGCGTGGCAATCGATGAGGCCGGGCATCACCGTCCGGCCTCCGCAGTCGACGACGTCTGCCGAGCCGGAACTGATGGGGCCGTCGCTCACCTCACGGATCGTCTCGCCTTCGACCAGCACCTCGTAGCCACCGCGCACCTCGTCCCATCGCGGGTCGAGAAGCCTGAGGTTGCGAAAGAGAGTGGGAGACATGACGCGGGAGCGTAGGCGACGGCGCGAACGGACGCGCGCGCCCAGCCGACCGTCAGCGGTCGCGCCGCGCCGACCAGCCGAGGGCGGCCCCGACCACGAGTCCCAACAGACCGGCCTTGGCGGCAGACGGCTCCTCCTCTTCCTCCGGGCTTGGCGACACACCTGCGTCGGCCATGGCCCACTCGGCGGCATGCCGTTCGTGCGGAAGCTGCACGTCGCCGTACTCGAGGTAGTCGGCGTAGACCTTGGTGACCTCGGCGCCGAACACGTACACGGCCCACATGAGGTTGAAGAAGAACAACAGGATGGCGACCCCACCGAGCACGCCCAGCGTTCCTGTGGACCCGGCCCGCGTGAGGTAGAGCCCGACCAGGAAGGCTGCAGTCAGCCCGACGAGCGCCGTCGTGGCGCCGCCCCGAACCGCCGCCTTCCACGGGATGCCGATGGCCGTCATGGCCTGGAAGGTCACGCCGACGACCACCATGAGCAGCAGCAGCGACACGATCGGTACGCCGAGACGCAGCACCGGTTCGAGCCAATCGACGGCGTCGGGGAGGAGCGCGACGAGCCCATCGATCGCCGCAACGGCCATGATCGGTACAAACACGAGTATTGCCAGGACGACGGCCGACGCCAAGGCGATGCCCCGCTTCACGAGCCACCCGATCGCACCGGTCCTTCGCTGGTCACGGGGTATGTGGAAGATCCCGCTGAGCACCGTCTGCACCTGCTGGAAGATGCCCGACGCGAAGAACGCGGCGAGCACCACGCCGACCGACAGGGCGCCGGCGCGATCTTGTGCCACCTGCTCGAGGAGCGAGTCGATGACACCTGCCACCTCGGCCCCGGCGACGTCCGAGACTTCATCGACGAGATCCTGGGCCACCGCCGGATCATCGAACGCGAACCCGGCGATCGACACGACCAGCAGCATGAGCGGCACGAGCGAGAAGATGGTGTAGTAGCTGAGTGATGCCGAGATCCGCAGCCCGCCGTCGAGGCCGAACTCCTTGGCGGCGGCCTTCAGGATGGCGATGACACGTTGCAGGGACGCACCGATGCGTGAAGTCGCGGCGCGGCCCGTCATGCGGAGCAGTCCCTCATCGTGCCCGCCATGGACCGACGCCGGATGTCACGAGCCGCCATGGCCGGGCACGGTAGCTCGCCAGGCGAGCGAGACAACCTCCTGACACCATCAGACGCCGTGGCTCGTGAGCAGTCGGGCCCACAGCTCGACCCCGTACCAGAGGTTGTCGATCTTCAGGTTCTCGTTTGCGGCATGCTGGTTGTTGTCGTAGTTGGCGATGGGAAGCACGACCATCGGCGTGTCGAGGATCTCACCGAACTGGTGGAGCGGCACCGAGCCGCCGAACGTGGGCAGCCTGACGACGTCGCTCCCCGCGGCGGCGCCGGCCGCCGCCACGATCGCATCGACGCCGGGCTGATCCACGGGCACCCGAACCGCCGGGTATCCGACATCGCGCACCATGGTCGCCAGGTGACGGTGAGTACGACGCTCTGCAGGGGTCGGGGGACCATCCAGCACCACATACCCCTGCTTCTCGACGTGACGCAGCACGAGGTCGAGCATGTCATCCGGGTCGTTCCCGGCCGCCAGCCGGATGTCGACGGATGCGCTCGCCGACGTCGGAATGACATTGCGGGCCCCCGCACCCACGTCTGCGGCACGGAGGCCGCGGACGTTGAACGTCGGCCACAACAGGGCACCGGCGTGGGTCTTCGCCACTCGCTCGGCCTCGGCGAATCCGATGTCGTCGCGGTAGTGGTCCTCCACGGGCGGGAGTGCCGCGATGGCCTCACGATCGGCGACGGTGATGGGCATGGTCGTGTCGTAGAACCCTTCGATGAGCACGTGCCCGGTGTCGTCTTTGCACGTTGCGAGGAGCCTGGCGAGGTCGACGGCCGGATTCGGCACCCAGTTGCCGAAGTGGCCACTGTGGAGCTCTCGCTCAGGGCCATACACCGTCAGCTCGAACCCGCAGTAGCCCCGCACTCCGAAGACGACCTGGGGCCGTCCCGACGGATGGACCGGCCCATCACAGATGAGCCACAAGTCGGCCGTCAGCTCCCCGGCGAGCTCACGCATGTAGTCGGCGAGATTGGTCGAGCCCGACTCCTCCTCGCCCTCGAAGAGCACCACGACCTCGGTGGTACGGCCGATACCGGCTGCGGCGAGTGCATCGACGGCGGCGAGCACGGCGGCGATCGGTGCTTTGTCGTCCGCTGCCCCCCTTGCGTAGATGCGGCCGTCCCGGATGTCCGGCTGGAACGGCGGCGTGATCCACGCGCTCGGATCCACCGGCTGCCCGTCGTAGTGCGCATACATGCCGAGCCGTCGGACCGGCTCGGTCTCGGCGGGGATGCGGCCGACCACCACCGGAGCCACGCCGGGTCGGGCGACGGCACGTGCCTCGAGATGCCGCCTGTGGAACTGGTCCACGATCGCGGCCGCATTACGGGTCAGCGCGGGAACATCGCCCGTCACGTTGTCGAGGGAGAGCAGGTCGACGAACCCGGCGACGAAATCGGCCTCTCGGTCGGTCCGATGGCGGCGGACGGCGGCTTCGGCATCCATGCGCCGAAGGTACACGCGATCACCGGTGGTGGGCGCCGGTACCATCGCTCCATGGAACCGATCCTCGTCATCGAGAACGACCCCCGTGACCCACTCGGCATCCTCGGCGACGCCATAGCCGCCCGCGGACTCACGACGAAGGTGGTACGACCCCCGGCCGGTGATGCCATCCCGGCCCCAACGGACTTCAGCGCCCTCGTCGTGCTCGGGGGGTCGCAGGGTGCCTACGAAGCGGCCATCCATCCCTACCTCGACGACGAGATGGAGGCCATCCGCACCGCCGTGGCGGCGGACGTGCCCGTCCTCGGCATCTGTCTCGGCTCGCAACTCGTCGCTCACGCCCTCGGTGGCCGGGCGTATCTCGCCGACAGACCGGAAGCCGGTGTCATCGCGCCGGCGATCACGGCCGAGGGCGCCGCCGATCCGGTGGCCGAACTCATCGCAAAGCCGGTCCTGACGTTCCATCAGGACACGTTCGACGTGCCGGCCAACGCCACGGTGATCGCCCGATCCGACCGATTCGTCCAGGCCTTTCGGTGCGGCAGCGCCCTCGCCATCCAACCTCACCCGGAGGTCAGGGTCGAAGACGTGGAGCACTGGGTCGAGACCAGCAGCATCCCGACTCGGGCCGGAGCCGACAGCCAGGAGCTCCTGGCGGCCATGCGCCGCACCGTCGACGAAGAAGACGCCATGGCGTTGTTCGACGCCTGGCTCGACGAGATCGACCGGACCGACTGAGGGGAACCCATGGCCGAGCACGAACGACCATCGACCACCGAGCCGGCCCTGCCGGACGGCGAGTACGAATGGCACAAGGTCATGGAGATCGACGATCTCCCCGAGGGACGCGTGACGCAGATCACGATCGGGAAGCGGTGGCTCGCCATCACCAGAACCGACCGCGGCTACGGCTGTCTCGGCAACAAGTGCCCGCACCAGGGAGGACCGCTCGGCGAAGGCACGATCGAAAAGGGCTGGCTGCGCTGCCCCTGGCACGGGTGGGACTACTCCCCCAAGAACGGCAAGCCACCCGGCGGCTTCGACGATCGGCCGCCGGCCTACCGGACCGAAGTCCGTGAGGACGGGGTCTACGTCGCCCTTCCGGTTCCGGAGCCACGGGTCCGCACGATCTCCGACGTGATGGTCGAGACGATGGTCAACTGGGGCGTCACCCACGTCTTCGGCATGGTCGGTCACTCGAATCTCGGGTTCGCCGACGCCATGCGAGAGGCCGAGGAGCGGGGCGACCTCACCTACATCGGGATCCGCCATGAGGGTGCCGCGTCGTTCGCCGCCAGCGCCCACGGAAAACTCACCGGACGGCCGGCAGCCTGCTTCGCCATCGCCGGCCCCGGCTCGACCAACCTGCTCACCGGGCTGTACGACGCCAAGGCCGACCGTTCCCCCATGCTCGCCATCTCGGGGCAGGTGCCGTCCAAGGTACGGGGCCGCGGTGCCTTCCAGGACACCGATCTGTCGGCCGCCTTCGCCGAGGCGGCCCGGTACTCCGAGGTGGTCCACCTCGACTCTCGTCACGCCGAGCTGATGAATCTCGCCTGCAAGACCGCGCTCGTGGACCGGGATGTGGGTCACCTCGTCTTCCCCGACGAGGTCCAGTCCGCCCCGGCACCGGAGGGCGCCAAGGTCGGCGGACCCGAAGGCAGGGTGGGGTCGAAGCTCATCAGACCGCCCCGAGCGGAGCTCGCCGAGGCGGTCTCCGTCATCGCCGGCACGGAACGACCACTCATCGTCGTCGGCGCCGGTGCCCGCGAGGCGATGGACGACATCATCGCCATGGCCGAGCAGATCGGCGCACCCGTCGCCACGACCTTCAAAGCGAAAGGGCAGATCCCTGACAACCACCCGCTCGCCGTCGGTGTCATGGGTCGCTCCGGCACGCCAATCGCCAGCTGGTTCATGAACGAGTCCGACGCTCTCGTGGTGTTCGGTGCGTCGTTCTCCGATCACACGGGTCTGTCGACGAAGAAGACGACGGTCCAGGTCGATCGCGACCCGATGGCGCTCGGTCGGTTCCACGCCGTGGACGTCGCCGTACAGGGCGATGCCTCGGTCACGGCACGCGAGATGATGGATGAGATGCCCGACGACCTCCGGTGTGTCGATCATCGTGAGGAGGTCGCCGAACGGTGGGCGATCTGGCGCGACGAGAAGCACCGACGTCGTCACGACGATCGCGGTGAGGGCATCAATGCCGCCATCCTCTTCGAGACCATGAGCGACGTCGTCCCGAGCAATGCCGTGATGCCGGTGGATGTTGGCAACAACACCTACAGCTTCGGCCGTTACTTCGAGTCGAGCGGGCAGCAGGTGGTGATGTCGGGCTACCTCGGGTCGATCGGGTTCGCCTTCCCGGCGGCCATGGGAGCGTGGGCCGCCTTCGGCAACGACCGCCCCATCGTGTCCGTATCGGGTGACGGCGGGTTCGGCCAGTACGCCATGGAGCTCACCACCGCCGTCAAGTACGACATGCACATCACCCACGTGATCATGAACAACGACGAGCTCGGCAAGATCTCGAAGGAACAGCGCGCAGGCGAGTGGGAGGTGTGGCAGACCGCACTCCACAACCCGGATCTCGCCGCCTTCGCCGAGCTGTGTGGAGCGAAGGGCTTTCGGGTGTCCGACCGCAACGAACTCGCCGATGCGCTCAGGGCGGCGATCGACCATCCGGGGCCTGCGATCGTCGACGTGGTGACCGACGCGTTGCTCCTCTGAGCCGCTCCGTCATCCGCTGCACAACCGCCGGGGGCCGATAGGCTCCCGCCCATGCATCGACGCCTCGTCCCCATCGCCGCGTTCGCCTTCGTGCTCGCCGCCTGCAGCCCGACGGACGATGCGACGCCACGCGCCACGGGTGTTCCACCGACGAGCCCCACCACGTCGACGGCACCCGACTCGACAGCGACCACGACCGAGGCGCCCTCGCGTGGCTACAGCCCCGTCTTCGAGCAGGACACGTGCCGCTTCGCCGAGCCGCGCGGGCGCGAGATCACCTGTGGGTTCGTCACCGTTCCCGAGAACCGGGCCGAGCCCGGCGGCAAGCGAGTGCGCATCGCAGTGGCGATCGTCAAAGCCGAAGTAGGACCCACCGCCGACGACCCGATCTTCTATCTCGACGGCGGGCCTGGCGGTGAGTCCCTGGTGCCCCTGGAGTTCACGTTCGACCAGGTGTTCGAGCCGTTCGCCCAGACCCGCGACCTCGTCTTCTTCGACCAGCGCGGCGTCGGCCTCTCCGAACCGAACCTGGACTGCGTGGAGGAGCTCGACCTCACGTACGAGCTGCTCGACGATGACCTCCCGGACACCGAGTATCTCGCCAGACAGTACGAGGCCATCCAGGCGTGTCGGGACCGCCTCGCCGACGACGGCATCGACCTCTCGCAGTACAACTCGGCGACCAACGCCGCCGATGTCGCCGACATCCGCATCGCACTGGGATACGACGAGATCAACCTGCTGGGCATCTCCTACGGCACCCGATTGGCCCAGACCGTCATGCGTGACCACCCGGAAGGGATCCGCAGCGTCGTGCTCGACAGCGTCTACACGCCGGACGTCGATCTCACCGTCTCGACACCCGCCAACCTCGACCGGGCCCTGGACGAGCTCTTCGGCGGTTGCGCCGAGTCGGAGGAATGCGCCGAGCTCTACCCCGACCTCGAGTCCCGGCTCTTCGCGCTCGTGGAGCAGCTCGACGAGTCTCCGCTCCTCATCCAGGCCACCGACTTCCTGGAGGGTGACGAGTACGACGTCATCGTGGACGGCTCCGGTCTGCTCGGCACCGTCTTCCAGGGTCTGTACTCGGAGCAGATCATCCCGACACTCCCCCTCCTGATCGATGAGGTGGACCGGGGCGCCACCGCCACCCTGTCCCAGCTCGTGAGCATCAACCTCTCCAACATCCCGTTCCTCAGTCTCGGCATGCACCTGTCCGTGCAGTGCGCAGAAGAGATCCCTTTCAGCGATCCCACCGACGTCGAGGCGGCGGACGATCCCTACCCGGAGTTCGGCGACTTCTTCGAGATCGCCGTCAACATCGGACCACCGGTCTTCGAGCTGTGTGAGATCTGGGACGTGCCTGCACTGTCCGCCGTCGAGAACGACCCGGTGTCAAGTGACATCCCGACGCTCGTCCTGGCAGGCGAGTACGACCCGATCACGCCTCCGGAATGGGGGCGACGGGTCACACGGACGCTCCGCAACTCCCGGTTCCTGCTCGCCCCCGGGCTCGGCCACGGCGCGAGCCTCGGATCGGACTGCACCGCCCTGGTGAGCCTGGCCTTCATCGAGGATCCGGGGGGAGCCCTGGATACGAGTTGCGTAGACGAACTGCCCCCGCCGCTGTGGGCCGGCACGCCGTCGTCCATCGTCGGCTTCGAGCTGGTCCCGGCCGAGGTCGCCGGGTTCGGGGTGGTCGTGGACACCCTCCGCCCCGATGCATGGAACGAGTTCCAGCCGGGCGTCTACATCAGGGGCTCGTCGGGTGTCGACCAGACGTCGCTCATCATCCAGCCATTCCCCCCGTCCATGACCGACGACCAGATCGCCGATCTCTTCGGATCCAATCTCGGCGCCGGGGACGGTCTCGTGGAGCAACCGGACTTCGAGGGCTGGAGACGCTGGATCACGTCGCTGCAGGGCTTCACCATCGACATCGCGGTGCGCACGTTCGACGAGACCCAGGTCCTGGTGGCGTTCATCACTTCGGAGTCGGAGCGTGATCTGCTGCTCTCGTCCGTGTTCGAGCCGGTCCTGCTGGCGACCGTGCCCGGGTAGCCGGTCAGCTCCCCAGCAGATCGGCCACCACGGCGAACCGGGCCACTGCGGCGTCGACGGTGGAACGTCCCGAGATCACGTCGTCCATCAGGTCTGCGGTCGCCGCCCCGAACGCGGTGTGATACCGAGTGGCCGGCGGAGCGTGGACGGTTGCCGACAGCCCCGCATCGATGGGGCGGAGCCGGGCGCTGCGGAGCTCACCCAGCCGGTGCTCGGCGGCCCGGCGACGATCGGACTGGCGCAACACGACGCCGACCGTGCAACTGGCCAAGGTCGCCGTCTCGATGCCGGTTCGCCCGCTCCCCGGGAACCCGGTGAACAGCCACCGATCGTCGCCCTGTATCGCATTGCGAGGTGCCACCCCGGCAACGGCGCGACCGGCACGCAGCTCGGCGACGACGTCGGCCGGTTCATAGCGCACCACATCGGGGCTCATGAGACCGGTGTCGATCAGGCGGCGCAGGAACGTGAAGACCGAGCCGCCGGCGGCAGCGACCGTGAGCGGACCCGCTCCCCCGAAGCCGATGCCCGCTGCGGCCAGCAGCAGCCAGGCGGTCATCGACGCCGGTTGCGATCCGGAGGATCGGGCGGGCAGGACGATCGGCGAGCTCACTTCGGCGTCCAGGTCACGGGCGGCGACGGCGAGTGTCCTGAGGTCTCCCCACACGACCGGTGGTCGATCACCGATCGCCTCGAGGGCCGAGACCCGTATCCACAGACCCTGGAGATCCATCGCGATCGGCACTGCGTAGGTGAGGTCCCCGCGCTCCCACATCGCCGCCACCGGATCCGGGACCGCGAGCACCTCGATCGGATCCGGATCGAGTTCGATGGGCGCGATCGCTCCCAGGGCGACGAGCGCAGCCACCCAGGCCGCCGGGACCAGCGCCGCATCGGGAGCCGCTCCGGCCGCCATGCGGTGGACGAACGCATCCCACTCCCCCTCCGCACCGTGCGCGACCAGGACGTCGAGCTCGTCGGTGGGTTGCCGGTCGTCGGCCACGAACGATCCACGACGGCGGTACCTGACGATGAGGCCTTCGTCGGCGAGGGTGCGCAGGGCCTTGCGGACCGGAGTACGGCTCACGCCGTGGCGGGCACAGAGCTCCTCTTCGGTCGGGAGCGGCACTCCGTGTGGATATCGCCCGGCCTCGATCTCGCTCCGCAGGAGCAGGGCGAGTTGATGATGCATCGGTACCGGGCTCGAGGCGTCGAGCATCGGCTCAACCTAGCCGATACGTCATCGGTCGATACCAAATGGCGCCGGGAGCCCGACAGAGTGGAGGGTGCTGGGCGATCGCCGGCAGGCGACCCCGTGATCACCCGTGGGACAGGTCCAGCAGCTGGCTGCGGGCGTGATGCAGCCGCTCGGCCATGGTCTCGGCGAGACGGGCCACCATCCGGTAACCGAACGACGGGTTCTCGGCGAACTCGGCGCGGAGCCGATCGGCTGGGAATCGGAGCAGGCGAACGACGCTGCGCGCCTCTGCCGTGAACTGCCACTCGTAGGGTGGGTAGAGCCACGACCATCCGAGGGCGGCACCCTCGCTGACCGTCTGCACGATGCGGCCCGGTCGACGGTCCTCCCCCAGCCGTAGCGCCACCAGACCGGTGCGCAGGAGGTAGAAGTCGTCGGCAGGACTGCCTGCCTCGAAGATCACATCGCTGGTCGCGTACTCCTCGGCCACTGCGTGGCGTTGGAGCCACTCGATGTCCGAGGGCTCGAGGGAGGCGACGAAGCGGTGGGTTGCGACATGGTGACTCGTGAGATCGGACTCGGGCATCGGTGGTGGGCCTCGCTTTCGCTCACTCCGAATCTAGAGCCTCCCGAATGGGTTCGCCGCCGTCGGGGCCAGCCGACTGGTCCGACGGTGCCGATACACTGCTGAGGTCCGACCGGCGAGGGGCCATGCATCACGAACACGCAGACACCGTCTCCGAGACCACCGTGCCATATCGGCCGCACGTGGGCGAGACCCGCCAGTACGTCCGCGACATCATCCTCGGCGTCAACGACGGGCTGGTCTCGATCTTCCTGCTCGTCGCAGGCGTCGTCGGTGGTGGCCTCGATTCCGAGACGATCCTGCTGACGGCAGTGGCCGGTGGCGTCGCCGGCGCCATCTCCATGGCAGCCGGCGAGTACCTCGCCACCCGGTCCCAGGAAGAGGTGTTCGACGCCGAGATCGAACTCGAACGCGAGCACATCAAGTACCACCGTCAGTCCGAGGTCGACCAGTTCTACGAGATGTTCCGCGACATGGGCATCGCCGAGGATCGCCTCGAGGACGTCGTGGCGGCCTTCACGGACGACGACGAAACCATCCTCAACGCCATGAAGGTCCTCGAGTTCGGGCTGGTCGACGAAGAGCGCCGCTCCCCCTACCGGGCGATGGTGATGTCCGGTCTGCTGTTCCTCGCCGGATCCCTCACATCGGTGCTCCCCTTCGTGTTCACCGACTCACCGAACCTCGGGCTCACCTGGGCGGCGATCCTCACCGCACTGGGGTTGTTCGGAGTGGGCGCCGCCAAGACCACCCTCACGCGCACACCGGTCGTCAAGGCCGGTCTGGAGAACCTGGTCATCGCCGGGATCGGCGGCCTCGTCGCCTACGGGATCGGGAACGTGGTCGGCGGCGTGCTGCCGGGCTGACCGGCTCCAGACGCGACCCCGCTACCCTCGTGGCCATGAAAGGCAAGGCAGGGCTCCTCGCCATGGCAGCCGCCGCTCTCGCAGCCCTGATGTGGTCGCGGCGACCGGTCAAGCCACCACCGCGACAGGGAAGCTGGGCGCCGGCCGACGAAGCGCGGTCCCGAAACTGATGCGGATCGCGGTCCACCACACATCCGAGGTCGGTGTCCGTTGCGGCCGCATCCTCCTCGGCGAGCGGTCGCTCATCGCGATGGGAGTCGTCGACAGGGACGCCCGGACCGAGGATTCACGTATCCGTCGCACCGATGATCTCCAGGGTTTCGACGTCGTGGTCACCGATGACCCGAGGCCGGCACCCATCGTGGAGCGGGCCCTGGCTGCCGGTATCTCGTGTGTGCTGTGGGTCGACGGCGACGACTTGGTCGACGCGTATGAGGCGGACTTCGTGGCCATCGACCGGACGCTCCTCGTGGGCGCCAATCTCGCCGCAGGACTCGCTCCGAGCCTCGCGGTCCACGAGTCACTCGGCCGTGAAGAGATCCTGGAGTTGACGATCGGGTGGACCGAGCCGGGCCGACCCCTGCGTCGTGGCGAACCACTCGCCTTTCCCGACCCCGTTGGAGCGCTGTGGAGCGTCGAGCGACCGGAGCGCTCCGGATTCCGTGCATTCGCGGCGCCGACGACCAGCCAGTGGGCGGGAGCCATGGCGAAGGTCACCCTGGTGACCCCGGACGGTGTGGCGACGAGGATCGTCGGTGTGGCCGATCTGGCCCCTCATCTGGAGGCGCTGGCACTGGCCGGCGGTGCCCTCACGATCGGAGCGTACGGCTGGGGTGCGCAGCGACCGGCCGCGGCAGCCGACCGCTACCTCGATGCGATGATCGCCGCCGGCCTCGGTGTCGCGACCCACACCCTCAGAGAGTCCTGAGGTCGTCCGCGGCAGCTGCCGACGATGCCCGCACGTTCAGCCGGAGAATCGGCGCTGCAACAGAAGGAACCCGCAACCCGACGGTTTGTGGTGTCTGCCCGCCGTCAGCGAGAGACCACGCGCCGGGGTGCCGGCTCGTCGGGCTCCGCCACTCCGGGGCCGTCGGGCAGATCCGGTTCCGTCGTACGACGCTCGGTGGCGTTGGCAGCCCATTGCTGTGGCAGGATCTGCGACAGCAACGGACGGCGGGGCTTGCGCACCGGGACCTCCGTGGCGCCTGCGGCGGCTCTCGTCTGATACGTCTCCTCGAGCACCGTCACCTCGATGCCACCGACCAGATCGGCGATCAGGTTGTACACGATTGCGCCGAGGGTCATGGCAGCGGTGAGCCCGGCCCCGGCGACGATGGAGATGAAGACCACGATCCGGAAGTAGACGTCGCCCTGGAACTCGAAGTCGATGTTGACGCCGTCGAGCTGGCTGACGAGCAGCTCCGGAATCCCGCGCTGGAGGATCAGCGACCACAGCACCCAGAATCCGAGGATGAACACCATCGTGCCGATGGCGTTGAAGATCAGCGAGACCTTGAGAACGGTCCAGGGATCGAATCTGCGGATGATGCGGCGGACGCGGCGTACGGCCATGCGGGTCGCTCTCCCTTGTTCGAGCGGCAGTGTACCCAGCATCCCGGGTTGCACCTCCGATCAACGATCCTCGTCGTCGGAGGGTTCCCCGGTCACTCTTCGCCGTTGATGACCGGCGCCACCGCGACCAGCTCGGCTCCCGGCTGGAGATTCATCACCCGGACACCGGTCGTGTCGCGCTTCTGGCTCGAGATCTCGCGAACCCGCTGGCGGTTCACGATCCCGTCGGACGACACCACGAAGATCTCGTCGTCGAGGTTGACCGAGCGTGCTGCGACGAGGCGGCCCCTGGTCCTCGTCAGCTTCATCGCCTTGACCCCCATGCCGCCGCGGCCCTGTTTGCGGAATTCGGAGATCTTGGTCCGCTTTCCGTAGCCGGTGGTGGTGAGCATGAGCACGTCCTCGGTGTCGGAGGCGGTGGCGGCCGCCACGACCTCGTCCCCCTCGCGGAGCTTGATACCGCGGACACCCTGGGTGTCACGTCCCATGGGCCTGACGTCCTCCTCGGCGAACCTGATCCCCTGGCCGTTCGCCGTGAACATGAGGACGTCGTCCGTGCCATCCGTGGCACGTACCGACACGACCTCGTCCCCGTCGGCGAGCTTGATGGCATTGAGCACCTGATTGCGGGAGTCGTAATCGGCGAACTTCGTCTTCTTGACCTGGCCCTGCCTGGTGAACATGACGAGATACCGATAGGTCTCGTAGTCACGGGTGTCGATGACGGCCTCGACCCGTTCGTCCGAATCCAGCGGAAGCACGGACTGGATGAGCGTGCCTTTGGCGTTGCGGTCCTTCTGCGGGATCTCGTGAGCCCGGATCCGGTACACCTTGCCCCGGTTCGTGAAGAACAAGAGGTAGGCGTGGGCAGAGGTGTGGAGCATGTGGGTGATCACGTCGTCCTGACGCAGCCCTGCGCCCCTGATCCCTCTTCCGCCTCGTCCCTGGGTGCGGTACGTGCGAGCCAGGACCGACTTCACGTATCCGGCCGAGGTGACGGTGACGACGAGCTCTTCGTCGGCGATGAGGTCCTCGAGGGACAGGTCGCCCTCATCGGGGATGATCCTGCTGCGGCGGGCATCGCCGTAGTTCTCCCGGATCTCGCTCAACTCCTCGGCGACGACGGCGCGCTGGCGCTCCTCGCTGGCCAGGATCGCCTCGAGGTCGGCGATCTCCGCCATCTTCTGGTCGTATTCCTCGCGCAGCTTGTCGCTCTCCAGTGCCGTGAGCCGTCGCAACGGCATGTCGAGGATGTGCGTGGCCTGGATCTCGCTCAGCTCGAAGCGTTCCATCAACGTGGCGCGAGCCTCGGTCACGTCCTGCGAGCCGCGGATGATGGTGATGACCTCGTCGATGTTGTCGAGGGCGATCAGCAGCCCTTCGAGGATGTGGGCCCGCTTCTTGGCCTCGTCGAGCAGGAACTGTGTCCTCCGCACGACCACTTCGATCTGGTGGTCGAGGTAGTGGGAGATCATCTGGGCGACGTTCAGCGTGCGGGGCACCCCGTCGACGAGGGCGACCGTGTTGACCGAGAAGTTCGACTCGAGCGGAGTTCCCTTGTAGAGCTGGTTGAGCACCACCTGCGGGTTGGCGTCTCGCCTGAGCTCGATGACGATGCGGATGCCGTTGCGGTTCGACTCGTTGCGGATCTCGCTGATGCCGGCGATCGTCTTGTTGTTCACGAGATCGGCGATCTTGGTCATGATCCCGTCGATCGACACCTGATACGGGATCTCGGAGACGATGATCGCGGTCTTGCCTCGCTTCAGCTCCTGGACCTCGGTGACTGCCCGTTGCTTGACCGATCCCCTGCCGGTGAGGAGGGCGTCACGGCTCCCCTTCGAGCCGACGATGTACGCACCGGTCGGAAAGTCCGGGCCCTTGATGAACTCGAGCATGTCCTCGGCGCCGGCATCGGGATGCTCCAGCATGTGGAGACACGCGTCCACGACTTCGCGGAGATTGTGGGGGGCGATGTTTGTGGCCATGCCGACGGCGATACCCGTGGAGCCGTTGACGAGGAGGTTCGGGTATCGCGACGGCAGCACGGTGGGCTGCTGCCGCTCCCCCGAGTAGTTGTCCTCGAAGTCGACGGTGTTCTGGTTGATGCCGTCCATCATGTGCGCCGCCAGCGGGGCGAGACGGCACTCGGTGTACCTCATCGCCGCCGGGGGATCGTCCACCGTGCCGAAGTTGCCCTGGGGGTCGACGAGCGGGTACCGGGTGGCGAAGTCCTGGCCGAGCCGGACCAGGGCGTCGT
Source organism: uncultured Acidimicrobiaceae bacterium (assembly GCA_964347305.1). GTDB lineage: Bacteria > Actinomycetota > Acidimicrobiia > Spongiisociales > UBA5794 > CAYFYC01. The sequence goes on along the minus strand of CAYFYC010000019.1, from coordinate 29,404 downwards.
AGATGGCGTCGTTGGAGTGTGGGTGGAACCAACCCATGACGTCCCCGACGACGCGAGCACACTTGCGGAACGGGGTACCGGGGCGAATACCGGAGTCGAACATCGAATAGAGGATGCGACGATGCACCGGCTTGAGGCCGTCGCGAACGTCCGGTAGCGCCCGGGACACGATGACCGACATCGCATACTCCAGGAACGAGTCCTGCATCTCCTGCTCGATCTCGATCGGGCGAATCCGGGCTGTGGTGTCGTCTGTCATGGTCTCTCTCGTCTGGTGTCGTCTCGGCTCTGCGATCAGAAATCGAGGAACCGCACGTCCTTGGCGTTCCGCTGGATGAAGTTCCGTCTCGCCTCGACATCGTCGCCCATGAGCACGGAGAAGGTCTCCTCGGCCCGGAACTGGTCCTCGAGATCGACGCGCAGCAATTGGCGGGTCTCGGGATCCATGGTCGTGTCCCAGAGCTGATCTGCGTTCATCTCGCCGAGGCCCTTGAACCGCTGGATCTTGATGTTCTTCTTGTCGCCGAGTTCCTTGCGAACCTCGGCGAGATGGTCATCGTTGTACGCCCACCGCAGCTTCGTGCCCGACTTGATCGAATACAACGGCGGTTGGGCGATGTAGACGTAGCCCTGCTCGATCAACTGAGGCATCTGTCTGAAGAGGAAGGTCAACAAGAGGGTCCGGATGTGCGCTCCGTCGACGTCGGCGTCGGTCAGGATCACGATCTTGTGATACCGCGCCTTCGCCACGTCCATCTCCTCGCCGATCCCGGTGCCGATGGCTGTGATGAGCGACTGGATCTCGTTGTTCTTGAGCACCCTGTCGATGCGGTTCTTCTCGACGTTGATGATCTTGCCCCGGATGGGGAGGATCGCCTGGTAGTCGCTGTTGCGCGCCTGCTTGGCCGAGCCGCCGGCCGAGTCGCCCTCGACGATGAACAGCTCGGAGACCACGGGGTCTTTCGACGAGCAGTCGCTGAGCTTGCCGGGGAGTCCGGCGCCGTCCAGCAGGCTCTTGCGTCTGGTGAGGTCCCGTGCCTGACGGGCTGCGATGCGCGCCTTGGCGGCGTTCTGGGCCTTCTGCACGATCCGGCGTGCGTCACCCGGATTGCGCTCGAGCCACTCGGGGAACTTGACGTTGAGCGCCGTGAGGACGAACGACTTGACGTCGGTGTTGCCCAGCTTGGTCTTCGTCTGACCCTCGAACTGCGGCTCCCGCACCTTTGCGGAGATGATGGCCGTGACCCCTTCACGGACATCGTCACCCGTCAGATTCGCGTCCTTCTCCTTCAGGAGGTTTCGGTCCCTGGCGAACTTGTTGAGAGCCCCCGTCAACGCCGCGCGGAACCCCTCCTCGTGGGTGCCGCCCTCGTGGGTGTTGATGTTGTTGGCAAACGACAACACGGTCTCGTGGTACGCGTTCGTCCATTGGATTGCGATCTCGAACTCGGCGAAGTCGCCGATCTCCTCGAACACGGCAATGCGCTTGTGGATCGGCTCTTTGGAGGCATTGAGATAGGACACGAAGTCCTTGAGGCCACCCTTGTACTGGAAGATGACGGGCTCTTCGACTTCGGCGCGGTGATCGACGAATCGGATCTCGAGGCCCTTGTTGAGGAAGGCGAGCTCGCGGAGCCTGGTCTTGACGACATCGGCAGAGAAATCGGTGGTCTCGGAGAAGATCTCCTCGTCCGGCCAGAACGTCACCGACGTCCCGGTGCGCCTCTTCTCGCCGACCTTCTCCAGCTTCGACGTCGGCTTGCCATACGCAAACGACTGGGCCCACACGTGGCCGTCACGGATGACCTCGACGTCGAGACGACGGGCGAGCGCATTGACGACCGACACACCCACCCCGTGCAAGCCACCGGAGACCGTGTAGGCACCTGCTTCGAACTTGCCGCCGGCCCCCAGAGTCGTGAGCACCGTCGTCACCGCCGGCAGACCCGTCTCCTTGTGCTTGGTGACGGGAATCCCGCGGCCGTTGTCGCGGACGCGCACGCCACCGTCTTCGAGGATGGCGACGTCGATCCGCGAGGCGTACCCCGCCATCGCCTCGTCGACCGAGTTGTCCACGACCTCCCAGATGAGGTGGTGGAGCCCCTTCGGACCGGTCGTTCCGATGTACATCGCGGGACGTTTCCGGACATGTTCGATGCCCTCGAGGACCTGAATGTCCTTTGCTTCGTATGACGCGTTGGCACTGGTCACGTGTGGCACGAACTCCTGAACCCCGGGTACGCGGACGGTGTCGTCATCGGGTTACTGACACCGTTGTCATTATAGGACAGATCACGGTTCCAAGAAAGCCGAGGAGGCGTCGAAAACACCCTGTGACCAGGCACTTCACAGAAACTCAGCCGTTTCTGCGTCTGACTCGGAATCGCACCTCCGAGACGGGTTCCGCACACACGTCGCCGGCTCTCCTGGCCAGGTCGAGGGTGTCGAACCGGAGCAGCGAAGCAGTGGCACCATCGGCCACTTCGACGAGCAGCGTGCCCCCCTCCAGGGAGAGCGGCGCACACCGATCCTCGAACGAAACACCGACGACGTCACGCCAGTTCGCACGCAGTCGGAGCACGGCTCCCGCCCCTCCCTTGCTGATTCGACCGAGCACGGTGTCGACGAGATCGCCCACAGCCACCGGATCCGGCGGTGGCTTCGGTTCCCACGTGTCGACTTCGGGGTTTCGCTCCGACATCAGCTGACCACTCCTTCGGCGACCCGCCAACGGCGACCCGCCAACGGAACCTCATCTTCTCGTGCGCTGGTGACAAAAACCTGCCCACGCGGCAGCAGCTCGATGACCGCCTCGGCGCGCACCCCGTCCAGCTCGGACAACACGTCGTCGAGAAGGAGCAGCGGCGGATGATCGTGGCGCTGCTCCAACAGGGCGTACGACGCCAGCCGCAGCGAGAGCGCCGCACTGCGCTGCTCGCCCTGGCTCGCCTGGACACGCACATCACGACCGTCGAGCCGCAAACCGGGCTCGTCACGGTGGGGCCCGGCGGTCGTCGAACGCTGGTCCAGATCCCGCATCCGGCGCCGCTGCAGCGCAGCCGCGAGCGCGGCCGACCACTCGTCGACCGATCGATGCGTCGAGGTCGCATCCTCGTCGTCGTCCCATCCGATCCGGTAGACCACCTCGAGACGGCCCGCACCGCCGATTCGCTCGTACGAGGCCTGCAACGCCGGCGTCATGGAGTGGATGAGCTGGAGCCGATTCACGAGCACGCGGCCCCCGATGGTCGCGACCTGGTCGTCGAGCGTGGCCAACACGACGGGATCGACAGCGGGGCTCTCCTCACGCAACAGGCGGTTCCGCTGCCGAACGACTCGTTCGTACTCCGAGAGGTCCGCGCCGACCGTCGGGGCGAGCCGCGAACCAAGATCGTCGAGGAGGTCGCGTCTGCCCGCCGGGCCGCGCTTCACGAGATCGAGGTCGTCCGGCAAAAACGCCACGAGCGGCACGGAAGCTGCGACATCGGAGAAGCGTTTGGGTCTCTTTCCGTTGACGAGCACCCGCCGTCGTCCCGCCGCCGGGAGCTCGACCTCGACACGAAGCTCGCCCGACGCGTGCCTGAATCCGCCGCGCACCACTGCCGCAGTTGCACTCGTCATGACGAGCGCCGTATCGGGCGCTCCCCGAAAGCTCTTGAGCGCGGACAAGTAGGCGATCGCCTCGAGCACATTCGTCTTGCCGGCGCCGTTACGACCGACGAGGACGTTCAGCCCCTCGTCGGGATGCCACGTCATCGATCCGTACGATCTGAACGACTGCAGCTCCAGCCACTCGAGGATCACGACACGGCGTCAGAGACGGACCGGCATCAGGAGATAGCGGAAGTCGCTGCCGCCAGTCCCGGTGAGAAGGCCCGGCTTGAGGGGATCGGACGTCTCGAGGACGACGTCGTCCCCGTCGATCGCCGAAATGCCGTCGGTCAGATAGCGGGTGTTGAAGGCGATCGTGATCTCTTCTCCCGAATAGTCGCCGGCGACGTGCTCGGTTTCTTCACCGACCTCCTGCCGGGTCACCGTGAGACCCACTCCCCCATCGGCCAGCGACAACCTGACGGGGATGTGGTCTTCCGCCACCAGCGAGGCACGACCGACGGCTTCGAGGAGGGCGGCCTTCGAGACCCGGAGCTTGTTGGGATACGAGTCCGGCAAGAGGCCTCGATAGTTGGGGAACGAAGCCTCGATGATCCTCGCCGTGAGCTTCCCGCGGGCGCTCGCAAAGGTCGCCTCGCGGTCCGTGAATGCCATCGACACCTTGTCGTCGCCGATCGTCCGGCTGATCTCACGCAGGGCCCGGTACGGAACGAGCGTGTCCTTGTCGGCGAGCACACCCGGCAGGGTCCGCAGGGCGAGCCGATAGGAGTCGGTCGCGACGAGGCGCGTGGAGCCGGCGTCCTCCTCGAAGAGCACGCCGGTGAGTGTGGGTCGAGCCTCATCGGTTGATGCAGCCGTCCCCACCTGGGCGAGCGCAGCTGCCAGGGTGGGCCCGTCGATCTCGGCAGAATCGCCCGGGGTCGCCGCATCTCCGAGCTCAGGGAAGTCCTCGACGTTGAGCTCCCGGAGATTGAACCGCGGACCGTTCCCCGTGATCTCCACCTCGCCCGATCCGGCGCTCATCGACACCGCACCCGCCGGGAGCTTGCGCACTGCTTCGGACGCCAGCTTCGCCGGAACGACGGTCTTGCCCTCTTCGAGGACTTCGACTTCCAGATTGGTACGAATGGTGATCTCGGTGTCTGTGCCCGTCACGACCAGGCGCTGACCCTTCACCTCACAGAGAAGACCCTGAAGGATCGGGAGGGGTGACCTGGTCCCGACCGCTCGAGCGGCGCGTGACAGGACGTCGGCGAGATCGTCTCGTTCGGCTCGGATACGCACAGGTTCTGCTCTCTTCTTCCTCTGCTGTGTTTTCTATGAAATTACTAGTGGTGGTAGTAGTAGGGGGTTGTGGATTGTCGATAACTACCGGGATCCATTGTGCCTCAAACGATTTGCTGTCCACAGCCCGTGGGGACGATCCGGGGGTTCTCCCCAGCCGGGCGAAGTCGGCGTCGTGCCGTGTGGACGGACGTCAACTTCTCCTCAGCTTCTGTGACAAGTTGTTCACCTCGTCGAAGACCTCTTTGTCGCTGCGCATCAGGGACTTGATCTTGTCGACCGCATGCATCACGGTCGTGTGATCGCGCCCACCGAATGCTCTTCCGATCTTTGGCAAGGAGAGGTCGGTGGTCTCCCTGCAGAGGTACATCGCAACCTGGCGGATTCGCGCCAGCGGTTGCTTGCGGCTGGGCCCCGTGAGCTCTTCCGTGGTGACGCCGTAGTGGTCGGACGTCCGGCGGATGATGTCATCGGCGGTCAGGGGGCGGTTGTCGTCGGACGGTGCGAGGTCGGACAGCACCTCCGTGGCCATCTCCAGCGTGACGGGCTCGTGGGTGAGCGACGCGTAGGCGGTGACACGGGTGAGAGCACCCTCGAGCTCCCGGATGTTGTCGAGGACGTGGATGGCGATGAACTCGAGCACCTCGGTGGGAACCCGTGTGGGTGCGAATTCGGCGTTCTTCCTGAGGATGGCGAGGCGGGTCTCCACGTCTGGTGGCTGGATGTCGGTGAGGAGCCCCCATTCGAACCGGCTCCGCAGCCGGTCCTCCAGCGTCGACAAGTCCTTCGGATGGCGATCGGAGCTGATCACCAGGTGCTTGCCGGCCTCGTAGAGGCTGTTGAAGGTGTGGAAGAACTCTTCGAGGATCTGTTCCTTGCCGTCGAAGAACTGCACGTCGTCCAGCAGCAAGACGTCGATGGTGCGATAACGAGCCTTGAACTCGTCCATGCGCTTGCGCCGGATGCCGTTGATGAACTCGTTGAAGAACTGCTCCGACGACACGTAGCGGACGAGTGAACCGGGAAGGATCTCCCTCCGGTGGTGACCCACGGCATGGAGGAGGTGGGTCTTCCCCAACCCCGCCTGGCCGTAGATGAAGAGCGGGTTGTAGTGACTCCCGGGCTGCTCGGCCACGGCGAGCGCCGCCACGTTGGCGAACTTGTTCGATTGCCCGACGACGAAGTTGTCGAACGTGTACTTGGCGATGAGCCGGGACTCGAGGTCTTGCATCGGTGCGGTGAATTGGCCCTGGATGGGCTCGCGGGCGGGTGTCCCGGCGGTGTCGGTCACCGCTTGGTCGGTGTTCGGCCCGGGCGCGGTGATGGCGGTCGTGAGCTCGACCGTCGTCTCGTCACCGAAGACGGCGATCGCCGCCTCGGTGATGGCCGGTAGGTACCGGTCCCGGACCCAGCGACGGTGAAAGTCGGTGGGAGCCGTGAGACGGAGGATGTTGTCGGCGAGATCCATCCCCAGGGGCTCCAGCCATGTCTGGAAGGCATTGGGGGTCACCCTGCTCTCGAGGAGGGTGGTGAACTCGTTCCACGGCGTCGACGAAGAATGTGGTTTCACGATTGCCTCGATGTTGTTCCCGTTCCAACCTCTGCGCCTGCCTCGACGCCTTGCTCCCTGCGTTTCATCCACACATCTGTCCACAGCATGTGGATGACTCCATCCCCCATACGTCCTCGGGCCGCGCACACCCAGGGTCAGAACGTTCCGGGGAAGTGCCTGAGCGCCGTGCGGCGGTGCGAGTGTAGGAAGCGCTCCGGAGCGCAGGCAAGAGCGGCAAATCGCGCCTTGTCGACGTCGCGTCGACAGGTATCCACAGGAGCGAATCCCATGCGGCACAACGGATATCAGGGATCGAAGGAGATGAGGCGACCCGCAGATCCGGCCGGGAAACCGGCGGATTCGCCCTTAGGCAATCTTTCGCGTCCGAACCGGATCTTTCGCGACGTGGGTCGGTGCGATCGCAGCTTTGACATAGGCACCGGCCATTCGTAACCTACTGCGGTACCGCAACACCGTCTCTCGGGTTCTTCACGTCATGAAACGCACCTACCAACCCAAAGTGCGCAAGAGAAAGCGCAAGCATGGTTTCCGTTCGCGCATGCGAACACGTGCCGGCCGCGCCATCCTCAAGCGCCGCCGCGACAAAGGCCGTCAGCGTCTCAGCGTCTGACCGCCCCGTGTTCGTGTCTCTCAGGAGTCGCGACGGGTTCCGGAAGGTGTACCGCCTCGGCAGGCGTCACAGGACACCTGGTCTCACCGTGATCAGCTGCCCCATCGACCCAGGGCCGCCCCAGGTGGCGTTCGTGGCGAATCGCAAGGTCGGTGGAGCGGTACAGCGAAACCGGGCCAAGCGCCGGTTGCGCGAAGCGATGCGCCGGGTGGCGCTCGAGCCGGACACGGCGTATGTCGTGCAAGCGACGAGTGCCGTGTTGGAGGCATCCTTCATGCAACTGGTCGACTGGCTGACCATGGCGACCGGCGCCGCGCCGGGAGCGAGAGAGACAGAGGAGCGATGAACGGGAAGGGACTCAGGCCGTACCACCTCTCGTGGTGGTTGCTCGGTGCGATCCGCATCTACCGCAGATACCTGTCCCCCGCGTTCGGCTCCAGTTGTCGGTACCTGCCAACGTGCTCTGCGTATGCCGTCGAGGCCATCGAGGTCCATGGCGCGTTCCGGGGTACGAGCCTGGCAGTGCGCCGCATCGGTCGGTGTCACCCGTTTCGTGACGGCGGATACGATCCCGTGCCCGATGCGATGAACCAGGCGGAGCCGGCCGAGGAAGGACTGACGTCGTGAATCCATGGACCGCGTTGCTGGATCTGCTCGGCACGATTCTGGCCTTCTTCTATTCACTCGTCCCCAACTACGGCGTCGCCATCGTCCTCCTGACACTCCTGATCGGTGCCATCACATTCCCGCTGACGCTGAAACAGACGCGCAGCATGCGGTCGATGCAGGCGATTCAGCCGGAGGTCAAGAAGCTCCAGCAGGAGTTCAAGCAGGACAGACAAGAGCTCAACCAGCGGCTCATGGCCTTGTATCAGGAGAACAACGTCAACCCGGCCTCCGGGTGTCTCCCCCTGCTCGTCCAGATGCCCATCTGGTTTGCGCTGTTCTCGGTGCTCCGAACCCCCGACAGATTCCCCGATGGATCGGCCCTCTTCGAGGTCATCCGAGAGCCCGCAGCTGCGATCGGCGCCGCCGCCGATGCGACGGCGAAGTGGGCGGTCGATGTTCCCGGCAGCCTCGAGTTCCTTGGGCTCAACTTGTTGGTGAGCCCAAGCGAGGCCCTGAGCGGGGGAGGCATCGCCGGTGTCATCCCCTACGCCATCCTCATCATCATCGTGGCGGCTTCCAGTTATTACCAGCAGTACCAGACGCAGAAGCGGCGCACCGATGATCCGGCGGCACAAACCCCGCAGGCACAAGGCATGCAAACGGCGCTCAAGATCATGCCGCTCTTCTTTGCGTTCATCTCTTTCAACTTCATCACCGGTCTCGTGCTCTACTTCGCCACGTCGAACGTCTTCAGAATCGGCCAACAGGGTCTCATCATCAGCCTCGACGATCGAGAGGTGGCGGAGTCGGCCGCTGATGATGGCGCAGCTGCAGAACCCGAAGAGCGCCGTACCGGCACCAACCCCAACATCAGCAAGAAGCGCAACCGGCGCAGGAGGAAGTAGTTCGATGGATACGCCGAGCGAGTGGCTCGAGGTCTCCGGACCATCGGTCGACGTCGCCGTCCAGGTGGCGCTCGATGAATTCGGTCTCGACTCCCCCGATCAGGTGAGCGTCGAGGTCATCCAGGAAGGCAAGAAAGGCGTCCTCGGGCTCGGGGGCCGTGAAGCAATCGTCAAGGTGACCCGCCTGCCTCAGGAGAAGAAGCGCCGCAGACGGAGACGCCGCCGCTCGGGTTCCGGATCAGGAGCTTCCGATGGTGGGGGCGATGAGCAGAAGCCGGTGGCACACAGCAAGGGTCAGCAGACCGGAGGCCGTCGCAGCGGTGGCACGCAGTCGGGACGCAAGGACGAACGGCGTTCGAAGGACGGCGGCGCCGTGAAGGCGGCAGCTGGTGCGGCGAGTTCTGGGGGCTCCACGCGCGAAAGCGCAACGCGCGAGAACGCCAAGAGCGGCAACGCCAAAGGTGGCAGTGGAAAGGGTCGCAAGGCCAAGAGCAAGAGCGGGGGAAACCGGAACGGCGAGTCGCAGGGGTCGCCGAAGAGGGACCAAGGTCGCAACGACACGAAGAAGGAATCAACCATGCCCCAAGCAGACATCTCTGAGCAGGCCCGGGTCGCCACGGAGTTCCTCGAAGGGCTGCTGGAGGCATTCGGACTCGAAGGCGTGGTCTCCTCGCGGATCGACGACGACGTGTTGTACCTCGACGTGGCGGGTGAACAGACCGAGGCCCTGGTCGGTGCCCGCGGCACCATCATGAGCTCGGTGCTCGAGATCACGAGGACCGTGGTCCAGCGGACGACGTTCGGTGCTCCTCGCATGCGACTCGACATCGCCGGCTACGCCGAGCGCCGACGGACTGCCCTCACGATCTATGCGGGCAAGCTCGCCGATCGTGTCAAGGAGGAGGGCAACGAGGTCATGCTGGAGCCCATGAACCCGGCGGATCGCAAGGTCGTCCACGACGCCGTTGCCGAGATCGACGGCGTGCGGTCTTTCTCCGAGGGCGAAGACCCCAACCGCGCTGTGGTGATCGCACCGGATTGAGGCTCACCCTGAGTCGAACTCACGAGCCCCGGGCCGAGTCCGGGGCTCGACTGTTTCACGTGAAACATGCCTCCCGGCGGTAACGTGTTTCACGTGAAACATTCCCCGTTGCTGCGAGCGCTCGAGTGGATCGGACTCGTACCCGATGCTGCAATGATCGACCGCATGGCGGCGTTTGTCGACCTCCTCACCGATGAAGGCCTGCGTGCCGGCGTGATCGGACCCAACGAGCCGAACCGGGTGTGGAGCAGACACATCGCCGACAGTGTGTGCTTCGCCAAGCTCGCCGTCGGCGAGACCTGGCTCGATGTCGGAAGCGGCGGGGGACTGCCGGGGATCCCTCTCGGTATCTGCCGGCCCGATGTCGAGGTGACCCTGCTCGATCGGTCCGGCCGTCGCACCGATCTTGTCCGGCGATGGATCAGGGCGCTTTCGCTGAGCAACGTGAAGGTTGTTCACCACGACGTCACCCGGTACACCACCAGCCACGACACGCTGTTGTTCAGGGGCTCTCTGGGTCTGGAGGATGCCATCGCGTGTACGCACAGGCTCGCCATCGAGGTCGGCGTGTTCGGTCTGTCGCATGGTTCTGCTGCGGCCCGAGCCGAGCTGACGGAGTTGCCGGGGGTCGAAGTCGTCGAGGTGCCGGAGAAGGTGCTTGACAGCGCCGCGACGCTTCTTAGGATCGCGCCGTGACCGAACACGAACGAGCGACCGTCGTCGCCATCGCAAACCAGAAGGGCGGCGGCGGGAAGCCGACGACCGCCATCAATCTCGGAGCCGGCCTCGCCCTTCAGGGAGAACGGGTCTTGGTGATCGACCTCGATCCCCAGGGCAACACGTCGTCGGGTCTCGGGATCGACCGGGGCAGTATCAACGGTTCGACGTACGAGGTCCTCATCGACGGTATTCCGGTCGAAGACGTCGTCGAACCGACGCCGGTACGTGATCTGCACGTCGTTCCAGCGACGATCGAGCTCGCAGGCGCAGAAATCGAGCTCGTTTCGGTGTTCAGCCGGGAACGAAGGCTCGCCACTGCAGTGGAAACCGTCAGCGAGGACTATGACGTCGTGCTCGTCGATTGTCCCCCATCGCTCGGATTGCTCACCGTGAACGGTCTGGCGGCTGCCGACGAGGTGCTCATTCCGATCCAATGCGAGTACTACGCCCTCGAAGGTGTGAGTCAGCTCGTTCGCAACATCCAACTCGTGAAACAGAACCTCAACCCTCAACTCGAGGTTGAAGGTGTCGTCCTCACCATGTACGACGCCCGGACCACCCTGGCGTCGGATGTGGTGGCGCAGGTGAGAGAGCATTTTGGCGACACCACGTACCGGACCGTCATCCCGCGCACGGTCCGGCTCTCGGAAGCACCGTCCTACGGCGAACCGATCGAGTCGTTCGATCCGATGTCGAGGGGAGCGATCGCCTATCGAGAACTGGCGCGGGAGTTCAGGAGACGTCATGGCCGCACGTAAGTCAGGGTTGGGCAAGGGTCTCGGTGCGCTGATCCCGGTCGATGCCACCGGTGAGGGGTTGCGCACCATCCCGCTGTCGGAGGTCGTGCCGAATCCACACCAGCCACGGGAGATCTTCGACGAGGAAGCGTTGGCATCGCTGGCGGCGTCGATCGCAGAGATCGGCGTGTTGCAGCCCATCATCGTGCAGCCGGCGGGCGACGATGTGGCGGCGTCGTATGTGCTCATCGCGGGGGAGCGTCGGTGGCGCGGAGCCCAGATGGCGGGTCTCACCGACATCCCCGCCATCGTGCGGGGCAACGTCGATGCCGAGCACTCGCTGAGCGAGGCGGTCATCGAGAACGTGCAGCGTCAGGACCTGACGGCCCTCGAAGAGGCAGCGGCATATGAACAGTTGCTGGAAGAATTTGGTATGACTCACGAAGCCGTTGCGAAGCGAGTCGGCAAGAGCCGCACGGCCATCACCAACACCCTGCGACTGCTCCAACTGCCCATGTCGATCCAGGCGCTCATCAACCACGGACAGCTCACGGCGGGCCACGGTCGCGCTCTTCTCGGCATCGAGGACGCCGAGCGGGCCGGCACCCTCGCCGAACGCGCCGCCGCAGAGGGCTGGTCGGTCCGACAGACGGAGGAGGCGGTCAAGGTCCTCGCCACGCGTCGCGGACCGGATCGGAGCGGCCCCGCCGCCGCCAAGATGCGTCCTGCGGCCATCATCGAGCTGGAGGAGCGGCTCGCCGACCACCTCGGCACCAAGGTGAAGATCGACTACGGCAAGCGAGGCGGCAAGGTCACCGTGCGGTTCTCCTCGCTCGACGATCTCGAGCGCATCTACCGCTCATTCTTCGGATGAGACCCGATCCTCGGCGAGGGTGGCGAAGAGATTGATGACACCCTGAGCGGCGGCTCCTCCCGTCTTCTCGTCCACCGACCCGAGGGCGATGACGACGGCCGGTGAGCGGGTGTTCTTCAGCATGGGGATCGCACGGCCCAGCGGCTCGACACCGACCGTGGCCGCGATGGACCGGGCGAGGGCTTGCCCCGCCGACGACATGCTGTGTGGCGATGCGAAGTACATCGAGCCCTCTTGCCCGTCCCGGGCCCTGGCAAATGCCACCACGAAGTCGACTCCGAGCCGGTTGGCCCGCAGCGCACGCACGCGTTCGGGCGGCCGTGTGTCGACGGCCCTCGACAGCACCGGAGTGGCGCCGAGGTCCTGGATGATCTTGGAAAATGTGGTGGCGGCCCGCCACGCGGTGTCCGCCTCCTCGTCGTCGCGACAGAACGCATCGACGTACACGCGTTGCCCCGCGAGGTGGTGGGGGAGTGCCCTCAGCCACTGCCGCTCGCGGACGAGATCGCGTCCGTGTTTCGAGGTGGCCCGTGACATGAGGTCGAGCTCGACGACGACTTCCTCACCGGCGATGCCGTCCTCGGCCATCTGCCGATTCCCCTGGAAGTCGAGCAGGCCGGCGAGTGTGTCCGGTCCGAAGATGCCGTCAACCTTGCCGGTGTCGAAGCCGAGCGAGTTGAGCCGTCTCTGCAGCTCGGCGACGTCGTCGCCCCTCATCATCGGGATCCGGTGGTAGAGCATTCGGTCCCCGAGCTGATATCCCGACCGGACCAGCATCCGCCATGTCACCGGCCCGACGATCCCGTCGACGTCCAGGCCCCGGTCCGTCTGGAACGACTCGACGGCTCCCTGCGTGCCGTCGGCGAAGTCGCCGTCCTGGTCGGGCAGCGTGGAGTACCCCAACGCGACAAGCCGGCCCTGGATGTCACGGACCGGCTCGCCCTGATCGCCACGCCGATAGAGCCGCATGACTCAGATGGTGGCACAGATCTCGTGTTGTGTCCCGTCGGCGGGGTGGGTCAGGAGATGAACTCCGCCAGTTCCGCCTCGAGCTGCGCCTTGGAGCGGGCGCCGACGAGACGCTTCTTCTCTTCGCCGTTCTGGAACACGATCATGGTGGGAATGCCCATGACCTCGTGGTTCAGGGCGACCTGCTGGTTCTCGTCCACGTTGAGCTTGGCGATGGTGAGCTTGCCGGCCTGCTCACCGGCGATCTCCTCGAGCGGCTGGTTCATCATCTTGCACGGACCGCACCACTCGGCCCAGAAGTCGACGAGCACCGGGGTGTCCGACCCGATGACGGTGGTGAAGTCGCTCTCTGTGGTTGTGATGGTGTTCTGTCCCATGATGAGGGCCTTACGGCCCGACCTCCTTACTCGGTTCGACGCCGGGCGTTCCGCCTGCGGCGTCGTCGATCGTCGTGTTCTGTCCAGTCAACCGGCTCAGTGCTCGGCTTGTTCCTCGAGCCATCGCTCGACGTCGATGGCCGCCTGGCAGCCCATCCCGGCTGCGGTCACGGCCTGACGGTACACCTTGTCCACGACATCTCCGCCGGCGAACACGCCCTCGACAGAGGTGCGGGTGTTCTCTGTCGTGAGGATGTAACCGGCGTCGTCGAGGTCGAGCTGGCCTTTGAAGATCTCGGTGTTGGGATCGTGTCCGATCGCCATGAAGACACCGTCCGTGGCGATCTCGCGGCTCTCCCCGGTCACGGTGTCCTGCACTCTCGCACCGGTCACCGTCGAGTCGCCGAGTATCTCCTCGACGGTTGCGTTCCACATGACCTCGATCTTGTCGTGCTCCAGCGCCCGCCGCACCATGATCTTCGAGGCCCGAAACTCGTCACGGCGGTGCACGATGGTCACCTTCGTGGCGAACTTGGTCAGGAAGAGTGCCTCCTCCATGGCGCTGTCGCCACCACCGACGACGAGGACCTCACGATCGCGGAAGAAGAACCCGTCGCACGTGGCACATGCCGAGACCCCGTAGCCACGCAGCTTCTCCTCGCCGGGCACGCCGAGCCAGCGGGCGGACGCGCCGGTCGAGATGATGATGCTCTCGGCTTCGTAGACGTCGTCGCCGACCCACACCTTGAACGGGCGCTCGCCGAAGTCGACGGCGGTTGCGTTCGAGGAGATCATGCGCGTCCCGAACCGCTCGGCCTGCTTGTGGAACTGCTCCATCAGCTCGGGTCCCATGATGCCGTCGGGGAATCCGGGGTAGTTCTCGACGTCCGTCGTGATCATGAGCTGACCGCCTCGCTCGAACCCCTCGATCATGAGTGGGGCGAGGTCGGCGCGGGCGGCGTAGATGGCTGCGGTGAGCCCGGCCGGTCCCGACCCGATGATGATGACCTTCTCAGCCATGGAGTTGGTTTCCTCTCGAGATTCTGTCGCAAACGAGGAGCGACGTCGCTCTACTCCGTTCGCGGGTTGCGCTTGCCCCAGAGGAACAACCCCAGGAGCAGGAATAATCCGCCGAAGAGGGCGTAGACCCAGCCGATGTTGCCCGGAAGCACCCCGTCGACGATCCGGATCAACGCGATGATCGAGAAGACAAGGAGCAGCAGGCCGAGCACCGCCAGCACCAAGGATGCCGCGGTCCAGCGAGCGACCCCTGCGAGGCGATCGACTGTCATCGCTCTCACCCGGGTCGCAAACGACTCGAGCAGGTCGGCGATTCGTGTCGGGAAGTCGTCCATGCGGGCGAGATTAGCCGCGTCGTGCGAGGCACCCGTTGCCGGTCGCGGCGGGCCCGACCCGTCCGATCAGCCCTCTGTGGCGAGGACCTCACACGTGGACGTGTCGTGTGCCACCAGTTCGACTGTGGCGTCCGTGTTGTCGATGTACGCGACGAGGTAGATCTCGTCGTCGAACAGCGTGCCGGCCCCGAGCACGACCGGTGTCGCATCGTCGAACGATGCCAATCTCTCGTCGACGCAGGTCTGCACGCCCTCATCGAGATCGAGCGAATCGAGCTCGGCGGTGAAGCCGAGCAGATTTGTGGCGTCGCCGGTCTCCGTGAGCCCACGCTGCGAGGCCTGCTGCACGAGGGCCAGGTCGGGATCGACACCGAAGTAGCGGGTGAGGCCGCCCGCTTCGGTCGGAGCGGCAAAGGTCGTGGTCGCCTCTTCGCCACCTGCGATCTGTGCCGTCATGTCGCCCGCTTCGTCCGTGGAGCGCTCCGGCGCTTCGGTCAACGCTTCTGCGGTGGCGGCAGTGGTCGTAGCGAAGGCCACCGTGTCCGCCATGTCGTCGGCTCCGCCGCCGAACAGATCGAGGGCAGGGACGATGGCGATGAAGAGCACGAGGACGGCCGCTGCCGAGAGCGCAACACTCACACGCTGCCACGTGAATCGGGAGCGCCGGGGGGCAGCCGAGATGGGCGCGGGCGTCACGAGGCCGAGCTCGTCACGAAGAGTGCGCCGCATCCTGGCCGCTTCCAGGTCGGTCAACGCAGGTGCGGGGGCGTCGCGCAGCGCCGCCAGCGCGAGTTGCTGGGCGGCGAGTTCGGCGGCGCAACCGTCACAGGCGGCGATCCTGGCCTCGGCTGCGGCGCGGTCGGCACCGGTGAGTGAGCCCTCGGCGAGGGCCATTATGAGATCGAGCTCGTGGTCGTGCATGTCGTGCTTCGTCATAGGTCTTCCCTTTGATGCTCGGAAGACCCGCTCAGGTTCCCGAGGCGCGCAGCCAATTGCCGCCTGCCCCGGTAGACACGTGACTTGATCGTGCCCACGGGCACTCCGAGCATGTCGGCCACCGTCTCCAGCGCCAGCCCTTCGAGATCCACGAGGACTACGGCGGCCCGGAACTCCTCGCCCACGTGTTGCAGAGCGGCTTCGATGTCGGGTCGCAGCTCGACGGATTCGAACTCGTCTCCGCCTCTCGGATCCACGGGATCGTGATGCTCGGGAAGGCTGTCGGCCGCCTTCCGCTTGGCTCGCCGTAGATGGTCGTAACAGGTGTTGACGGTCACCCGGTAGAGCCACGTCGAGAAGGCGGCCTCCGACTTGTAGCGGTCCGCCTTGCGAAAGAGCGTCAGAAACGTGTCCTGGGTGGCGTCGAGCGCCTTGTCGCGGTCGCGCAGCATGCGCAGGCAGATGCCGAAGACCCGGTCCTGATGGGCGCGCATCAACTCGTCGAAGGCGCTCACATCGCCGTCGAGATATCTGGCGATGAGCTGGATGTCCTCGTCGGCGCGGTGCGTCATCGCGGGTGATTCTTGCGGTCCGGCGGTCCGATGTCACGGCAGCCGGGTCGTCAGCTGGTCGAGAACGTCACCTCGGCGAGCCTCGTGAACCACACGTCGTCGGTCTGTTCCGGTATCCCCGTGAACCACAGGAGCCAGGCACCGCCCTGCCGCTCGGGCAGGGCCAGCTCCGTCGCAGAGCGGTCGATGACGGTGCGGACGATCAGCTCCCAGTCGTCGGGATCGTCGACGATCGTCTGCCGCCATCTGATCTCGACCTCCGTCCCGATGCTGGCCAGCATCTCCACGGTGTCGGGTGATCCCTCGACGGTGAAGACGAGACCGACGCCGGGTTTGATCAGCCGCAGCTCGGCGAAGTAGCGCTCGGTACGCCACGTGCTCGTCGGGTCACCGTCGACGAGCCTGGGCAGATCCGAGTTGCGCTCCTCGCCGTCGCCGAAGGGATCGAAGACGGCCGGTGTTGCAGTCAGGATGAATCGGGTGACGCCGCCCCCGATGCGGGTGGTCGTGGTCGCCGAGGCGTCGGAGCCGGCCGTGGTCGTGGTCAGGGGAGCGGCGGTGGTCTGGCTCGGCGTGACGGGAAACAGGAACGGCGAGTCGGGATCGGTGTCGATGCTCAGGCCGACGACGGCCACGATCAGGGCGGTGAGCAGCAGCGCTCCGACGACGGAGAGCCATCCCCACGACCATCCCGACACGGGCGGCGACTGACGCGGAATCGACGGGATCGCCCGCAACGCCGCGGCCAGCTGGGCTGCCTCCATGCGTCCGGATTGGGCTTCGTCGAGCACGACATCGACCGCACCGGGCAACCCGGCCACGACCTGAGACGGGGGGAGTCCGGGGTCTGCGTCTCCGGTCACTCCGAGCCGCAGCGAGGCGGCCAGCCCCGCGGTGTCGTCGACGGCTCCCGCCCGTCGGCCGTATGCGGCGAGCTTGGCGGGGTGTGCTGCAGAGAACTGGATCGCGTCGGCGTCGATCCGGCCGTGCATCATCCCGGATTCGTGCAGGACGGACAGACCCTCTGCCAGCCCTGCGGCGTTGGGGAGGAACTCCTCTGCAGGTAAGACGTCGCCGGCGGCCACCCGGTCCGCGATGGACACGCCGCCGTTCCATTCGAGCACGGCGTAGGCCGGCGTCTGGTCACCCACTGCATAGACCTTGGCGAGATGAGAGTGACTCACGGCGGCGGCGGCCCGGGTTGCGGTCAGGAACTCCCGGACGCGCTCTCGCGATGCATTGGCGTCGAGTATTCGCAGCAGGACCGGCCGGTCGAGCGTCGCATCGGTTGCGAGCCACTCTTCGATGTCGTCATCACGGCCGAGCCGCACCTGCGGCTGGTATCGGTCGGGAAGCTTCGGAGCCACGGAGGAAGGCTACCGGTCGTCCCGGTCTGTGCTCATGCGTGGCGGCGCATCAGGGTCAGCGCCTCCGGCAGCAGCACGAAGCCCTCGCTGGTGTAGAGATCGATGGCGGGCTCGTTGTCGAACTGCGTGTTCAAGAGCATGACCCGGGCACCGGACGCCCTCGCCCTCCGGGCGGCGGCGCGCACGAGCGATCGCCCCATGCCCTCGCCCTGCCACTCCGGATGGACGGCCACTCGCTGCAGATACGCGATCGCCGACCCGTAGCCGACGACGGCGAACCCGGTGGCGCCGCCATCCTGATCACGGATGATGAGGATGGTCGACGTGCTCGTCGCCTCGATCGCCTCGCCGAGCCCGTTGGCATCGAATCGCCAGAAATCGGAGAAGGCGGCATGGTCGATCTCGAGAAGTGCCTTCCGGCCGACGGACTCGCCGTCGACGACGAGATGGTTCGGGCAACGGGGCTGCTCCTCGAGCGACAACCTCATCAAGGCGAGATCCAGTGCAGGCGTGAACCCGGCGGCCGCCCAGGCGCCACGCGCGGTGGGTGGGAGCGGGGGAGACAACACGGAAGGCACATCGAGTTCGAAGAGGTGCTCGGCGCACGCCCCGAGGAACCCGCCGCCTCCCCTCACCAGCCGAAGACTCGCATCGGAATGCGCATCGTTCCACGGTCGCGCCTCGGCTCGGGCCCAATTGCGTCGCAGTGTGAGGGCGCCTGGCCAGGTGCCTCTCATGGTCATCTTGAACGGTGTCTCGGCGAGCGCCATCGACTTGTGTTCCTCCATGAGTACAAGCGGACACTAGACGCTGCCGTGCGAGCCGAATCCGTACCTGGCAGTATCGAGTGTCATGGAGGCGCTGCTCGTCACCCATCCCTCGGCTCTGGCGCACGACGCCGGGTGGGGCCATCCCGAGCGTCCGGAACGCATCGAGGCCGCCGTCCTCGGTGTGGAGCGATCGGGCCTGGAGGTGGCGACGCTCGAGGCGGAGGAGATCGACACAGCACTGCTCGAACTGGTCCACGACCGCTCCTACATCGACGGGGTGCGACGGTTCTGTCTCATGGGTGGCGGGGCGTTCGATCGCGACACGAGCGTCGTGCAGGAGTCATGGGCGGCCGCCCTCCACTCGGCCGGCGGCGGGATCACGGCCCTCACCGCACTCGAGAGGCGAGCGGATGCGGTCGCGTTCATAGCGATGCGACCGCCGGGGCACCACGCCCTGCGCGCGACTGCGATGGGGTTCTGCGTCTTCAACAACATCGCGGTGGCGGCCCGGTACCTGACGCGGTCCGGTGCAAAGGTGGCCATCCTCGACTGGGACGTTCACCACGGCAACGGAACGCAGGAGATGTTCCTCGATGATCCCGCCGTGCTCTACATGTCGTTCCACCAGTCGCCCTTCTACCCGTTCACCGGTCACGTCGACGAGGTGGGGGAGGGCGAGGGCGAGGGCACGATCGTGAACTTCCCGTTCCCGGCGGGGACCACCGGCGTCACCTATCACGACGCCATGGAACGTGTCGTGCTCCCGGTGCTGGAGCAGTTCGGCCCCGATCATCTCCTCGTGTCTGCGGGCTACGACGCCCACCTCCGCGACCCACTCGCCGCCATGCGGCTGGAGGCCGAGGACTACGGGTCGATGGCGGCTGCGCTCAGGGCTCGGCTCGGTGGGCTTCCCACGGTCTTCTTCCTCGAGGGTGGATACGATCTCGAAGCCATTGCGACATCGGTGGCGGCGACGCTCCGGGGCAGCGCCGGAGCCGCAAAGGTCTTCAGCCCCCACGACGTGCCCTCGCACACCGCCGTGGTCACCGACGCGGTCGTCGAACGGCTCCGACCGTGGTTCGACCTCTGAGGTAAAGCCGGGCGCACAACCGTCCGATATGTCCTGGTGAACAGGGGACCTCAGGAGATCATGGACGCCATGGAAACCATCCCGGAGCTGGACGAACTGCTCATCAAGCTGCAGTCCGTGCAGGGTTCGGATCTGCACCTCAAAGTCGGCTCGCCACCTGCGTATCGCATCAACGGCGACCTTCACCTCTCGAACCTCCCGAAGCTGCGACCGCAGCACACAGAGGCCTTTGCCCGGCACGTGCTCACCGAGCGCGCCGCGGCCGAGTTCGAGGAGCGCAACGAGGTGGACTTCGCCTACGGCAAGCCGAGCCTCGGGCGGTTCCGTGTCAACTGCTACCGGCAGCGTGGATCCATTGGTCTGGTGCTGCGTGCCGTCAAGCCCGCCGAGGGCGATTTCGAGAAGCTCGGGCTCCCCGAGGTGTTCGATCGGCTGTGCAGCGAGAAGTCCGGGCTCATCATCGTCGCCGGTGGTGCCGCAACCGGGAAGAGCACGACGCTGGCGGCAATGATCGACCGCATCAACTCGAGCCGGCGGGCGAACATCATCACGCTCGAGGATCCGATCGAGACGCTGCACCCCGACAAGATGTCGATCGTCTCCCAGCGAGAGATCGGCGTCGACACGGCGAGCTTCGCCGATGGCATGCGTCGCGTCCTGCGCCAGGATCCCGACGTCATCCTCATCGGTGAGCTGCTCGACCGCGAGACCATCGAGTTCGCGCTGCAGGCGGCCGCGACGAGCCACCTCGTGCTCGCCGCCATGAACACGTCCGGCGTCATGGAGACGATCTTCCGGATCCTCGACTTCTTCCCTGCCACTGCGCAGGCGCACACCAGGAATCTGCTCGCCTCGACGATCCGGGCGATCCTCGCCCAGAAGCTCGTTCCCATGGCCGACGCCGATGGACAGGTACCCGCCGTCGAGGTCCTCGTCGCCGTCGACAGGGTGCTCGAGTACCTCGTCGATGCGGATCGGACCCCCGAGATCGCCCAGCTGATGCGGGAGGGCGAGTACTACGGGATGAACCTCTTCGATCAGGCCCTTCTCAAGCTCTACGAGAAGCGCAAGGTCACGTTCCAGGACGCCATGTCGGCCTCGTCGAGCGCCCTGGAATTCAAGATCGCGGCTCAGCGTCTCGGACTCGTGACGACCTGAGCCCACCCTTGGTGGGGGCTGACCACGGGCCCGGCTCGAGAGAGCCGGGCCCGTGTCGTTGGGCGACGCCTCTGTCGCAGCGCCGTGTGATAATCGCCGCCGTGCCCGAATTCACCTGTCAGAGCTGTGGTGACGAGTTTGCTCTGCCCCAGCACGTGCTCGATCGCTATCCGGGCTGGACACCGCGCCAGTGCCGGTCCTGTCGCGACGGCGGCGGTGCGTCGGCACCGGCCCGCTCGAGCACCGGGAGCGGCTCTCGATCGAAGACGAAGACGCGCACGTCGTCACAGGTTTTGACCACGGAACAGGTGCTGGTCGAGTTCACCGCGGGGCCGCAGGACGGAGTGTTCACAGACGGAGGGTCGGTACCGAACCCCGGACCGGGCGGGTGGGGCGCGGTCTACGTGGTCGGCGGCGAGATCGTCGACGAGGCCTTCGGGCACGATCCGGACACCACCAACAACCGGATGGAGCTCACGGCACTGCTCGGCGGGATGCGCCTCGTGCCGGGGGGAGTGCCGGCGACCATCTACACGGACTCGAGACTCGTCGTCGACACGATCACGAAGTGGGCGGCCGGGTGGAAGCAACGCGGATGGAAGCGCAAGACCGGCCCGGTCGAGAATCTGGATCTCGTCGAACCCGCCTTCGAGCTGTACGCGAGCCGCCCCGAGTTGCGCCTCGAGTGGATCGCGGCTCACTCCGGAGATCGATGGAACGAGTACGCCGACGCCCTCGCCGGACGCTGGCGACTCTGACGACCGGCTCCGGGAGGGACCGGCTTTAACCTGCCACCCATGATTCCGGCACGTCTCGAGCCGCTGCTCGATCGCGATTCCCCGGCGCTGCAGCTGGCCGAGCTGTTCGGCGCCGCCGGTCACGAGTTGTATCTCGTCGGCGGCTCCGTGCGAGATGCCTTTCTGGACAGGGCGCCGACGACGCCGGATCTCGACTTCACGACGGCGGCGCGGCCGGACGAGATCCGCCGGATCGTCGGCACGTGGGCCGACGACATGTATCTGGTCGGAGCGGTGTTCGGCACGATCGGAGCGATCAAGGACGGAGTGATCCACGAGATCACGACGTTCCGTTCCGAGCTCTATCGGGACGACAGCCGCAAGCCCCACGTCACGTTCTCCGACGATATCGAAACCGATCTGTCGCGCCGCGACTTCACGGTGAATGCCATGGCGTTGGCCCTCCCCGCCGGCGAGGGTGCCGAGCCGCAGCTGATCGATCCGTTCGGGGGTACCGCAGATCTGGCAACACGGACGTTGTCGACGCCGATGGACCCGTCGATCTCGTTCGGGGACGATCCGCTGAGGATGCTGCGGCTGTTCCGGTTCGTCTCGACGCTCGGATTCGCCCCCGACGAGGAAGCGCTCGCCGCCGTCGGCTCCATGGCCGAGCGGCTCGAGATCATCTCGGCCGAGCGGATCAGGGACGAGTTCGCCAAGTTGATGATCGGCGAGCACGTCGGCTCGGCTCTGTGGGGGCTCATCCACAGCGGTCTCGCCGACCACTTCGTGCCGGAGCTCTCGGCGCTCGGTCTGGAGCAGGATCCGGCCCATCGGCACAAGGACGTGCTGGCGCACACCATCGCCGTCGTGGAGAAGACGGAGCCGGATCTGGAATTGCGCCTGGCCGCGCTCTTCCACGACATCGGGAAGCCGGCGACTCGCCGGTTCGTGTCGGGCGGCGTCACGTTCCACCATCACGAAGTCGTCGGCGCCCGGATGACGAGGGACCGGATGCGCGCCCTCCGCTTCTCCAAGGCGGAGATCGACGAGGTGTCGGAGCTGGTGTTTCTCCACATGCGCCCCCACACGTACAAGATGGGATGGACCGACTCGGCGGTGCGTCGTTACGTGCGCGACGCCGGACGGCACCTCGACAAACTCAACCAGCTCGTGCGGTCGGATGTCACCACGCGCAACCGCAAACGTGCCGTGGCGATCTCGCGAAGGATCGACGAGCTGGAGGAGCGGATCTCAGAGCTGCGACGCCAGGAGGAGATCGACAGCTTGCGACCTCCGATCGACGGGCGGCGTGTGATGGAGTATCTGGGCCTCGAGCCGGGTCCGGTGATCGGCGAGATCATGAAGATCCTCTACGAGCACCGCATCGAGCACGGGCCCTACACGGAGGAGGAAGCGCTCGAACTGCTGGACGAGTGGCGGCTCAGCGCCGACGGAGCAGGCGGCTGACGAGTCCGGCCCTCTTCGACTTCTTCGTCTTCTTCGGCTCCGGGTCCGGGTCCGGCTCCGGCTCGTGGGGGAACTTGACCCAGGACCAATCCGCTGCTGCGAGTGCACCCGCCACGATGGCGAGGGTGGCGCCGACGGCGCCGACCAGGTAGCCGACGGCCACGCCGGTCGATCGGCCCCACAGCCAGAGCACCAGAAGACCGAACACGCCCGCGCCGATGACGGTGAGCCCGACGACCTGACGTTCCTGCTTCTGAGAGATGGCGAGGTAGAGCGCTCCGACGAGCGTGATGGCGATCAGGCCGAACAGCACCCGCTCGACCGGGAACTCGTCGACGAACAGCGATCCGGTGCCCCATCCGAGCGCGGTCCCGAGCAGGGTGATGACGATGGCCGCGGCGATGGCGTAGAGGACTGGCCTGTCGATGGTGTCGCTCTCGTGCCACTCCGCGGCAGAACGCTCGCGAAGCGAGCCGAAGGTTCTGGCCTGCTCGTGGACCCACGCCGGGTCGACGTCACCGCCCGGCTCGGCATGGGTCAGGGTGCCGGGCTCGAGTCGCGTGATGTGCGGCTCCGGCGCCACCGGACGCATGCCGCGGCTCGGCACCACGGCAGGGTCGAGCCCCATGGCTCCGGCGAAGCCCTCGAGATCGGATGGCTCGAGGATGATCTCCTCGCCGTCCGCCTCGAAGCGGAAACCGTCGTTCGTGGGCTCGAGGTCCACGGTCGCCCGCGGCCAGGAACCGATCTCGGCTCCCGACGCGGTCAGAACCAACCGGTCGTCGAACACGTCCATGTCGGCGGCGATCGTCGACCCTGGATCGTCGGCGAGCCGGATGACACCGGAAAAGCTCGTCATGATGTGACCCCTTGCGTTCTCAGCACGTGAGTGTGATCGGCACCAGATCTCGAGGTATTTACCCGTTTCGGGTCAACCTCGAGGAACCTCGCTCCACGGCAGATCCTTGTCCACCCGAGGTTCACCTGGCAGACCGAGCACTCTCTCGCCGAGGATATTCCGCATGATCTCCGATGTGCCACCCTCGATCGAGTTTGCACGAGAGCGCAGGAAGCGGCGCCTGACGTCCGTGGAGACCGTTTCCTCCGCCGTCGGCTGCATGAACTCGTACGAGTCGTAGAGGAGTCCATCGGGGCCCATGAGGTCCGTGGCGAGCTCGTAGATCTTCTTGTTGAGCTCCGCATGCACGAGCTTCGCGGTGGACCCTTCCGGGCCCGGGGTCCCTGCGGTGCGCATCTGCTCGGCCCTGATGTTGGTGAGCCGTGCTGCCTCCGCCTCGGCCCACAGCGCCACCACGTGGTCGCGGTCGGCGGCGTCACCGCCGTACTCCTGCCAGATCCGGAGGAGGTCACCGATGGCGCCGTCGTTGCGGGGTCGCACCGCGGCGCCGATCGCGACCCGCTCGTTCATCAAGGTCGTGATGGCCACCCGCCAGCCCGCACCGACGTCGTCGATGCGATGGGCATCCGGGATGCGGACATCGGTCATGTAGACCTCGTTGAACTCCGCCTCCCCGGTGATCTGCCGCAGCGGACGGATCTCCACACCGTCGGCCTCCATGTCGAGCATGAAGTAGGTCATGCCGCGGTGCTTGGGCGCAGAGGGGTCCGTCCGCGTGACCAGCATGCCCCACTTGGACACGTGGGCCACCGTCGTCCAGACCTTTTGACCGTTGACGACCCATTCCTCGCCGTCGCGAACCGCCCTCGTCGCCAGGCCTGCGACATCGGAGCCGGCGTCGGGCTCGGAGAACAGCTGACACCAGACCTCCTCGCCGGTGAAGAGGGGGCGCAGGAATCGTCGCTTCTGCTCGTCGGTGCCGTGGGCGTGGAGCATCGGGGCCCCCATGCCGTGTCCGATGACGTGGAAGGAGCTGGGGCGATGCTCGGTGACCTCGTCGAGCCGTCTGTCGATGACGCCCTGGAGACGGGGCGACAATCCGAGCCCGCCATGGCCCTCGGCGAACGACACCCAGGCGAGGCCGAGGTCGAACTGGGCACCCATGAACTCGTAGCGGTCGCCTGCCGGGTCGTGCTCCTCCAGCAGACGATCGATGAGATCGTGGATCCGCTGCTCGTCGGAGCCGACGGAGGTGGATGCCGTCTGCGTCACTGCTCGCCCTTGCTGTTGGTGGATTCCCCGGTCACGTTACCGGTCTCCTCGAACGGATCAGGCGCCGAGTCGATCGGTGGCCGCCGGCGTTCGGCCCAGCGCACGGCGACGAGAACGAGCAGGACGGGAACGACGAACATGAGCAGCTCGTCCCAGAACAGGTGGCCGAGCACCGGAAGGATCATCATCCGCCGGACAACAGGAAGAGACCCAGCGAGGTGAGCAGCACCATCAAGACGAGCATGGCGTACTGGGTCCGCGCCGCGTGACGGCCTCCGAACTCTGCAATGGCGCGATCGTGCGCCAGCGCCACGCCTGCGATGTGCCCGGCGACGATGACGGCGACCTGGACATACCAGATGGCGATCGGCTCGAGGAAGAAGACGATGACCCGGTCACCGGTGCCGAGCAGGCTCCAACCCAACCCGAGAGGATCGTCGAGTGCGATGAGCAGCAGCTGCCCCTCGAAGAGGACGAGCGTGAAGTAGTGGGCCACGGCGTAGGCCAGACCGATCGGCACCAACGTGTGTGCGAAGGACTGGGCGACGTCCCAGGCCGATCGATCCGAGCCTCCCAGCATGGCGGCGCCCTTGGCTGCGACGACGTAGGCGGCACCGACGACGAGGACCGTCCCGACGAGTGCCAGCGTCTCGAAGCCCGCATCGCGGCGGAGTCCAGATGACACCAGGTCCGACCACACCTCCGAGGCGGACAACCCGTCGTAGGTGACCGTGCCGATCATCGCCACGACGAACGCGGTCAGGCCGGCGTGGAGCGGCGTCTGCGGCAATGCCCGCAGCCACCCTCGCCTGCCCACCGTCGCGGTGTCGGTGGTGGCGATGGCGGCGCCGACACCGGTCGGTTCCGGATCGAGGTCGATGGGCGAGATCCGTGCGAACAGCGAGTTGTAGAGAGAGAACGCATCGAACGAGCGGAGGCCCGATTCGACGCCGAGGATCCGGGTCGCACCGATGAGGACCAGGGTGTACAGGATGGCGGCGAGCGCCAGCGTGCGGGGCTCGGCGCTGTCCCGGGACACGAGCTCGAGCCAGGTGAAGGCCACGAAGAGGATGGCAGCCGGCCAGACGCCGATCCTCGCCGAGAGATCCTCCTGCTCCTCGATGTCCCCGTTGACGAGTTCCACGATGGTGCGGAAGGGGTTCAACCAGCGCCACACGTCACCGGCCACCGCCGACACGAACGGGACCACGAGCCAGAAGTACACCCACACCAGCACCGGTGCGATCGTCTCGACACCGCCGCCACCACTCCCGAGGAGCCCGTCGAGCACCACGAGTGCCAGCGCCATGACTCCGGTCCACCTGGCGACCGTTCGCCACCGCCCGGTGCCGCGGCGAACGACGGTGGTGTCGAGCGTCTGCAGGCGAGGCTGGTGCCAGCGGAGGGTGAGCACCACGAACGAGATCACGATCGCGATTCCCGCGCCGATCACGAAAGCCGTGAAGGGAACGGGCAGGTCGCCGCGCCCTCCGATGCCGTGAGCGAGGGCAGCACCCGGCCATGCCAGCAGCATGGCCACGGCGAGCGTGGAAGCGACGAGCATGCGGCGGGTCCGGATCACGGGCTGAAGGTTACAAGTCGCTCGGACCGAGACCGACTCCGGGTTAGCGGTCATACGCATATTCGTATAGAGTGCGGCCGCTCTGGTCGAAACAACCCTGAACGACGCCGCCGTGAGGAGATCGGGTGACCTTTCGCATAGGAATCGCAGGAGCCTCCGGCTACGGAGGCGGAGAGCTCGTGAGGCTCGTCGACGGCCATCCCGAGATGGACGCCGTCCGTCTCTCCGCGGGGACCAAGGCCGGGAAGCGTCTCGGTGACGTCCATCCCCACCTGCGGGGTGGCGATCGGATGTTGCACCCCCTCGATCCCGAGACGATGGCCGACCTCGACCTCGTCTTCCTGGCCCTACCCCACGGTGCATCGGCGGTCCCTGCCATGGAGTTGCTCGATCGAGGCGTCAAAGTGGTCGATCTGGGCTCGGATTTCAGGCTCGACGACGCAGCACGGTACGCCGACGCCTACGGCGGGGCTCATCCTCATCCCGATCAGCTCTCCCGGTGGGCATACGGTCTCCCCGAGCTGTTTCGCGATCGCATCGTGGGGTCGGACCGGGTGGCCGTGCCCGGGTGCTTCCCGACCGCCGTGACGCTCGCGACCGCGCCGCTCGTGGGCGGTGGGCTCGTCGAGCCGGACATCGTCGTGACCGCCATGACGGGCACGTCGGGAGCCGGTCGCACGACATCGGAGTCGTTCACATTCGGGGCCATCGACGAAGGCGTCCGGGCGTACAAGGTCGGCGAGCACCGTCATCGGCCGGAGATGGAGCAGGCGATCACCGACTCGACGGGTGTCGAGACCTCCGTGGTCTTCACCCCCCATCTCGTTCCGATGCAGCGCGGCATCCTGGCCACCTGTCATGCACGAGTCACGGATCGGGGCGTGACGGTGGGGGACCTCCACGACGCGCTCGCCAAGTCGTATGCGAACGATCCCTTCGTGGACGTCGTCGAGCAGCTGCCGCAGTCGCGGTGGGTCGTCGGCTCCAACCGGTGTCAGATCACGGTGAGGCTCGACCGCACGGGCACGGCCATCGTGCTGGCGTCGATCGACAATCTGATGAAAGGTGCGGCGGGCCAGGCGGTGCAGTGTGCGAACCTCGTCCTCGGGTGCGACGAGACGGCCGGGCTGCCCATCGACGGGTGGATGCCGTGAGCGTGACCGTTCCGCTCGGGTTCACGGCGGCAGGTGTGGCGGCGGGCATCAAGCCGAGCGGGGCTCACGACCTGACGGTCGTCGTCGCCGACGCCCCGGCCGTGGCCGCGGCGATGTTCACCGTCAACCGCTTCCCGGCCGCTCCCGTGCTCGTGTCCCGAGAGCATCTCTCCGGTTCGCCGCTGGCCCGGGCCGTCGTGATCAACTCGGGCGGGGCCAACGCCGGCACCGGCCCGAGTGGTCTCGATGACGCGCGGGCGATGGCAGCCCACGTGGCGACGGCGTTGAACGGCGACCCGACCGAGACGCTGGTCTGCTCGACGGGCACGATCGGGACACATCTGCCGATGAATCGGATCGTCGCCGGAATCGACGACGCGCTCGCGCTGCTCGCCCGGGGCCCCGAGGCCGACACGGCGGCGGCGCGCGGGATCATGACCACGGACTCCGTGCCGAAGCAGGCCGACGCTGCGGGCGACGGCTTCCGTGTCGGCGGGATCGCCAAGGGAGCCGGCATGATCCGGCCCGACATGGCGACGATGCTGGCCGTGATGACCACGGATGCCGCCGTCGACGCACCCTCGCTGCGGGACGCCCTCCGCACCGCCGTCGACCGGTCGTTCCACGAGCTGAACATCGACGGGTGCGCCTCCACGAACGACACCGTGATCCTGCTCGCCTCGGGTGCGTCCGGTGTGACCCCGGCACCGGAGGATCTCACTGCGGTCGTGGGTTCGGTCGCCCGCGATCTCGCTCATCAGATGGCGGCCGACGCCGAGGGAGCGGAGCGCGTCGTGACCATCGATGTCTCCGGAGCCGCCGACGATGCTCACGCCCGCTCCATGGGTCGTGCCATCGCGGACTCGGCCCTGGTTCGCGCCGCCTTCTACGGCGGAGATCCCAACTGGGGCCGTCTGGCGGGAGCGCTGGGCGCCGGTCCCGTCGCCTTCGACCCGGCGAGGCTGACGATCGGATTCGATGGGGTTGTGGTGGCGCGAGACGGCGTCGCTCTGGATCATGACGAGGAGGCTCTGGTGGCGAGGCTGGCCAAAGGCGATTTCACGGTTCAGGTCGTGGTGGGAGACGGCCCGGGAAGAGCATCGGTCATGACCACCGACCTGACCCCCGCCTACGTCGTCTTCAACGGGGAGCGGTCCTGATGGCGACCGGTCACTCCAGCCCGCAGGCCGTGAAGTCGCGTATCGCCACCGGCATGGGAAAGGCCAGGATCTTCAGCGAGGCGATGCCCTTCATCAAGGCCTTTCGCGGCACCACCGTGGTGATCAAGTACGGCGGCTCGGCGATGGTGGACGAGGCGCTCCGTTCCACGTTCGCCGACGACGTCGCGATGCTGCACTACGTGGGGATCAAGCCGGTCATCGTCCACGGGGGCGGGCCACACATCTCGCGGGCGATGGGGCAGCGGGGGATCGAACCACAGTGGATCGACGGGCTGCGGATCACGGATGCCGAGACGATCCGGGTGGTCCAGTCGACGCTGGCCGGCGAGGTGAATCCGGACATCGTTCGGCTCGTCAACGCCCACGGGTCACTGGCCGCAGGCATCAACGGGCTCGACGGCAACCTCTTCGTGGCGACGCCACGCGACGACCGGCTCGGGTTCGTCGGGGACGTCGCAGCCGTCAACCCGGCGCTGCTGCTGTCTCTGCAGGACCAGGGCTACGTGCCCGTCGTGGCACCCCTGGCCAGGGGCGAGGACGGGCACGCCTACAACCTCAACGCGGACACTGCCGCCGGGGCGCTGGCGAC
>CAYFYC010000018.1:21140-49842 GCA_964347305.1 uncultured Acidimicrobiaceae bacterium | reverse complement strand
ATCGTTCCCGCTCGCGACATCGGGATCCGCTACCTCGTCGTCAACACCAACGTGCGTGACAACAAGGGCGTCGGTGCGGAGTACCTGCCGAACGTGGAGTCCTACATCCTCCCCGCCATGGAGCGGCAGGAGGCGATGGGGTTCATCGAGCGCCGCTTCGAGAACGACACCTTCATCCTGTACGAGCTCACGGATCCGGCTCCGCAGGATCGCCCGACACTCCTCGTCGACTCGAGCTGGACCGAGTACCTCGGCCTGGTGTGGAACCGGCTGGACCTGAGCCGGTGCTACGACTTCGAGTACCTGCCGTATCACCGCCCGGATGAGGCCGACACCGCGCAGCCGCTACTCCTCTACACCCAGGATCCCGGCTCGGCGTCGGTCGACCTCTGGGCGATCGAGCGCGAAGGCGTTTTCTTCACCCCGAGCCCCAAGATCTTCCCCTTCAACTCCGACGTCGTGGCATCCAGCTACTACCTGTCGCCGATGTTCCGGCTCTTCCTGTTCTTCTCGAACACGAAGTGGAATCGCACCGAGGTGATCACGCCGGGCTTGTTCGGCACGCTGCGAGGCTCGTTCCTTGCGGTTCCCCGATCGACCGATCTCACGATTCCGGTCACGATCCCCGAGACGGGGCGCTATCGGATCCTGTTGCGGGGGGCGATGACCGGCAATGCCGTCACGGTCGACGCGCCCTCGATCGGATACCTGCGATCCCTCGAGCTCCGATCGTCGGATGACGCCTTGCAGTTCTTCACGGAGGAGACGGTGTACACGCCGGGCCGGGTCCCGGTGGAGGCGGGCGGCGCATCGGTGGGCGAGCTGGAGAAGGCGATCGACGAAGGGCTCGTTCCGGTCAACGTGCGTTACGAGTACCAAGATCTCGGGGTGGTCGAGGCCTCCACCGGGACCCATGGGTTCCGCATCGCCAAGCACGACGCCAATCCGATGCTCATCGAGGGGATCGTCGTCATACCGGAGGACGTGTACCGATCCCTCTCGTTCGACAGCCGGGTGCAGATCGTGGACTCGCCTGCGGATCTGGATTGTGGAACCACATATGAGGTCTTCGGTCGTGAGAGCGAGGGCTACATCGATCCGGCGGCCAACGGCCCCCATGCGGATCTCTCCAACGAGGAGCTGCTCTCGCTGGCGGCGGCCGGTGTCGCCGGCATCGAGCCCGACGAGACCGGCGGGCTGGGCGGCAACCGCTTGATCCTGCTGCTCACCATCGCGCTCCTCGTCGCCGCCTCCATGGCGGTCCGCTCCCGGACACGTCCCCGCGACGACGAGCAGCCGCCTGCGACTGCCGTGATCGACGACCACGAACCCGACCCGAAAGGCACCGGTGGCACCGATGCATGACGACCGACCCACGATCGTGTTCCTCGGAACCCATGGGCAACACAACCTCGGCGACGAACTCCTCCTCGAGACCTTCCTCCACCAGCTGGGGGATCGACCGAACTACGTGATCAACACCTACGACGAGGGGTTCACCGCCGAACAGCTGGCCGGCCGGTACCGGGCGGAACTCATCGACACGGGAGGCGATCGAGGTGCCCTCATCCGTCACCTTCTCCGGTCGGATGCCGTCGTCTTCGGCGGCGGGAGCATCGTGAAGGAGCTCAACCGGGCGACGGGCCGCAACCGGTACGCCACGTTGCTGATGGTCCTGGGTGTCGTGACGTTCGCCAGGCGCGTCGCTCGCACGCCGGTCTGCATGTTGAACATCGGCGTCGGCCCGATTCGCACCCGCTTCGGCCGGATGCTGGCCCGGCTCATCCTCTCCCAGGCCGACCTGGTCACGGTCCGCGATCCCGGTTCGTACGATCTGTGTGAGTCGATCGGCATCGGCCATGCGGTCCGACCGGGCACCGATGCGGTGTTCTCGGTGACCCCTCGATGGCTCCTCGGTGGCGTCCTGCCTCCACCCCGGGCCGCAGCCGCCGAGCGGCCCGTCCGCATCGCCCTCAACTTGAACCGCGACATCGCCAATCCCGACAACTGGGAGCATTTTCAGACGCGGCTGGCCGAAGCGATCCGTCACGTTGCCGGCACCCGGCGCATCGAACTCCACGGGCTGCCGATGCAGTCGCGTGGCAAGGCCGACGACGACGCCACCATGCTGCGCGAGTTCTCGGCGCGCATCCCCGAGATCCCGTTCGTCGAGCACCTTCCGACGACCCCGACCGAGGCCGCCCGCATCGTGGCGTCGTGTGATCTCGTTCTCTCCGAGCGCCTCCACGCCATCGTGATGGCATCGATCCTGGGCGTACCGACCTTCGCCCTCGCCTACGACGTGAAGGTCGCCGAGGTCGCACGCATGCTCGGCATGGGCCATGCCACCGTCGACATCAACGGCGCCTTCGAGACGAACGACATCGCGGGTCCGCTCGGTCGACTCCTCGATGATCCGGGACAGGCCGGTGACGATCTCCGGCGGCGCGCCGAGCAACTCGCGGCGCGGGCCAGGGCAGATTTCGCTCGGGCCAGAACGTGGCTGAGGACGCAGACGGCATGACTGCGGTCGCCCCCCACACCACCCCTCGCAGGGCCCCGTCGCTGCTCGGCGCGGGCGCCGTCCTCTCGGCGACGATGTTGATGGTGAGCGCCGGCAACTACGGCCTCAACCTCGCCCTCGCCCGGCTGCTCGACCCCGCCCACTTCGGCGACGCCAACCTCGCCATCAACATCGTGTTGGTGGCCGCCGTCGTGGCCGCCACTCTGCAGCTCGTCACGGCCAAGGCGACCGCCTCCGACCCCGAACAGCGCGAGGTCGTGCGCCGCATGCTCGTCCGGATGGCGTGGGCGGCAGGCGCCGCCACCAGTGCGTTGCTCGTCGGGGGCGCATGGGTGCTCGCCGACATCCTCCGTACCTCGACCCCCTGGATGTTCGTCGTGCTGGGTGTCGGCCTGCCGGTGTACTTCGTCCAGGCCGTGCATCGCGGCGCCCTCCAGGGGGATCTCCGGATCGGCCGGCTCGCTCTGTCTTATGGAGTCGAGGGTGCGGTGCGAGTGGCGGGCGCTCTCGCGCTCGTGATGGCGGGACTCGGAGTGACGGGGGCCGCGGTCGGCATCGCCATCTCTTTCGTCGCCTCCAGCCTGGTGGCTCGCGGCGACCGGAGTCGGCCAGGAACGATCGGCGCAACCGTACCCTGGACCACGATCCGCCCCGCCCTCGTCGGAGCGACGGTGTTGCTCGCTGGTCAGGTCGTCATCAACAACGCCGACCTCTTCCTCTCGAAAGCGTTCTTCGACCCGGCGACCGCCGGCGTGTACGCCTCGGCCGCCCTCATCGGCCGAGCCGTCTACTTCCTGTCCTGGTCGGTCGTGCACACCGTCTTCCCCATCGCAGCCCGCACGGACACCCCGGCCGGGGAGCGGAGGCGGGCCGTCCGCGGCGCCGTCGTACTCGTCGCCGCCATCGGTGCCACGGCACTCGGCGTCGTGGTGGTGGCGGGTGATCGGGTCGTGTCGCTGCTGTTCGGTGACGGATACGGCGGGATGGACGAGATCCTCGCCCCCTACGTGCTGGCGGCCTCGCTGTTCGCGGTCGCCAACGTCATCGCCTCCATCGACGTCGCCTCCGGTCGTCTCGGCGCCGCGTCCGCATTGGCCGCCGGCGCCGTCATCCAGACGGTGCTCATCGCCGTGGCCGGCCACACCCCGGAGGCGATGACATGGCTCCAGGTCGCGGCGATGGCCGTGACCGTCGCCTTCGTCGTCGGTGTCCGACGACACGGTGCGCGCCGGAGCGAACGAATCGATCTCACCACTGACCGAATCACGACAACCACTCCCAAGGAGCAGCCATGACCTACGCCACCTACCGACGCTGGAGGGACATCCCCACAACGGATGCGATCGACATCAGCGTCGTGATCCCCGCCTACAACGAGAAGGAACGCATCGTCCCCACGATCGGCGCCTTCGCCGCCCACCTCTCCCACCGCTCCGTGTCGTGGGAACTCATCGTGAGCGACGACGGATCGACCGACGAAACACGCGAACTCGTCGGCATGCTCGATCACGCCAACATCCGGGTGCTCGAGACAGAGGCCAACACGGGCAAGGGAGGGGCGGTCGCCCGGGGCGTCGCCGCGGCCCGCGGCGACAAGATCCTGTTCGCCGATGCCGACTGCTCGACCCCGGCGCACGAGCTGTCGAGGCTGGTCGACGCCCTCGACGGTGGCGCCCATGTCGCGATCGGATCCCGCGCCGCCTCCGGTGCGCAGGTGGAGAACCGCTCCGGACTGCGGCGGCTCATGACATTCGGGCTGCGGATGCTGGTACGCCTCGGCCTCGGCATCCCCGCCCGGGACACTCAGTGCGGCTTCAAGCTCTTCGACGCCGACGCCGCCCGTCGCCTCTTCGCCGCCCAGACCATCGAGGGGTTCGCTTTCGATCTCGAGGTCCTGTACCTCGCAGAGCGTCTCGGCATGAAGGTCGCGGAGTTGCCCGTCGAGTGGCACGATGCGCCTGGATCGAAGGTCGATGCCCGTCGCGAGGTCGTGAACTTCTTGCGCGCCATCGTCCGCATCCGGTACAACGCGCTGCGGGGGGTGTACGCCCGTGCCTGAACCGACCATCGCCGTCGTCACCGCGCTCGCTCCCAGCAGCACCACGCTCGCCGAGTACGGGCTCCACCTGCTGCGGGCGCTCGCCGCCAAGCAGACCGCCCGCATCGTCGCCCTCGTCGAGGACGACCCGGAACTCGACTATCCCGACATCCCCGGCGTCGAGATCGTGCCTGCGTGGCGGTTCGACTCCGTCACCAACCCGATCCGCATCGCTCGCGCGGCACGTCGCTGTGGCGCGGACGCCGTGCTGCTCAACGCCCACTTCACCAGCTTCGGATCGTCGAAGCCCGCCGCGGCCCTGGGGCTGGCCACTCCTCTTGCGCTGCGCGCCGCCGGAATCCGGACGATCACGCTCCTGCACAACATCGTCGAGACGGTCGATCTCGGTACGGCCGGATTCGGCGGGAGCCGTGTGCTGCAGGCCACGCTGCGAGCCATCGGGTCCGCGGTCACGTGGGTGGTGCTGCGCAGCGACCTGGTGGCGACCACCATGCCCCGCTACGTCGAGATCCTGCGGTCCAAGTACCGGACCGACAACGTCGTCCTCATCCCGCACGGGGCATTCGACGTGCCTGCCCCGCCGGCCGAGTCCCCGGCACCGACACGGATCCTCACGTTCGGGAAGTTCGGCACCTACAAACGCGTCGAGCCCGTCATCGAAGCCCTCCGCACCCTCGGCCGCGACGATCTCCAGCTCGTCGTCGCCGGCACCGACAGCCCCAACACGCCCGGCTACCTGGCCGACGTCGAGGCGCGCCTCGGTGGTCCCGACGTGCACTTCACCGGATACGTTCCGGAGGAGGAGCTGGAGACCCGCTTCAGAGAGGCGACGATCGCCGTGTTCCCCTACACGGGGACCACGGGAAGCTCGGGGGTCCTCCACCAAGCCGGATCGTTCGGATGTCCCCCGGTCATGCCCCACCTGGGCGACCTGGCCGATCTCGTCGCCCACGAGGGCTACACCGGCGTGTATTTCACACCCGACGACACGTCGGACCTGGCGCGGGCGATGGCAGAGCTCCTCGACGACCCGCAGCGTCGCCGGGAGATCGCACACCACAACTACCGGGCTGCGTGTGGCCTCCCCATCGACGACCTCGCCGACTGGTACCTCGCACATGCCGGTCGTCTCGTTCACGGAGACGCTCGTGCGCTCCTCCGATCAGCCGGTGACGACACAAGCGATCTTTATAAAGATCATGTAAGCTTGCCACATGTTGTCGACCGCTGATCTCGTCGCACGCATCAGAGAACGAACCGGTGACACCCAGGAGGCCCTGGCCCGTCGCCTCGGTGTCTCCTTCCCCACCGTCAACGCGTGGGAGCGGGGACGCAGCCGGCCTCGCGCGCTCCATCGCCGCAAGCTCGAGCATCTCGCCGACGAGGTGGGGGTGGATCGAGGCATGACCATCCTCGTCATCGACGACGACCCGGTGACGAGCGAACTCGTTGCGGCGGCTGCCACCGAGGTCGATACAGGAATCTCGGTCGAGATGGCCCTCGACGGATGGGAAGGCCTCGTGAAGTGCGGGTCGTTGACGCCCGACCTGCTGTTCCTCGACATCATGATGCCGGGTCTCGACGGAATCGAAGTCGCCAAGAGGCTGCCGAAGATGTCGGGCTTGGGCGACCTCAGGGTCGTCTTCGTGACATCGTCCACCGAACCGTCGATTCTCGAGCGCGTCGGTGCATTGGGACACGACCTCATCCGCAAGCCTCTCGAGATCGATGCGCTCACAGCAGTGATCGATGACACCACGAAGGCCGAAGCCACGAGGTGACGACACGCCGAACAGTGAAGCCGGCGATCGATCGTGCCGATCACGGAACGTGATGGATCCGTTTCTCAGCGACACCGACTCTCTGGTCTCTGCGCTTCCGGTCGCCATCTACCGGTCGACGCCAGATGGTCGCTTCGCCGCGGGCAACGAGGCGCTGGCCCGGCTCCTCGGCGCCGACTCGACGGACGACCTCGTCGACGTGCCGATACGATCCCTCTACGCCGATCCCGCAGATCGCGACAGCATGGTCGAGAGAGCCGCGGCGGGCGAGGCGATCCCTGCCGAGGAGATCGAGCTCCGGCGCCTCGACGGCCGCCCCATCTGGGTGCGGGTCAACTCGCGCACGGTGCGGGGCGACGACGGTGAGGTCGTGTTCTACGAAGGTGTGCTGGAGGACGTTACCGAGATCCGGCGAGCTCGGGACGAGCTCGTGCGCAACCACGAGCTGCTCGACATGCTCACCGAGATCCAGAACGGGTTCATCGCGGGCGCCGATCCCGGGCCCCTCTTCGACCGCATGCTGGACGATCTCCTCCGTATGAGCGCCAGCGAATACGGCTTCATCGCCCAGATCCGCCACGATGAGAACGGCAGCCCGTTTCTCCGAACCCACGCCATGTCGAACATCGCTTGGAACGAAGAGACGCGCCGACTGTTCGAAGAACGCGGACCCCGCAGGATGGAGTTCCACAACTTCGCCAACCTCTTCGGCCACGCCGTCACAGAGGCCACGCCTGTCATCTCGAACGACCCGCAGAGCGATCCTCGTCGTGGTGGACACCCCGACGGGCACCCGCCACTGGAAGCGTTCCTCGGCATCCCGATCGTCAGAGGATCCGACGTCCTCGGCATGGTGGCCGTCGCGAACCGGCCGGATGGATACGACGAGGGGGTCGCGGAGGAGCTCCAGCCGCTGGTCGCCACCGTTGGCAGCATGATCGAAGCTCTGCGGGCCGAAGAAGCCAGGAGCGCCGCCGAGGCCGGCATCAGAGCGCGCGACGAGCTCTATCGAGCGCTCGTCGTTCACGCTGCGGAAGGCGTCGTGGCCTTCGACGACGAGGGGACGATCAGAGCGTTCAACCCTGCGGCCGAAGAGATCACCGGCTTTCGATCCGCCGACGTCATCGACGGCTCGATCTTCGAGCTTCTCCCTGCGGAGGTGGTTCCTCCACTCGAGGGCGGACCCCTCCCGGGACCTGCGCGCCGCGAAGCCGAGGTCGTGACCCGGACCGGAGAGAGGGTTCCGGTGGAGGTGGCGTTCGGCCGGACCATGCTCGATGGACGCTCGATCACGACCGCCATCATGCACAACGTCGCCGAACGACGAGCCATGGAAGCCGCCACGCTCCAGGCGAAGGACGCCGCAGAGCGCGCCTCACGTGCCAAGGACGAGTTCCTGGCCGGCATGAGCCACGAGCTGAGAACTCCCCTCAACGGGGTCATCGGCCTGTCCTCGATCCTCGACCGTGGAGTCCACGGGCCGCTCAACGACAAGCAGCTGGAGTACGTCCGTCAGATCACCACGTCCGGCAGGCACCTGCTGGAACTCATCAACGACATTCTCGATCTGGCGAAGATCGAGGCCGACAAACTCGAACCCGACCTCGCCGACCACGAGCTCGCATCGATCGTCGAGTCGGCGGTGTCGTTGGTGCGCGAGACCGCGGTCCAGAAGGGCCTCCAGATCTCGGTCGCCCTGGACGACGCGCTTCCGCCCGTGACGGTCGACGCCAGGTACACGAAGCAGATCCTCATCAACCTTCTGTCGAATGCCATCAAGTTCACCGAACCAGGCGGCGCCGTGAAGGTCGTCGGGACCAACCGCGGGGAACCCGTCGAGATCTCGGTCGAGGACGACGGCATCGGGATCCCTGCCGCCGAGCTCGACGCCATCTTCGAGCCGTTCCGCCAGGTGGGCCCGTCCTCGGGTGGGGTCCACCAGGGCACCGGTCTCGGGCTCACGCTGAGCCGGCGGTTCGCCGAGCTGCAAGGGGGAACCCTCACCGTCGTGAGCGAGGTCGGGCGTGGCTCACGCTTCACGCTGACGCTCCAGCCGACGATCGAGCCCGAGCAGCCAGAGGCCACCGCCCATCATGACGTCGGTCGCGGCAACGAGGACGGGACCGCCGGGCCGACCCGGATCCTCCTCGTCGAGGACAACCCCGTGAACGCCATGATGGTGGGTGACTACCTGCGAGCGAACGGGTTCGAGGTGATCAACGCCGACGACGGCGAGGAGGCCGTGGCGACGGCACGGGCGTCCACGCCTGACGCCATCCTCATGGACATCCAGATCCCCAAGAAGGACGGGCTCACAGCGACCCGTGAACTCAAGGCCGACGCCGCCACACGACGCATCCCCATCATCGCGCTCACTGCACTGGCGATGAAGGGCGACGCCGAACGGTGTCTCGACGCCGGCTGCGACGACTATCTGTCCAAGCCGTGCGATCCCGACGACATCGTCGCCGCGCTCAACCGCGTCCTCGGCACCATTCCCGCAACCTGATCGGCCCCGAGCCCCGACGGTGTTCAACGAGCCTCGCGCACCGGTCCGGAAGCCGTCCCCGTGCCCGCCACGTATCACAGTCTTCGGCTCTGAGATCGCGTCAAGGCGCCCCAACCGGACGACCGACAGCGAGGGCGTCGCGGAGCCCAGGGTCCAGGTCGTTCACGATCTGGGCCTCGGCAGGCGTGCCGAGGGCTTCTATCAGCGTGGCGAAGAAGGCCCTGGCGGCCACGGCGTAGACCACATCGAAGATCTCTCGGTCCGTGAGGCCGTGTGATCTGAGTTCGTCGACATGCGCCGCAGTGATGCTCGCCGGATCGGACGCGGCCCGCTCGGCGAAGTCCATCACGGCGACGTCGACGTCGTCGAGATCGGCGTCGCGGTGGTCGATGGCGATGCGCTGTACCTGATCGGCCGGGAAGAAGCGATCTCGCAGCATCCGCCCGTGGGCGACAGCACAACACGTCGACTTCAAGGTTCGAGCTGCTGCGAGGGTGGCCAGTTCGCACCGCCGCCGGTCCATTCCGCCATACACCTCGCCGATGAGACCGAGCCACGCGCGATAGGCCTCGGGATGGTGAGAGAACACCTGGACGAAGCCGGGGAGGAAACCCCAGCGCTCCTCCTCGGATCGGTAGATGTCGGCGAGCAGACCGGTCGCCGACTCCTTGGGGACGGGATCGATAAACATCGGTCACCTCCGTGTCACGAGGGAGAAGAGTGTATTCAGGCGATCCGACCGCGGCTGGTTGTCGCGGCCGCGGCTCCGGGCACCGAGAACGGCGAGCGGATCGCTCGCCGTTCATGGGTAGGTGGCTGGAACCACCGTGTTGTCGGTTGTTCAGTTGTGCGTGCTCGGTTGTGTGGTTGCCCCTCAGCTGCCGACGCCGGCAGGAAGCGTCTCGATTGCGCCCTTGGAGATCTCGACCTTGTAGGGCTTGGCCTCCTCCCGCATCGGGATCAGCACGGTGAGCACACCGTCGTCATAGCTGGCGTGCACTTTGGAGGCATCGAGCTTGTCGCCGAGACGGACCTCGCGCCGGTGCGTGCCGGCCGGACGCTCACGGACCAGCCAGGTCACGTCGTCCGTGCTCTCGCGGGGACGCTCGGCCGTGACCGTGAGCACATTGCCTTCGACGCTCAGGTCGACGTGCTCGGGCTTGACGCCGGGGAGGTCGAAGCGAAGCGTGTAGAGGCCGTCCTCTTCGAAGGCGTCCATCGGCATGATCCCGCCACGCCAGCGTGCTCCACCCCCGAAGGAAGACATCATCCGATCGAAGTCCTGAAACGGATCGATGAAGCGCATCATCGCCACCATCAACTCCTTTCGCTCTCTGAGGTGTGTGCTGCGTTTCACACTGTGTTCTGATCGTCGCGATATGATGTCGCATCAGAACCTTTATCTGAGTGTAACACGCTCAGGTTATTCGTCAACTCTCCAGTGCGATCCAAGTCGGATCTCAGGGATCCGTGTAGGACGGGGCCGGTGGCGCGCCCTCGAGCTCGAATCCGACGTCGTCGGTGTAGCAGTACCACCAGTTCTCACCCGGTTCGAACGAGCGGATCAGGGCGTGACCGGTGGCGCCGTGATGCCTGGTGGCGTGTGTCGAGGGTGAGTTGTCGCAGCACCCGACATGACCACAGATCTGACACAGCCTCAGATGCACCCAGTCCTGCTTCCCGGCTGCGAGACAGTCCTCGCATCCCCGGGCGACGATCAAGGGCGGGGCCAGATCCGACGGTATGTGGCTGCACTCGAGGTTCACATGGGTCCTTTCGGCGGGTCTCCGCATCATGGCAGGTCCCTGTCGTCTTCCCTGACGGTGGCTACCGTCGCACGCGATGACGGCACGGCCCCACGTCGGAACGCTGCGAGAGAAGCCACTCCATGCTGCGCTCAAACGCTGGTACGCGCAGCCCGGCGACCGCGTCGAGGAGCCCGTCGACGGATTCGTGATCGATCTGGTGAGAGGCGATCTCCTCATCGAGATCCAAACCGGTGGCTTCTCATCCCTGAAACGGAAGCTCACCGACCTGCTGGCGCGCCACCCCATCCGGTTGGTCCACCCGATCGCGGCCCGGAAGTGGATCGTGAAGATCGACGACGATGGCTCCGTGACGTCGCGACGCAGATCGCCCAAGCGCGGCGATGTCGTCGACCTGTTCGGCGAGCTCGTGAGCATTCCCGACCTCCTCGAGCATCAGGGCTTCGAGCTCGAGGTGGTGCTGGTCGAGATGGAGGAGATGTGGCGCTTGGACGGCACGCGCGGACGCCGCCGCAAGGGGTGGGTCGTCGAAGAACGCCGGCTCATCGACGTACGCGAACGGCATGCGTTCGAGTCGCCGACTGCACTGGGCGCACTTCTACCTCGCGATCTCCCCGAGCCCTTCACCACCGCCGACCTGGCATCGGGTCTCGGCAGCAGCCGGCGTCTCGCCCAGCAGATGGCCTACTGCCTGCGCAGGACGGGCGTCGTCGCGATGGACGGCAAGGAAGGCAACGCGATCGTCTACAGACGAGCGTCGTGAGCACATCGGGTGGTCGGGGCCTTGTGCGCCCGGACTCCGCCCCGGCCTGATCGCTACATTGACAGCGTGAACGAGAGAAACATCTCTCTCCGTCGGGCGATGACGAGGTCCGTCATCGGGCTCGTTCTGGTCGTCGCCGTCGCCGCCGTCTGGCTCGCGCTCCGCGAGAACATCTTCCTCCCCCGCGCGCTGATGCTGGTGTTCCTGATGCTCGGGGGCAACAACACGTTGCTCGACCTCTCCACATCACACACCGACGTCCAGGTGCTGGCGACGATCATGTCGATCGTCCGTATCTTCGTCGTCGCGATCGCGGCGGCGACGGTCCTCGACTTCATGCTGCGACAGCGGCTGCCCATGCTGTACACACGGAGGAGCAAGCGCATGCAAAACCACGTGATCGTCTGCGGCCTGGGTCAGGTCGGGTATCGGATCGCAGGCGAGCTGGAGCGATTCGATACCGAGTTCACCGTCATCGAGATCGACGCCGACGGGCCCCACGTCAGCTCGATCACCGATCGGGGCATTCCGATGCTCTTCGGCGACGCCAGGAAGACGGAGGTCCTGCTGAAGGCAGGTCTCGAGCGGGCGTCGGCAGTGATCGCATGCACGGATGACGATCTCGCCAACGTCGAGATCGCTCTGGATGCCCGCGAGGTACGCCCGGACATTCGCGTCGTGCTGCGTCTCTTCGATCAGAGCCTTGCGTCGAAGATCGTCAACAGCTTCGACATCGAGGCTGCCTTCAGCGCCTCGACGCTGGCGGCACCGGCGTTCGCTGCGGCGGCGGTCGATCCCTCGGTTCAGGACTCGTTCTACGTCGACGACGTCCTGTTCGTCCACTCTCGATTCTGGGTCCCGAAGGGCTCCCCGCTGGTCCGGGAGTCGGTGTGGGATCTGTGGGGCAAGTACAACGTCAACATCCTCAGCTTCACCGACGTTTCCGGATCCACGACCTGGCACCCCAGCCCGAACATCCACATGCCGGAGGAATCGACCCTCGATGCGCTCGGACCGTACGAGAACGTCCAGCGGCTCCAGGCCGACCACGGGATCATCGACCCTTCCCAGCGCGTGAAACACAGCGGCACCTCCCCCAACCGGGCATCACGGGATCGCTGGAGGGCCCCGCTGCGCGCCATGCGCGGCTCCGGCACCGACGCGGCGCAGGGGCGCTGAGCGCGGCGCGAGCGCCTGACGGGATCGGAGGCGCGGAGCGGCCTGCGCGTCGGGATCACCACGTCCCACCCGCATCGCACGAGTCGGAGCGCGACCGTGTAGGGGCCGCCATGCCGTAGGATCGCTCGCCGGGCGTGCCGCCGAACCGAGGACCGTGACCCACATGACCCGCCACGCCCACGACGCCCCTCCTCGCCGGCAACGGTTCCTGGGACGCCGCATCCTGGTGATCGCCACGATTGCCGGTGCGATGACCGCACCGGGCCAGACCGTGAGCGTCTCGGTGTTCGTCGACCACCTCATCGCCGACCTCGGCCTGAGCCGGGAAGGCGTGTCGACGGCGTATCTGATCGGCACCCTCACCGGTGCACTCGTGCTCCCGACCGTCGGACGGCTCATCGACAGGGCCGGCGCGCGCCGGGCGATGATCGCCATCGGGATCGCCTTCGGGCTGGGGCTCGTCGCGATGAGCGGCGTCCAGGGCTTCGTGACCCTCGCCATCGGCTTCACGCTGATCCGCCTGCTGGGTCAGGGCTCGCTGAGCCTGGTCAGTTCGGTCGCCCTGACCCATTGGTATGAGCGGCGCAGGGGCACGATGTTCGGCTTCATGATGACGGGAGTCGCCGCGCTCATGAGCCTCGGACCGATCCTGCTCAACCTGGCCATCGAGGCGTACAGCTGGCGAACGGCGTGGATCCTCGCCGCCCTGGCCGTGTGGCTCGTCGTGGTGCCGATGGCGTGGTTCGGTCTCGTCGACCGGCCTTCCGACGTCGGTCAATCCGTGGACGGTGACCCGGCGCCCGAACCATCGGCGCCCGTGGTCGCTCCTGCGACGTCGCACACCCGGCGCCAGGCTCTCGGCGAGTCTCGCTTCTGGGTTTTGTCCGCGACCGTCGGTACCACGGCGATGCTCATCACCGCCCTCAACTTCCACCAGATCTCCATCCTCGGCGAGAAGGGGCTGTCGTCGACCGAGGCCGCAGCGATGTTCCTCCCCCAGGTTGCCGGGGCCATCGTGGTGGGTCTCGCCGTCGGCGCCCTCGCCGACCGGATCTCCCCGCGCTACCTGCTCGCCGCCTCCATGGCGCTGATGGCGATCGCCCTGCTCATGGTCCCGTTCATCGAGCGGGGGTGGTCGGTCGTGCTCTACGGCATCGTGCTCGGTGCGACGGCGGGCGCCCAGCGGCCCCTCGCCGCCACGATGCTGCCCCGCTGGTTCGGTCTCGCCCACATCGGGGCCATCCAGGGGGTATCGACGTTCGTCGGAGTCGGCGCCTCGGCGGCGGGGCCGGTCGCCCTGGCGGTCGCCCGCACCCTGACCGGGGGCTACGGAACCGCTGCCGCCATCTCGGCACTGCTCCCCCTCGCCATGCTGTTCGCCTCGCTCACCGTCACGGAGCCCGACAGCGCCTGAGCCCCACCCGGAGCGACCTGCCGCAAAGGGACTGCGGTCCCTGTCAACCCTGCCACCGGTCCCTGTCGCCGCGGCCGGCGGGTCGCGGACACTGTGCGGCAGGCGACCAAACGAGGCAACGCGTGACGACCAAGTGGGTATATGGATTCGATGAGATCGACCTGGCCGAGAAGGCCGTCGGGGGAGACTGGGACAATGTGAGGGCACTCCTGGGTGGCAAGGGCGCCAACCTGGGAGAGATGACCCGTATCGGTGTTCCGGTGCCTCCGGGATTCACCATCACGACACAGGCGTGCAACGCCTATCTCGAGGGGGGCAGTCGACTCCCCGATGGCCTTCTCGACCAGCTAGGAGAGGCACTCGCTGCGGTGGAGCGGGCGACCGGGAAGCGCTTCGGCGACCCGGAGAACCCGCTTCTGCTGTCGTGCCGCTCCGGTGCACGGTTCTCGATGCCGGGGATGATGGACACGGTCCTCGACATCGGGTTGAACGACGAAGTCGTGTCCGGTCTGGTGGACGCGACGGGCAACGCCCATTTCGTCTACGACTCCTACCGACGGCTCATCCAGATGTTCTCCACCGTCGTCCTCGGCATCCGCGAGGAGCCGTTCGAAGATGCACTTGCGAAGCATCGGGCGAGCCAGGGCGTGGAGAGCGACTCCGACCTGACGGTCGACGAGCTCGTCGCCATCACGTGGGAGTTCAAGACGATCGTCGAGCGCTATGCGGGACGGCCGTTCCCGGCCGATCCGATGGAGCAACTGCGGTTGGCGGTGGAGTCCGTGTTCCGTTCCTGGAACGGGAAGCGGGCCATCGACTACCGGAATGCATCCGGGATCCCGCACGACCTCGGCACCGGCGTCAACATCCAGACGATGGTCTTCGGCAACACGGGCGAGAACTCGGCGACCGGCGTCGCGATGTCCCGCAACGCCACGACCGGTGA
Organism: uncultured Acidimicrobiaceae bacterium; assembly: GCA_964347305.1. Classification (GTDB taxonomy): domain Bacteria; phylum Actinomycetota; class Acidimicrobiia; order Spongiisociales; family UBA5794; genus CAYFYC01. The sequence continues at coordinate 34,901 of CAYFYC010000018.1, read as the reverse complement.
GCCGACGATGGAGGGCGACTACCTCATCAACGCTCAGGGCGAGGACGTGGTCGCGGGCAACCGCGCGACGAACCCGCTCGCCGAGCTCGCCGACCACATGCCGAAGGCACATGCAGAGTTCGCTGCGATCGCGAAACGGCTCGAGCAGCACTACCGCGACATGCAGGACATGGAGTTCACCGTCGAGAACGGCAAGCTCTGGATCCTGCAGACCCGAGACGGAAAGCGGACCGCTCAGGCGGCCGTTCGCATCGCCGTCGACCTGGTCGAAGAGGGACTGATCTCGAAAAACGAAGCTCTACTGAGGATCACCCCCGGCCAGGTCGACTTCTTCCTCCACCCGTCGTTCGTTCCTTCTTCTCTGGAGACGGCAGTGGAGGATGGACGTCACCTCGCCACCGGCCTCAACGTGTCGCCAGGCGCAGCGGTCGGCGTGGTGGCGTTCGACGCCGATCTGGCGGAGCGATGGGCAAAGGACGGTCGGGACGTCATCATGGTTCGCCCTGAGACGCGACCCGACGACGTCCACGGCATGCTCGCCGCCAACGGAATTGTCACGAGCCGTGGCGGCCGAACAAGTCACGCTGCGCTCGTCGCCCGCCAGTTCGGCAAACCCGCCGTCGTGGGAGCCAGCTCCATCGAGATCGATCTCATGGAGCGGGTCATGCGAGTCGGGGACACGGTCGTCAGCGAAGGCGAATGGCTGTCGATCGATGGGACATCGGGTCACATCTACCTCGGGGAGCTCGACACGCGGATCCCGAGTGTCGACAACGAGTGGCTCACCAAACTGCTGAGCTGGGCCGACGAGGTTCGCGACATCGGGGTGTGGACCAACGCCGACTACCCGGACGACGCCCGGCTGGCCCGCAGCTACGGCGCCGAGGGCATCGGCCTCGTTCGGACCGAGCACATGTTCTTCGATCCGGTCCGGTTGCCGGTCGTCCAGCGGATGATCATGGCGAAGATCTCGGCCGACCGCGACGCCGCCCTCGCCGAACTGCTTCCCATGCAGCGGGAGGACTTCGTCGGCATCTTCCGGGCGATGGACGGGCTCCCGGTGACGATCCGGCTGATCGATCCGCCGCTCCACGAGTTCCTTCCGGACTTCGAAGAGCTGATGACCGACCTGACCGACCTGAAGCTGCGCGTGAAGGCCTCGTCGACGCTGACCGAGATCAACGAGCTGCTGGCACAGATCCAGGCCGACGAGACCATGCTGCGAAGGGTCGAGGCTCTCCACGAGGCGAACCCGATGCTCGGGCTCCGTGGCGTGCGCCTCGGCATCATGCTCCCGGGGCTGACCCGGATGCAGGTGCGGGCGATCTTCGAGGCGGCCTGCCAGGTCGCCAAGGACGGCGTGGACGTCCATCCCAAGATCATGATCCCGCTCACCTCTCACGTGAACGAGCTGTCGGTGCAGCGCGCCGCACTCGAGGAGGAGGCCAGGGCGGTCATGTCGGAGCACGCCACGGCGATCGACTACTCGTTCGGCACGATGATCGAGATCCCGAGGGCGGCGCTCACCGCCGACGAGATCGCGATGAGCGCCGAGTTCATCTCGTTCGGGACGAACGACCTGACGCAGATGACGTTCGGCATCAGCCGCGACGACGCCGAGAAGGCCTTCCTCGTGAAGTACCTCGAGGACGGCATCCTCGATGCCAACCCGTTCGCCACGATCGATCCGAAGGGCGTCGGCGAGTTGATGCGGATCGCCGTCAAGAAGGGACGGACCACCCGGCCCGATCTCGAGGCGGGGATCTGCGGTGAGCACGGGGGCGACCCCGACTCGATCGCCCTCTGCCGCAGGCTCGAGCTGGACTATGTGAGCTGCTCGCCACCCAGGGTCCCCGTGGCCAGGCTGGCGGCGGCGCAAGCAGCCATCACCGATGCCGGGGAGGTGGCGGTGGCGCCCGTCTGAGGAGGAGAAACCGACAACGACGAAGGGGCCGGGTTCGCCCGGCCCCTTCGTCATGCACGGATGCAGAGGGACGGGGCGCAACGGACGGGATTCGTCACGACGCGAGCGTCTAGCGTGCCGCCGACCACCAGCGATCGAGGATCGACATGCTCGCCGCCACTCCACCCATGGGCTGGAACACCTGGAACACCTTCGGACCCGACATCGATCAGGATCTCGTCGTCGCCACCGCCGACGCCCTCGTATCGACGGGTCTCCGCGACGCCGGCTACACGTATCTGGTGATCGACGACGCCTGGATGGCGCCGGAGCGATCCGACGGGCTCCTCGTGCCCGATCCGAACAGGTTCCCGATGGGCATGGAAGCGCTCGGCGAGGAGATCCACGGCCGTGGCCTCAGGTTCGGCATCTACTCGTGTGCCGGCACCCACACCTGCGAACGACTTCCCGCGAGCTACGGCCATGAGGATGGCGACGCCGCGACGTTCGCCTCGTGGGGCGTCGACTTCCTGAAGTACGACTACTGCTACACCGCGGCATCCGACGATGCCGTGAAGCTCTACAAGAGGATGGGCCAGGCGCTGCGGGCGACCGGCCGCCCGATCGTCTACTCGATATGTGAGTGGGGCACCAACCGCCCGTGGGAGTGGGCGGCTTCGATCGGAGCCCACATGTGGCGCACCACGGGTGACATCTTCGACACGTGGGAGTCGGTCGCCGACATCGGGTTCCGCCGGCAGGCCGATCTCCACCCGTACGCCGGCCCGGGACATTGGAACGACCCCGACATGCTGGTCGTGGGGATGCGGGGCGAGGGCCACGTGGGCCGTGGGGGGCTCACCGAAGCCGAGTACCGCACCCACTTCGCCCTGTGGTGTCTGCTGGCGGCACCGCTCATGATCGGAGCAGATGTTCGCTCGATGGACGAGGCCACGGCCGAGCTGCTCCTCGACGCGGACCTCATCGCAATCAACCAGGATCCTCTCGGCCGGCAGGCACATCGAGTGTCGACGCTCGGCCACGGGTTCGGCGAGGTGTGGGCCAAGCCGCTGGAGGACGGCGGCTGGGCGGTCGGCCTCTTCAACACGTCGGACCGCGACGACGAGCTCTTGTCGATCGGCTGGGACCAGATCGGCATGCACAACAACCAGGCGGCGACGGTGCACGACCTCACGTCCGGCGTCACGACAGCAGGCGTGTCGCGCTCATATGGTCGCCGGGTCGCCGTCCATGACGCAGCGGTCCTCCGAATCACTCCGGAACAGCTCACCGTCGGCTAGCTCGGCGCTATCTCGTAGGGTCTGTGCAATCCGAACCCTGGGAGCGGCGTTGGTCGAACGTGAGCGTGTGACGAGCCACGGCATGATCACGGTGGCGACGCGCGCCCCGCTGCGGATCGAGGGCACCGAGGTCTTCGTCGACTTCTCGGGTGACCCCGAGCCGCAGCTCGAGCTGTGCGGCCTCGACATGAGTGCTCCCACGGTGGGAGCACTCGCCTCGGCAATGGAGTCCGGATCGGCGGAGACGGTGCTCGGCCTCCCGCACACCGTGCGCACCGAGGGATCAACGTTGGTCCTCCGGCAGCCGGACGAGCTCTTCACCGATCGCGCCGGCAGCTGCCTCGCCGGACCGGACGCACTCGACGCTGCGGAAAAGGCGGCGAGCCTCGCTCCCCTCGCACCGGGATCCTGGCAGCCCGACATCGTGGTCGGGGAGGTGGAACACAAGATGCTCGATGCCCTCGTAGCCGGGGATCGCTGGGACGGTCCCCTCGTCGTGAGCATGCCCCGGACCGGATCGACGCTGCTCGGCATGCTGTTCCTCTTGCTGCGCGATCCACCCGGGACAGGAGAGTGGCGCTTCGACCGCTACATCCACGAGCCCGCCGCACCGCTTTTCTGGCAGGGCCGGCTCGTGGACAGCATCGACGAGATCATCACCGAGCCACTCACGCCTCGAGACGTTGTCCAGGAGAGCGCCTATCAGTTCTCGGCAAAGCCCCTCGCCCGCTGGTTTCTCCGTCAGGCCCGGAAGCCGGTGATCTTTGCGGTGCGGCACCCGCAGATCAGCTGGCCGTCCCGGTGGCGGATCATGCTGCGGATGCGGCTCGAGAAGAACCCTCTCGACACCGATGCCGACCGTATCGCTGCCGCACTCGAGTCCGACGACTTCTCCGCGTTGGGCGACATCCTGACCACGGTGACACCGGCCGACAACGGATGGCTGGCGACCCTGTCGCTGATCCAATGCTGTCTCGAGGACGGCATCGAGTTCGTCGTCGTCGACAACGCGCGGTTCCGCGCCGATCCCGAGTCGATGCTCGCCCAGGTCTGCGAGCGGCTCGGGCTCCCCTTCGACCCCCACCTCACCGATTGGAACGACCTCTCGGAGATCCGCGAACGCGTCGTCATGGGTGAGCTGGCGCGGGGCGAGGAGTACTCGCACTACTACCGGCGCACCGTCGACTCGAGTTCCGGCATCATCCGCCAGGATCGACCGCTCGTCGGGGCGGACCGATTTCCGGCCGAGCTGCGGGGCCAGGGAGACGGGCCCGTCACGATCGACGAGGCGGTCACCTGGTACCACATGCTGATCGCTCGCAACGAGGCGTTGCGCGTCTGAGCCTCAGCCGGTGCGGAGGATCTCCATCACCGGTGCCATCGCTTCGAGCGTCTCCACCGAATAGGGCCACAACCACAGCTCGACGCTCGTCGCCCCGACGTCCTCGAAACGTGCCAGCGTCTCTGCCATCTGCTCTGCGCTGCCGGTGATGGGCTCGTCGAGCCACGTCGGTGCCGGCGCCCCGGTCGGCGTGACGAGCGCGCTCACGGACCGCCCGATCGACGCCGGATCCCGGCCGATCTCCTCGCAGGCCCGCTCCAACATCTCGATACGACCGACGTAGGACTCGGGCATGGTCGCGTCCACCGTGTATCCGCTCCAGATGTCGGCGTAGCGGGCGGCGAGACCGATCGTGCGAGGACCGTGACCGCCGAGGAGGATCGGGATCGCAGCACCCTGCGGGCCGCGAGGCCGGTTGATGAGATGCTCCGCGGAGTGATACTCGCCGGCGAACGTCACATGACCCCCACGCAACGCGGGGATCACGACCTGCAGGGCCTCCTCGTAGCGGCCGACCGTCTTGTCGAGCGGATACCCGAACGTCCGACCCTGGTCGCCGGCATGGCCGGCCCCGAACCCGAAGATGGCCCTGCCCCCGCTGATCTCGTCGATCGTCTCGATCGTCCGCACGGTGAGCCCCGGGTTGCGATGGAGCGCCGACAACACCCACGTCCCGACGCCGATCGTCGACGTGACGGCTGCGATCGCACCCGCCATCGCCGCCCCTTCCCACCAGCCGCTGCCCTCGCTCGACCCCTCCTCCTTGCGCCAGAACAACTCGTCCGGGACCCAGACGGTGTCGAGGCCCATGCGCTCGGCGAGGATCGCCACCTCACGGTGCACCTCCCAGCCCCGATGCTCACCGGTGGCGAGATCATCGCCGATCGCCAATGCCACCCCGAATTCGAGACCGCTCGCCATCTCCGCTCCCGTCGTCGTTCCCCAGAACCTAGATCCCGAAGCGCTGCTCATGACGCCGGCTTGGGGTCTCCCAACAGATAGCGGGGCCCGGTGCCCCTGGCCGCGGCGGCGTCGCCCCAGTTGGCGATGCCGCATGCTTTGAGGCTCAGGCAGCCACACCCGATGCACTCGTCGAGTTGATCCCGGAGCGCCTCGAGCGATGCGATCTGCTCGTCGAGCCGGGTGCGCCATCGCCGAGAGAGGCGAGCCCAGTCCGTGGTCGTCGGTGTCCGACCCTGCGGCAGCGATGCGAGCGTCTCTTCGATCTCTGTGAGGGAGAGTCCGAGCGTTTGCGCAGCACGTATCACCGACACGAGCCGGATGGTGGATCGGGGGAAGCGGCGTTGGTTCCCCTCGGTCCGGGTCGACTCGATCAGGCCTCTGTCCTCGTAAAAGCGCAGCGCCGATGTGGCGACACCCGTCCGGGCCGCAACCTCACCGATGGTCAACAGATCGCTCATTTCGCCTCCGTGGAGAAACCTCTTGACTTCAAGCGTACTTGAAGTTGTACGTTGACGACATGAGCACGACCGCAACCACCGGATACCACGATCTGCCCGCCCTGATGAGCCGGATGACCGGGGACGAGAAGCACTCGTTTGCGGCGACCTCGACGCTCGACGTCCTCTGGGTGCTGTACGACAGGGTGCTCTCGATCGACCCCGACCACCCGGATCATCCCGACCGGGACCGCTTTCTCCTGTCCAAGGGCCACGGGCCCATGGCCTACTACGCAGTCCTCGCCGCCAAGGGCTTCTTCCCCGTCGACTGGCTCGACGGCTGGGCGGGATTCACATCACCGCTCGGGCAGCACCCGGATCGGAGCCTCGTGCCCGGCGTCGAGATCTCGAGTGGTTCGCTGGGCCATGGCCTCGCCCTCGGCGTCGGCATGGCCATCGGCCTCGGCATCCGCGACAGCGACGCCAGAGTGTTCGTGCTTCTCGGCGACGGCGAGCTCGACGAGGGCAGCAACCACGAGGCGATCGCCACTGCGGGACGACTCGGACTGGAGCGTCTCACCGCCATCGTGATCGACAACTCGTCGGCCACCCATGGGTGGCCGGGCGGCATCGCCAGGAGGTTCGAGGTCGAGGAGTGGTCGACCATCACCGTGGACGGGCGTGACCACGAGACGCTGGAAGAGACACTCACCATGGACCACTCGGGCGCACCCCACCTCGTCGTCGCCCGGGTCGAGAGGAAGTACTGAGGAGGCTGCCATGGACACCATGAGAGAACGCTTCACCACCGTCGTCACCGAGCTGCTCGACGAACGACCCGAGCTCGCCGTCGTCCTCGCCGACATCGGTGTGGGCGGCTTCCAGGAGTCCGGAGCGACACAGCGGCATCCGGAGCGGATCATCAACCTCGGGATACGAGAGACGGCGATGATCGGTGTCGGGGCAGGTCTCGCTCTCGAAGGGTTCCGCCCGATCATGCACTCATATGCGCCGTTCCTCGTCGAGCGGGCCTACGAGCAGGCGAAGCTCGACCTGACGCACCAGGGCGTCGGTGCGCTTCTCGTGTCGGTCGGTGCGAGCCACGATGCCGCGGCGAGCGGGCGAACCCACCAGGCTCCTGCGGATGTCGCGGTGCTGGCGGCACTCGCCGGCTGGGAGATCGCGGTGCCCGGTCATCCCGACGAGGTGGAGGACATCCTGCGACGGGTCGTACGCCAGGACCACAACGTCTACATCCGCCTCGGCCAGGCCCAGAACATCGACGCGGTCACCAGCCGCGGGCTGACCGTCGTCAAGGACGGGACCTCCCAGCCACCCACCGTGGTGGCGGTCGGCCCGATGCTGGACCCGGTCCTGGAGGCGACACGAGACCTCGACGTCCGCGTGCTCTACACGCCGATCGTCAAGCCATGGGACCCCGTGGCGCTGCGCACTGCCGTGGCCGGAACCGACGTGATCGTCGTCGAGCCCCATCTCGAGGGCACGTCGATGCGGTACGTGGCGGCTGCGTTGTCCGATCGACCGCATCGGTTCCTCTCGATCGGTGTCGGTGAGCAGGAGTTGCGTCGCTACGGATCGCGTGAGGACCACGACATCGCGCACGGTCTCGACGCCCAGGGGATCCGGCGCCGACTCGAGGCGTTCCTGCGGCTACCGGATGCCCCTGGTCTCGAAGCGGTCAGGTTCTGAGATCAGATCTCACGACACCTGATCCAATCCGTGATCGCCGCCGGGTCGTCCACCGTCCACGATCCGTCGTCGAAGGTGAACCGGAAGTCGCCGTAGCCGCCGATCCGCACCACATCACTCTCGACGACGTAGTCGTGGCTCGTGTACGTCACCTCGTCCGAGACGTCGGACGTCCACGTGCGCACCGCCATGCCATCGGATGCGAACGTGAAGTATTGAGCAGATGCATTCTGCACCCAGAACCACTGGCCGACGATGTCGACGGCGAGATCACCCGTGCCCGCGGCGTTTGCGCTGCAGTCGAACGACCCGGCGGGAGGACCCACACCGGACGACCCACAACCCGCCAGCACCACTGCCAACATCAACCCCGCCTGCACGAACCGCAGTCGCCTCATGCAGGCAGCGTATCGCTCGAGGGGTGGCGCGTTGCATCCGACTACGGTGCCGCCGATGCCCGAGCCGACACCAGGAGACGCCCGCCTCCGGCGCGAGCTCGGCCTGCCCGGAGCCGTCCTCATGGGACTCGGCTCCATCGTCGGCACCGGTGTCTTCGTCAGCATCGGCCTCGGTGCCGGCATCGCCGGGACCTGGGTCGTGCTCGCCATCGTGATCGCCGGTGTGGTGGCGACCGCCAACGGGCTGAGCAGCGCAGAGCTCGCGGCGAGCCACCCGGTCAGCGGCGGCACGTACGAGTACGGCTACCGCTACCTCACACCGGTGGCCGGCTTCGCAGCCGGCTGGCTGTTCCTCGTGGCGAAGTCGGCCTCGGCCGCCACCGCAGCCCTCGGGTTCGCCGGCTACGCATGGCTGCTCGTCCGGGCCGGTTCGCTCGACGACCCGCCGCTGGCGCTGGCGCTGGGGGCGGTGGTCGCGGTGACCGCCGTGGTCCTCACCGGCATCCGGCGCTCCAACGTGGCGAACACGGTGATCGTCTCGACCACCATCGGCTCGCTGGCCGTGTTCGTGATCGCGGCGTTCCTCCACGACGGTCCGGCAGCCACCGCCGACCCCTTCCCTGGATCGGCCGGCCTCCTCGAGGCGGCAGCGCTCATGTTCGTGGCGTACACCGGCTACGGCCGGATCGCGACGCTCGGGGAAGAGGTACGGGAGCCACGCCGCATCATCCCTCGCGCCGTCATCATCACCCTCGGCGTCTCCGCCATCCTCTACGTCGCCGTGGCGGCGGCCGCGCTGTCGCTCACCGATGCACGCACCTTCGCGAATCTGGCCGACACCACCGGTGCCCCACTCGAGGTGCTGACGAATCAGACGTCGGGGGCAGGTGTCGGTCGGGTGGTGGCCATCGGAGCGGTCACGGCCATGCTCGGCGTGCTCCTCAATCTGGTGCTGGGTCTCTCCAGAGTGTTGCTGGCCATGGGGCGGAGGGGCGACATGCCTCGCGCCACCGCCCGGCTCGACGCCGCCAGGACCACACCCTGGGTGGCGGTGCTCGTGGTCGCCGGCATCATCACCGCCCTCGTCGTGCTCGACGACATCACGACGGCGTGGTCGTTGAGCGCCGTCACCGTGCTGCTCTACTACGCGACCACCAATCTGGCTGCGCTCCGGCTGAGGGGTGATGACAAGCGCTTCCCTCGATTCATCGCAGCCTTCGGTTTCGTGGGCTGCGTGGGGCTCGCCTTCACGATCGACCCTCCGATCCTGATCGCCGGTCTCCTGACACTCGGAGCCGGGCTCCTGTGGTTCGTCGCGGCGGACCGGATCCGTCGAAGTCGCGAAAACGTCATCTGAAACCGCTTGCGAACATCTGTTCGATGCGCGATGGTCACATGCCATGGCGGTGCACTTCGACGGAGACGACGTGCGGGAGCTCCTCGGTGAACTCGAGCGGCTGCGGCAGCGCTACGGCGACCAGGCAGGCATCGACCACACCCTCCCCCTGCACGGCTCCATCGCCCGCCGCCGGCATCGCATCACGGAGATCCGACGCCGGATCGACGAACTCTCGGAAGAGGCTGCGACCATCGAGCGTGAGCTGGTCGGCTATCGCGCAGGGCTGATCGCTCACCTCACCCATCTCGTCGAACGTCTCCGATCCGATCACCGAGAGGCGTGGAGCCCGACGCCGGTCATGGGCTACCGGATGTGGGCGCTGCTGTACGACCGGATCGAGGGTGTCCGCACCGTGTGGCCCACGAGCCGGCACCGGGCGACGTGCGCTTCGGGCTACGACGACGTCGAGGTGCCCCACACCGATGGTCGCTGCGGACGACTCGGTTGCGGTGTCTATGCCGCCAAACGACCGGAACCGGTGCTCGAGGCCTTTCGCCCCGATTCGGGCCACCGCTACGTGGCGGGTCGCGTGGCGATGACCGGAAAGGTCGTGGAGCACGACACCGGTTACCGCGCCGAGATCGCCGAGGCGGTCGCAGTCGTCGCCGCGGGTCGTGGCGGCGTGCTGGCAACGAGGGACGCAGCGGTGATCGACGCCCTGTTCGACAAGCCGGCCCAGACGATGGACGCACACGAGCTCCAACAGCATTGGACGGATCACATGACCATCGAATACCTGACCCAGATCGAGGAGGAACCGTGGACATAGGCAAGCAGCGACGTGTCATCGAAGTCGAGCCGAAGCCGGAACGCCGCACGCCGGCGCCGCAACGGACGACGCCGGACCGCACCGAGCCGGAGCCCCATCCCGAGCGTCGCCCGGAACCCGTGCGAGACTGAGACAACGGTCGTCGTCAACCCGGCGCCCGCCGCTGCCGATAGGGACCGAGTGACCGACGAACACGACCAGCTCCTCAGCGCCAACGCCGAACTCCACGCCACACTCTCGGACCGACGTGACGAGATCGTCACGGACGAGCGAGCCGCCACCATCTTCGACTCGGTCGAGGAACTCCACCTCGCCGCGGACGAGGAGGGGGATGTCGAGCTCGCCACCCTGCGCCAGGTCAACTGGGGGCTCCGCACGGTCGAGGCGTTGCTCGAGGACGAGGAGCCGCCGGCCCTGTTCGCCGTCCAACATCCGGTGCGGGGCGCCTACGCCAGGACACTGGTCGTGGCCGGGAGCTTCGGGTTGCTCGTGGCCGTGCTGCTCTATGAGCTCATGACCAACGGCTGACGGGCCGAATCCTCAGTCGCCGAGGGTCGAGATGATGGCGATCTCGCCATGCAAGGACCTGTGGACCGGGCATCGATCGGCGATGTCCATCAGCCGGGCCTTCTGATCGTCTCCGAGGGGACCGGTGAGGGTGACCTCGCGATCGATGTGATCGATGGTGCCGGTCGTCGACTCGGTCCGCTCCGAGTCACGGGCATGCACCTTGGCGTGCGTGAGCTTCACGTCGACCGCCTGCAGTGGCCACCCCTTCCGGTCTGCGTACATCCGCAGCGTCATGGCGGTGCATGCCCCGAGGCCGGACAGGAGGAAGTCATACGGAGTGGGCCCCGTGTTCGACCCGCCCATCGACTCGGGCTCGTCGGCGATCAACGGGAAGCCGTTCGAGACGATCTCCGTGCGGTATCCCTTCCCCTCGATGCGCGCCCACGTGACGGATTGCAGGTCGCCTGCGTCGAGGTCCGGCTGGAGCCGATGCCGCTGGTCCGGGGCGACGTAGCGATCGGCCCACGAGGCGATGACCTGACCGACATACGTCGCGTCCTCCGGGTCGCTCAGCAGATGATCGGCATCGTCCAGCGACACGTAGCTCTTGGGATGTCGGGCCCACCCGAAGATGTCGGCGGCGTTGTCGACGCCGACCGTGTTGTCGATCGGTGAGTGCAACACGAGGAGTGCGGCGTCGAGATCGGCCACGGACCGCTCCAGAACGTGAGCGTCGACGTCGTCGAGGAACTGCTTCGACACCACGAACTCCGAACCCCCGAGCATGACCGGCGCCCGTCCCTCCTGCTCGATCGCGTCGATGGCGCCGACGAGGTGCCTGCGAATGTGGGCAGGCGCCGCCGGTGCGCCGATGACGGCGACAGCCGCCACCTCGGGTCGCTCGGGCGCCACCCGCAAGACCGCTGCGCCCCCGAGCGAATGCCCAATGAGCAGCCGGGGTGCCTCCCGATACTCGACGAGCCACTCGATGGCTGCGTGGAGGTCGGCGAGGTTCGTCGTGAAGTTGGTCTCCGAGAAGTCGCCTTCGGACTCACCGAGACCGGTGAAGTCGAACCGCAGGGTGGCGATGCCCTCGGCGGCCAGCTCGCGCGTGATGTTGCCGACCGCCTTGAGGTTCTTCGTGCACGTGAAGCAGTGAGCGAAGACGGCATAGGCGAGCGGCTGCCCGGTGATCGGCAGGTCGATCCTGGCGGCGAGCGTCACGCCGTCGCCGTTGGTGAAGGTGATCTTCTCGAACTGCAACCCGCACCTCCCTTCGGTCGGTCCGAGCTTGGCACACCCGGGCGCCGGCCGTCAGCCCCGCACCTCGGAGATGAGCGTGCGCACGTCGGGACCGATGCCGGGTGCAGTGGCGATGAAGCCGTCCATGAGCGTGTCCGGACGATTGAACCGAACGGGTTCGTAGTCGAGCCCGAAGACCTCGCCGCCGGCAGCCCGCACGAGGGCGGCTCCGCCCGCGACGTCCCATTCGTTCTTCGGCACCAGGGTCCATGTCGCCGCCGCACGGCCTGCGGCGACGAGCCCGAGCTTGTAGGCGACCGAGCCCATGTTGCGCACTGCGATCGGTGTGCTGAAGAAGGGCTCCCACTCCCCCCGCTTGACCTCGCTGCGCGACGCCAGGACCAGCGCGCCGCGAATGTCCGTCGACTGGATGCACGTCACCGGTGATCCGTTGAGCCTCACTCCGGTGTCGACCGACCCCACGATGCGGTCGCCGGTGGGCGGCGAGAGGATGCCTCCGGCGACCGGCACGCCGTCGACGACGAGCCCGATGGACACGCACCATTCAGGGATGCCCATGACGAACTCTCTGGTGCCGTCGACCGGATCGACGACCCACACCCGCTCGCGCTGCAGGCGATCCTCGTCGTCCGCGGTCTCCTCCGAGAGCCAGCCCTCGCCGTCGCGCGGCAGTGCCTCACGCAAAGCGTGGTCGACGGCCAGATCGGCGGCCGTGAGCGGATCGTCGCCGCTCTTCATCCGGGCAGCGATCTCACCGGGCGTGAACGGCCGCAGTGCCGACTCGGCCAGGTCGAGGGCAGCCTCGATCCTGGCGAGGTCGTCGATCGCCGTGATGGTCGCCACGCTCAGCCGACCAGATAGCCCTGCTCGATGAGATAGCGCAGCACGAAGTCGGCGGCGTCCTCGACCGACATGTTCGTCGTGTCGATCGTGAGTTCGGCGTCCTCCGGCTCCTCATAGGGATCCGAGATTCCGGTGAACTCAGGGATGATCCCGGCACGCGCCTTGGCGTAGAGCCCCTTGCGGTCACGGGCCTCGCAGACCTCGAGCGGTGTCGCGACGTGCACGAGGATGTAGCCGCCCTCGGCAGAGATGACGCTGCGATTCTCGGCACGCGCACTCTGGTACGGGGCGATCGGGGCACAGATGGCGATGCCGCCCGCCTTCGTGATCTCCGACGCCACGTAGCCGATACGCGTCACGTTGATGTCCCGGTCTTCCTTGGAGAAGGTCAGACCCTTCGAGAGGTTCTTGCGGACGATGTCACCGTCGAGGAGGGTCACGCTGCGGCCACCCCGCTCGAGCAGCTTCACCATGAGGGCGTTCGCCACCGTCGACTTGCCCGAGCCGGAGAGCCCGGTGAAGAACACGGTGAAGCCCTGCTCGGACCGAGGCCGCTTCGTCTTGCGGAGCTCCTCGACGACCTCGGGATAGGAGAACCACTCGGGGATCTCGGAGCCGGTGTTCAGCAGGAACCGGAGCTCGGTGCCCGAGATCGAAGCCGTTTCGGTGCCCTCGGGCACCTCGTCGATGGGCATGTACGTGTCCTTGGAAGGGACGTACACCATGAGCTTGAACGGCACGAGCGTCACGCCGAGCTCGTCCTCGAGCGACACGACGAGATCCTGCGCCTCATAGGGCCCGTAGAACGGCTTGCCCGACGAGTCGCTGCCGGGGCCGGCGTGATCGCGACCGACGATGAAGTGGCTGACGCCGTGGTTCTTGCGGATGATGGCGTGCCATACGGCCTCGCGGGGACCACCCAT
>CAYFYC010000018.1:15270-21002 GCA_964347305.1 uncultured Acidimicrobiaceae bacterium | reverse complement strand
GCGCCTGCGGCAAGAAAACGCTCACGGGTCTGCTCCGGGGTGGGCCGGATGTCGACGAAGTCGTAGTGATACGGCAGCTGGAGGCCCTCGAGGGTGCCGCCGACGTAGTACGGGTTGGACTGGTCGAGCAGGTAGGCAGCACCCGGATGCTCCGTGTTCGTGGTGCCGAAGACCTTCTCGGCCTCCTCGGTGAGGTACGGGCGCCAGACGTCCTCGACATCCATGATCGCCAACATCACGCCCTCGGGATCACGCAGTGCGAGCTTCTGACCGGGCTCCAGGCTCGAGGCGAGCTCCTCGCTCACGTCGAGGGTGATGGGCATCGGCCACAGCGTCCCGTCGGCGAGCCGCATGTCGTCGCGCACCGACTCGTAGTCCGCCTTGTTCATGAAGCCCCGCAGTGGCGAGAAGCCACCGTTGATGATGAGCTCGAGGTCGTTCATCTGTCGTGGCGTGAGATCCCACGAAGGGAAGTCGACCGAGGAAGCCTTCAGCTCCTCGGCTCGCGCCTCGTCGACCATGAGATCGACGAGCTCGCCGCCATGTGGCTCGATGAGTTCGGACACGGTGAAGCTCCTCCTGAAGACCCGGAACGTGAAAGACGGCGGGGCCGCAACTACGCGAACAGCCACCCGCCTGCACGGGATTCTATTCGATGCGGCGACGCTGAGCCAGCTCGGCGGTGACGCCGGTTCCCTTAACTACGATTTCGCAGGCCATTGACTCAAGCGATCATCGAGGCGACCGAATCTATGGGCATGGAGGCGAGCAACCAGAGGAAGGGCCGTCGCGCCATCCTGGTCGTCCTGACCCTCGCTCTCGTGATTTCACCGGCCGTGGTCCCCCTCGGGGGTACACCATCGGCGCTCGCCGCCGGCGGTGAAGAGCGCGTGGTCATCAGAGGAGCCGGCTGGGGTCACGGCATCGGCATGAGCCAGTACGGCGCCCGGGGTCAGGCAATCGAAGGCCACACGGCGTCTGAGATCGTGGAGCACTACTACACCGGCTCCACCGTCGCCGCCCTCGACTCACTGCTCCCCGAAGGTCACTTCCTGACGGACGACACGAGCCCGCTGTGGATCAGCCTCGAGCGCAACACGAAGACGTTCCGCTTCAGGGCCACCGACGGGCCCATCGAGATGTGCCATCCGACCAACGGCGGATGCTCGCTCACGGCACAGCCCGGGCAGAGCTGGACGTTCGAGACGCTGGGCAACGGGTCGTGCCGGTTCCGCGTCAACGGGTCGAACGCCACCGGCAGCTCCGGGCCGTGCACGGCCACGATCCGGGCACTGAGCCCGACCGCAGGCAAGGCCGTACTCGACGATCAGCCCTCCACCCGCGACACCTACGCACGGGGCCGCATCCAACTGCGGAGCGCCGATGACGGCGCCACGGTCCACGCCTCGTTGGAGATCGGCATCGAGCGCTACCTCTACGGGCTCTTCGAGGTCCCCGACTGGCCAGAGGCAGAAGCGCTGAAGGCCCAGGCGATCGCCGCCCGGAGCTATGCCGCATACAAGGCGCAGCTCTACGGGCCAGAAGCCACCATGTCCGAGTCGCGCCGCAGCCAATGCTGGTGCCATCTCTACGCCACCGTTGCGGATCAGAGTTTCATCGGTTGGAACCGAGAAGATCTCGAACCGCCCCAAGAGCAACGTTGGGTCGACGCCGTCGATGCAACGGCGGGGCTCGTGGTCAGTCATCCTGCTGCATCCCAGAACAACGTGGTGGCCGCCTTCTACTCGTCCTCGACGGGAGGCGCGACCCAGAACAACGAAGACGTGTGGGGCGGGTCGCCGGTCGACTACCTCCGCTCCGTGCCCGATCCATGGTCGATCGACCCCGCGGTCGGCAACCCCTTCGATTCGTGGACCTTCACCTTCTCCGAGGCCCAGCTCGCCGCAAAGCTGGGGTTGGATGCCGTCTCGGGCCTCGACATCACCGCCAGGCACGACTCGGGCGCCCCCAGCAAGATCCGGATCACCGGACGGCTCGATGGCAAGCGATACAGCGAGGTCTGGGCCGGCGCAACGGTCAAGTCGACGCTCGGGCTGACCGGCCGTCACATCTTCTCGATCGACCACGGCTCGGCGCACCTGGTCGGCGGCGACTTCGACGGCAACGGGACGGGGGACGTCGCCGCACTGCTGGGAGCCACCGGTGCCTGGTTCGAGTTCTCCGACGCAGGGCGGGCCCGGGCTTGGGCCAACCACAACTCGAACGCCACCATCGAGGATCCGCTGACCGGCGACTTCGACGGCAACGGCATCGGCGACATCGTCATCCGACGCTCGAACAACGGAGCTCGCATCGTGGGTCTCGGCGGCGGAGGCGGCTTCGGCACCCGCTTCTGGCATGCCGGGGTCGGGGATCCCGCAGCGTGGACCGAGGGTCACGTCGGGGACTTCGACGGCGACGGGCGGGACGACATCGCCGAGTACCGCGCATCGACCGGCACCTGGGACGTGCTCCTGTCGACCGGGTCGGGCTTCAGCAGATCGACCTTCTACGACTTCGTCACCGAGAGCCCACAATGGAACGAGTTCGTGGTCGGCGACTTCGACGGCGACGGCCGGGACGACATCCTCCACCACGATCTCGCCACCGATGCCCTCCACGTGCTGTTCTCGGACGGATCCGGCTTCAGCCCGACCCCATGGGGCAGCCTGCCGGCCGATACGGAGTGGCACCTGCACCCGGGCGACTTCGATGGCGACGACCGCGACGACCTGGCAGCCTTCGACACCGCAGGTGGTGCCTGGTGGGTGGTGCTGGCGGGCCCGGCGAGATCCGGCGGCGCCGCCGAGAAATGGTGGACCTTCCAGGGGTCCGACTTCGTCGCACAGGTCGTCGGCGACTTCGACGGCGACGGCCGGGACGACATCGCCAATCTCGCCCCGAGTCGCCAGATGAAGGTGCTCACGGCGAAGCCGGCAGGGGGGTTCGCGTGGGGCATGTGGGGAACGACGCCGCGAGGCGAGACGGTCACGCACGTCGTAGTGATCGACAACGATGCCGACGGCGACGACGACATCGTCACCTACAACCCGACGACGAAGCACCTCCATCTCCACGAGAGCGATGGCGGAGGGTTCGGGATCTCCTGGTGGGGCTCGCTGCTCAAGTGACGCTGCCGGCCTTCGCCGGGGCGACGGCCGCGCCGATCGCATCGACCAACTTGTCGATCTCGGCGTCCGTGATGACGAGCGGCGGGCACATGGCGAGGGCATTGCCCAGCGGTCGCACGATGACGCCGTGCTCCAGGATCTCGTTGCGCACGTCGGGGGCCGAGAGATGATCGGGCAACTCGACCGCCCAGACGGCACCGGCACCCCGCACCTCGGTGACCACGCCGTCCGCGAGCAGACTGTGCAGCCCTTCGGCGAGGCGTGCTCCCACGTGCGTGGCGCGGTCGACGAGGCCCTCTCGCCGCTGGATCTCGATCGCCTCGATGCCGGCTCGGGTCGCAACAGGATGGCCTGAGTACGTATAGCCGTGCTTCAGGACGAACCCCTCGTTCGCCTCCAGCGCGGCGACCACGTCCGGTCCCAACACGACACCACCGAGCGGCTGGTATCCGGAAGTCACGGCTTTGGCGAATGTCAACATGTCGGGTGTCACCTGGTAGTGCTGCGCCCCGAACCACGTTCCCATCCGGCCGAATCCGCAGATGACCTCGTCGAAGATGAGATAGGCCCCGTGGTGATCGCAGAGCCTGCGCAGCGAGTCGAGATACCCCTCCGGTGGCGGGTACACGCCACCGGCTCCCTGCAGCGGCTCGGTCAGCACCGCCGCCACCCGCCCCGGGTTCTCGTCGAACACTTGGGCGATGACCTCGACGTTGCCCGCGGGGACGTTCACCACGGCACCGACCAGCTCGCCGAAACCCTCTCGATTCATCGGAATGCCCTGGGCGCTCGTGCCTCCGTAGTTCGTGCCGTGGTATCCGTGCTCTCTGGAGATGATGATCGTGCGCTCCGGATGACCGGCTTCGCGCTGGGCGACGCGGGCGATCTTCATGGCGGTGTCGACCGCCTCCGACCCGGACCCCCCGAAGAAGACACGACTCCGGTCGTAGGGGGACAGGTCGGAGATGATGTCGGCGAGACGTTCCGAAGGCTCGTTCGAGAAGGGGGCGAACGTGTGATATGCAGCGAGGGTGGCCGTCTGCTCGGCGATGGCCTCGACCATCTCGGGGCGACCGTGGCCGATGTTCATGTACCAGAGGCTGGCCATCGCATCGAGGTAGGCGTTGCCATCGTCGTCCCAGACCGTGGAGCCCTCGCCCCGCACGATGCGCACGAAGTCCTGCTGCCGGGGGGCGGTGAAAGGGTGGAGGAAGGTGCTCATGTCCGAGAGGCTAGATCAGCCACGACGATCCGGTACGACCGCCTTCGTCACACGAGCATCGAGAGCATCGTCTCGGCGGCCACCCCGCCGGACGTGAAGGCACCTTCCACGCGGGCGCCGGCGAAGATCTCGCCTGCCAGCACCACCGGCGCCGGTGCCGGCAGCACCACGGCACCCTCGGTCATGGTTGCGCGGGGAGCGGAGTAGAGCCACCGGTGGGCCAGGTGATCGACGACCTCGCCGTCGTGATGGGGTCGCGCCGCGGCGAGGAGCTCGCGAGCCCAGGACTCGGGATCGTCGTCGAGCCGGTCTGCCGCGAACTCCGGAGACGAGTGGATGGTGAGCGCCGGCTCGGAGGAGACGCCCTTGTGATGATTGTCGGCCAGCCAGGCAACGGCACCATCGGAGGCAGCCCGATGCCCGTCCTCCAGACCCGAGGGCCGATCGAGGACAGCCATCACGGCCAGGGTCGCGTCGTATCCGGCTTCGAGGAGATCCTTGAGATCGGCGTTCAGCGCACACCCGGAGTCGGCGAGCAGCCGATGGCTCTGCGGCAACGGTGCCGTCACGATGGCACCACTCCCGGTGATGACGCGCTCCCCGCCTGCGATTGCGGTGACCCGTCCCGGGCCCAGCTCCAGGGCATCCACGCGGACCCCGGTTCCCACGGCGAGCCCCTCGGCGAGTGCCTCCGGGACCCGTCGCATTCCCCCGGCACCGACGTATCTCTCCTCGACTCCACGCTCCGGGTGCGTCCAACTCTGTGTGCGCATCCACACGTGCGCCACGTTTCGTTCCACGAGCTCCGACGTCACTCGGGCGAACTCGTCGCTGCGAGCGCTGAAGTGCTGCGCACCGTGGTCGAACCGAGCCCCTTGCCGGCGGCGTGTCGCCATGCGACCGCCCACGGCTCGACCCTTGTCGAGCACGATCACGTCGATGCCCTGATCGACGAGCGCTCTGGCGGCCGTGAGCCCGGCCATGCCGGCGCCGATGACGAGAACCGATGACTCCATGGGGAGATGCTACGGGTCAGCGTTTTCGTACCTGTACGGCTAGCGTCTCGCCGCCATGTCCTTCGAAGTGGCGGCGCTGGGCGCCGCACTCACCTGGGCGATCGGCGGTCTGATCGCCCAGATCCCCACCCGTGCTCTCGGTGGTCCGAGGTTCGCCCGCGTCCGCATGTATTGGGTGTCGTTCGCCCTCGTCGTGATCGCAACCGTCGTGGGCGGTTGGGACACGCTGGACCTCGGTTCCTTCACGCTGCTCGCACTCTCGGGATTCGTCGGCCTGGCGCTGGGGGACGCCGCCCTCTTCACGGCCTTCTACCGGATCGGCCCGCGGCGCACGGGCATCCTGTTCGCCGCCACCGAGGCCGC
>CAYFYC010000018.1:314-15213 GCA_964347305.1 uncultured Acidimicrobiaceae bacterium | reverse complement strand
AGAACATAGAGGGCAGCATCTGGACCGGGGTGGGGCTCGGGCTGCTCGGGGCGCTGGGTCAGGCCGTCGGGGTGCTCCTCGCCGACCCGGTGTTCTCGAATGGGGGTGTCGAGACGTGGACCGCAGCGGCGGTCCGCGCCCTCGTCGGCACCGTGGCCCTCCTCTGGTTGAAACCACTGTTCGACCGACGCAATCCCCTGCCGACCGACACCCCCATCACCGTCCGGCTCTGGGGCGTGATCATCCTGTCCGGGACGATCGGCATGGTCATCGGCAAGACCCTGGTGCTGGTCGCGCTCGGCAACGGTGACCCCGGCATCGTGTCGGTGCTCGTCTCCACGGCACCCGTCATCCAGCTGCCGATCATCTGGCTGGTGACACGTGAGCGACCGGCGCTGGGGGCGTGGCTCGGCGCCCTTGTCGCCACGGTCGGCACCGCAGCCATCGTCTACTGAGTCCGGTCAGCTCCCGCTGTCTGCCGGGAACCCCAGGTCGACTCCGCGATGGATGGGGTCGGGCCAGCGGCTGATGACCACCTTGGGCCGCGTGTAGAAGCTGATGCCGTCGGGCCCGTAGATGGAGTGATCGCCGAAGATCGACTCCTTCCACCCGCCGAAGCTGTAGAAGCCGAGCGGGACCGGGATGGGGAGGTTGATCCCGACCATGCCGACCTGGATCTCGTTCTGGAACTTGCGAGCCGCACCGCCGTCGTTCGTGAACACCGCGGTTCCGTTGCCCCACGGGTTCTCGTTGATGAGCTGGATGGCCTGCTCGTAGGTGTCCGTCCGCACCACCGACAGCACGGGACCGAAGATCTCGTCGCGATAGATCGTCATGTCGGGCGTCACCTGGTCGAACAGGGTGGGGCCGAGGAAGAAGCCGTTCTCGAAACCCTCGATCGTCAGACCCCGCCCGTCGGCGACGAGCGTTGCACCCTCTTCGACTCCCTTGTCGACGTAGCCGGCGACACGATCACGGTGATCTCCGGTCACCAGCGGGCCCATCTCGGCCTCGGCCGCATCACCAGGACCCACCTCGAGCTCGGCGATCCGCTTCTCGATCATCGGAACCAGCCGATCGCCTGCTTCGCCGACGGCGACGACCACGGAGATCGCCATGCAGCGCTCACCGGCCGACCCGTATCCGGCCGAGACCGCCGAATCTGCGGCCCGCTCCATGTCGGCGTCGGGGAGCACGATCATGTGGTTCTTCGCCCCGGCGAGGGCCTGGACCCGCTTCCCGTTGGCCGTCGCCGTGGAGTACACGTACCGGGCGATCGGCGTGGAGCCCACGAACGAGATCGCCTTGACATCGGGATGCTCCAGCAGCCGGTCGACGGCGACCTTGTCGCCATGCACGACGTTGAAGACACCGTCGGGCAGCCCGACGTCGTGGAGCATCTCGGCGGCCATCATCGAGGTGGAGGGGTCCTTCTCGGACGGCTTGAGCACGAAGGTGTTGCCGGTGGCGATGGCCATCGGGTACATCCACATCGGGACCATGAGCGGGAAGTTGAAGGGCGTGATTCCGACACACACACCCAGCGGCTGGTTGATCGTGTACATGTCGATCCCGGTCGACACGCTCTCCGAGTACTCGCCCTTCATGAGATGAGGGACATTCGTGGCGAACTCGATGACCTCGAGACCCCGCACGATCTCGCCCATGGCGTCATCGACGGTCTTGCCGTGCTCGATCGAGATCATCTTGGCGAGGTCGTGGCGATACCGGTCCACGCTCTCGCGAAAGGCGAACATGATCTTCTGACGACGCGTCAGCGACGTGTCACGCCACCCCGGGAAGGCATCCTGGGCGGCGGCCACGGCTCGATCGACCTCGGCGACCGTGGCGAGGGCGACATGCTTCTCGACTGCGCCTGTTGCCGGATTGAAGACTTCGCCGGTCCGCTCCGGTTCGGTGTCCAACAAGCTTCCGTCGATCCAGTGGCGGATGAGATCCATGGGTGGTGGCTCCTCGATTCATCGATCGGCGCGTGGCGGCGCCGTGGTGTCTCTCACGATCAGTTTCGGTGGCAGGACGATCGTCTTGGCATCGGTCCGACCTCGCTCGAGCCGCTCGATCAGCAGCGAGACACTCATTCTGCCCATGTCATAGCGGGGTTGATCGACGGTGGTCAAGGCGATGCGGTGGTTGTGCGACAGTGCCAGATTGTCGTATCCGACGACCGACATGTCGGCAGGCACGCGGAGTCCGGCGGCGTCGAGCGCCGCGAGAGCACCGATGGCGGCGATGTCGTTCGTGACGAACACCGCCGTCGGCAACTCGTCTCCGTCAAGGATGCGACGCATCGCGTCTGCACCTGCCTCCTCGGTGAATCCGCCGGGAGTCGTGGCGATGTGATCGCCCAGACCAACCGCCTCCATTGCCCTCCTGTAACCGGTCTGGCGGGCCGCACCACCGGCACCGCGTGGTGACGAGATGTGGGCGATGTGACGGTGACCGAGCTCGACGAGATGGTCGATCACGAGACGGCTCCCCACCCGATCGTCGTTGAAGACCGAGTCGGCGAGCCGAGTGCGGGCCGGCTTGCCGAGCACGACCGTCGGGACCGACTCTGCGGCGATCGACACGTCGGCCGTCGGCACCCGCGGCGAAGCGAGCACGAGGCCGTCGACGCGAAGCTCGAGCAAGGTGTTGATGGCGTTCAGTTCCCGCTCGACGACGCGCACACCGGTCGTCATCAGCGTGCGATAGCCGGAGTCCTTCGCTTCCTCCTCGAGACCGTCGAGCACCTCCGGAAAGAACGGATTGTGCAGATCCGAGACCATCACCCCGAGGAGATGACTCCTCTGCCGCACGAGGACGCGAGCGGCCACGTTGGGGCGGTAGCCGAGCTGACGAGCGGCCTTCAGCACCTTGCGCCGGCTCTCGTCGGACACGCGGGTCGAGCCGCGCATCACGAGCGACACCAGCGACTTCGACACGCCGGCCCTCTTGGCCACATCCAGAATCGTCGGGTGCTTGGTCGACACGTGCGTTCCTCCCCGAACCGAGCCTACCCGTCGCTGTTGGAACGTTCCACGGCCCGACACGTCGCTGCTCGGTCCGGCTAACTTCGCTCCCATGCAACTCACAGGACAGATCGCAGTCGTGACCGGCGCCTCGGCCGGTATCGGCAGGGCGACGGCTCTCGCCCTCGCCCGGGAGGGCGCTTCCGTCGTCGTGACGGCCAGACGCACGGAGCGGCTGGCGGCCATCGTCGGGGACATCGAGGGGTTGGGGCGGGAAGCCCTCGCCGTGACCGCCGATGTCGCCACCGAGGACGGTGTCGAGGATCTCTTCACCGCATCCACTGCGCACTTCGGACGGGTCGACATCCTCGTGAACAACGTCGGCGTCGCGACCTACGCACCGCTGACGGAGACGACCATCGAGGACTACGACTGGATGATGAACACGAACATGCGCTCGACGTTCCTCTGCACCAAGGCGTTCCTGCCTCCGATGGTCGAGCGCGGCTCGGGTCAGATCTGCTTCGTCAACTCGGTGGC
Source organism: uncultured Acidimicrobiaceae bacterium (assembly GCA_964347305.1). Lineage (GTDB taxonomy): Bacteria > Actinomycetota > Acidimicrobiia > Spongiisociales > UBA5794 > CAYFYC01. The sequence goes on along the minus strand of CAYFYC010000018.1, from coordinate 11,701 downwards.
GGGAATGCAGGGCTTCCCCAACGAGGCCGTCTACAACGCCACGAAGTTCGCCCAAATGGGCTTCGCCCAGGCCATCGATCACGAGACCCGGGAGCACGGCGTGAAGGTCAGCGTCGTGGCCCCCGGCGGGGTCAACACCGAGTTCGCCATCGGAACCGGCCGGACCGAGGGCGACCCGATGCTCGACCAGTTCCTCGATCCCGAGGACGTGGCGGCAGCGGTCGTGTTCGCCTTGACGCAGCCCGAGAAGGCCCGGACCTTCCTCATCGGTATGCGACCCATGAGCGAGCCGCGCTGAGTGGCTTCACTACGGGTCGGCGTCCAGCTGCCGGAGATCGAGAGGGAGGTTCGCTGGGAAGAGCAGCTGGCCATCGCCGTCGCAGCCGAAGAGGTCGGCTTCGACAGCGTCTGGGTCGGTGATCATCTGCTCTACGACACCACGGCGACGGGCCGGAGAGGCCCGTGGGAGGCGTGGACCCAACTGGCGGCCATCGCCCAGGCCACCGAGCGGGTCGAGATCGGCCCCCTCGTCGCCGCAACCGCCTTCCACAGCCCACCGATGCTGGCGAAGCTGGCGGTCACCGTGGACGAGATCAGCGGCGGTCGGCTGGTGCTGGGGGTTGGAGCCGGATGGAACCGCGTCGAGTTCGAGGCATTCGGTTTCCCGTACGACCGCCGGGTGAGTCGCTTCGAGGAAGCGTTCCACATCATTCGGCGACTCGTCGCCGGGGAGCGCGTGACCCATCACGGACGCTTCTACGACATCGTCGACAGCGAGATCCTGCCTCCGGGACCGCGGCCGGGCGGACCACCGCTCATGGTGGGGAGCGAAGGCCCCCGCATGCTGGGCATCACTCTGCCGTTCGTGCAGGCCTGGAATGCCTGGTGGAAGTGGTTCGACAACGACCCGGCGCAGCTGGCCACGCTCGTCGAACGGGTCCGGACGGCGGCGCGTGACGTCGCGCGCGATCCGGCCGAAATCGAGATGACGGCTGCCGTCCTCGTCGCCATGCCCACGGCCACCGGCGAACGCGGCGGTCGGCCCTTGGATCACGCCAATGCGGTCTCGGGCACCCCGCGCCAGATGGCAGCACGGCTCGAGGAGTTCGCCGCAGCGGGTGTCGCCCACGTGCAACTGGTGGTCGACCCGATCGACGAGGCGTCCGTGCGAGCCCTCGGCGAGGTCGTCGACCTGGTGAAGGGCTAGCCGGCGGCGAGAGCGGCGGCGTTGACGCACGCTTCCATCGGCATCCCACGCAAACCCGCGATGAGGTTGCGGGCCGCCATCTCGGCCATCTTCACCCGCGTCTGATGGGACGCGCTGCCCAGATGGGGAAGCACGGTGCAGTTGGGCAGCGTCAACAGAGGATCGTCGGCTCGCATCGGCTCGGGGTCGGTCACATCGAGACCCGCGGCTCCGATCCAGCCGTCGCGCAGCGCCCGGTACAGCCCCCCCTGGTCGACGGTCTGGCCCCGGGAGATGTTGACGAGCGTGGCGTGCGGCTGCATGGCGCGCAATGCGGCCTCGTCGATGAGATGGTGCGTATCGGACGTGAGCGCCACGGACACCACCACGTGATCCGCCTCGGCGAGGAGCCGGGCGAGCCCGACCTGCTCACCATCGACCGCAGCGACATCGGCGGGCCGGGGCGATCGGTTGGTGACCAGGATGTTCATGTCGAACCCGCGGGCGCGGCGAGCGATGGCCTGCCCGATGCGTCCGAACCCGACGATCCCGATCGTCGAACCGCTCACGTCCTGGCCGAGCAGGAGTTCCGGCTCCCAGGGACCCCACCGATCGGCACGCACGAGGTCGATCCCCTCGGAGAACCGGCGAGCCGTCATCAGCAGCAGACCGAACGCCGTGTCGGCGGTCGTCTCCGTCAGGACATCGGGCGTGTGCCCCACGGGGATGCCTCGGGCCGTGCAGGCGTCGACGTCGATGTTGTCCACTCCCACCGCCATCTGCGAGATCACCCGCAGCGACGGCGCCGCCTCCAGCAGTGGGACGTCGATGCGATCGGTCAGCATCGTATAGACGGCGTCGGCATCGGCGACCTGCTCCAGCAGGGCCTCTGTCGTGATGGGTCGATCTTCCGGCCAGACCCAGACGTCGCCCTCGTAGTCGAGCAGGGCCAGCGCAGTGTCCATGGTGCGACGGGTGACGACGATGCGCGACATGTCGTCCATTCTCGCAGCAGCGGCCCCCACATCCTCGCTCACTACGCTCCCGGCCGTGAACGGCGAGGATCTCCAGGCGCTGATGGATGAGTGGCCGGCAGCCCACGCAGCCGCCGCCGTGACGGATGCCGCCGGCGTCGAGACCCGGCTCGGTGATGCGTTGTGGCAGGTGCGAATCGCATCGGTCAGCAAACTCCTCGTCGGGTACGTCGCCTTGGTCGCGCTCGAGGAGGGATCGATCACGCTCGACGAGCCGGCCGGCCCGCCGGGGGCGACCGTGGGCGATCTGCTCTCCCACAGCTCCGGATTGGCGTTCGACTCTCCGGCCGTCATGGCGCCGCCCCGACAACGCCGCATCTACTCAAATCGGGGCATCGAGCTCTTCACCCACCACCTGGAGATGGCCGCCGACATGAGGTTCGCCGAATACCTCGAGGTCGGCCTCCTCGAGCCTCTCGGCATGACCTCGACCGTGCTCCGAGGCTCGCCTGCCCACGATGTGTGGTCGACCGTGGCCGATCTGCTCGCCTTCAGCAGAGAGCTCCTCGACCCATCGCTCGTCGCACCGAAGACGGTCGCCATGGCAAGGACTCCACACCATCCGGAGCTGATGGGGATGCTCCCCGGCGTGGGCCGGATGGATCCGAACCCGTGGGGTCTGACGTTCGAGATCAAGGGCTCGAAGCAGCCGCATTGGACGGGGAGCGCGAATTCACCGCAGACATACGGCCACTTCGGAGGCAGCGGCACCTTCCTGTGGATCGACCCCGTGGCGGGCATCGGCTGCGTGGCACTCACCGACAGGAACTTCGGGCCGTGGGCGCTCGAGGCGTGGCCGCGATTCAGCGACGCCGCGCTCGCTAGTAGGTCCTGAACCAGGCCTCGTCGACCTCCGGCAGCGTGTGGTGAGTCGCCCAATCGGCTCCGACGTCGGTGGCGACTTCCGCCAGGCCTGCGAACTTCGCCCGCAGCTGTGACGCGATGACGGCACGCCGCTCCTCCCGGGGCAGTGTGATGGCGTCGCCCCAGAGGGCACGACCCACCAGGAAGCCGCTCGCACCGGCCTCGCATGCGACACGCACCTGCTCGACGAAGAGGTCGAACGGGTCGCCACCCGAGAGCAGCGCCCAGGGCACGGGGCACGCCTCGGCGAGCTCCGCACACGCGTCCGCCCACACGGCGCGATCGTCTTCGAACAGTGTGTCCACCGGGAATTGCAGCTTCAGCACATCTGGTCCGAGCGGTGCGAGCCGCTTCACCGAATCGACGACGATGCGCCGCCGCAGCGCAGCGAACTCCTCGGTTCCGGGCGGCGCCTCCCCGCTCTTCGCATACGCTACCGGCTCGAGGAACAACGGGATCTCCTCGCGGGCGCACTCGGCGAACACGGCAGCGATCACGTGATCCTGGATCGCAGCCACCTCGGTGTCCGGGCGATACAGCACGAGCAGCTTGATTCCGCTAGCGCCGAGACGCTTCGCCTTGGCGACGCTCCACCCGTCGAGCAGGCTCGTCACCCGCGCGTTCGGATCGCCCAGATACCCCTGCGCCTCCACGGCGCAGATGAAGCCCGCAGCCCCCGGCAGCACCCGGGCGGCGACCGCCTGCCCCGCGCTGTATTCGGGATCGAGGAGGACGGCGGAGGCGAGATCGGCGATGCCCTCTATCAGGTCGAACTTGGCCTCGGTCAGCTCACCAGGCGCGATCCCGTCGGGATCATCGGGCTGCAACACGACGCGCATCGAGTCCCGGTGATCGACGGCGAGGATCGTGAAGATGCCCCGGTCGTTGGCGGCGGCGGTGAGACCACGCACCTTCCCCGGCGAGAGAGACGGTTCAGCCGACATCGTGAGCCTCCAGGAACTCGGCGACCTCGTCTGGCCGGGGGAACGCTGCACTGCATCCGTGTCTCGTCACCTCGATCGCCCCGCAGGCGTTGGCGAACCGCAGTGCGGTGTACCAGTCGTCGCCACGCAGCCGGCGAGTGATCAACCCCGAGGCGAATGCATCTCCCGCACCGACCGTGTTGACCACGTCGACCCGGAATCCCGGCACGTCCACCACCCCACCCGCCTCGAAGAGCGACGCCCCCTTCGCGCCACGCTTCACCACCACCGCTCCAGGCAGACCCTCTCCTGCGACCAGCTCGGTGACGAGCGTGTCGAGCCGTCCGATGTCTTCGACGGCGATCCGGCCACCCGCCATCACGTCCTCCGGATGGTCGGTGAGCGCTGCCATCAGCTCCTCCTCGGTGCCGATCACGACATCCACGTTGGCGAGATTCGGACGGAGCGTGGTGCCGAACGCACCGGGCGTCGACCAGTCGCTGGGACGGAGATCGAGGTCCATGAACACGGTGAGACCGCTGCGCTGCGCCTCGAATCCGAGCCAGGCCGCCGCCTCCGCACACGATCCGCGTGAGAAGGCATTCCCCGAGAGCTGAAGCGCCGTCGTGGTGTCGAGGGGGAGGCTCGCCGCCTGCTCCACGGTCAGGTGGATGTCGGCGGGATCGTCGCGATAGAAGAGCAGCGGGAAGTCGCTGGGAGGCTGCACGCCGAGCAGGGCGAGCGAGCTGAGCTTCCCGGGAATCCGGGCGACGTGATCCGTGACGACACCCTCTTGCTCGAGGTAGTCGATGATGAAGTCACCGACCCGGTCTTCACCCACACCGGTGAAGGCGACGGTCGTGAGCCCGAGCCGGGCGGTTGCGATGGCGATGTTGGTCGGGCTGCCCCCCACCATCGCCTCGAAGTGCCGGACCTTCTCGAACGGCGCTCCGATGTCGGTCGAGTACAGGTCCATGTTGGCCCGCCCGACCGTGATGAGATCGAAGGTCACCGCGGCGTCTCCTCCGGTGACGGCTTGCCGTGGATCCCGGCGGCCGGCACCGACTGGTCGTAATCGATGACCGCTCCGGTCATGACCCCCGACTCGTCCGATGCGAGGAAGGCGATGGCTGCGGCGAGCTCATGTGGCTTGATGAGCCTGCCGAACGGTTGCCCCGCCTCGGCCTGGTCCAACCATCCGTCCTGAGCTCCATGGGCGGCGCGCTGGATCGCGTCTTCGCCGGGTGTGTCCATCCACCCCGGCTGGATCAGGTTGACCCGAATGCGATCCCACAGCAGCGAGTAGGCCAGGTTCTTCGTCATGGGCACGAGGGCCCCCTTCGTCATCGCGTACGGAAGCAGAAAGGGGGCACTCCCGTGCGCTGCCACCGACCCCACCGACACGATCGAGCCGGCGATGCCCTCACGACGCATGATGGCCACGGCGCCCTGGATGAGCAGCAGAGGGGCGCGGACGTTGACGGCCATGAGTGCATCGAAGAGCTCCGGTGTGGTGTCGACGATCGAGCCGCGGTAGGTGATCGCCGCAACGTTGACCAGGACATGCAGACGCCCGAAGTGGGCATCGGTCGCTGCGATGAGATCCCGGCAGGCATCGACATCGGCCAGATCGGCCGGCACGAAGATGACGTCGGTGCCGGTCTCGGCCAACGCATCCCGGACCGCCTCCCCCCGCTCCTCGTTGCGCCCCGTGATCACGATCCCGGCAGCGCCCTCGGCTGCCATGCGGTGGGCCGCGGCCTCGCCGATGCCCTGCGTCGAGCCCGTGATGAGTGCGACCTTGCCCTCGAACCGACCCTCGTCCACCGGCTCCGCCTCCTCGCTCGAGCTTCGGGGCGAGTATACGAACCGGCATTGGAACGTTCCATCGCACGGTCGCCACGCTGCGATACTCGGACGGATCGGAAGGAGCAGCGATGCGAGTGGCGGTGGTCGGGACAGGAGGCATGGGTGGGCGGCACGTCGAGAATCTGCACCACCACGTGAAATCGGCGACGGTCGCCGTCGTCGTGGATCCGGACCTCGGCCGTGCCGAAGCACTCGCCGATGCGGTCGGAGCGCGGGTGGAGGCAGATGGGATGACCGCCATCGCAGCGGGCGACGTCGACGCCGTGGTCGTGGCGGCCCCCGACCCGACGCATGCAGAGCTGGCCCTGGCGTGCATCGCGGCCGGCAAGCCCGCCCTGATCGAGAAGCCGCTCGGGACGACCGAAGCCGAGGCACGGTCGGTGGTGGATGCAGAGACGGCAGCGGGCAGGAGACTGATCCAGGTCGGGCTGATGCGACACTTCGATCGGCAGCACGTCGACGTGGCCCGGCTGGTCGAGGACGGATCGATCGGCCGTCCGATCCTCTTTCGCGGCTGGCACCGCAACCCACCCGAGGACCCCAGGCCCTCCACCCGACATGTGGTCCTGAGCGCTGCGGTCCACGATCTGTACTCGGCGCGCTGGCTGCTGGGCGCCGAGCCGGTGAGGGCGTTCGCCGCCGGAGTCCCGATCGATCCCGCGACCAACTCTGCCAAGGAGCTCCAGGTGGCCACACTCGAGATGGCGAACGGCTCGATCGCCGTCATCGAGGTGAACAAGGACTCCGGGTTCGGCTACGAGGTGGGGGTCGAGGTCGTGGGCTCCGAGGGCACGGTGACGATCGCGCCGCATCACACGCCGACCCTGCGGAGAGGAACGGCGATCGCGCAACGGACCGAGCCGGACTGGTTGGAGCGGTTCGCCGACGCCTACATCCGCGAAGTCAGGGCCTGGGCCCGGTCCATCGAGTCGGGCGAGCCCGTCGGGCCGTCGGCGTGGGACGGCTACGCCACCCTCGTCGCCGCCGAGGCCATCGTCCGCTCCCTCGAAGGCGGAGATGCCGTGGCCGTCGACGTCGGCGAGAAGCCGGCCCTGTACGCCTGAGCGTCGAACGCCACCGCGGCCGAGCTGCCACAATCGCCGCCGTGACGGCCGACACGGACTTCAGCGACTCGCTCGCCTCCACCGAGCTCTCCGGGATGAGCCCCTTCGACCGGTCCGTGTTCCTCGATCGGCTCGCCTTGCACGGGCCCGATGTCGAACGCACGCTGGTCGGGCTCTACGGATCGACCCACGACATCTCCCGACTCTTCGAGCGGTTCGTACGGCTGGCCGCCAACGCCTATGCGACGAGGAGCGAGGAGCTGCGCCTGCTCGACCTGCGGCGTCAGGCCGAGCCCGACTGGTTTCAATCCGAGGCGATGGTCGGGTATGCAGGGTATGTCGATCTCTTTGCCGGCCACCTCTCTTCCGTGGCGAAGCGCATCCCCTACCTCCAGGAGCTCGGGGTGACCTATCTCCACCTCCTGCCACTCCTCGAGGCGAGGGAGGGCGAGAACGACGGTGGCTACGCCGTCTCCGACTATCGGAGCGTCGACGCACATTTCGGGAGCATGGACGACCTGCGCGAGCTGACCTCCGAACTCCGCCGCGCCGGCATCTCGCTCTGCATCGACATCGTCTGCAATCACACCGCCGACACCCACGCGTGGGCCGAGCAGGCGAAGGCGGGCGTGGAGAAGTACCAGGACTACTACCTCATGTTCGAAGACCGGACCGAGCCGGACCGCTACGAAGCCACCTTGCGCGAGATCTTCCCGGTGGCCGCGCCAGGGAACTTCACGTGGATCGAGGAGATCGACCGCTGGGTCTGGACGACGTTCCGCACGTATCAGTGGGATCTCGACTACGGCAACCCCGACGTGCTGGGCGAGATGGCCGACGTCGTGCTCCATCTCGCCAACGTGGGTGCAGAGGTGTTCCGCCTCGATGCCGTCGCCTTCATGTGGAAACGGATGGGGACCCTCTCGGAGAACCTCCCCGAAGCCCACCTCATCCTGCAGTTCTTCCGCGCCATCACCCGGCTCGCCTGTCCGGGCGTGCTTCTCAAGGCCGAGGCGATCGTCCCGATCGACGAGACGCTGCCCTACCTGGGGCTCGGCGAGGCCACCGGCAAGGAGTGCGAACTCGCCTACCACCACTTCCTGATGGTGCTGGCGTGGTCGGCGCTCGCCGAGCAGGACAGCAGGCTGCTGCGGGCGGCGCTGGGACGGATCCCCGCCACGATGCCGTCGCTCAACGCCTGGTGCACATACGTTCGATCCCACGACGACATCGGCTGGGCGATCACGCCCCGCGATGCCGAGACCGCAGGGCTCGACGACTTCGACCACCGCGGCTTCCTCACGGACTTCTACACGGGCAACTTCCCGATGTCGTTCGCATCGGGCCACATCTTCGAGGAGAACCACAGGACCAAGGATCGACGGGTGAGCGGCTCGACCGCATCACTGGCCGGCCTCGAGACCGCGCTCGAGTCCCGGGACGCCACCGCCCTGGAGTTCGCCTTCCGAAGGATCCGGCTCCTCCATGCCATCGCGGCCTCCGCCGGAGGGATCCCCATCGTCTGGTCCGGTGACGAGCTGGCGACGACCAACGACTACTCCTACGTCGACGATCCCGACCGCGCCACCGACAACCGCTGGCTCCATCGCGCTGCCCTCGACGAGGAGGCGATCGAGCGGCGCATCGATGTGGACACGGCGGAAGGCCGGGTCTTCGGTGACCTCGCCGCGGTCTTCGCAGCGCGTGCGCTGTCACCGGAACTCCATGCCGCCTCGTCCAGCGTACCGGTCGACGTCGCGAACGACGCCGTGGTCGCCATCCTCCGCCAGGGAGCGCGGGGCATGCTTCTCGTCCTCGCCAACGTCACCCCGCACACCCAGACCGTGACCCCCATCGCCCTGCACGCCCTGGGGTTCAACGGACCACTGCACGACCGGCTCGAGACACGCAGGATCGCTGCCAACAGCGCCATCACCCTCGAGCCCTACGACGTCATGTGGCTGGCCGGCGACCGAGGGTGACGTCGTCGAGGGCTCCGGCGATCCGTTTCGCCGACACGGGACCGCTCGCTCCGACGACCTGGGCGAAGAGACTCACTCTCAGCTCCTGCAGCGACCAGGCGATCTCCACCAGGTCGGGGGTCATCCCGAGGGCGTCCATGACCTCGTCCAGGCGAGCCTCGAGACCGCGCACGACCGCCATGGCCTCGGCGTCGCGCACCGGATTCTCCGGCAGCTTGTCCAGGCGCCACAGCGCGCCACGGAGATACCGTTCGACGTCGGGGAGCCGATGAACCCCCACGCCTGCGATGAAGCCGGGATAGACGAGGCGTCCCACTTGATCGTCGACATCCGCCACAGCTGCACCGTGGCGTGACCCGTCGAGGATCTCGAGCCTCTCGTCGACCTGGGCGACCGTCCGGAAGATGGCCACCGACTGCGCAGCGATCGTGTCGAGATGATCGGCGACGAGATCGCGCACCATCACCCGCAGCCGCTCGAACCCGCTGCGATCCCACGCCGGGCCGCCCGCCTCGGCGATCGCCGCGTCGAGCGCGGCGTCGAGCGCGTCGCCACCCCACGCTGCGAGATCGGCGTACGGACTTCCCACGAGGGAGAGGGCCAGCTCGGACGAGGCCACCGTGGCCACCAGACGGTCCGGCGTCGGCATGCCGAGGAGCAGCAGCCTCCGCGTCCCACCCCACATCGCGTCTGCCTGCTCGGCTTCGTCCGGCAGCAGCCGGATGGCCACCGACTCGCCCTCGTCGATCAGGGCCGGATGGGCCACGACGTCCCCGTGGTCGCCGGAGATCTGGATCCGTCGCGGCAGCGTTTCGAAATCCCACGCCGTGAGACCGGTGCGCTCGATCGGATGCGAGGTGGCGGCGACGGCGTCCGACGCCTCGGATCGCACCACATCTCGCAGCGTCTCGACGTCGGTGCTCTCGGCGAGCACGACACCTTCGGTGCCGAGAAGCCGCAGCGTCGGCACGAGGTGCGAAGGGACCGCATCACGATCGAACGCATCGAAGGCGACGGGGTGGCCCGTCAGCCGCGTGACCTCACGCTGGAGCACCTGTCCAATGGGCCCGTCGGTCGGATCGATGTGTGCGGCGATGGCTGCAGCGGTGCCGGGGATGGGCATCAGCTCGCGACGGATCTGCTTCGGCAGCGTGCGCAGCAACGCCTCGACCAGCTCGGCCCGGAACCCGGGGACGTTCCAGGAGAAGGCATCTGCGTCCACGCGGTGCAATGCGTCGGCCGGTATCTCGATCGTCACGCCATCCACCTCGCTGGTGGGATCGAAGGTGTACTCGATCGGGAACGTGAGATCGCCGTGATGCCAGAAGTGCGGGAATCGCTCCTCGTCGACGGCATCGGCGGCAGGATCGACGAGGTCGTCGACGGTGAGGTCGAGCAGGTGCGGGTCGTCCTCCACGGTGGAGCGCCACCAGCGGTCGAAGTGACGCACGGACACGACATCCGCCGGGATCCTTGCGTCGTACCAGGCCTCGATGACCCGCTCGGGGACCAGCAGATCGGTTCGCCGCGTGCGCGCCTCCATCGCCAGCACGTCGTCCACAGCGGCCTGGTTGCGAGCCCAGAAAGTATGCGGTGGATCCCACTCTCCGGCCACGAGCGCATGCTGGATGAAGAGTCGTCGCGCCGCCACCGGATCGACACGCCCGTACTGCACCGTGCGGGCCTCGGCCAGCGCCAGGCCGAAGATCGTGACGGTCTGGTTGGCGACGGCCGAGCCTCGTTCGCGGTCCCACCAGGGATCCGATGTGGTCCGCTTGACGAGGTGCGCACCCATCCGCTCGATGTCGCCAGGTTCGACGGAGGCGACCTCGCGAGCCCACATGCGCCGGGTCTCGACGAGCTCCGCTGCCATGACCCACTCGGGATTGGCCTTGAACAGCGAGGAGCCCGGGTTGATGGCGAACCGCGCCCCGCGCGCACCCCGGTACTCGTGGCTGTCGGGATCTTTGTGGCCGATGTGCGACAGCAACCCGGCGAGCAGCGCACGATGGATCTCCGCCGGGTCGGCCGGCTCGTCGTTGCGGACCAGACCGAGGTCCCGGGCCACCCGTCGCAGCTGGGCGTGGATGTCCTCCCACTCCCTGACCCGACGATGGTTGAAGTACTCGTCGCGGCAGAGCCTGCGAAATGCGCCCGAGGTGAGCCTGCGGCGTGATCGCTGTAGATGCCGCCACAGCTCGAGCCACGCGAGGAGATCGGAGCCCTCCCTGCGGAAGCGGGCATGTGACTGGTCGGCCTGGGCACGCGCCTCGTCGGGACGCTCGCGTGGATCGACGATGGAGAGGGCCGAAGCGATCACGAGAACTTCGGTGAGACACGCCTCTGCGTCCGCCGCCAGCAACATGCGGGCGAGCCTGGGGTCGAGCGGGATGCGGGCGAGCTTCGCACCGAGCGGGGTCAGCCACCGATCGCTCCCTTCCTCCTGCTGTGGATCCACTGCGCCC
>CAYFYC010000018.1:0-304 GCA_964347305.1 uncultured Acidimicrobiaceae bacterium | reverse complement strand
CCAGCTCGACCAGCAGCGCCACACCGTCACGGATGCTCCGGGTGTCAGGCGGGTCGAGAAACGGGAAGTCCCCGATCTCCCCCAGCCCCACCGCGGCCATCTGGAGGATGACCGAGGCGAGGTTGGTGCGGAGGATCTCGGGATCGGTGAACTCGGGTCGAGACTCGTAGTCGTCCTCGCCGTAGAGACGGATGCAGACGCCGGGACCGAGACGGCCACATCGCCCGGCGCGCTGGTCTGCGGACGCTCTCGACCCGGGCTCGATCGGGAGACGCTCCACCTTGGTGCGCCGGTTGTATCGGGA
>CAYFYC010000017.1:0-50852 GCA_964347305.1 uncultured Acidimicrobiaceae bacterium | reverse complement strand
CTGACGATGAAGTACCCGGCGGGGTGGCTGATGGAGGAGGGCGCTCACGGAGAAGTCCTCTCGATCGCCTTCGCAGGCGAGGGTCAGCATCAGGACGCCGGCGCCAAGATCGTCCACGCCGCCCCCAACACGACGTCGCTCATCACCTCGAAGTCCATCTCCAAGGACGGGGGCCGCGGCGGCTATCGCGGTCTGGTCAGGGTCGAGCCAGGCGCCGAGAACGCCAAGAGCTTCGTGCGCTGCGACGCCCTGATCCTCGACGAGGACTCGCGTTCCGACACGTACCCCTACATGGAGATCGAGGAGTCGAACACTCAGATCGGCCACGAGGCGACCGTCTCCAAGGTGGGTGAGGAGCAGCTCTTCTACCTCATGAGCCGCGGGCTCAGCGAGGAGGAGGCGACGGCGATGATCGTCGCCGGCTTCATCGAGCCGATCGTCAAGGAGCTGCCGATGGAGTACGCCGTCGAGCTCAACCGGCTCATCGAGCTCCAGATGGAGGGCTCCGTCGGCTGACGGAGCTCCGTCGGCCGACGGCCGGTAGTCTCGCCTCGTGGACGAACTCGAGACCATCACTCGCGAGCTCGCAGAGATCGTCGAGCAGCTCAACGCCACGCCGCCGGACGATTTCGCGGCACGTCACGCCCTGATGACGCGCCGTGACGAGTTGCGTGCCGCTGCCGATCGGCATCGCACCGACCACGACGAGGAACGCTCCACGGAGGACCTGGAGGCCGAACTCGCCGCACGTCAAGCACAGCTCGAGGCGCTCGTCGGTGAAGCGATGGACATGGTGACTCAGGCCGGCGGAAGCGGCGGTGGCAGCACGGGCGCCGGCTACATCTCCGCCGGAGAGGCGAGCATCAATGTGGCGATGCGCGATGCCGGCGGCGCGCCGGGGATCCGAGCCAGGATCGCCAAGCTTCGTCAGATCCTGGAGCGTCGAGTAGCCGGGTCCTGACGGCCGCTCGGGAACTCTTCCCGACGCGCGCCAGTCGATTCCCGTCCGGCCTTTCGAGCACGACGGACGGCCGCTCGCGGCGGCGAAGGTGACTCGTCTGTGCTGGTCTCCGAGGCCGAGACCCGTCGCTGTGGAGACATCGCGTGTCTCGAGGCCACGCCCTCGAGTTCCCGAATTCGGCGGGAACCGCCGCGCCGGATCCGGCGTCGAATCGCGAACATGAACACCACCACTCACCGCACGAATCGAGTTGCAGCCCTCGTCGTCTGTGCCGTGGTCCTCTCGTCGTGCGGGGCCACCCCGCAGACCGATCCCGACACCGTCGCCCTGAGCGGGGCGATCTACACGGACTTCAGGACCGATCAGGGGTGCAGCGAGTACACCGAACCCGCGCATCTGCCCCTGGCGCTCGCCGGAGTCGTCCTCACCTTCACGGACGAGGGTGGCGAAGTCGTCGGATCCGTGGTCCCGGGTCGTCTCGACCGCATGGACCTCGCTCGTGGCTGTCGCTTTCTGGCCCCTTACGAGATCGCCCTCCCGCGCCTCGACCGATATCACGTCGACTTCGACGCACCGGATCCGGATCCCGGACTGGTCGGGTACTTCGACGGTGCCAACGCCCTCCAACCACAGGAGACCACGCTGGCAGAGCTCGAACTCGACGGCATGACCTGGATCTTCGAAGCGCCCCCGCAGTTCGTCGTCCCCTGAGCCCACTCTCGAGAGAGGTACCGATGATCCTTCGTCTCGCAACCGGAATCGCCGTTCTCGCCGTTCTCGCCGCCTGCGGCGCCGACGGCGCAGTTTCGACGACCGGTCCCGTCCCGACCCTTCCCGTGACGACCACGGTCGCCTCACCGCCGACGACCGCAGATCCGACGTCGGGCTCGTGCCCGCTGGCCGGGGTGGGCGTGCGGTTCGCCGACAGCCTTCCGGCGCCGGTGTCTGCCAAGCGAGCCGCCATCGTCGCGGCGGCGCAGCAGTGCGACTACGAGCGGCTCGGTGCGCTGGCCTCGGACGGCGACCTCGCCTTCACGTTCTCGTTCGGCGACGGTGGTGATCCCGGCGAGTTCTGGATGGACATGGCCGGCGGCGACCATCGTGCGCTGCAGGCGCTCCTCGACATCCTCGACATGTCTGCGGGTCAGAAGCAGACGCAGTTCGTGACCGACGTGTACACGCCGATCTACGTGTGGCCGGCGGTGTTCGGAGATGCTCCCACCCCGGAGGACTGGGCCGAGATCGAAGCGCTCTACACCGCCGCCGAGATAGCCGAGATGAAGGATTTCGGCGGGTATGTCGGATGGCGCACGGGCTTCACCGAAGACGGTGAGTGGGTCTTCTTCGTCGCAGGGGACTGACCGACCCGACCATCGCGGCCCCCTCCCGGGGAATCCCCGCTCCTCGTGCAAGTGGCCGCGTACGATCGCGCGTGATGGGCAACATGGACCGACTCGAGCGCATCGTCGCCGAGCTTCCCGAGGCGGAGCGGGTCGACATCGAGGAGTGGGGCGGACATCCGACGTTTCGAGTGCGTGGCAAGAACTTCGTCTTCTCCGACATCGAGGCGAAGAACCTCTCGGTGAAGCTCCCGAGGGAGGAAGCGGCTGCGGTCGTGGCGACCGATGATGCGGTGGTGCCTTCCGGATACGGGCTCGGGCGTCACGGCTGGATCTCGGTGACGCTCGACGAGGCTCCGACGGAGGAGCGAATCGAGGAGCTGCGAGAGTGGGTGCGCACGTCTTACACCCTCGTCGCTCCCAAGACCCTCGCCAGGATCGTGCTCGCCGAAGATGCGGGAGAGCCGCAGGCGTAAGCTCCATCCCCATGCGCATCCGTGTCGCCGAATGCACCGTCGACTACGACGGCCGACTGACCGCCCATCTCCCCAGCGCCACCCGCCTCGTGATGGTGAAGGCAGACGGCTGTGTTGCGGTACATGCCGACGGCGGCGCCTACAAGCCGCTCAACTGGATGAACGCCCCCAACCACCTGGTCGACGACGGTGATGTCTGGATCGTGACGAATCCCAAAGGTGAGCGCCTGACGATCACGTTCGGCGAGATCCACTTCGACACCGAGATCGAACTCGGCGACGACCCGGGTCTGCAGAAGGACGGCGTGGAAGCAGAGCTGCAGCGGCTCATCGCCGAGCGCGTCGAGGTCCTGGGCGAAGGGTGGACGCTCGTGCGGCGTGAGTTCCCGACTCCGATCGGCCCGGTGGATCTGTTGTGTCGCGATGCGGAGGGTGCGACAGTCGCCGTCGAGATCAAGCGGCGCGGCGAGATCGACGGCGTGGAGCAATTGACCCGCTACCTCGAGTTCCTCGATCGCGACGAGCGCCTGGCGCCCGTGACGGGGCTCTTCGTGGCGCAGGAGGTCAAGCCACAGGCGAGGGTGCTGGCGGGGGATCGGGGCATCGCCTGGCTGGAGGTCGACTACGACGAGCTGCGTGGGATCGACTCGCCGGCGTTGCGGCTGTTCTGAGTGCACCGGGCATGACCGCCGCCACTCCGGCCGGCCGTCGACGTCGTCGAGGCCGGCCCGATGGCCGACCCCGACGACGTGTTGCGCTCAGGCATCTGCCGTCCAGATCCAGGACCACGGAGTCCACTCCGGCCCTGTTGCGACGCTCGCAGCCACGACGAGGCGGGACCCGTCGTAGGCGAGCGTGCCGGCGTCGTTGGCGCCGGTGAACAGGCTCTCGGTGTCCGGCATCACGCTCAGGGTGGCGGCGTCATCGCCTGCGTGCATCACGATGCGGCTCGGTGCATCCTCCGTGGCTCCCTGCCACGCGAGCACGAACAGCCCGCGATCGGTGGGCTCGATGGCATCGACGAACCCCCAACCGCCGTCGAGAGATGGATCCAGCGCCACACGCTCGAAGCGGCCGGTGCCGGTGGACATCCACAACGCGGGTGCGAACCCCTCCTCGAGCAAGACCGCGCCGCCGACGTACATGCTTTCGCCGTGTGAGGCGATGCTGTAGGTCGGGTACTCGCTGGCGGCGAACTCCGAGCCGTCGACGCGCATCCACGACGTTCCGTCGACGGACCGATAGAGAGCGTGCTGTCCCGACGGATCTCCGCCGATCGCAGCGAATCCGCCGTGCACCGTCAATCGGGCGAGTTGGACCCCGCCGAGACCGCTGTCGGCGGGCTCGAGCATCGTCCAATCGGTCCCGTCGTCGGTCACGAACACGATCGTGCCCGATTCACTGAGCATGGTGGCGATCAGCCGTGTCCCGATGGCGGCTGCGTCCTGCACACCGCCCATCCCCGTCATGATCGTGGTCACCGGTGTCTGCGTCCACGTGGCTCCGTCCGATGTCCGCCACATGAAGTGTTCGACGCTGCCGGCTCCCGAGTGGATATCGGTCGCGACCGATCCGAACACGACGAGTGAGCCGTCGTATTCGACCGCCGCCCTCGACAGGTGGGACTCGATGCGACCCAGCGGCGGCTCACCGGGGAGCAGATCTTGGGGTTGAGGATCGAGCGGCTCGAACGGCGTCTCCAGCGAGACGTCCCACGAGACCCCGTCGGTCGACAGCGACACGGTCCGCGTTCCAAGGGCAACGAAGCCCAGATCGGTGGCATGCACGGCCGCAACCCCGAACTCGAGTTGACGAGCCTCCCACGACCCGGCCAACGGATCGGAAGGGGGCACCTGTGTTGTCGTCGTTGTCGCCGTCGCAGCCTCGGTCGTGGTCGTGGGGTCCGGAGTTTCGGTGGTCGCAGCCTCGGTCGTGGTCGTGGGGTCGGGGGCCTGGGTGGTGGTTGCCGCTGCGGGCGGCACGGTCTCGTCGTCTGCGAGCAGGGCAACCACACCGATGGCGGCGAGTGTCACAGCCGCCGCGGCAGCGAAGGCCAGGAGGGCTCGACGTCGAGGCCCTCGCGGCGAGGGTGAGAGAGTGGTGTGCTTCGGGTCGAGCGTCTTCACGGTCGACTCCTTTCCGGCGAGGGCCAGCAGACCGATGGCGCTACGGCGCGGTTGGGGCAGACGCTCCACGTCAGGAACGGGATCGGCCCTGCGTACCGCTTCGATCACATGTGGGTCGGTCGCCATGTGTTCTCCTCGGGGGCTCTTCCTGCGAGCCCCTCAACCGGAATATGTCGTGACCGTGTCAGGGCTTTCCGCAGTCGACGCACGGCACGATGGAGCCGGACGTCGACCGCCGAACGCGAGCAGCCCAGCATCTCTCCGATCGCGGCGTGCGGCAGCTCGTCCCAGTAGGCGAGCTGGATCAGCTCCCGATCGGTTGCTCGAAGTTCGTGCAGCGCGTGATGCACGATCTCGGCCTCTGCATCGCGCACGACCTGCTCTGCCGGCCCTTCATCGGGTGGCGACGACGCCCGCAAGAATGCGGCTGCGATCCGGGTGCGGCGCGCCGTCTTGCGTCGGTGGTTGGACAGGACCCTCTTCGCAACCCCATAGAGCCAGTAGAGAGCCTCCTCGCCATCCGGAACCTGGTCCAGCTTGTTCCAGGCGATCAGGAAGACGTCCTCCGCCAGATCCTGCGCCACGGATATCGAATCGAGACGCCGGGCCACATAGGCGAGGACCGTCCGGTAGTGCTCGTCGTAGAGGAGGGTGAATCTCTGCTCTGCCGCATCCAAACGCGCTGCTCCAGGCATCGTCACTCTCTCAATGTCACGCCACCACTGTGTCTTACCGCGTCCGCGGGCAACAGTGCCGTTCGGCCCGTGATCCGGCCGCCGCTCATTAGGGACACGTTCAGGATCGTGAACGGAGCACGAACTCGGCGATGTCGAGGTCACCCTCGGTGGTGATCTTCACGTTGCTGGTCTCCCCGGGCACCAGCGCGACGTCACACTTCAGATAGCGATGCACCAGGCCGGCGTCGTCGGTGGCCGTCGCGTCGCCTGCCTCGCCGGCCAGACGATGCGCGGCGATGATCGTCCCGAGGCGGAATCCCTGGGGTGTCTGGACGCGGGCGTATCTCGCCCGGTCCGCCACCGCGGCCAGGCGGCCCTCGTCGGCTTCCACCAGCGTGTCGGTCACAGCAACGACGGGGGTGACCGCCTCGAAGTCCCCGAGTGCTGAGATGACGGCCTGCACGAGGGTCACGCTCACGGCGGGACGCGCCGCATCGTGGATCAACACCCTGTCATCGGGGTCGCCGTCGACGGCGTCGATGCCCCTGGCCACCGACTCGCTGCGGGTGGACCCACCGCCGACCAGCGTGATCCGTGATTCGAAGGATCCGAGGGCATCGGTCATCTGGTGGCGGCGATCGGCGGATGCGACGACGACGATCGAGTCGACGCCCGCCGCAACGAATGCTTCGACCGACCACGCCACGACGGGTCGGCCGGCGATTTCCAGAAGCTGCTTCGGCACGTCGCCCCCGAATCGGGTGCTCGACCCGGCGGCGACGATGATTCCGTGGACGGTCATCTGGCTGCGATGGTACCGGTGCCGGGGTGGCGGCTCTCGCGGTCGGGAATCGTCGACCGGGCGCGGCATCGCACCGGTGCCCGGTGATCGTGCTCTCCGAGAGCCGGCCTAGAGCAGCGACTCCAGGTCGAACCCAAGTGTCGGGTGCCGGAGGCGACCGAGGGCTTTCGCCTCGATCTGGCGCACTCGCTCGCGGGTGATCCCGAGGATCTGGCCGACCGCCGACAGCGTCCGCGGCGAGTCGTCGCCGATCCCGTAACGGAGCCGGAGCACCTGCTCCTCGCGCTTCTCGAGTGTCGCAAGCGCATCCTCGAGGTGAACCCGGCGGGCGCGCTCCGACACCACGACGAATGGATCCGGCGTGGCGTCGTCCTCGACGAAGTCGCCGAGTTCGGCGTCGCCGTCGTCGCCGACACGGAGATCGAGGGACACGCAATCACCCGGTGCCTCGAGTGCGATGGCGACCTTGGCCGGGTCGAGACCGCTCGACCGGGAGATCTCGTCGATCGTCGGTGCCCGTCGGCTCTCCTCACGGAGCGCCAGCTCGGTTTCGTGGACGGTTCGCACGACGTCGACCATGTGAACCGGCAACCGGATCGTCTGGCCCTGGTTGCCGAGCCCGCGAGTGATCGCCTGGCGGATCCACCACGTCGCATAGGTCGAGAACTTGAATCCCTTGCGCCAGTCGAACTTCTCGACCGCGCGGATGAGGCCCAGCATGCCTTCCTGGATGAGGTCGAGCAGATCGAGGCCGCGACCCAGATACCGCTTGGCGATCGAGATGACGAGACGCAGATTGGCCTGGATGAACTGTGCCTTGGCCTCTTCGCCACGCCTGATCGCCCGAATGAGCTCGCGTCGTTCTGCGACGGTGAGAATGTCCCCCTCGAACTCCAAACGCTCCGCCGCTTCGACGCCCGCTTCCATGTCCCGGGCGAGACGTACCTCGTCGTCTGCGGTCAGCAGCTCGTGCCCGGACACCTCGTCGAGATAGATCCCGACAGGATCCGCCAACCGGACCGAACGAGCGGTCCTCGTCATGTGCCCTCCTGGTGCGAGACCCCCCTCACAAAAGGGGAGAGCCATAGCGACGGTATCACCACAGCCGGTAGGCCGCAATGGCTTGTTAGCCTTGGCGCGTCACGATCCGTCGGGTCGTTTGTCCTGTTTCTCCGAGGTTCGCCTCCGATGTCACGTCTTGCCCCCAAGCTCATGCTCCTCGCCTTCGCAGCCATCGCCTGCGGCGGCCCCTCCGTCATGCTGGGCGGCGAGGGCGTTCGCACACCGGAACCACCCTTGCCGACCCTCGAGATCTCGGTGCTCGCCGGCGACGATCTCACCCCGCTCACGTCGGCGCTGGTGCTCGCCGGGGACGATGTCCTCGAGGCGTCACGCGATGGGAGTTTGCGCATCGAGTGGGCCGAGGAACCGATTGCGATCACGGCGACGGCTCCCGGCTTCCGGGAGGCATCCGCCACGATCATGGAGCTGCCGGCCGAAGATCGTCCGTTCGAGGTGCGGCTCGATCCGGTGGTGCTGCGTGGCAGCGTGCTGGGCGACAACGGCCGCGCGCTGCCGGATGCGCGCGTCGTGCTCGGCGACGAGGAAGTGATCACCGACGAGGACGGGGAGTTCCGCTTCAACCGGGCGGTGGGCGACCGCCTCCAGGTCACCCGACCCGCCTTCGAACCGCAGACCATCGACTGGGCGGGCGAGTCGAGCATGGTCGTGTCGATGGAGCCCCGGTTCGTCCGGGGGTTGCGGATCGGCGCCGACAAGGCGGCCAATCCGACGGAGTGGCGCCAGTTGCTGGATCTGGCAGCCGCCAGTGGGGTCAACGCGTTCGTCGTCGACACGAAGGACGAGAGCGGGTTCGTCTATCACGACACCGGCGTTGCGAAGGCGCACGAGATCGGTGCGGTGAAGCCGCTCTACGACTTCGACGAGCTCATCCCCGACATGGACGAGGCCGGTCTCTACAAGATCACCAGGATCGTGACCTTCCAGGACAACTTCCTGGCACGTGAGGAGCCTGCGCTCGCCGCGAGGAACACCGACACGGGTGAGCCGTGGCAGAACAACAAGGGTCTCCGGTGGCTCGATCCGACGGATCGGGACTCCTGGGAGTACGCCCTCTCGCTGGCCGTCGAGGCCTGCCGCCTGGGGTTCGACGAGGTGCAGTTCGACTACGTGCGGTTCCCGTCGGACGGCCCCATCTCGAAACTCGGGTTCGACGGCCTGACGGTCGAGGACTATTACAGCCAGGAGAAGCAGCAGATCCGGCTCGAGACGATCTCGGCGTTCCTGTCCGAGGCTCGAAGCCGGTTGAGCCCGCTCGGCTGTGCCACCGCCGCGGACATCTTCGCCATCACGCTCGAGAGCAGCACCGACGAGGGGATCGGTCAGCTGCCGCAGGTGCTGTCGAACAGCGTCGACGTGCTGAGCCCGATGATCTACACCTACACGTACGGGCCCGGCTGGGCGGGGTGTGAGGACCCAGAGGAGTGTGCCGTCGAGATCGTCGCGCGAGCCCTCGACTCCGGTCTCACCCGCCTCAACGGCTTCGCCATCTATCGACCCTGGCTGCAGCGCGCGTTCATCGAGGACGAGGACATCCTCGGCGTACAGAACGTCGCCGAGGCGCGGGACCTCGGTTGGATGCTCTGGTCTGCGACCACCTCCTTCGATCTGGGGCATCTGCCTCCACCCGATGGGCCGGGATGATCTCGAGAGGCTGACCGCAGAGCTCGTCGCGTGTCGCCGTTGCCCTCGCCTCGTGGAGTGGCGCGAACAGGTCGCCATCGAGAAGCGAGCCGCCTTCCGCGACGACGAGTACTGGGCGAAGCCGGTTCCCGGGTTCGGCGACCCGGACGCCCGTGTCGTGGTGATCGGTCTGGCGCCCGCCGCCCATGGCGCCAACAGGACGGGCCGCATGTTCACCGGTGACAAGAGCGGGGAGTGGCTCTTCCGGAGCCTGCACGCGACCGGGTTCGCGAATCGACCCGAGGCGGTGAGCCGTGACGACGACCTCGAGCTCCGTGACTGCTGGATCACGGCGCCCGTGCGGTGTGCGCCACCCGGCAACCGGCCTCTCCCTGAAGAGCGGGACAACTGCTCGTCCTGGTTCTCGCAGGAGCTCGAAGCGCTCGATGCGGCAGCGGTCTTCGTCTGTCTCGGTCAGTACGCGTACGAGACGTTGTGGCGGCATCTGCGATCCCGTATCGATCTCCCGGTCCCTCGCCCCGGCTTCGCGCACGGTCTCGAACTCCAGCTCGACGGCGGGGTCAGCCTGTTGGCGAGCTACCACGTGTCGCAGCACAACACCTTCACGGGGCGGCTCACCGAGTCGATGCTCGACGGCGTGTTTGCCAGAGCCGCCGAGCTCGCTGCGTCGCCGCCACCCGGATTCTCCTAGGCACCCGGCCCCAGGTATCCTCTCCAGCACCTCGCTCGCAAGGAGCACACTCGTGACACAACTCGACTCCGACACGCTCGACCGCGCGGTAGGCAACGTCGCGCCGTGGATCGCCGAACGCCGCCGTTCGGCCTTCGCCACGTTCACCGAGCTCGGCATGCCGAGCCCGAAGGAAGAGGTCTGGCGCTACGTGGAGCTCGACGTCGACCTCGACTCGACGCCCATGGCGGGTGAGACGTTCGAGGCAGTGGTGACCGATGACGAGATGCTCGGAGCGATCGGGGAGACGGCCGGTGTGGCCATCGTCGTCGATGGTCATGTCAGCGAGCTCGCAACCAGCGGGACCAAGGCCGAGTTCACCGACTTGTCTTCGGTCGCAGCAACCGGTCCGGAGTGGCTCGAGCCCGTCTATGGAATCGGTGCTGCGTCACAGGTCGACAAGTTCTCGGTCGCTGCGATGGCGTTCGGGTCCGATGGCGTCGTCTTGCGCGTCCCACGAGGGGTGGCCGAGGAGCGACCCTTCTACATCGAGGTGCAAGCCGGAGCCGCCGGGGCCGTGAGCTTCCCGCGGATCGTGCTCGTCGCCGAACAGGGCTCGGAGGCCTCCGTCGTCATCCAGTACACGGGTGGCCCCGGCGATGGCATCGTCGTGCCCCAGCTCGACATGGTCGTCGGCACGAATGCCACCCTGCGGACCGGCATCGTCCAATCCCTCGCCCAGACCGATCGGATCTTCGCTCAAGGCCGAGCCCGGGTGGGGCGCGACGCCTCGTTCCGACTCTCGGAGGCGGGGCTGGGCGCCGCCGCAGCGCGACTTCATCTCACGGTCGACCTCGAAGGTCGGGGATCCGTCGCCGACATCGTGGGCGCCTACTTCGGGGAACACGAGCAGACCCTCGATTACCGCTACTTCATGCACCACATCGGCACCAACACGGCGTCCGACATGTTCCTCAAGGGGGCCGTCGAAGACGAGGCCCTCTCGGTCTTCACCGGGATGATCCGCATCGACGAAGGCGCCCAGCGCACCAACGCGTTCCAGACCAACCGCAACCTCATCCTCTCCGACGGAGCCTCCGCACAGTCCGTCCCCAACCTCGAGATCCTCGCCGACGATGTGCGCTGCGGCCACGGCTCCACCGTCGGGCCGCTCGACGAGGAGCAGCGCTACTACCTCATGTCGCGCGGCCTCGACAGCGAGCAGGCAGACCGGTTGCAGCTCAGGGGCTTCTTCGAAGAGGCGCTCGCCAAGTTCTGCGTGCCCGGGATCGTCGACCCCATCCGGCGCCGGCTGAACTCCAAGTTCGTGGAAGCCCAGGCAGAAGGACGGGTGTGATGGAGCGCACACGAGTTGCCGCCATCGACGACATCCCTGCCGGTGCAGGGCTGCGCGTGGACATCGGCGAGGACCGCATCGCCCTCTTCAGGATCGGGGACGACGTGTACGCCATCGGTGATCGGTGCAGCCATGCCGAAGCGTCGCTCGCGGAAGGCGAGGTGTTCGACCTCGCCGTGGAGTGCCCCCGGCACGGCTCCGAGTTCGATCTGCGCACCGGGAAGCCGGACTCGCTGCCTGCCACCAGACCCGTTCCGGTCTACGCGGTCGAGGTGGACGACGGCGGCGTGTACCTGAGTCGCGAGGAGTCGACGGTATGAGCCTGGCACTTCAGGTGAAGGACATCCGAGCCTCGATCGGCGAGCTCGAGATCCTCAAGGGAGTCGATGTGGAGGTCCCCTACGGCGAGATCCACGTGATCATGGGACCCAACGGCTCGGGCAAGTCGACGCTGAGCCATGTGCTGATGGGCAAGGACGAGTACGAGGCCAGCGGTTCGGCTGTGGTCGATGGGACCGAGGTCATGGGTCTGTCCGTCGACGAACGCGCCCGACTCGGTCTCTTCGAGGCGTTCCAGTACCCCGTGGAGATCCCGGGTGTCGCCCTCGAAGACCTGCTCGACGAGATGCGCGAGGCTGCAGAGGATCCCGACGGCTTCGACGAACGCGTCGACCGGCTCACGGATCAGCTCGGCATGCGTCCCTTCCTCCACCGGGCGGTCAACGCCGGCCTGTCCGGTGGCGAGAAGAAGCGGTCCGAGGTGTTCCAGATGGCGGTGTCGGGCGCCAAGGTCGCCGTGCTCGACGAGGTCGACTCCGGCCTCGACATCGACGCCGTGCGTGAGATCGCCGAGCTGGTGGAGGAGATGCGCTCCGACGAACTCGGCGTGCTCATGATCACCCACTACAACCGGATCCTGCGCTACATGCGGCCCGACCGGGTCCACGTGATGATCGACGGGCGCATCGTGATGAGCGGCGGCGCCGAAGTGGCGGCCAAGCTCGAGGAGAGCGGCTACGACGAGATCCGTCGCGAGCTGGGTCTCGCCGTCAAGCCGACCGAGGACGAGAAGGACGACATCCTCGGACTGCTCTGACGGTCGGTCTGCTCAGCAGGCGACGACCAGCGCTCCGTCCCGAACCGTGACCTCCATCGCATCGTCGACGACCATGACGTCGCCCTCCCCCCACAGCACCGTCGCCCTTTCGCTCGCAACGAGGAGGCGGGTCCGGAGCGATCCCGATGTGCTCACCACCACGAGTACCCGTTCACCGTCGTGGCAGCGCAGGAACGCCGTTGCCGTCGCATCCGCCCATACGGGCCGGAAGTCGCCGAGCCGGAGCGCAGGCGTGACCCGCCGCAGCTGTGTCAGTTCTCGGACCGTCGAGAGCTGCCGTTCGTTCCAGGCGTCCTCGTCGTGCCACGGGAACGGTTCGCGACCCTCGATGTCGTGGCTGCCCGCAACGGCGATCTCGTCTCCGTAGTAGATACCGGGGGCGCCGGGCACCAGCAGCTGGAGGATCGTCGCCAGGCGCAGGGTCTCGTGATCGTCGTCCGCGATGCGGAGGAACCGGGCTTTGTCGTGGGAGCCGATGAGGTTCTGGCCGGCGAGGGCCATCTCCGTCGGGATCATGGCGTACATACGAGCGAGCCCGTCGTTGAACTCCGCACCGCCGATGCGCCGATCGACGAGCCAGTCCATGACGAGCCGGCGCAGGGTGTAGTTCATCGTCGCGTCGAACATGTCGCCCTGGAGCCATGGCACGGCGTCGCCCATCACTTCGCAGAGCAGGTAGCAGTCCGGTTTCGCCTGCTTGCACACGTCGCGGAAGTCGGGCCAGAAGTCGGCGTCGACGTAGCGGGCGACGTCCATGCGCCATCCGTCGATGTCGAACTCCTCGATCCAGTGGCGGGCGACGCCGAGGAAATACGCCCTCGCCTCCGGGTTCGACAGATCCACGCGAGGGAGGGACGGGACTCCGTACCAGGCGTCGTAGGGGATCTCGACGGGGAGCCCGTCGCCGTCCTCGTATCGCACCGGGATCCCGGCTCGTGCTGCGAGGGATTCGACGTGGGCGAGGAAGTCCTCCGGACTGTCCCAGCGCTCCCTGATGACATCAGGGCGAACGACCATGTCGATCGGGTGCCGGTCGACGACGAACCAGTCGACGTATGGCGAGTCGAAGCCACGTTCGATCACATCGGCGAATGCGAAGAACGACGGATGGCAGTGGTTGAACGACGCATCGAGGATCACCCTGATGTCGTGGGCGTGTGCGGCTTCCACCAGCTCGCGCAGCGCGGCGTTGCCCCCGAGCATCGGATCGACCTCGAAGTAGTCGATGGCGTCGTAGCGATGGGTGGAGGGAGCGGTGAAGATCGGGTTGAGGTAGAGCATGTCCACGCCGAGCTCGGCGAGGTGGGGCAGGCCTTCGGCGATGCCGTGCAGGTCGCCGCCCTGATGCTCGAGCCACTCGGGCTCCGCACCCCATTCGACGATGTCGTCGCGCGGCGGGGCACCGGTGCTGCGACGGAACCGGTCCGGGAAGATCTGATAGATCACGGCACCGTGAGCCCACTCTGGGGACGTGATCGGGGCGAGCGCTTCGACGTCGCACGACCATCGGTCGAGGCGCTCGACGGCGTTGCTCACCCCTGCGGGAACCCGGTACACGGGCGCGTCCCCGGGGCCGAGCAGGGCGAAGGTGTAGCGAAAGGTCGTGGCGGGTGGCTCGATCTCCGCTTGCCAGACCTGGAAGCGCCCGGTCGAGGAGCAACACTCGAGGGGAGCCGCCGAGCCGTCGGCGAACACCACGTTCGCTTCGGAGAAGACGGGCTCGGTGACGAGCCGGAATCGGATGCGACCGGCGGCGGTGCGGGCGAGGTGCGCCCGGTCGGCAGGGTCGAACCTGACGTCCCACGGGAAGACGTGACCCTCACGGGCGTAGAACATCTGATCAGGGAAGTGAGCCATGTGTCACATGACCTCGCGGGAAGGGGGCGGCGGCGGCGCCCCGACTCGGTCCGTCCTCAACCCTTCACGGCTCCCTGCAGGCCACTCACGATGCGGTCCTGGAGCGCCCAGAAGATGACGAGGATGGGCGTCATCCCGATGAGGGCCGCCGCCGACAGCTGGCCCCACTTCGCCGCATACTCGGAGTCGACGAACAGGGCGAGGCCCGTGGCGAAGGTGAACTGCTCGACGTCCTGGACGAGGATCGCGGCGAGGATGAACTCGTTGTAGAGCCCGACGAACGTGAGGATGAAGATCACGATGAGGATGGGCTTGGCGAGCGGCAGGATGATCTTCGAGAAGATGTCCCAGTCGGTCGCCCCGTCCATGCGCGCCGCCTCGTCGAGCGAGTAGGGGATCGAGTCCATGAAGCCCTTGATGAGCCACGTGTTCACCCCGATGGCGCCGCCGAGATACACGATGACCAGGCCGGTGTGGGTGCCGAGACCGATCTTCGGGAACAGCGTGACCCCATAGCTCGGGGCGATGAACGCCCCGATCACGATGAGGCCGACGACGCCGCCGAAGATGGCGGCGTTGCGTTGCATCCGGGCGTCCCAGTCTCCTCTCCGCGACATCCAGATCACCCCGGCGGCGAGGATGGCCAGAGGGATGACGGCGACCCACAGGTCCACCTGGAGCGGCTCACCGAACGTCTCCTCGAGCCCGTCGAGCAGCAGGTAGAGGGCGACGAAGGCGAGGAACTGCGGGAACATCTGGATGAGGAGGATGGCGATGAGGCCGATGCGGCGGCCTGCCCACTTCATCCGCGAGAAGGCGTAGGCGGCGAAGGACGACAGCACGAGCTGGATCGACGAAGCGATCAGCCCGATCTTGACGGTGTTCCACAACCACAGCGGGATCGGCGTCGTGGTCGCGCAGTCGAACGGCGGGATCCCGAGCGTCCAGCTGCATCCTTCGAAGATCGAGGTGTAGTTGTCGATGGTCACCGAGGGCGGGATGAGCCGTGCAGTGGTCAGCGAGTCGACCGAATTGAACGACGCAGAGATGATCCAGATGATCGGGTACATCGCAAAGACCAGGGCGAGAAACCCGACCAGGTAGCGCCAGCCGAGCTCGCGCATCCACCGCCCCGGGTTGGGGCGACGGACGTACTCCGTGGTTCGAGCGTCGGCGGCCGGCCGGTCGAGCGGGATGCTGCTGTCGTGCTCAAAGGTTGCCATAGATGTTCTCCAGACGCTTCGAGTACCTGAAGCCGATTGCCGACATGGTCGCCACGATGAAGAAGATGAAGAAGGTGGCGGCGGCGGCGAGGGCGAACTGGCCACCGCGACCTCCCTGGACGGCGAGGTCGAAGACGAACGTGATGAGGATGTCGGTGTCGCCGAACGGCACCGAGTAGCCGCTGACCGGGGGTCCGCCCTGGGTGAGCAGGAAGACGTTGACGAAGGCGTTGAAGTTGTAGGCGAACGATGCGATGAGGAGCGGGGCGATGCCGACCATGAGCAGCGGGAAGGTGATCCTCCGGAACACCTGCGGTCCGTTGGCGCCGTCGGTGGAGGCAGCCTCTTTCAACTCCGATGGCACCGACTGCAGCGCACCCGTGGCGATGAGGAAGAAGTAGGCGAAGCCCTGCCACACCGTGACGAGGATCACGGCGATGCGTGACCAGAACCAGTCGGCGCGCGGCGCCACCCAGGGTATCGAGACGGCGTCCTGGAAGGTGATGGCGGCGATGAGCTGGTTGATGGGCCCGAAGTCGCCCGGGTTGAGCAGTCCCCGCCAGATGAGCACGGTGATGAACCCGGGTGCTGCGTACGGGATGATGAGCACGGAGCGCCAGAAGCCGCGGAATCGGATCCGCTTGTCGTCGAGAGCGACCGCCAGGGTGAGGCCGAGCGCCAGCTGGATGGCGACGACCGCGGCGGCGAAGATCACGTTCCACGTGAAGATCCTGAAGAAGGGCGCCCGGAACGAGGGGTCGGTGATGATCTTCGTGAAGTTCTCCGCGCCGATGAACTCTCGCCAGCCGGGATCGATGCGCCTCGATCCGGCCTCGGTCTGGCAGATGAAATTGCCTTCGACCGCCGGACAGGTCTCGCCCGTGGTCACGTCCACGAGGGCATCGGCGTTCTCGTCGTAGCTGTAGCGCTGGATGGCGAGAACGGCCGAGGAGAACGTCCGCGCCCGCGCCTGCCCTCGGTCGGGGATGTCGAGGACGAGCTCGTCGAACACGTCCCGGATGGTGGCGACGTCTACGAGGCGCAGCAGCTGATATCCCTCGACCATCTCGGGGATTCCGTCTTCGTTCTCGTCGATGGTGGTCAGCGTTGAGAGATCGTCGAGAGGGATGGGTTCGTCTGGAGGGTCGGAGGCGAGGCTCGGGGTGCCGAAGAACACGATGCCGCGTTCGGTGCGGACGAGCAGCTTGAGCGCCGCCGTCGGATCGGCCGGGTCGGCGAGAGCAGGGTCCCGGTAGATGAAGAGCTCGGTGAGCGGCGCCTCGTCACCCTCGATGAGGTAGGTCGTGCCCTGGGTGATCCGCTCGATCGCCTGGGGCTTCTCGATGAAGTTGCCGGTCGACCAATTGGTGAGCGCGATGAAGACCGTGAAGATGATGGGCCAGATGAGGAGCAGGACCATGAAGGCCAGCCCGGGGGCCAGCCACCGGCCTGGTGCCAGTTTGCTCGACAGGTAGACGTAGTTGATGCCCGCCGTGCCGACCAACATCGAGACCAGGGCAACGGTCGCGCCCTGCTCGACGAGTGAGGGGACCAGGGCGAGCACGATGGCGTCGAGCACCCCGAGGCCGAGCACTCTCAGCCAGAATCCCGGTCCGTACGAACGGAACGTCTGCACTGTGCCGGCCCCTCCCTCCTCAGTAGCGCCCGGCTGGGTGTTCTACCACCGCACGCCTCGGCGTGCGATGCGAGTGGTTCGAGGGGGTGCGGGCGGACCCGCACCCCCTCTGGTCACCGTTGTCGTCAGCCGGCGATGGCGTCCTTGACGGCCTGGGCCGCGGTCGCCAGCACATCGGCCGGAGCGCCGGCCTGGTTGTAGATCTCCTGGACGGCGTTGCCGAGGTTGTCCCACACGGCGGCCATCTCAGGGATGTTCGGCATCGGGTTGCCGTTGGAGGCGGACTCGCCGAACGCCTGGACGTCCGGGTCGGAGGCGACGACATCGAACGCGGCGATGTGTGCCGGAGCCCGGAGACCGACGTCGTACAGCGACGTCATCACTTCGACCGTGGCCACGTAGTCGAGGACGAACGTCTGGGCGAGTGCCTTCTGGTCCGAGAACGAGTTCACGAAGAACCCCTGGACCCCGACGAACGGCACGGCGGTGTTGCCGTTGATGGCCGGCAGCGGGCTCGTGGCGTAGTTCACGCCGGCGGCCTGCACGTCGGGCAGCGCCCACGGGCCGGTCCACATGAAGGCGGCGTTGCCGTTGAAGAACAGGTCCGTCATCGTGCCGTAGTCCACGGCCGGGTCGATGACGCCGTCTGCGACGAGCCCGTTGAAGAACTCGAAGCCGGCGACTGCGCCCTCGCTGTCGAGGCCGACGTCACTCGGGTCATAGGCGCGGGCGGCCGCGTCGTACTGGAAGATGTACCCGCCCGTGGAGGCCAGGAAGGGATAGTGGTGGTAGGCGTCGCCGCCCGCAGGGAGCGCGAGGCACTGGGTCACCGCATCGCCCAGGGCGTCACAGGTTGCGAGCAGGTCCTCGAACGTCGCCGGAGCATCCGGGACGAGGTCGGTGTTGCGATACAGGCCGATGGCTTCGATCGCGTACGGGAGCCCGTACAGGTTGCCCTCGAAGCTGAACGCATCGAGCGCGACCGGGAAGAACTCGGCGGCGCGCGAGCCGAGCTCGACCGGCTCGACGATGCCGTTCACGGCGAGCTCGCCGATCCAGTCGTGTGCGCCGATGAAGATGTCGGCGGCCTCACCGAGCGGGGCCTGCTGCACTGCATCACCGCGGATGTCGCCGAAGCCCTTGAGCTCGATCTCGACCGGCACGCCGGTGGCGGCCTCGAAGTCGGCTGCGATGGCCTCGATCACCGGGGTGCGGGTCTCGTCTGCCCAGATGAGCAGCGGCTCCACCTCGGGTGCGGCGGTCGTGGTCGTCGTCTCGGGTGCGGCCGTCGTCGTCGTCGTGTCGGGCGCAGCCGTCGTCGTTGTCTCGGCGGGTGCTGCCGTCGTGGTGGTCGTCTCGTCGGCGCCGTCGCCACCGCATGCTGCGGCGACGAGAGCAAATGCCAGCAAGAGACCCAGGAATGCGGTCTTGCGACCTGTCATGAAGGGTTCCTCCTCCGTTCAGTTTCGATCTGGGGCGGGAGAGGAGGTGAGGCCTCGGTTTCGAGACGATCAGTCTGCCTCCCTCAGGTGCCCACATGCATTGAAGCAAGATCTTGCAGAGATTGCCACAAGTAATTGCAGAAGTTTTCACGTTCTTGCAAGGACTTGCATTCGGACATACGATTGTCCACGTGAAGCCAAAGCTAGCGGAAGTGGCCGACCTCGCGGGTGTCAGCGAGGCCACGGTGAGCCGTGTCATGAATGGCAAGCCCGGTGTCGCCGAGGCGACGCGCCATCGCGTGCTCGACGTCCTCACTCGACTCGGGTACAGCCTCGAGGCCACGAGTGCCCGCACCCGCACCGTCGTCGGCCTCATCACCCCCGAGCTCGACAATCCGATCTTCCCGCTCATGGCGCAGCACATCGAGTCCCGTCTCGCCCGCCACGGCGTGCTGTCGATCATGGGGCCGGCGACGCCGACGACCGCCCACGAGCGCGACTACCTCGACTACTTCGTGGGTGTCGGCGTCTCGGGCATCGTGGTCGTCAACGGGAGCTACGCACGGAAGGACATGGGGTACGCACCGTATGAGCAGTTGCTCGATCGGGGCACGCCGATCGTCCTCGTCAACGGTCTGGATCTGCCGTGTCCGGTGCCGGCGGTGGGCATCGACATCGCTGCGGCGGCCCAGGCCGCCGTGACCCACCTCGTGAATCTCGGGCACACCCGCATCGGGTGCATGACCGGCCCGTTGTATTACTCGAGCGCAGAGGCCTTCGTCGCCGGATACCGCACGGCAGTCCGGCGTACCGGGGTCGAGCGGGACCGCCGGCTGATCATCGAGACGATGTTCGCCGCGGAAGGCGCTCACAGTGCGACGTCGGAATTGCTCGAGCACGGCGCCACGGGAATCGTCTGCGCCGGCGACTTGATGGCCCTCGGGGCGCTCGCCGCCGCTCGTGCGATGGGCGTCGACGTTCCGGATGCGCTGTCGATCGTGGGCTTCGACGGAACACCGCTCGTGAGTCTCAGCGACCCGCCGCTGACCACGCTCCGGCAGCCCGTCGATCGGATGGCGCAGGCCGTGTCGACCATGCTCATGGCGCAGATCGGGTCGTCGGATCGGCCGACGCCGCAGATGTTCCAGGCCGAGGTCGTCGCCGGTGGCACGGCGGCCACCGCGCCTGCGCTGGCGTCCGTCTCCTGAGTGCCGTGGCCCTCCTGACACCGTGAAACGGCACCTTCTCGTCGTGCCGATCGTTGCGGCACTCCTCGCGACCGGCTGTGGGCCCGCCGAGGAGGCCATGGTCACGACGTCGGCGAACACGGTGTCGTCCACCACGAGCACAATGGCCGTCACGACGAGCGTGCCCGATGAGCCGACGGTCGATGGCGGCTCGCCGGACGGCACGTGGTGGAACGAACGAGTCTTCTACGAGATCTTCGTCAGGAGCTTCCAGGACTCGAACGGCGACGGGATCGGCGACCTCGAAGGCTTGATCTCGCGTCTCGACTACCTGAACGACGGTGATCCCGCAACGACGACCGACCTCGGGATCACGGGCGTGTGGCTGATGCCGATCATGAAGGCCGAGAGCTACCACGGCTACGACGTCATCGACTACCGCCGCATCGACCGGCTGCTCGGCGACGAGGAGACGTTTCGGCGATTCGTCGATGAAGCACACGCCAGGGGCATCGCCGTCATCATCGATCTCGTGCTGAACCACACCAGCAGGGCACACCCGTGGTTCGCCCAGTCCTTCCTCGGCAACGAGCCCTACGACGACTGGTACATCTGGGACCCCGATCCCACCGCAAACCTCGATGCGTGGCATGCGACGAGCAACGGGTCCAGCTATCTCGGCATCTTCTGGGAAGGCATGCCCGACCTGAACCTGACGAACGCAGAGGTCACCGCCGAGCTCGAGGCGATCGGCCGTCACTGGATCGAGGAGTACGGGATCGACGGCTTTCGGCTCGATGCCATCAAGCACTTCGTCGAGGAGGGGGATCAGCTCGAGAACACCGTCGCCTCTCACGAGTGGATGCGCGACTACAACACCTTCCTCGAGGAGGTCCGTCCCGGCACGCTGACCGTCGGCGAGGTGT
The DNA here is from genome assembly GCA_964347305.1 of uncultured Acidimicrobiaceae bacterium. Taxonomy (GTDB): domain Bacteria; phylum Actinomycetota; class Acidimicrobiia; order Spongiisociales; family UBA5794; genus CAYFYC01. Next base: position 30,331 of record CAYFYC010000017.1, on the reverse strand, counting down.
TCTCCGGTACCAGCGCCTCGGCGTCATGGGTTCCGGACGACGTCGACATCACCTTCGACTTCGGCCTCGCCGGGGCGATCCTCGACGAGATCAAGCGTGGCAAGGGCGACATCCTCCGCAGGTTTCAGCAGACGACGCTCGACGCCTACCCACCCGGTCAGTACGGCGCGTTTCTCACCAACCACGATCAGAACCGTGTGATCGACGTGCTGTTCGGCCGCTTCGACCGGGCGAAGCTCGCCGCCACCGTGCTCCTGACCAACCCCGGAGTGCCGTTCATCTACTACGGCGAGGAGATCGGGATGTCCGGCTCCAAGCCGGACGAGGACATCCGCACGCCGATGCCGTGGACCGACGACCCCGGCGGCGGTTTCACGACGGGGACTCCGTGGTGGCCCTTCGCCGAGGGTCGCGAAGTGGCGAACGTCGCCGCTCAGGAGGCCGATCCGGATTCGCTCCTGCATCACTACCGGTCGCTGGTCCATCTTCGCAACTCCCACAGCGCACTGCGGACCGGTGACATGGCTCTGCTCGATCCTGGTGACAGATCGCTCTACGCCTTCACGCGGTCCGACGAGTCGGAGACGCTGCTCGTCGTCCTGAACTTCGGACGAGAGCCCGTCACCGACTACGAGCTTCCGCTCGACGGGGCCCATGTGCTGTTGGGCGCGGGGTGGGATCCCGGAGGCCCGATCCCGCCGCTCTCGGGCCACATCGTGCAGATCGAGGGCTGATCGGCCATCATCTGTTGGCGATGACGGTCGACTTCACGTTTGCAGACGGCGACGACGCCAGGCGATACCTGGGCGAGGTGGGCGCGTTGTGGGCCGTGTGGGTCGCCGCCCTGCTGGCCATCAGCTTCACCACCGGAGGTCCTCGGGCGCTGAGTGGCATCGCCGGATTGGTCGGCATCGTGGTGTTCACCCGCCCGCTGCGACAGCGCGCCAAGGAGTTGGTGCCCGACGACGAGGCCATGGTCGACGTCGGGTTTCGCGGCGGCCCGAGAGAACGCACCTTCCGCACCCTCGCCTACGGCGCCGAACCGCTACGGCACGCGGTCGAGCAGGCGCGGGCGTCGTCGATCTGGTTCGCACTGCGGATCGGGATGCTCGCCCTCACCGTGCTCGGGTTCCTCGCCGTCCTGATCGACTACATCAGCTGATCAGCCGGCTGCGTCGAAGGCGATGCCCTCCTGGCAGACCTCGACCGCGGCATCGAAATCGGGCTCGCCGATGTCGGAGAAGGCGCTGATCGGGTAGGGCGTCAAGCCCGTGAGGTTCGGATCCGGGAAGTCCTCGATGCCCTCGTCTCGCATGCACTGGCTGAACGACACGAGCTGGTCGCGTTGCTCGGCCAGCTCCTCCGGATCGGTCGTCTGCTGGAACGCGCCGGAGGCGGCGATGATCGGCAGACACGACGTGAACGCCTCGGTGAATTCGTCCGACTGGACGTCGATGTCGTCGATGAGCGACGGGTCGAGCAGCGGCGCACCGTTGGGGCCGATGGCGATGTCGGGCAGCTCGATCCCGTTTTCGCGCATGCAGGCCGAGAAGGCCAGCAGCGCCTCGTCCGGGGCGAGCCTGGCGATGGTCGTCGTCGACGCATCGGGAGCCGAGGTGTCCTCCAGGGTGGCCACCTGGTCGCCCTCGCCGTCGCCACCGCACGCGCCGAGCACGAGGGCGAATGCAACGAGCAGCGTGGTGACGGAGAGGGGTCGGCTGTGCATGTCAGAAACCTACAGCGACCTCCGGGCAATGCAGGGTCGCACCGCCATGCTCGCCCTGGTCGGCACTCCTAGTCTTGGGGCGACAACGTTTCACGATCTGCAGCAGGAGCATCATGAGGATCGAACGAGACTCGATGGGCGAGGTCGCAGTCCCCGAAGACGCCTACTACGGCGCCAGCACCCAGCGGGCCGTCGACAACTTCCCGATCAGCGATCTTCGTTTCACCCGACGCTTCATCTGGGCCCTGGGCCTCATCAAGGGATCGGCGGCCCGTGTGAGTGGCCCGGCCGGACATGTCGAAGCCGAGCTCGCCGATGCCATCGCCCGTGCCGCCGATGAGGTGAGGGACGGGAAGCTCGACGATCAGTTCGTCCTCGACATCTTCCAGACCGGATCGGGGACATCGACGAACACGAACGCCAACGAGGTCATCGCCAACCTCGCGACCACGATCCTCGGTGGCGAACCGGTATCGAAGCTCGTGCATCCAAACGATCACGTCAATTTCGGCCAGTCCTCGAACGACGTCATCCCCACCGCGATCCACGTCGCAGCGGCCGCAGCTATGCGTGAGGATCTGGTCCCCGCGCTCGAAGGGCTCGCCGCCGCGCTCCGGGCGAAGGCCGATGAGTTCGACGACGTCGTCAAGTCGGGGCGGACGCATCTCATGGACGCCACTCCGGTCACGCTCGGCCAGGAGTTCGCGGGGTATGCGACCCAGGTCGAGAAGGGCGTGGCGCGAGTGCGTGGCGTGATTCCGGAGCTCGATGAGCTCGCACTCGGCGGGACGGCCGTCGGCTCGGGTCTCAACGCACCAGACGGGTTCGCCGCGGCAGTGATCGCCGACATGGCAGACATGACCGGCTACCCGTTCCGCGAGGCCGACGATCACTTCGAGGCGCAGGCTGCCAAAGACGCAGTGGTCGCCGCCTCCGGCGTGTGCAAGACCGTGGCGGCATCGCTCTTCAAGATCGCCAACGATCTGCGCTGGCTGTCGTCGGGTCCGCGGACCGGCATCGCCGAGATCCGGCTGCCGTCGCTCCAGCCCGGCTCGTCGATCATGCCGGGCAAGGTCAATCCCGTGATGTCGGAGATGATGATGCAGGTCTGTGCACAGGGCATCGGGAACGACACCGCGGTCACGTGGGGTGGGGCCAACGGCAACTTCGAGCTCAACGTCATGATGCCGCTCATGGCGCACAACCTGCTCGAGTCCATCGCTCTGCTGTCGTCGGCATCGACGACGTTCGAGGAGAAGTGCGTGGTCGGGATCGAGGCAGATGTCGTGCGTAGCCGCGAACTCGCCGAGCGCAACATCATCGTGGTGACCGCCCTCAACCCGCACATCGGGTACGACAAGGGTGCGGTCGCAGCGAAGGAGGCCTTCGCCAGCGGACGCAACGTGCGTGACATCGTGATCGAGAAAGGGTGGCTGTCGGCCGAGCAGGTCGACGAGCTGCTCGACATCAAGCGCATGACCGAAGGCGGGGTCATCGGCTAGATGGAGATCCTGAGTCTCGTCGGCCGCCTCGCGGTGGCATGGCTGTTCATCGCGAGCGGGGCAGGCAACCTCATTCGCACCGGGCGGGTCGCCGCCCACGCTCGGGCCCGAAACGTCCGACGACCCCGGGTGGTGACGTTGGCGGCCGGTTTCGCGATGTTCGGCATCGGGCTGGCGTTGGCTCTCGGGCTGTGGCTCGACGTCGCGCTGGCTCTCGCCGCCGGGTTGCTCGCCTCGATCGCCGTCACCATGCACCCCTTCTGGACGGTCGCCGGTCTCGAACGGGAACGAATGAACGTGCAGTTCTGGAAAGACCTCGCCCTCGCCGGCGCGTTGCTCGTGTGGCTGGCCTACGTCGTCGACACCGGTGTCGTGCCCTACGGGCTCACCGATCCGCTCTTCTGAGCCGGGAATGTACGGTGCGAGACGGCGTTATCGTCCGTGTCGCACCCAGCAGGAGACCCCACCGTGGCCCTCACCGAGCTCTATCGAGAAGTGATCCTCGATCACTATCGCAACCCGCGGCGACGCGGGTCGCTGTCCGGTGGTGTCCATGCCGAGGGCAAGAACCCGTCGTGCGGTGACGAGTTCTCCATCGACATCGTGGTGCAGGACGGCACCGTGGTGGACGCCGCCACCCAGGGTGTCGGGTGTTCCATCTCCCAGGCCAGCGGGTCGATGATGGCCGAAGCCGTTGTCGGCATGACCCTGGACGAGGTCGACGAGCTCTCCCACCGGTTCAAGCAGATGATGACGATCGAAGAGGGTGGCAACCCGGTCGATCCGGATCGTCCCGGCGCCGTGCTCGGTGATCTCGAGGCGCTGCAAGGGGTACGCAAGTTCCCGGTGCGGATCAAGTGCGCCGATCTGCCGTGGGCAACGCTCGCCGATGCGCTCGAAGAGGTCCGTAGCTCCTGACGAGGATCAGGCCAGACCGAACACCTGTCTGGCTTCGTGGAGCCCTTCGACGAGGACATCGATGTCGCTCCGCTCCGTGTACACGTAGAACGACGCCCGCGCAGTCGACACGACCTGCAGCGTCTTCATGAGCGGCTTCGCACAGTGATGGCCGGCCCGGACCGCCACACCGTGCTCGTCGAGGATGGTGGCCAGGTCGTGGGCGTGGATGTCGCCGAGCGCAAACGACACCGTGCCGCCCCGGTTCTCGACGTCTCCGGGACCGAAGACCACGAGGTCCGGGATCTCCGCCAGCCGGTCGAGTGCGTAGCGGGTGATGTCGATCTCGTGGCGTCGCACCGTCTCCATCCCGATCTTGTCGAGGTAGTCGATGGCGGCGCCGAGCCCGATCGCCTGGGCGATCGGGGGCGTGCCCGCCTCGAACTGGTGCGGTGGTTGGGCCCACTTCGACTCGTAGCGGCCCACGTCGACGATCATCTCGCCGCCGCCCTCCATGGGCTCCATCCGATCGAGCAGCTCGCGTCGGCCCCACAACACACCGAACCCGGTGGGCCCGAGCATCTTGTGGGATCCAAAGGCGAGGAAGTCGGCGCCGAGGGTCTGCACGTCGACGGGCAGGTGGGGGACGAGCTGCGCACCATCAACCACCACGATGGCGCCCACGGCATGCGCCTTGGCGGCGATCGCCGCGACAGGAGGAACGGTGCCGAGCACGTTGGACATCCCGGAGATGGCGACGATCTTCACCCGTTCGTCGAGGACCTCGTCGAGGTTCGAGGTGTCGAGCCGGTAGTTCTCGTCGATCTCGAGGTACACGAGCTCGGCGCCCGTGTGCTTGCAGATGAGCTGCCACGGAACGATGTTGGAGTGGTGCTCCATGATCGTGACGAGGATCCGATCGCCCTCACGCAGCTCCTCGATGTCGTCCCGCGAGTGAACACGACCTCGGACGGCGACTCGGCGTTGATGAAGCGAGCGATGTTGGAGCGGGCGTTCTCGTAGGCGACGGTCGCCTCCTCTGACAGCCGATACGCCCCGCGCAGCACGTTTGCGTTGATCGTCTTGTAGAAGTCGGAGATGGCATCGATGACCTGGATCGGCTTCTGCGTGGTGTTCGCCGAGTCGAGGTAGATCAGCGGCTTGCCGTTGATCTCGCGTTGGAGGATGGGGAAGTCTGCCTTGACGTGGGACAGATCGACCGTCATGTCCTGACCGTGCGGTAGGCCTCGTAGCCGTCCAGCTCGATCTTCTCGGCGAGCGCGGCGCCGCCGCTCTCGACGATGCGTCCATCGATGTAGACGTGGACGACGTCGGGGGTGATGTAGTCGAGCATCCGCTGGTAGTGGGTGATGATGAGGATCCCCCGTTCGGGCGAGGCGACCTTCTGCACGCCCGCAGCAACGGTACGCAGCGCATCGATGTCGAGACCCGAATCCGTCTCGTCGAGGACGGCGAACTCGGGCTCCAGCACCGCCATCTGGAGGATCTCGTTGCGCTTGCGTTCCCCACCGGAGAAGCCTTCGTTGAGATAGCGGTCTGCGAACGACGCATCCATGTCGAGTGACTTCATGGCCTCCATCACCTTGAGCCGCAGCTCCAACACGGTGTACTCGATGCCGGTGCGGCCGCTGAGGGCGGCACGGAGGAAGTTGACGACGGAGACGCCAGGGATCTCCTCGGGATATTGGAAGCCCAGGAACATCCCGGCCCTGCCCCGCTCGTCGGGTGACATCTCGGCGATGTCTTCGCCCTTGTAGCTGATGGAACCGGCGGTGATCTCGTAGCCGGGATGACCGAGCAGCACGTTGGCGAGCGTCGACTTGCCCGAGCCGTTCGGTCCCATGAGGGCGTGGATCTGGCCGCGGTCGACGGTCAGGTCGAGGCCCTTGACGATCTCGGTGCCGTCTGCGGAGACGTGGAGGTTCTCGATGACGAGCAGGGGGGATGTCATGTGTGAAATCTTAGCCCTATGCGCGTAGTGAAAATTCCCGTCGCTTCAGCTGTGCAAGGGCCCGAGGGTGCGCTCGAGTTCCGCGGTGTCGACCGCGTTCAGGTGCTCGAACCGCTGGAGGTAATACCGCGACACGCCGGCGTCCCCCAAGGCGGCGAGGCGACTCCGGACCTCGTCGAAGGTGCCGTGCAGGACGTTGCGGTCGTCGTAGCGGTCCCGCAGCTCGTCGACGGAGATGCCCCGATCCGAAGCGATCCGGGCGAGGAGCTCTGCGTGCTCCGCCGCGTCCGCACCGGCCACGATCGGCCCGGCCATCGAGATCCGGATGGCGTCCGGATCACGGCCCGCTTCCCGCGCCGCCTTGATCATGACGGACCGCCGGTCGGCGAGTACGTCGAGCGGACACATGAACATGTTGTACTCGTCGGCGAATCGTCCCGCATAGGTGGGCGTCTTCTTCATGCCGCTGCCGCCGATGATGATGGGGAGGTCGCCGGTCGGGCGCGGCTTCACGTCGATCGGAGCCAGCTCGAAGTGGCGTCCCGAGAAGCCTGCCTCGTCCCGACCGAATGCCGCCCACAAGTAGGCGAGATGCTCGTAGAAGAGGCTGAATCGCGTGCGGAGGTCGGGGAGCTCGATCCCGAATTGCTCGTGTTCCGACTCCATCCATCCCGTGCCGATCCCGAGTTCGAGCCGACCTCCGGACATCTGGTCGATCGTGGCGGCTGTCTTGGCGATGACCGCGGGGTGCCGGAAGGTGAGAGGCGTGACGAGGACGGTGAGCTTGATCCGGCTCGTGTCGCGGGCCAGACCGGCGAGCGTCGTCAACGCGTCCGTCGCCTCGGCGGACTCTCGACCGTTGAGGTAGTGGTCGGAGCGTGCGATCGAGGCGAGCCCGAAGCCCTCGGCCCATGTGGCGAGACCGAGCAGGTCGTCGTAGCTGCCACCGACCTGTGGCTCCAACATCAATGCGAACTCCATGCGACCTCCATCGTCCCCGTGCCGGCGCTCACCAGCCTCTCCGCTCCCATTCTCCCAGGTTCGGTCGCTCCGCTCCGATCGTGGTGTCGAGGCCGTGTCCCGGGAACACGAGCGTGTCGTCGCCGAGGGTGAAGAGTCGCTCGCGAACGCTCCGCATGATCTGGTCGAAGTCCGAGTAGGAGAACCTCGTCGCCCCGGGACCACCGGGGAACAGCGTGTCGCCGGTGAGCACGGCGCCATCGAGAAGCACACTCACCGAGCCGGGTGTGTGACCGGGCGTCTCGGCGATCTCGATGGTGGTGTCGCCCAGCCGCATCACGCCGCCGGGGAGGGGTCGGGTCGAGCCCAGACCGGCGAGCGTGTGGTCCCGTTCGTGCAGGAGCACAGGAATGTCCAGCGCTGCGGCGACGTCATCGGCGGCTCCCACGTGATCGTGGTGACCGTGGGTCGTGAGCACCGCGGTCGGGTCGAGGCCGGCGGCCGCCTGGAGGATCCGATCCGGCTCGGCGGCTGCATCCACGATCACGACCTGGCCGGTGACCCGGCAGGCGACGATGTAGACGTTGTTCTCATACGGCCCGACCGTGATCTTGCGAACCGCCTGGGTGGGAGTCACGAAGTGCCAGAGCAGTGTCGTCCACCTCCTCGGCGGCGAGGCTAGCTCCACGTTCGCTTCCGGACCCGGGCCCACCGCGTCATGTCACGTCGACAGGGCTCCGGTCAGGGTCACCTCGCTGATCTCGATGCCGTCAAGTCGCACCACGTACGTACCGGCCTCGAGACCGTCCATGGCGATCACGTGCGCGATGCTCGTGAGCACCTGAGTGCACATGAGATCGCCGGGGGCCTCCGACCAGAGCGCCATGTCGAGCATGCCCGCACCACTGTCCCGCCACACGCTCGCCTTCACCGAGTGGCACGGCGTGGGAACCGATCCGAAGATGGCGAATTCGACGCGACCGGCTCCGACGGCAATGACGTCGATACCAGAGAGAAAGATCGGTGAGAGCAACACCCCTGGTTCGGCGACGGCGGGGTCGACCGGGGGGTCCGGTGTCGGTGGGTGAGCCACCGATGGCAGGTCGAAGACGGGGAATGCCACCGGAGGCGTCACCGGGGCGCTGTGTCCGCATGCAGCGAGTGAGAGGATCGCCGTGCCGATGACGAGGGCCGCGATTCGGCGGATCGGGGTGTTCATCGTGGTCACTCGAAACGCGACAGTGCGATGGCGGCGACGACATACACGAGCGCCAACAGGACCAGCGCTGCCCACGTCACGAGCGCAAGTACCGCCGGAGCTCCGGAGAGCCGGATGCGGTCGCCGATGAGGTGCGCTGCCGCGAGTCCGATGATCGCGCCCGTGATCACGAAGGCGATCGGACGCTCGAACGGCGCTCCGATGTAGACGCTGACGAGAACGGCGATGGCGGCTCCGGTCGTCGACCCGATGATGTGGGTGAGGACCGGATGGGCCGTCCCCGTCATGCCCGATGTCTGCATGTTGGTCTCCTTGCCGAGCAGGTGGATCGATTGCGAATTCGACGCAGCGGAGGGCGGCCCGGTTCCTGATTCGCGGCCGGATCGGGCCTGAGGGCGAGGCCACTGCATCCTGCAAGAATGCGCAGTCCCGAGACGGAGTGCGCTGGTGGATTTCAGTGTGTCGGACGAGCAGTCGATGTTGCGCGACACCGTGCGTGCCTTCGTCGCGGACAAGGCTCCGCTGGACGCGGTGCGGACCTGGATGGAGACCCCCGAGGGATTCGATGCCGATCTGTGGGCGTCCATCGCGGAGCTCGGGCTGGCGTCGATGCACATTCCCGAGGAATACGGCGGGGCCGGCTTCTCGTTCCGTGAGCTCGGTGTCGTGCTCGAGGAGCTGGGGAGAGGCCTGACCCCCTCGCCGATGTTCGCTTCGATCGTGCTCGGGGCCAGCGCCGTGCTGCTCGCCGGATCGGAGGCCCAGAAGTCGGCCGTGCTGCCGTCCGTCGCCATGGGTGAGACCACCCTCGCCGTTGCGGTGGCGGAGCCCCGTGGCACGTGGCGTCCCGACGACATCTCCGCCACGCTGACGGAACACGACGGCGACCTGGTGCTGAGCGGTCGCAAGGCATACGTGGTCGATGGTCACACCGCGGACGACATCGTCGTCGTGGCCAGGGACGCGGCCGGGACGATCCGATTCGTGCTCGTTCCCGGCAACTCCGATGGCCTGACGCGCACGCCGGTCGAGTCGATGGACATGACCCGCAAGCTCGCCGCCCTCGACTTCGGCAACGTTGCGGTCTCAGCCGATGCCGAGCTGCACGGCGGCGATGCGGACACGCTCGAACGGCTGCACGACATCGCCGCGGTGGGTCTCGCCTACGAGCAGCTCGGTGGCGCCCAGGCAACGCTCGAGATGGCGGTCGAATACGCCAAGACCAGGCATCAATTCGGCCGCCCCAACGGCTCGTTCCAGGCGATCAAGCACATGTGTGCCGACATGCTCGTTGCGGTCGAGTCGGCGCGGTCGGTGGTCCATGCCGCCGGGTGGGCCGTGGACAACGACGAGGATGAGCTGGCGATCCTCGCTCCACTCGCCCGGACGATCTGTTCGCAGGCGTACTTCGACGTGACGGCAGACAACATCCAGGTCCACGGGGGGATCGGGTTCACGTGGGAGCACGACGCTCATCTGTATTTCAAGCGCGCCAAGTCCTCATTGCTGCTCCTGGGATCCCCCCAATCGTGGCGGGATCGTCTCGCCGAGCGCATCGGCGTCTGACCCGCCGTGTCGTCTCTGTTCGCCCTCCTCGCTGCGGGGTCCTTCGGTGTCGGCGACTTCCTCGGCGGCGTCGCCACCCGGCGGGGGACCGGCAATCCGGTTCCCGTCGTCGCCTACGGACACGTCGCCGGTCTCGTGCTCGCGTTGCTGCTGCTCCTCGTGTTCCCCGGTGACGTGTGGTCGGCCGATCTCTGGATCGGAGCCGGCGCCGGCGTCGTCGGAGCCGTGGGTCTCGCATTCCTGTATCGAGGTCTCGCCAAGGGCCGGATGGGGCTCGTGGCACCCCTCACCGCGGTGCTGGCGGCCGTCATCCCCGCGGCGTGGGGCGTCGCTCGCGGCGAACGCCCGTCGGCGGTGGCAGCGGTCGGTGTGATCGTGGGCCTGGTCGCCATACCGCTGGTGAGCTGGGAGGGGCCGTCGCTCGAGGTCGTCGGCGTTCCGGAGAGCGGGGCCTTGCCACCGGGCTTCGTCGACGGGCTGCTCGCCGGTGTCGGATTCGGGTGTTTCTTCATCCTCATCGACTTCGCATCGGACGCGTCAGGGGCGGTGCCACTGGTCGGAGCCCGGCTGGTGACGGTTCCGGTGTTCCTCGGCGTGGCCGCCGTGACCCGTGTGCTCGCCGTCGAGCGCGACGTCCGAGCGCTCTCGATCTGGTCGGGGCTCTTCGACATGGCGGCGAACGCCTGGTTCCTCGCGGCCGTCCGCACCGGGCTCATCACGGAGGCCGTGGTGCTGACCGCCCTCGCCCCCGCGGGTACCGTGGCGTTGGCGCGTGTCGTCGAGCACGAGCGGTTGTCACCGGTCCAGTGGGCGGGTATCCCGCTCGCCATCGCCGGCGTCGCCCTCATCGGTCTGGGCAATTGAGGAGCTCGATGTGACTGCGGGATGGTTGGCGTTGTTGCTGCTCGTCGTCCTCGTGGTCGTGGCGGCTGCGTTTGCGTGGCAGGAGCGCGCTTCTCTTCCACAGCGGTCGATCGTCTACGGCACCGACGAGGCCGTTGCCTTCGTCGCGAGCCGTCTCTCGCCCGAGACGGCAACACGCCTGGATGAAGGCGACGTGCGGCGCATCCTCGAGTGGCAGCTCGACTACCTCCAGCGCCAGATGCTGGCAGGCGAGGGTGCCGTCGTCGTCGCCGGTCTCGAGGCGGCCCGTCATGCCCAGGAGCGGTTGTACGAGCAAGGTCACAACTACGACGGTCCGCTGATCGTCGAGGTGATGGAGCTGCAGGCGGAGTACCTCGCCGCCATCGGCGCCATCGCTGGTGCCGCATCGGCCGCAGATCTCGCCGACGTGTTCCCCGACGAGCCCCCTTCGGCTCCCGAGGAGTCGTGATCGGGCTGTATTTCGCGTCTCGGTTACACTTCCGGCCGCAACCCGCTCCACGGAGTCATCTGCATGAACCCCTTCACCAGGACCTTCGTTCTGCTCGCGCTCGTCGTCGCCGGTCTCTCCGCATGCTCGGGCGACGGCGGCGAGCCCACGACGTCCGCCCCCGTCGTCACCTCGGGTGATCCGACGACCACCGCCGTGGCGGGCGACTTCGTCTTCGGCTCGGGTGAGCTTCCCGAGTCGTTCCCCGAGGACTTCCCCGTCGCCAACGGCGCCGTCATCGACGCCACGCTCGTGAACACGGTGACCGGTTTCACCGAGGTCGCGTTCATCGTGCCCGCCGACGTGGATGTCACCGCCCTGTTCTTCGAGCAAAACCTCCAGGCGCGCGACTACGAGTTCGACGCGTCGAAGCCGGATGGGGTGCGCTGGAGCTTCACCTTCGCCAAGGGAGATCTGTCGGGGTCGATCGACGTCGCCCCGGTCAGTGCGGGAGTCGCTCGCGCCACCGTCACCATCCCCGGCGACGGCTGAGGTAGCCTCGCGGCATGACTCGGGTACGACGGTTCGAGGACCACCGCTTCGTGGGCACGCGCGACGACATGGTGGTGTACGACACGGACGACGATATCCAGGCAGACGCCCTGGAGGCCCGGATCGCGGCCGAGGATCTCATCGACCGCGACCTCGTCCAGTCGTTCGGTCCCGATGAGCTCGCCGAGGCCCGCAACCGGGGATTCGCACCGCCGCTCAGCGGTTGAGGGCGCCTTCGATCGACTTCACCCGGGCTTCGAATGCCTCGTCGGACAACACCGGTCGACCGCCGTCGTCGAAGACGCGCAGGATGACCAAATCACCATCACCGGGCCGGGTGAAGACATGGCGGCTGCGGCCGGAGTCCGGGTCGAGCAACGCCGCCGGGTGCACGACCTCGACGACCCCGATCCATTCACCGGCGGGAAGCGGCTCGCCGATCCATCGTCGATACGCGGGGTCGACGTCTTCCGGCGCAGCGCGGCGACCTGCCACGACCGGGAATTCGTCACCTTCCGTGAGCGAATGTCTCGGAACGAAAGCCATGACGATCTCGCCGGCGATCAGCGCTCTCGCCTCGACGTCGGCCAGTGGCGTGCTCACAGCCAGGTGAACCAGAGGGCCGCTGCCAGCAGGATGGCGAGCCCGGTGACGAGTGCGGCGGCGATGAGATATCGGGTCTGCACGGATCGCATGGTACCGGTCCCGGTTCCTCCTCTCGGGGCCGCACCAGGCCGTACGGCGCCGGGAAGCAGGACATGCCATCGCGCTAGGCTCGCGGCCGCGGAGCACTCCGCAGCTCGCAACCGACGTTCGGAGGATCGGTGCACGACATCGTGATCATCGGCGGTGGCCCCGGGGGCTACGCCGCCGCCCTGTATGCGCACAACTTCGGCCTCGACGTGGTGCTCGTCGAGAAGGAACGCGTCGGTGGCACGTGCCTCATCCGGGGGTGCATCCCCGCCAAGACGTGGCTCCAGACCGCCGAGGTCTTTGCGACCGTGGCTAACTCCGAGGAGTTCGGGATCAAGTCGAGCCCGCCCGAGGTCGATTGGCCGGCGGCGCTCGCTCGCAAGAACAAGGTGGTCGACGGGCTCGTCAACGGGCTCAGTGGTCTGCTCAAGGCGCGCAAGGTCCAGGTCGTCGACGGATTCGGGCGGCTGTCCGACGGTGCCGTCGAGGTGACGGCCGGGGACGGATCCGTGAGCCGGTTCGAATCGCGCGCGGTCATCCTGGCGACGGGATCGGTGCCCCGCAGCATCCCGGGCTACGACATCGACGGCCGTCTCATCGTGACGAGCGACCATGCGCTCGACTGGGAAGAGCAGCCGGGTCGCGTTGCGATCATCGGTGGCGGGGTCATCGGATGCGAGTTCGCCTCGCTGCTCGCCGACATGGGGAGCGAGGTGCACGTCTTCGAGGCCCTCGATCAGATCCTCCCGGGCACGGAGCCCGACGCGGTGAAGGTGCTCGAACGGACCTTCCGCAAGAAGAAGGTCGCCATTCGCACCAACACGATGGTCGGGCCTGCGCAGCTCGGCGAGAACACCGTGCTGGTTCCTTTCGGTGACGAGTCGGTCGAAGTCGATGTCGTGCTGGTCGCCGTGGGACGCGGACCGCTCACGGATGGCATCGGTCTGGAGAACACCAACGTCGAGGTGGACCGCGGCTTCGTCCACGTCGACAAGGTCACCATGCAGACGGCCGAGCCCGGTGTCTATGCAGTCGGTGACATCGTGGCAGGAACGCCGCAGCTGGCACACGCCGGTTTCGCCGAGGGGATCGCCGCCGTGACCCACATCGCCACCGGCGAGGCAGCCCCCGTCGACTACCGGGCCATTCCACTCGTGACCTACACCCATCCCGAGGTGGCGTCTGTCGGCTTGACCGAGGCGCAGGCCAAGGAAGCCGGCTATGACGTCGATGTCACCACCCACGGGCTGCGTGGCGTGGGCCGCGCCATCATCCAGGGTGAGGTCGGTGGCACGGTGAAGGTCGTCGCGGAGAAGGGCGGTCCGATCCTCGGTGCCACGATCGCCGCCCAGAACGCGGGCGAGATGATCCACGAGCTGATGTATTCTGTGGCATGGGAAGCCCTCCCGTCCGAGGCGGCGGCCTTCATCCACGCCCACCCGACCGTGTCGGAAGCGATCGGCGAGACGCTGCTGAGCGCCGCCGGCACGAGTCTCCACTGACCAGAGAAGGAGAGACCTCCACCATGTCGACCACCGTGACCATGCCGCAACTCGGCGAGACCGTGACAGAGGGAACGGTCCTCAGCTGGGCGAAGTCGGTGGGTGACACCGTTGCGGTCGACGAGGTCCTGCTCGAGATCTCCACCGACAAGGTGGACACCGAGGTTCCCTCACCGGCGGCCGGTGTGATCCTCGAGCTCCTCGCCAACGAAGGCGACACCGTCGAGGTCGGGGCACCGCTCGCTGTGATCGGTGAACCGGGAGAGGCCTCCGGTGACGGTCAGGCCCCGGCCGAGACCCCCACCGAAGCGGCGTCGGAGCCGGCGCCTGTCCCCGAGGCGGCGCCCGAGCCGGAAGCTGCCCCCGTTGCGAGCGCGGCCCCAGCCGCCGCTGAACAACCGCCTGCGGATTCTGCCCCGGCTGCATCGGCCGCCCCCTCCGGCGGTGGCGAGGGAACGACGGTCACGATGCCCCAGCTCGGCGAGACCGTGACAGAGGGCACGATCCTCGCGTGGGCGAAGTCGGTGGGTGACTCCGTCGCAGTCGACGAGCCGCTGCTCGAGATCTCGACCGACAAGGTCGACACAGAGGTTCCATCACCGGTTTCCGGTGTGGTGCTGGAGATCCTGGCGGGTGAGGGCGACACCGTCGAGGTGGGTGCCCCGCTGGCGATCATCGGTACCGCCGACAGCGCCGGCGGATCTGCGCCGGCACCCAGCCAACCGGCCGCGAGCGCACCCGAGCCGGAGCCGGCCACGCCTGTGGCGGAGGCGCCCGCACCGGCAGCTGCTCCCGCTGCAGCTGCTCCGGCGGCGGCGGCCGGCGGTACGGACGGACCGCGGCACGGAGTGGTCTCGCCCGTGGTGCGTCGCATCGCTGCCGAGAACGACGTCGACCTCGCTCGAGTGCCCGGCACCGGAGAAGGCGGCCGGGTCACGCGCAAGGACATCGAGCGCTACATCGCCGACGGTCCGCCGATGTCGACCAAGGTCACCTTCGAGGAGTCGGCCCCGCCTGCAGCCGCCACGCCACCGCCGGCGCCTGCGGCCGCTCCGGCCCCCTCTGCGCCGCCGGCACCGGCTCCGGCCGCTGCACCGGCCCCGAGCCCGACCCCGGCACCGGCTGCACCCGCACCGGCTGCCCCGGCACCCGCTCCCGCCGCGCCTCGTCCGGCGGCGACGACAGCCACGGGATCCGAGGTCAGAGAGATGCCGCGGCTGCGCAAGGCCATTGCCACGAACATGGTGCGCTCGAAGCAGACCGCCGCCCACGTCTGGACGGCCGTCGAAGTCGACTACACGACCGTCGAGCGGGTTCGCCAGGCGCACAAGGCGAAGTTCAAGGAGGCGGAGGGCTTCTCCCTCACGTATCTGCCGTTCATCTCGCGGGCAGTCATCGATGCGCTGCGTGAGTACCCGGTGGTGAACTCGTCGTTCGACCTCGAAGGGGGAACACAGACGTTCCACCACGCCGTGAATCTGGGCATCGCCGTCGATCTCAACCAGGAGGGCCTCCTCGTGGTGACGGTTCCCGGTGCCGACGGGCTGCGACTCCGCGGCATCGCACGAGCCATCAGGGAGAAGGCGGGCAAGGCGCACTCCGGCAAGCTCGATCCGGGGGACATCTCCGGGTCGACCTTCACGATCACGAACCCGGGGCCCTTCGGCAGCCTGTTCACGGCGCCGATCATCAATCTGCCCAACGTCGCCATCTTGTCGACCGACACGGTCGTGAAGCGCCCGGTGGTGGTGAGCGCCGCCGACGGCAGCGACACCATCGCCATCCGGCACATGGGCAATCTCGGCTTCACGTGGGATCACCGTGCGTTCGACGGATCGACGGCAGTGCTGTTCCTGAATCGGATCAAGCACAACCTCGAGAGCTGGGACTGGGAGCAAGAGCTGTTGTGAGCCGTCCGATCACTGCCGCGGAGCACCTGAGGATCCGCTGGCTCGGACGTCTCGCCTACGACGAGGCCTGGGATCTGCAACGAGCCTTCCACGAGGGCCGGGTCTCGGGGCGTACCGTCGACGACTACCTGTTGCTGTTGGAGCACCCTCACACCTACACGGTCGGGAGGAACGGCGACGGGAGCAACCTGCTGGTCACGCCGGACCGGCTCGAGCAGCTCGAGGCGACGCTCCACGAGGTCGATCGCGGTGGCGACATCACGTACCACGGTCCCGGACAGCTCGTCGGATACCCGATCGTGGCCGTGCCGCAGTTGCCGCGCGGGTTCGACATGGTCGGCCATGTGCGTCGGCTCGAGCAGATGCTGATCGCCACGCTCGCCGATCTCGGTGTCGCGGCTTGGGCCGAACCCGGTTACACCGGGGTCTGGACCGCACAGGGAAAGGTGGCGGCCATCGGCGTCCGTGTCTCGGGCGGGGTGGCCATGCACGGGTTCGCCCTCAACGTCGATCCCGACCTCGAGTACTTCGGCCACATGATCCCGTGCGGAATCCCCGACCGCCCTGTCACCTCGTTGCGCCGGCTGCTCGATCGCGACGTGTCGCTCGAGGAGGTCGTG
Organism: uncultured Acidimicrobiaceae bacterium; assembly: GCA_964347305.1. Taxonomy (GTDB): domain Bacteria; phylum Actinomycetota; class Acidimicrobiia; order Spongiisociales; family UBA5794; genus CAYFYC01. Next base: position 13,900 of record CAYFYC010000017.1, on the reverse strand, counting down.
GAGGCCCTGCTCCCTCATGCGGGAGCGACCTTCCCGGCACCGCGAGTAGAGACGCAGCTGGGTGCCTTCGCCAGGGGCCAGGGTCGTCGGTTCGACGTCGACGCCATGGTGGCGGCGGGTGTGTTCTCACCTGCTTCGCGCCACGAGATCCCGATCGCGATACGAGGCGTCCTCGACGGTGAGCCGGAGCGGCCCCCATGGATGAAGGTGACGGCGGCCACCACGACCGAGGGCTATCAGGAGCTCAAGGGTCTCATGCGCGACAAGGGGCTCAACACCGTCTGTGAGGAAGCGGGATGCCCGAACATCTACGAGTGCTGGAGCCAGGGCACGGCGACGTTGATGCTGCTGGGCGACCTGTGCACCAGGGCCTGTGCCTTCTGTGACGTCACCACCGGGAAGCCGGGTGAGGTGGATCTGGAGGAGCCCGCCAGGGCGGCGTCGGCCGTGGCGGCGATGGGTCTGAAGCATGCGGTCCTCACGAGCGTCAACCGCGACGATCTCGACGACGGCGGCGCCGCGATCTTCGCCGAGACCATCGCCCGCATCCGCGATCTCGTCCCGGATTGCGACGTCGAAGTGCTGATCCCCGACTTCAAAGGAGACGAGGCCGCCCTGCGGATCGTCATGGGGGAGAAGCCGTCCGTGCTCAACCACAACACGGAGACGGTCTTGCGGCTCCAACGCGACATCAGGACCGCAGCCAACTACGGACGATCGCTGGCGCTGCTCGCGAGAGCGCGCTGGATCAACCCGGCGAGCACCGTGAAGTCGGGCCTGATCGTGGGCATGGGCGAGACCGAGGAGGAGATTCTCGGTGCGCTCGCCGATCTGCGTGCCGTCGGCGTCGACATCGTGACGATCGGTCAGTATCTCCGTCCCACGCCGCGACATCGACGGGTCCACCGTTACGTCCATCCCGACGAGTTCGCCCGGTATGCCGCAGAGGGAGAGCGTCTCGGGCTGCCCCACGTCGAGGCCGGCCCGCTGGTGCGCTCGTCGTATCACGCCCGCGACTCGCTGCAGGCGGCGCAGTGAGCCGTCGGCGGTGACCTCGTGATCGACGTCGGCTATCCGGACGCCGACTACGCCGCACGGATCCAACGGGCGCGAGAAGCGATGGCGAGTCACGGCGTCGACGCCTTGGTGGTGAGCGTCGGTCGGGACATGCCGTATCTGCTGGGGTACGAAGCCATGCCGAGCGAGCGGCTCACCATGGCGGTGGTTCGACCGGACGATCCCCCGGTCCTCGTCGTTCCCGTGCTGGAGGCGCCCCGGGTCGACACCCGCGGCGATGTCTTCACGATCGACGCCTGGGCTGAGACCGAGGACCCGGTGGCCATCGTGGCCGCACACACGGGCACGGCGCGGCGGGTTGCCGTCGGCTCGCAGACATGGGCCACGTTCCTGCTCGCCCTCCAGCAACGGGTGACGGCGCCGATCGTCGATGCAGCTCCGCTGATGCGCGAGCTGCGCATGGTCAAGGACGCCACGGAGCTCGGGCTGCTCAGGGCGGCAGGCGCCGCCGTGGATCGCGTCGCCGCGAGGCTGCGCGACATGACGTTCTCCGGGAGGTCGGAGCGCGCGCTGGCCCACGACATCGCCGCCATGACCGTGGAGGAGGGGCACCAGCTGGCGACGTTCACCATCGTTGCCGCGGGCCCGAATGCGGCGTCGCCGCATCACGAGCCGGGAGACCGTGTGGTCGAGTCGGGCGACACGGTCGTCGTCGACTTCGGAGGGCGGTGGCACGGCTACGGATCCGACACGACCCGCACCTTCGTGGTCGGGGAACCGGATGACGAGATCGTCGCCGCCCACGCCGTGCTCGAAGAGGCGCAACGTCGTGGGGTCGAGGCGGTGCGACCCGGCGTCGCCGCCTCCTCTATAGACCGCATCACCCGCGAGGTCATCGAGGCGGCAGGTCATGGCGATCGCTTCATCCACCGCACGGGTCACGGCATCGGCCTGGACGGGCACGAGCACCCGTACCTCGTCGAAGGTGACGACACCGCCCTCGAGCCCGGGATGACCTTCTCGGTCGAGCCCGGCATCTACGTTCCCGGGAGGTGGGGAATGCGGATCGAGGACATCGTCGCGGTGACCGCCGATGGCGTCGAGTCGTTCAACGATTCCGATCGGTCGCTCGTGGTGGTCGCCTAGCAAGACGGGGCCGGACCCGCTGCCGTTATGGTGGCGCCGATTTCGCTGAAGGGTGGAGAATGATCGAGAAGGACGTCGCCAACGCCATTCGATTCCTGTCCGTGGACGCCGTGCAACGTGCGAATTCGGGGCATCCCGGAGCACCGATGGGTATGGCAGACATCGCAACGGTGCTGTGGGGGAAGTATCTCTCGGTCGACCCGGGGGATCCGACGTGGCCGGATCGTGATCGCTTCGTCCTCTCCAACGGCCACGCCTCGATGTTGCTGTATGCGCTGCTCCATCTCAGTGGATTCCCCGTGTCGCTCGACGATCTCAAGAACTTCCGGCAGCTCAAGGCTCCCACCGCAGGTCATCCCGAGATCGAGCAACACCTGGGCATCGAGACCACGACCGGGCCCCTCGGTCAGGGCTTCGCCACGGGCGTCGGGATGGCCCTCGCCGAGGCGCATCTGCGCAACCGGTTCGGCGAGGATCTCGTCGACCACCGCACCTTCGCCTTCGTGAGCGACGGCGACCTCATGGAGGGCATCGCATCGGAGGCGGCTTCACTCGCCGGGCACCTCGAACTGGGGCGGCTGATCTACTTCTACGACGACAACGAGATCTCGCTGGTGGGCCCCACCGAGTGGGCGTTCTCCGAGGACGTGCCCGCTCGATTCGACTCCTACGGCTGGCACACGGTCACGATCGACGGCCACGATCAGCGTGCCATCGACGAGGCCACCGCCGAAGCCATGGCCGATCCGCGGCCGTCCCTCATCTCGTGCAAGACGCACATCGGGTACGGAAGCCCCAACAAGCAGGACACGGCAGGCGCTCACGGTTCGCCGCTGGGCGACGAGGAGATCGCGTTGGCGCGGCAGACACTGGGCTGGGACCACCCGGAGTTCTTCGTGCCCGAGGCCGTCTATGCGTGGTTCGACACCGCGATGGATCGTGGACGGGCGGCACGTGCCTCCTGGCAGCAGCGGTTGGACGACGACCCCGCGCGTGCCGCCGATTGGCGGAGCTACCACGACCCGGCACCGCCGGACGCCGTGGCGCCGGACTTCGCAGCCGGCTCTTCGGTGGCGACGAGGAAGATCTCCGGATCGGTGATCAACGACATCGCTTCCCGGCGCCCCGACCTCGTCGGCGGTGCAGCAGATCTCGCCTCGTCGACGAACACGATCATCGACGACTCGTCCGACTTCTCGGCAACCAACAGGGCGGGCCGCAACATACGGTTCGGAGTCCGGGAACACGCCATGGGGGCGATCGTCAACGGCATCACCGTCCACGGCGGGCTCCGGGCGTTCGGGGCGACGTTCCTGCAGTTCTCGGACTACATGCGTGCTGCGGTCCGGCTCGCCGCTCTGATGAAGGCCCCGAGCATCTGGGTCTGGACCCACGACTCGGTGTTCCTCGGTGAGGATGGCCCGACCCATCAGCCGGTTGAACACATCGCAGCGCTGCGGGCGATCCCGGGGCTCTGGGTCGTCCGGCCATCGGATGGCGGTGAGACCGCAGGTGCGTGGAACCTCGCCCTGGAACGCACGGACGGCCCGACCGCCATCGTCCTGACGCGGCAGGGCCTCGAGATGCCGGACGAGCCCGCCTCGCCGGACATGGTGGCAACGGGCGGGTTCGTCGTCCGCGAAGGCTCCGATGTGACCCTCGTGGCAACAGGTTCGGAGGTGCCGCTGGCGCGGCGTGCCGCCGACTCGCTGGGGGAGCGCGGTGTGTCGGCGCGGGTGGTGTCGATGCCATGCGTCGAGGCCTTTGCCGCACAGAACGAGGCGTACCGCAGCGAGGTGCTCGGTGATCTGCCCATCGTCACGCTCGAGGCGGGAGTCACGTTCGGGTGGGCGTCTGTGGTCGGCGGGGGTGCACTCCACATCGGCATCGATCACTTCGGTGACTCGGCCCCGTACGAGACGCTGGCCGTCGAGTACGGATTCACGCCCGAGGCGGTCGCCGACCGCGTCACCACCTGGCTGGGCTGAGTGGAGCTCACTCCGGGGCTCGTTCTGTCCATGTGGTCGGCCGGTCTCGCGGCCGGCGGTGCCCTCGTGGCGCGCTGGAAGATCGTCGGCCCCGGCTACGCATGGCTCGTCTCTGGAACCGTGCTCCTGTTCGGCGTCTCAGCTGCCCTCGCCGGTGGCGGGTCGGCGGCATGGGTCGGCGTCGCAGCTGCGGCCGGCGTGGTTCCGGTCGCCCGTCGCTCCGAGATCGTGACGGTCCTCTTCGCGTTGGCGACGGTCGGCTTCACAGTGGCGTCACTCCCGGACTCGCCGCTGCTGCCGGTCCTGTTCGGTGCCGTCTTCATGGGAGGGATCACCTCGGAGATGATCCTCGGCCACTGGTACCTCGTCGATCCGACCCTGCCCAGATGGGCGTTGCAGCGGCTGACGATCGTCGGTGGGGTAGGGCTCGTCGCCGAGGCGGTGTACTTCGTTTCGGTCGGCGCCCTCGCCTTTTCGGATGACGCGGTCCTCGTGTGGTCCTACGTGGCGCTGGCGGCGATGACGTCACTCTTGGTGCTCGGTGTCTGGTTCTCCCTGCGGGAGCCCAGCTACACGGGTGTCATGGCTGCGACCGGCCTGAGCTATCTCGGCACCCTCACGGCCGTCGGCGTGCTGGTCGTCGGACGGCTCATCGTGTGGGGAGTGTGACTCGGCGACGGAGCCGTCTCTCGCAAGAACCGGGACCCCACTACCCTCCGGCGGCGCATGAAGATCTATACGAAAAAGGGCGACGACGGGACCACGGGTCTCCTCTTCGGAGGTCGCATCTCCAAGGCCTCGCACGGGCCCGAGGCGTACGGAACCGTAGATGAGGCCGTCGCCGCCCTCGGGGTGGCGAGGGCGTTGGCCGGCGAATCCGATGCGCCGATGGCCGCCGAGATCCTCCGCATCCAGCGCGAGCTCTTCGTCGTGGGTGCCGAGCTGGCAACGGCTCCCGGCAACCGCGACAAGCTCGAAGACGACGTGACGCGGGTGACCTCCGACATGGTGAAAGGCACCGAAGCCGCCATCGATCGGGTCGAGGCGCGCTACGGCATGCCGACGGAGTTCGTGGTGCCGGGAGGCAACCCGGTGGCAGCCCAGCTCGACGTGGCTCGTACGATCGTGCGCCGTGCCGAGAGGAGGGCGGTCGCCTACGCCGATGACGGAGGCTTGGGGGGCTCCGAGGTGGTGGTGTACCTGAACCGGCTCGCCGACTACCTGTACATGCTGGCACGTGCGTCGGAAGGCACGTGGACGTCGACCAGAGAGGGAGACACATGATCGAAGTCGTCAACGGAGGCGCACTCGCCGAGGCAGAAGGCTCGGCGCTCGTGGTGCCGATGATGGCCGACTCGACCCCGGGGCCCGGCATCGACCACGTGGTCGATCGGCTCGGTGACTGGGTCGCCTCCCACCTCGAGGCGACCGACTTCTCGGGCAAAACCGGTTCGATGGCGTCGATCCCCGCAGGTGATCTGCGGTTCACCCAGGTGCTCTTCGTCGGGTTGGGCGACGAGGTGGACGCCGAGAGTCTGCGTCGCGCGGCTGGGCTCGTCGCAGGGGCGACGAGCAAGTACGAGACGGTGGTCACCACCCTTCACCAGATCGACGTCGACGGAGCTGCCGAGGCGGTGGCGTTGGGGCTGATGCTCGGGTCGTACCGGTTCGACAAGTACAAGGCGGAGCCCGCCACTCAGGTGACCACGTCGTATGTGCTCGCAGACGGCGACGACGAGACCGCGGCTGCCATCGATCGCGCCCGGGCCGTGGCCGCAGGCGTCAAGTTCGCCAGAGACTGGGTCAACGAGCCCGCCGGAGACAAGCCGCCGGCCCGTCTCGCCGACGCCATCGCCCACGAGGCCTCATACCGCGGGATCGAGGTCACCGTCTACGACGAGCGTCAGATCCTCGACGAGCGCTTCGGTGGGCTCGCCGCCGTGGCGCAAGGTGCAGACAACCCTGCCCGGATGGTCGTGCTCGAGTACGCACCGCAGGGCGCGGAGCACTCGCTCGCCCTGATCGGCAAGGGGATCGTGTTCGACTCGGGCGGTCTCTCGATCAAGCCGGCATCGGGCATGGAGACCATGAAGACCGACATGGCGGGTGCCGCCACGGTCGTGGGAGCGACGCTCGCCATCGCCGATCTCGGCATCCCGGTGCGCGTGCTCTGCATCACACCCCTCACCGAGAACATGACCGGGGGCGGCGCACAGCGGCCAGGAGACGTGTTCACGGCCCGCAACGGCGTGACGGTCGAGGTGCTCAACACCGACGCAGAGGGAAGGCTCGTGCTCGCCGACGGGCTGTCGCTCGCCGCGGAAGCCGACCCGGACCTGATGATCGACGTGGCCACGCTGACCGGGGCCGCCAAGGTGGCACTGGGTCCGCTGGTCGCAGGCATGTGGTCGAACCACGACGACTCGGCGGATCTCGTCGTCGGTGCGGCGAAGGCGGCGGGAGAGAAGGTCTGGCGGATGCCGCTCGAGCAGGAATACGGCTCGATGCTGGAGTCCGACGTCGCCGACGTGAAGAACGTCGGCGAGCGCTGGGGCGGCGCCATCTCCGCCTCGCTGTTCCTCGAGAAGTTCGTGGACGGCAAGCCGTGGGTCCACATAGACGTCGCCGGCCCGGCGCGCATCGCAAAGCCGGAGCACTATCTCTCGAAGGGCGGCTCCGGCTTCGGTGTCCGTACGCTGGTCGCAGTGGCCGAGGCGCTGGCGGCAGACGGGAGCCCGGCCGAAACCGACGGAGCTACCGACTGACCGGTCGGCACGTGTCGTCGTAGTCGACGAGCGGTGGAGGGCTCGACTCGTCGCTGCACGCCGGGCAGTCCGGATCCCTGGCGAGGTTCAGCGTGACGAATGACTGGTCGAGTGCGTCGTAGGTGAGGAGTTTCCCACCGAGCGACTCGCCGATCCCCACGATCAGCTTGATCGCCTCCATGGCCTGGATGGATCCGATGATGCCGGGAAGCACGCCGAGCACGCCGGCGACCGCACAGTTCGGTGCCAGCTCAGGTGGCGGCGGCAGCCGGAACAGGCAGCGGTAGCAAGGTCCCTCGTAGGGGGTGAACACGGCGGCCTGGCCCTCGAAGCGGAAGATCGATCCGTGGACGACGGGGGTGCGCAGGTGGAGCGAGGCATCGTTGACGAGATATCTGGTGGGGAAGTTGTCGGTGCCGTCGACGATGACGTCGTAGCCCTTCATGAGTTCGAGGGCGTTCGCAGCTTCCAGCCGGACCTCGTGGGTGACGACGTCGACGTCGGGATTGAGGTCCTCGAGCCGGCGGCGGGCGCTCTCGGTCTTGGCCATGCCTACTCGCTCGGTGCCGTGGAGCAGCTGTCGTTGGAGATTGGAGAGCTCCACTCGATCATCGTCGACGATGCCCAGCGTGCCGACACCGGCGGCCGCGAGGTACATCGCCGCCGGCGAACCGAGTCCACCGGCGCCAAGCACGAGCACCTTGGCGTCGAGCAGCTTGCGCTGCCCGGTCTCGCCGATGCCGTCAAGGCGGAGATGGCGGCTGTAGCGGGCACGCTGCGTCTCGGTGAGCGAGCTGTCGATCGCCACAGGTCGGCCGGACGTTTTCCACGCTTCGATCCCGCCCGCCAGGGAGACGACCGTCGTGTATCCGAGTCCTCGCAGCGTCACGGCGGCGAGCGCCGAACGGGCGCCCACGGTGCAGTAGAGCGCAATCGGCGTGCTGGTGTCCGGTGCGGTCGCAGCGATCTCCGACTCGAGGACGCCGCGTGGGATCGTGACCGAGTCGACGAGAACCCCGTCGATCTGCTCCGACGCCTCACGAACGTCGATGAGCAGCCAGTCGTCGCGCTGCGCATCGAGCTCGTCGGCCGAGATCTCGGTGATCTGCTGTCTGGCCGCCTCGACGACCTCGTCGTAGCTCGCCACGGGCACCTCCAGACGTCAGGCTACCGGCTGCCTCCGACCCGGTCGACGGGGGAGGCGCAACCGTGCGGTCGGGGACGTCCCGCCTCTTCCGCTGCCGGGCCGCGCCGCGTTGGTCTCGTCCCCGCTGGTACGACTCGGTTGGCCTCCTTCATCGCCGCCACCGAGACGCCACTCGGGCTAGCGTCGTTGCATGGAGTTCCTCGACAAGGACGCCGTCGCCGCCCGCTTGGACCCGCTGGCGCTGGTCGACAGGATGGAGCGCGCCCTGATCGCCTTCTCGGCAGGCGAGGTGATCCAGCCCGTGCGGCAATTCCTGCCCGTAGCGGCCCATGAGGGATTCTTCGGGATCATGCCTGCCGTCGCCGAGGCGATGGGCGTCAAACTGGTCACCTTCTATCCCCGCAACCAGGACAAGGGCCTGCACACCCATTTCGCCCTCATCCTCCTGTTCGACCCGGTGACGGGGGAGCCGGCCGCCGTGATGGACGGATCGCTGATCACCGAGAAGCGGACCGCCGCCACCTCGGCCGCCGCCACCCGGCTCCTGGCGAAGGAGGACGCCCGCGTGCTGGCGGTGCTGGGCAGCGGGGTCCAGGCCCGGGCCCACATCGAGTTCATGCGGCTGGTCCGCCCCATCGAGGAGGTGCGGATCTGGAGTCGGAACCCGGCGAATGCCGCCCGTCTCGCCCAGGAGGTCGGCGCCACTGCGATGGCGGCCGAAGATGCGGTCCACGGCGCAGACATCATCGTGACGGCGACGGCGTCGACCGATCCGATCCTGATGGGGGACTGGGTCGGTGATGCCGCGCACATCAACGCCGTCGGCTGGAACGGCTCCGACGGCCGCGAGCTGGACGACGTGACGATGGCCAACCTCCTTTTCGTCGAGTCGCTCGAGGCCGCAGCCGACCAGGCGGGCAACATCCGGGGCTCGAAGGCCACGGTGACGGCCGAGATCGGTCATGCGCTCGCTCGGCCGAATCCGGAGTGGCGTGACCGCATCACGGTCTTCGACTCGGTCGGCATGGCCATCGAAGACGTGGCGGCGGCGCAACTGGTGCTCGAATCGGGATGACCTCGCAGGACGATCGGGGGCGACTTGCCCTGGATTCGGGACCTGGGTAGCATCCGCCTGCGCTTCAGCGCTCCGCTGACGCGTGTACCGCAAACGATGAGTTCTGAGCGGCTGCGTGCGCGCAGCGGCTCTGTGACCAAACCCGTGATGTACCCCGGATGGGGGACCGCTCGCCAGGTGGTCGGTTCGACGCCCACGATCGTGGGTCAGGGCTGTCCTGTGTGAGCCGACCCTCCCCGGCAGGTCATCAGACAGAACAGGACAGAGCGTGGCAGAAGGCCAGAAGATTCGTATCCGCCTCAAGGCGTACGACCACGGTGTCGTGGACGAATCGGCGCGCAAGATCGCCGAGACCGTGGTCCGTACCCAGGCGAAGATCCGGGGCCCGGTTCCGCTGCCGACGCGCATCCATCGCTACACCGTCATCCGTGGACCCCACGTGGACAAGACGAGTCGTGAGCACTTCGAGATGCGTGTCCACAAGCGGCTGATCGACATCCTCGAGCCGACCCCGAAGACCGTCGACTCGCTCATGCGGCTCGACCTGCCTGCGGGTGTGGAAGTGGAGATCAAGCTGTGAAAGCGATCATCGGCGAGAAGCTGGGCATGACCCAGATCTTCGATGACGAGGCCCGGGCGATCCCGGTGACCGTCATCAAGGCGGGTCCCGTCCACGTGACCCAGATCAAGAACGAAGACGTCGACGGCTACGACGCCATCCAGATCTCCTTCAAGGAGCTCCCGGACAAGCAGATCAACCGTCCGACGGCAGGCCACTTCGCCCGCTCCGGTGTCGCTCCCGCAAAGCACCTCGTCGAGGTGCGGGTCGATGACGCCGGCGAGTACGAGCTGGGCCAGGAGATCACCATCGGCGATCTCTTCGCAGTCGGAACCAAGGCCGACGTCACCGGCATCTCCCGTGGCAAGGGCTTCGCCGGCGTCATGAAGCGGCACAACTTCGCCGGTCAGGGCGCCAGTCACGGCGCCCACAAGGTCCACCGCGCCCCGGGCGCCATCGGCGCCTGCGCCACGCCCGCCCGTGTCTTCAAGGGCAAGCGGCTGCCGGGTCGCATGGGTGGCGAGCAGACGACGGTCATGAATCTCGACATCGTTCAGGTCGACTCGGAGCGGCACCTGCTCATGGTGCGTGGCGCCGTTCCCGGTCCGAAGGGCGCCGTCTTGGTGATCCGAGAGGCGGTGAAGGCACATGGCTGACAAGAAGATGACCGCCGAGCTCTACTCGGCCGACGGAACGTCCAGGGGCGAGGTCGAGCTCGAGCCTTCGATCTTCGGCATCGAGCCGAACGTCGCCGTCATGCACCAGGTGGTGACGGCACAGCTCGCCGGAGCCCGACGTGGCACCCACTCCACCAAGACGCGGTCCGAGGTCCGCGGCGGCGGGGCCAAGCCGTGGCGCCAGAAAGGCCTCGGCCGTGCCCGCCACGGTTCGATCCGCTCGCCCCAGTGGGCCGGTGGTGGCGTGGCGCATGGGCCGAAGCCGCGTGACTACTCCCAGCGGACTCCCAAGAAGATGAAGCGGCTCGCCCTGCGCAGCGCACTCAGCGATCGCGCCGCCAGCGGCAACATCAAGGTCGTCGAGGACTTCGACGTCTGGGAGGCTCCCAAGACCAAGAACGCCGTTGCGCTGCTCGAGGCCATGAACGTCACCGGCAAGGTGCTGCTCCTCGCCGAGGACCACGAGCGCACCGCCATCAAGTCGTTCCGCAACCTGGAGCACGTCATCGCCAGCAACCTCGGCCAGGCGAACACCTACGACGTGTTGTGGGCGGACACGATCGTGATGAGCAAGGGCACGCTCGACCTCGGTCAGGGCGCTCCCCGCGGGACGGCCGAGCACGCTGCACAGCAGCAGACCAAGAACGGGGAGGATGCCTGATGGAGAAGCGCGCCAACAAGACGGAGATCCGCCAGGCCATCGAAGCGATCTTCGACGTCCGGGTGACCCGCGTGAACACGATGAACCGCCAGGGCAAGGTGAAGCGGACCGGCTACAAGCTGGGCAAGCGCAAGGACACCAAGCGCGCATTGGTGTCGCTCGCCACCGGCCACTCGATCGACATCTTCGAGGTGTGACATGGCAGTGAAGAAGCGCAAGCCCACATCGCCGGGTCGCCGGTTCCAGACGGTCTCCGACTTCGAGACGATCACGAAGTCGAAGCCCGAGAAGTCGCTGCTCGAGAAGAAGACCCGTTCGTCGGGTCGGAACACGTACGGCCGGATCACGTCGCGGCACCGCGGCGGTGGACACAAGCAGCGGTACCGCGTGATCGATTTCAAGCGGACCAAGGACGGCATCCCCGCCAAGGTCGCCGCCATCGAGTACGACCCCAATCGCAACGCCCGCATCGCCCTGCTGCATTACGTGGACGGCGAGAAGCGATACATCATCGCTCCGCTCAACGTCCAGGTCGGCGACATGCTGGAGTCGGGCTCCGGTGCGGACATCCGTCCCGGCAACGCCCTTCCGCTCCGGAACATCCCCACCGGCACCGTGGTCCACAACGTCGAGTTGCGACCCGGTGGCGGCGCCAAGATGGGCCGCAGCGCAGGCACCGCGATCCAGCTGATGTCGAAGGAGGGCGACCTCGCGTTGCTGCGTCTGCCCTCCGGCGAGATGCGCAGGGTCATGCTCGATTGCCGGGCGACCGTCGGCCAGGTGGGCAACACCGACGCCGAGCTCGTGAAGATCGGCAAGGCAGGCCGCAACCGATGGAAGGGCAAGCGCCCGCAGACCCGTGGCGTGGCCATGAACCCCGTCGACCACCCGCTCGGCGGCGGCGAGGGTCGCAGCTCGGGCGGACGCCACCCCGTCAGCCCCTGGGGCAAGCCCGAGGGCCGCACCCGCAAGAAGAACAAGGCGAGCGACAAGTACATCGTCCGTCGCCGCACGAAGAAGGGACGTCGATGATGGTGTCCCTTTCCGCAGGAATCACGGCGCCTCACCGGCTGACGACGCCCCTGGCTTCGTCCTCCTCCTTGGCGCAGTTCATCCACTGCGCCGGCGTCGTGCGTCCTTCCCAGATGACGCCGTCAACTCGGCGATACGCGCCCGCTTCTACGCAAAGGAACACCACATGGCTCGCAGCCTGAAGAAGGGCCCATTCGTCGACGAGCACCTCATGGCGAAGATCGACAGGGCGAACGACCGCAACGAGAAGAAGGTCATCCGCACGTGGAGCCGACGCTCCACCATCGTGCCCGAGATGGTGGGTCACACGATCGCAGTGCACGACGGGCGCAAGCACGTCCCGGTGTACATCACCGAGTCGATGGTCGGGCACAAGCTCGGCGAGTTCGCCCCGACCCGCACGTTCCGCGGCCACGCCGGCGACAGGTCTGCGAGGAAGCGATGAAGGCACATGCAACCGCCCGATACGTTCGGCAGTCGCCCTTCAAGGTACGACGGGTGCTCGATCTCGTGCGTGGGCTCCCGGTCGACGAGGCCAGGGTCGTGCTCGAGTTCACCAACCGCCGGGCCACCGAGCCGATCATGAAGACGCTCAACTCGGCCGTCGCCAACGCGGAGCACAACCTGGCGCTCGACGCCGACGAGCTGTTCGTCTCCGAGGCGTACGCCAACGAGGGCCCGACGCTGAAGCGCTACCGGCCCCGTGCTCGCGGTCGCGCCACGCAGATCCGCAAGCGCACCTGTCACATCACGATCGTCGTCGCCGACGAGGAGGAGACCGAGTAATGGGTCAGAAGATCCACCCATACGGGCTCAGGCTCGGAATCGTCACCGATTGGAAGTCCCGTTGGTATTCCGAGAAGGACTACGCCTTCCAGGTCAACGAGGACCACAAGATCCGCTCCTACCTCCGCGGTGAGCTCACGCGCGGTGCGGTCTCCCGCATCGACATCGAGCGCATCGGCGACAAGAAGGTGCAGATCGACGTGCACACGGCCCGCCCGGGTGTCGTCATCGGTCGCTCCGGTTCCGAAGCCGACCGTCTGCGCCGTGGGCTGGAGAAGCTCACGGGCCGCATCATCAAGCTCAATGTCATCGAGGTCCAGAACCCCGAGCTCGACGCCACCCTGCTCAGCCGATCGGTTGCCGATCAGCTCGAGGGCCGCGTGTCGTTCCGCCGTGCCATGAAGCGCGCCGTTTCGACGGCACTCAAGGCAGGCGCCGAGGGTGTCAGGGTCCAGGCGTCCGGTCGGCTCGGTGGAGCCGACATGGGTCGCCGCGAGTGGTACCTGGAAGGTCGCGTGCCGTTGCACACGTTGCGCGCCGACATCGACTTCGGCCAGTCCACCGCCCACACCACCGTCGGCACGATCGGCGTGAAGGTCTGGGTCTACAAGGGCGACGTCATCCCGTCGCTCGCAGCCAGCCGCGAGAAGATCGCAGCCGAGGCTCGACTCGCCGCCGGTGGCCCCTCGGGTCGCCGCCGCTCGGCGAAGTCCCGTGCCGAGTCCGCGGTCGGCGAGAGCGGCTCGCGCCGCATCATCGAGGCCGGCGGGGGCAAGCGGCTCGTCGAGGCCGGTGGTGGGAAGCGCCGCGAAGGCGGCGGTCGCCGCATCATCGAGGCCGGCGGCGGTCGTCGTCCGTCCGCCGACGAGGCGAAGAGCGAGTTCGACGAAGCCCGTGCCAGCGCCGACGAGACGGTCGAGGTGGCACCGTCCGCCGAGGCCGTTGTGACCGAGGCCGAGGCCATGGAGGCGACGGCGCCGACTGAGGTGGCTGAGGCGACGGCGCCGACTGAGGTGGCTGAGGCGACGGCGCCGACTGAGGTGGCTG
>CAYFYC010000016.1:47818-51580 GCA_964347305.1 uncultured Acidimicrobiaceae bacterium | reverse complement strand
GGCCGAGTTCGCCACCGGCCGCACCGGCAACGAGGTGCTCGCCTCTGCGCGTGCTGCGGCAGACGCCGAGGGCCTCCGCCCCTCGATCTACACGCACCCCATCGGCTTCCACGGTCACGCCGCCGGTCCCACCATCGGCCTGTGGGATCAGCAGGACGGCGTGCCCGGCGCCGGCGACTACCCGCTCCACCCGAACACCGCGTACTCGATCGAGCTGTCCGCCACCTCGACGGTGCCCGAATGGGACGACCAGGACGTCCGGATCATGCTGGAGCAGGATGGCTTCTTCGACGGCGAATCCGTCGCCTATCTCGACGGCCGCCAGACCGAACTCTGGCTCGTCTGAGGCCCGGGACGCCGTGTTCCAGACGAGGACCGCCGATGCGGATTCGACGTCTCGCCGTGACTTCCGCCTCTGGCTCACAGCACTCGTGGGGGGTTCTGTGGAGATGAGATTCCTGTCAAGAATCGGCCGGGTGGCTGCCTTCATGTAATGAGCACCACGAAGGACGCGCAGATGTCTGTGCTGGAAACCGACCAGGCGACCTTCACCGGGTTCGTCGAACGAGTCTCCCCCCGACTCACCCAGGCTCTCGTCGCTGCGCTCGGCGGCGACGCCGGCCGGGAGATGGCGGCGGAGGCTCTCGCCTACGGCTGGGAGCACTGGGATCGGGTCGGGCGCATGGAGAACCCGGCCGGCTACCTGTATCGCGTCGGCTGCAACAAGGGTCGTCGACTACGGCGGCCGCTGCTGCTCCCGGACCCGGCTCCGGGCGACGGTGATCCGATCGTCGAGCCGGGTCTCCCCAAAGCCCTCGCTCAGCTCTCGGATCGGCAGCGAGTGTGCGTCATGCTCGTTCACGGTGCAGGGATGACGCTCACCGAGACCGGATCGATGCTCGGCATCTCGCCGGGCGCAGTGTCGCGCCACGTCGATCGAGCCCTCGATCGACTCAGGAGATCATTGGCGGTGAGTGCACATGACTGACCTGAAGACCCAGCTCCGGGACTACCAGACGCAGCTCGACGCCTCGTATCCCCCCGTCACGATCGATGATGTGTCTGCTCCGACGACGATGGACATGCCGAAGCTGGCGTGGTCGCCCGTCAGTCGGTGGCGCCGCGTCCTCGCCTTCGGTCTCGCCTTCGTCGTCGTGCTCGCCGGAGGCGTCCTTGGGATATACGTGCTGCTCACCGGGTCGGACGGCAACGATCTCGGCCCTGCCGAGCCTTCGACGTCGATCACGGTGCCGGAGACGACACCCGAAGTGCCCAGCCCGACGACGACAGAACCTACCGAGAGGATCACGACGACCTCGGGTAGTCCTCCGACCACTGAAGGCGTGACCACGACGACAGGCGCGTCTGGTGCGCCGCCGGATGTGGAAGGTCTTGCGATGAACGGGTGGGTGTCGCCGGAGCTCGTGCGCGGCACGATCGATGCCGAGGGGCTTCCGGTCTTCGTGTACTGGGATTGGGAGCGCACGGCGATGGTCGTGGCTCGATGCTCGGATGCGGCATGCGACGACTACACGCAGGCCACGCTGGCGACGCTCCCGACGTTCTTCATCGAGGGTGAGGACTATCCGCCACAGATCGACGACATCACCCTGCTCGACGATGGAACGCTCGTTGCGCTGATCTGGAGCGCGGATCAGACACAGCACACGCTGTACGTCTGTGATGACGTCGACTGTTCGTCGGTGCGCAGCGCGCCCCTGGATCTGGGCGACGCCTGGGGTCATCCGCAGCTCGCAGTTGCCCCGGACGGCACCCTGCGGGTCGTCCGCTGGGGTCAGGTTGGATCGTCGCTCGACCTCATCGTGTGCCGTGACCCGCTCTGTAGCCCCGCGACTCGGACCAATGTGACCATCGAACCCGGGGTCTGGCCCCTCACGGATCCGTCGCTGGACATCGACGACGAGGGAAGGGTGTTCATCGGCTACACGCTCGAAGGCCGCGCCGCAAGCGGTTCGGCGGTCGTCGCGGTGTGTGACGACGACACCTGCTCGAACGGCGCCGTCTCGTACAGGATCGACTCCGCGTCTGAGCCACAGGTGACGTCGCTACCCGATGGCCGCTTCCTGGTCTGGTACCGGAGAGGGCCGGTCATGCTCGGCGAGGGCGACCTGGACTTCGATGCGATGCTGGCCAACTGGCAGCTCGTGGTGGCCGAGTGCCGTAACGGCACGTGCGAGCCGCGGTCGGAGTTCATGGTCGGCTGGCCGTTGCTCCATGTGTGGTTCGATGTCGTCTTCGCCGCCGACGCCGGCGGAGACGTGGCCGTAGCCGCCGAGTACTGGGATCCGGAGAGCTGTTCGCTACAGACGGACATGGCCGTGCTCGGCGGGGAGCCCCCGTATGGTTCGTCCGTGCTCACGCTCGAATCGAATGGCCTACCGGTCCTGCTCGCTTCGCAGAGCGAGGGATCGTGGAGGGTCTGGTACATCGATCCCACGGCGGGCGCCCTGCAGTCCCAGGTCGTCGACGGCGATGTGCGAGCGGACCCGCCGCGTGCTGAAACCGACTGTCCGTAGCCGACCGGCCGGGATCGGATCAACAGCCCGCCAGGTCTACCGGCCGGCTCATCGAATGCGAAGAGCGCTGATCTCGGCGGCGATCCGCCCGGCGTACTCCTGGAAGAACGGCTCGTCGAAGAGCGCCACGTGGACGAGCGCCGTGTGGAGCCAGTAGAAGAGCCGGCGCTGTTCGTACCCTTCGCGAACGTCGCGCAATTCCCTGTAGGCGTTGAAGAACGCAGGCCGTTCGTTGTCGAAGACGTCGAGGTAGGCCAGCTCGACGTCGACGTCGGCGTACTGGAGGTTCGGGTCGAGGAGCGAGACGAGACGCCATCGGCCGTCGGTACGGCGAATCATGAGGTTGCCCTCCCAGACGTCGCCGTGGATGAGGGTCGGAGGGCCCGGATCGATCAACACCCCGGGAGCCGACGCGATGGCGCCGTCGATCGAGCTGAGCGTCTCATCCGGAAGCCTCTCGATGACCGCCGGCTCCAGCCGCAGCTCCCTGAGCCGACCGGCGAAGACGTCGGCCCATGACGACGTCGTGTCCGGGTCGACCGGGTCGCCCCAGCCCTCACCCTGATGCGTGTGCAGCTCGGCGAGCACCCCCGCCAGTTGCCGCTCCAGGTCGTCCTGTTCGGCCGGATCGAGATCGACGTTCTTCATGCACTCCCCGGGGATGTGCTCGAGGAGCAGCGCGGCATGCGGGATGACCGTGCCCGAGTTGTCGTGCAGGTAGACCTCGGGAACCGGACACGTGGTGTGATCGCGGAGCCGGGCCAACCACGCAGCCTCCTTGGCGAATGGGTCACCGGCCCTGCCGTGGAGCTTGGCGACCGCCGTATACGGTGGTCGGTCGAACTCGAGCGCGACCACCGTGTTGACGAGGCCTCCCTCCAGAGGGCGCAACCCCGTGCAGGTGATCGGAGCGCCCAGCCACGTCTCCAGGAGCGCTTCGGCCTGGTGTCGGGTGAGTTCGAGATCTGGGTGCAGTTCGATCACGGTTCCCCGTCGGGTCGCAAGGCAGCCGAGGGTAGGCAGTCTCGGGTTCCACCCCCGGCCATTCGGTACCCTCGGGCGGCACGCAGAGCAACGAAGGAGGATCAGATGGCGGTCGAGTCTGTTGCGGATGGGGTGTATCGCATCGGTCTGGGGTACGTGAACGCCTACCTGGTCGATGGCGACGAAGGCGTGACGGTCGTCGACACGCTCTTGCCGAAGAAGCATGACGCGGTGGAGGCGG
>CAYFYC010000016.1:47239-47808 GCA_964347305.1 uncultured Acidimicrobiaceae bacterium | reverse complement strand
GCATCATGCAGGCCGTTCAAGAGCTGACCCGCACGGTCGTTCAGCGCCAGAGCCGGGAAACCGCCCGTATCCGGCTCGACATCGCCGGCTATGGGGAACGGCGCCGGTCGGCGAGGAAATGGTTGTCGACATCGGCCGTTCCTTCGACGATGTCCGCGCCATCCTGCTCACCCACTCGCACGCAGACCATTCCGGCAGTGCCGCAGCCGTGAAGGCGAAGTCGGGCGCCGATCTCTACGCATCGGCGGCTGATGCACCGGCGATCCGCGGCGAGATGAAGCCGCCGTCGCCGCCGACTCCGCTGTATGTGAGGCCGCTCACGTGGGTGATGGCGGCGTTGCCCGGTCCTCCGGCTGTGGAGGTCGATCATCTGGTGTCGGAGGCGAGTGGCACCGTGCTGCCGGGAGATCTCAGCGCCGTCGACACCCCGGGCCACACCCCGGGTCACACGTCGTATCTGCTCGATCGGGCCGGTGGCATCTTGTTCGTCGGCGATGCGGCGATGAGCCCCTATGAAATCGCCTATCCCGGCGGCAGCGTCGAGCACCACAATGAAGAAGCGGGTGCGG
>CAYFYC010000016.1:31976-47229 GCA_964347305.1 uncultured Acidimicrobiaceae bacterium | reverse complement strand
CCGGGCCGGTGGCATCTTGTTCGGCGGCGATGCGGCGAAGGCGACCAGGGACGGACGAGTGGTTCGGGGCTACTTCAATCGATCGACCCCCGACATCGACGGCAGCCTCGCCCACATCGCCGAACTCGAGTTCGCGATCGCGGTGTTCGGTCACTCCGACCCCATCCTCGGGGCCGCATCCGGTGCGTTTCGCTCGTTCGTCGATTCATCGAGCTGACACGGTCGAGAGCCAGGGGACACAACCGGGATCCCGGCGGGCGCGTCGTCGCCGGCCTGACCGCACCCGTCGTGGTCGGCGCTGAAGCGAACAAGGCCTCGCCGGTTCGGTGTTGCTCCACAAGACTTGGCGTTGAGGGAGGACCCGAAGAGTCGATCAGGAGAGACGAAAGGAGTCCTCATGAGATCGATCCTCTTGGGTGTTGTCTGCCTGTCGACCGTTGTCGCTTGCGGTGCTGCCGAGCCGATGCCTCACGACATCGCCGACGATGTGTTCCGCGCCGTCAGCGACGGAGACAACGGCACCTGGCGGGCCCTCGACGATGCCGCTGCCATGGTCGTCTTGCCGGAGGGCGCCACGTTTGCGCTGTTCGGCGCTTCTCGGTTCGTCGTGGACGATTTCGACGGAGATGGTGTCGCTGCTCCGGCTGACGACTTCCAATTCAGGCAGGCGATGCACGACCCGGCCGATCAGCAGATGACGTGGCAGTGCTTCACGCTCTCCGAGACCGTCGCCGAATGCTCAGTGACAGCCACCGACGCCTTCATTCGAGCTGGAGGCGCCGACCCTATGACGAGCCAGGTGAGGCTCACCATCGAGGACGGGCTCGTCACGCTCGAAGAATTCCTCGAGCCTGAGGATCCTGCTGGGATCGCGGCGACGCATGCCGCCCATTCCCAGACGATGAGTGAGTATCAGGAGTGGGTCAGGACGACCTACCCGGAGGAATTCGGTGCGTTGTTCAACGGCCCGTGCTGCTCCGCCCCGATGGTCGGGCTTCCCGAAGCCGTCACCAGGCATGCAGACCTGATGGATGAGTTCTTCGCACGCAGCCAGTGAGCGTGCTCATTCGCAGAGTGCAGGCTGATCGTCGGGTCGACAGTCCTGGGCCGTCGTTTGCGCAACACGCGAGAGCAGTGGCACGCGCGACCGGCCGCAGTCGGTAGGCTCGCCATTCCCCGACGATGGAGACCGGGCCTGACCATGTCCCTTGCTCGCGAAGTCGACAACCTGCTGCCGTCGAGCCCTCGCATGATCATGGGTGCGGAGGAAGACCTCTCCGTCGCGCTGCGTCGGATGGCGCTCGAACAGGCCGAGGTGATCACCGGTGGGTTCATCTCCGAGAGCGACGATGAGATCCTCGACAACAACGTTCATCTGGCGAGGAAAGCGGGCAAGCGGCTGCGGGCGCTCCTCAGGTTGTGTCGCGACGAGCTCGGTGACGACGTGTACCGCACGGCGAATACGCTCGTGCGTGACCGAGGTCGACGACTCTCGTCCGTTCGTGTGTCGAGGGTGCTCGTCAACACGCTCGACGGACTCGTCGAGGAGTCCGTCGTCTCCACCCAGGACGCAGCTGCGCTTCGCGCCGTGCTCGGCCGGCGCCATTCGGCTGCCCTGGCGCAGCTTCGCCACGATGCGGCAGGCAGGGAAGAGGCCCAAGCTGCCCTCGCCGGCTTCGTCGAATGTGTCGAACGCTTTCCGGCCCCTGCCCGGTATCAGGAGGATGATCTCGCCGCAGTGGAGCCGGCTGTCGAGCGGAGCTACCGGGCGGCGCGGAGGGGGATGCGGCGCGCCCGGGATGTCGACACCGCCCATGCGCTCCACGAGTGGCGGAAGCGCGTCAACGTCGTGAGGTATCAGATGGAAGCGCTGACGGGAGCGTGTGCGCCGCCCATCGGTGCGATGGCCGAGACCCTCGACGAGCTGTCGGAGGTGCTGGGGGACGATCACGACCTCGCCGATCTCCTGGATTGTTGCACCGCGCTCGCCGACGGCGTCGTCCCTGCGGCGCTCCTCGTGACGCTGCCGGCACGATCGGAGGCGCTGCGGGAGCGAGCGTTCGAGACCGCCGCTGCCGTGTTCGCCGAGAAGCCGAAGGACTTCGTCCGGTTCTTCGCCGAGCAGTCCCGCTCCCGCGGCTGACATCCCCGACGGCGCGGTGCTCCGCAATCGATGCCCCGCCAGACGACCTGGTGGGGCACCGACGGCGCCGAGGCTCAGCTCTGTTGAGCGACGGCTCTGATCTCGACGACGTCGCTGGCGCGAACGCGCAGGACCTTCTCGGCGGAGGTGGGGGTGTCGACGACGAAGTCGCCCCACTCACCGTTGTCGACGAGCTCGTCGGCGGTGATGATCTCTTCGTCGAGGTTGGCGCGACCTCGGTAGGTGAAGCGCCAGGTGCTCTTGATGTTCCTTCCGGGCGCGACCCGCTCAGCGGGTTCTCGCGCCGCGATGTTTCTTGTCCTTGTCGCTCTTGCGAACCGGACCGATGTTGTGCGAGTGGGCCAGGTGGATCTGCATCTCGCTGCGGCGCAGCGTGAGTGAGCACCGACCACACGGCTCGAAGACCTCGTAGGTCTCCGACGATGAAGCGTCCGTATCGGGCGCCGTCATCGACGGTCGTTGCGGGGACGGGCCTCGTTGACGGTCAGGCGGCGGCCGTTCCAGTCGGTGCCGTCGAGGTCGCTCACGGCCTTGGCGCCGAGGGCCTTGTCCGAGAGCTCGACGAAGCCGAAGCCCCGCGACCGGCCGGTGTCACGATCGGTGATCACCGAAGCGGAAGACAGTGCCCCGTAGTCGGCGAAGAGGGTGCGGAGGTCGGCGTCGGTCGCGTCGAATGGGAGGTTTCCCACGTAGATGTTCATCGAGATTCACTCTCTGTGAGGTGAGGAGGCCTTGGTGCCTTCCCGTTTCAGATGTTCCGGTATCGACTCAAAGCCGTCCGTCGCAAAACTGAAGAGAGTGAGTCGCCGCCGAAGCAGCTGGCGACAGCCTACCGCACTCCCGGGCGGGGCGATGCGCACGTCTCACGACCTTCCGCTGCCGGCTCGCTGCTCGATGATGAATCCGACCCGACGTTCGGACGTGTCGCGCGGTGCCAGCGGCGCGACCGATCAGGGACCTTTGGCACTAGTTGACCGGTCATCTCTGGGCCAGGGTTGGCTCCAATGGCCACGGTGCGCTCTATGAGGGAGGAAGGCGGGGTGTTCCACGAACCGGGCTCTCCGCAGTCGCGTGAGGCACGGGCTGGCCGAGATTCCATCGACGAGGGCGTTTCACGCCCGCGCGTGGACTCGACGGAGGTGGAACGATGAAACGACATTCGAAGCACTCTTTCAGCCTGCTGGTAGCGGTCTTAGCCACGTTCGTGTTCGTTCTGGTCTCCTGTGACTCGGGGGACGAAGCCGTCGATACGACGACGGCCGACGCGACAACACTGGCACCCGGTGACGCAGGCTCGGTCACAGGCGGAGGACCTGGAGAGTCCTCGGATCCGCTCGCCACGGCCGACGATGCCGTGAACATCATCATCCAGGCCGACATCAGGGACGCCGAGGAGTTCAAGGACGTTCCTGCGACCGGCGGTCAGGGCACGGCTTCGGTCGATCCCGCATGGGACACGGACTGGTCCCGGAAGTTCGGCATCACATTGCTCGAGACGTTCGACTCGTCGGGTGATCCGGCGTGGGATCCTGCTGCACATCCGCTCGTCTACATCGCCTCGGAGGGACCCGGATACAGCGGGCTGCTGTCGACGTCCGTCACGGATCCCGGCTTCCTGATGATCGATGCCAACACACGTGAGACGGTTGCGGCCGTCCATTACGACCTCCAGACAGAAGAGGTCTTCGAGCCCCACGGCCTCGGTGTCTCGCCGGGCGGTGAGTGGATCTACATCCCGACCGGAACGGCGGCATCTTGGGGTGCGGCCGGCTCGGGCGGAGGTCGACTCATCATCGTGAACGCCAGGACGTTCAAGATCGACAAGGTCCTGGCGACGATCGGCAATCCGCACCACATCAAGTCCTACGTGACACCGGAAGGGCGTGAGTTGACGCTCGTGGAGAACTTCCGCGACTCGACGTTCTACGCACTCGATCCACACGACGGCAACCGTGTCGTCGGCGGCATCGACAACGAAGGCCTCAACGGCAGCGGTTATCTCGGGTTCGTGGATCCGAGCAACCAGTACATGTTCGTGAGCCTGCGCACACCGTTCCGTGATCACGACGGCGGCGTCGCCGTGGTCGATCTCGCAACGTGGAACGTGGTCAACACCATCAACACGGAGGACGGTTCCCCGGTCTACGTGACGTTCACCGGCGACGGCCAGACGGCCTACGTCTCGGGTGGTCACTCGAGCACGGTGGCTCGGATCGACATGTCGGATGAGAACCCGCGTGCCTGGGCTGTGACGGCGATCACCAACGCCGGGACGATCGGACCCTATGGGGTCACGCTCAACTGGGACGACAGCCAGTTGTGGATCATCGGCAAGGGTGAGGGCGGCCACAACCGTGGGAACACGATGGGCCTCATCAACACCGACGAGGTCACGGAGGCGAGCGACAGGGCCGGGCAGAAGGGCTCCTTCTACACCGACTGCGTCCGTGGTGACCACGCCATCATCCATCCCGATCCGGCGATGAACGAGATGTGGATCAGCTGCAATGCCTCGTTCGAGACCGTCATCTGGGATCTCGAGACGGCGACGATCAAGGAGTCGCTGGCGACACCCAACAACGGAAGCACGCACAACGGCGCCTTCGTTCTGTACAACTCCGACTTCACCGGACAGGTGTTGGCGGATCAGAACGGCCTCCATGGGCCGGCGCTCGCGGAGAAGCAGGCGATCCTCGCCAGCCTCGGCTGAACAACCCGGGTTGTCGGTGCGCTCCGCAACGGGGCGCACCGACCGCCATCGTGACAGGGAAGAGAGACGAATGCGGCTGAGAAGAAGAGCCAGCGATACGAGGGCCACGCGAACCGTTCTCTTTGTTGCGGTCGCCGCCTGCCTGACAGTGGTGGCCGCGGCATGTAGCTCACCGGCAGAGCCTGCCCCGACCACGGCGGTCGAAGGCACGGCGGCATCCGACACAGCGGTCGCAACGACGGCGTCGGGTGAGGTGTCGACGACCGAGGCCGGGGTGACGACGACCGAGTCGATGGACGACGCCCAGCTGATCGCCCTCGGTGAGACGCTGTATCAGGAGACCGCCGGAGGGATCGGGTGCAAGGCGTGCCACGGCACCGATGCCCGCGGCGAAGCCGGGCCGAACATCATCGGGAAGTCGGCGGACACGATTCGCGTGAACCTCGAGACCAACGAGAACATGATGTTCATCATCCTGAACGACGAAGAGATCGAGGCGATCGCCGCGTACCTGGCGACGCTCGAGTAGGCGCGAGAACGGTCACAGCATGCTGTTGCGGGACCCGGCAGAGGATCGCTTGGAAGAGCCAGAGGGCGACGTCGAAGAGCCGTCATCGCGGATCAAGCCGGCGGTGATTCTCATCGCTGCTGTCCTCGTACTCGCCGTACCGAGCGTGATCGGGTTGGTGCTGCTGCGATCGGGGAGCTCGCCCGACGAGCCGAGATCGACGCCGAGCCTCATCGTCATCAATCAGTCGGCGGATGGCTCGGAAGTCGGGTCGGAAGAGTTGCTCCGTCCCGCCACCGAGACGGTTGCGGACGAGCGGCTTCGCTATCTCGACGCCGATGGCCTGGCAGTCGACCTCCCCAACGGGGGCACGATTCCACTCGGCGCAGACATGAACCTCGAGGTGTTCGTGGCGCCGTACCCGCCGGACACGTTCGAGGTCGCCGTCGACTTCTATGTGACGACCAGTGGGGGTGATCCGGTCGAGGATGCCGAGATCGTCGTCAATTGGGACATGATCTTCATGACCCACGGGCCGTTCCTGACGGAGGTCGAACACATCGGAGGCGGTCACTATCTCGCCGACTTCGACCTGTTCATGTTCGGTCCATGGGAGTTCGAAGCGCTCGTCGCCACCGGCCCCGGCGAGCCGGACCGTGCCGTGATGTCGATCTATGTGTGGCCGACATGAGCACATCCACCTCGATCCGGCTCGTCCTCCTGGCCGCGACGGTGGGAGCCGTGGTGACGGTGTGGGCTTCGGGCGCCGGTGCGCATGGCCGAGAGGTCACGATCGAGGCCGGTTCGTTCACCCCGGACTCCGCTGCTCCGCTGACCCGCTTGTATCGAGCCGTCGTGACCTTCGACGACGGTGACCCGGTCGAGGACGCCGTGATGGCCCTCACGGCGACGCGTGTGGAGGACGGTTCCACGGTCGGGCCCGTCCGATTCGGCGCACTCGACCAGCCCGGGCGCTACGTGGCGGAGGTCGACTACGAGCGGTTCGGCACGTGGGTCGTCGCCATCACCGTCGAGAGTCCGGGTGAGGGCGCCGTCGAGTTCTCCGACGAGGTGCTTCCCACGGCCGGTACGGCGACCGACTCGGCAGAGCGAACGATCGACACGGAAACGCTCGCCGTGCTGTTCCGCTTCGACAGCAGCGACTGGACGAATCTCGTCGTTCGGATCGCCCACAGCGCAGCCGGTGCGATCTGGGTCGGTCTCATCGGTCTCGCCCTCGTTGCGACCTGGGTGGCCAAGGACGACCCGCGGACCCGCGCCCTCGCTCTCCTCGAGCGGTGGTTCCCGACCGGGGCGACCCTCAGCTTGCTGCTGCTGCTCGCATCGGGCCTCCACTCGGCAACGTGGGGCACGCCGATTCGGGCGCCTGGAGTGTTCGATCTCGGGACGCTGCTCGATGTGCCATTCGGCGGTCAGTACGTGGCTGCGCTCGCTGCCATGGCAGCCGCATGGGTGGTGATGGTCGCCATCACCATCCGCATGCGACGTGCGCTCCGCGCCTCGTCGATCGACCTGGCGGGGGCCAGGGGAGCGGCGTTCGCCGGTGTCGGCGTGAGTGCCTTCCTGGTCGTCGACATCGCAGTCCTGCTCTACCTCCACAACATCAGCCATCTGTCCTTGACCATTCCGACCTGACGAGGTGATGCCATGACGATCCATCTCGAGCCCAAACCGGCAGACATCCAGCAGTCGCCGATCCAGCTCGAGGCGCCCGCGTCCGGTCGAGGAATCGAGACTCGGTTCTACCTCGCAATGGTCGGGCTGCTGGTCGTGGCCGCAGTGGCACTCGCGCTCCTGTTGACCCGGGGTGGGACGGACGCGCCGGAGGTGAGCAGCCTCGAGCAGGCCGAGGTGGTCGATGTGCTGCTGCGGTCCGGCCCCCGGACCGCCGACATCGAGCTCGAATACCTCTATACGCCGAGCTGGTACTACGAGTGGAGCGGCAGGGATCTCCCGGTCGGATCCGGTGAACCCAGCCTCGTGTTCTTCCTGTTCGAGACGGTGCACGAAGGGGAACTCCCTGCTGCGCTCCCGGCGTCGGAACTCGTGATCGGGGACAGCCGTTTCGAGCCCACGGGCTCGGAAGCGATCACGGAGGCTCCGCATCACAGGGTGACCCAGATCACGTTCCCGGCAGCCGGCCCGTCGGGGGCTCTGCTCACCGAAGGGGCTTCGTCGATGAGTGTGTTCACCACCGATGGGGCGGGCGCCGACGTCGAGATGTCGTGGGATCTGCCCCTCCCATACGGCACCGGAGTCATCAACGGCGACACGGCGACCACACCGTTCGGCACGACTGCGCTGTCCATGGGCGCCATCCTGGCGATCTTCGGCGGCATGCTCACCGCGCTCTCGCCGTGCCTCCTGCTGCTGGCGACGTATTACTCGGCGGTCCTGGGTGGAGCGGCGGTCGCCGGGACGAGCCGGCGAGCAGCCACGGCGAAGCTCATGACGACCGGTCTCTTTTTCGTCGCCGGTTTCACCGCCATCTACACCGCCGGGGGCGTCTTCGCCGGCTATGTCGGTCAATCGTTGACGAGACTCGATGGCATCGGCCAGTATGCACGGCCCGCATCCGTCGTGGCAGGCATCGCGGTCGTGCTTCTCGGCATTCGGGTGGCGAGTCAGGCGCGCGTGCCGGTCGTGTGCAAGATCCCGGGCTTCAATCGGCCATCGCGATCCGGGTGGCTCGGCTCGGCTCTGATGGGCTCGACGTTTGCGGTCGGCTGTCTGTCGTGCTTCAGCGCAACCGTGCTGTCGGCGCTCCTGCTGTATGCGGGCGCAACCGGCTCACCGGTCACCGGCGGTCTGATCATGTTCGTCTTCGCCGCAGGCGTGGGTGTCATCTTCATGGCCGCAGCGTGGCTCGTGGCCCAGGCGGCACCGTTGATGACCTGGCTCGAGAAGGCGCGGCCCTACATCGGTGCTGCCAGCGCGGCGCTGATGATCTTCTTCGGAGTGCTCATGATCACCTATCAGTTCCACATCGTCACGGGTCGGCTGTTCCGGCTCTGGTCGTGAGGTGGCCATGGAGGCCGTCGCTCACGCCACCCACGACACCAGAACTCGGCTGATCGAGGCAGCGACCGATCTGATCGAGACGGCGAGTGTTCACGCGGTCGGGGTGTCGGCCATCTGCAAGCGTGCCGGAGTGAAGAAGGGGAGCTTTTATCACTTCTTCGACTCGAAAGACGAGTTGGTCAGGGCGATCATCGAGGAAGCCTGGGGCGAGTTCGAGACCGCCGTGCTCGAACCGCTCGGATCTCCGGACTCGTCGTTCGAAGCCAAGTTGGAACGGCTCTTCGAGTGCATGTACGAGGCGCAGCTCGGTCAGCAGGAACGGCTCGGAAGGGCGGCCGGCTGTCTCTTCGGGAGCCTCGCCGTCGAAGCCGCCACACTCGCACCGGACATCCAGAACATGCTGAGTCGGATCTTCGACGACTGGGTCGCTCACCTCGTCGGCGCCATCCGGACCGCAGTGGACGAAGGTGGCCTCGATGCCGACACGGACCCGGAAGCCCTGGCATGGTTCATCACGGCGAGTGTGCAAGGCGCCGTGCTGCTGGCCAGAGGGAGAGATGAGCCGGCGATAGTGCAGATCGCCGGCGATGAGGCCACCCGCGTCCTCGCTCCGGCACGGGGGTCCTGAGGTGGCCGATCGTCCTTCCGACGATACGCCGAGCAGAGCCGGCGGCCCACGCCCGGGGGTCCTCGTGGGCTTGGCGGTCGCGCTCGTCGTGATACCTGCGGTGTTGGGCATCGCGTTCCTCGCCGACGACGCCGAGGATGCTCCGGGGACCACCGCCGGTATGGGCGGCGACATGGGGACGACCGCCACGACCCTCGCCGCCGGCCTCTTCGACTTCTCGGAGATCCTCGATGGTGAGATCGACGTGCAGCTCGAGCCGGACGGGAGTGCGGCAGTGATCAGGCTGAACACGTCGATCGATGTCGCGTGCGCCGTGGCCTACGGGCCCACGACCGCCTTCGGGTCGCTCGCCACGGACACGGACATGGCGGGGTCCGGCCACAGCGTGCATCAGCCGAGGCTCGTCGGTCTCGAAGCAGACACCGAGTATTTCTACCGGATCCAGGGCGTCGGTGGCGACGGTCGGATCTTCGTGTCCGATGTCATGTCGTTCATCACGGGCGTGTCGGCCGGCGCGGAGACACCGGCCCCCAACATCGCCACCGGTGGGGAGGTGGTCGACGTGAGCTCCGAGTTCTCCGCTGCCTTTGCCGGCGAGAACGCGATCGACGGTGACCTCGGAACCGAGTGGTCCTCGGCGGGCGACGGCGACGGCGCGTTCATCACGATCGATCTGCGGTTCCCCGCCGAGGTGGTCGGCGTCGGTTTCAGGACGCGGGCCATGAGCGACGGCACGTCGATCACCACATCGTTCAGCATCACCGTCGACGGCACGCAGACGTTCGGCCCGTTCGATGCGGGGCAGGGCCTGGTCGTCGTACCCGTCGGCTTCTTCGGTCAGGTCGTTCGGTTCGATGTGGAGACATCGACGGGTGGCAACACGGGCGCAGTGGAGGTCGAGATCTACGGCAGTTTCCCGCCGCCGGGTTCCGACATGTGATCTGGACGAGGTGGCCAAGCGGCGACAAGCCACGGTGGGAGCCGCCTGCCGTTCTACGCTGCCTGGCGTGCCGATCATCACGACGGGATGGCGGGAACGCACCCGCCACGTCATCTTCGACCACGACACGCCGCAGTCGCGGGCGTTCGACGTCGCGTTGCTGGCGCTCATCGCTTTCAGCGTCCTGCTCGTCATGCTCGAGACCGTCGAGCAGATCGAGGCCCGCCACGGCACCTTGCTGCTCGTCCTCGAGTGGATCATCACGATCCTCTTCACGATCGAGTACGTCGCCCGCCTCGTCACCGTCACCAACAAGTGGCGCTACGCACGGAGCTTCTTCGGCGTCGTCGATCTGCTGGCGATCCTTCCCGTCTACCTGAGCGTGCTCCTGCCGGGTGCGCAATCCCTGCTGGTGATCCGCTCGCTGCGACTGCTCAGGGTGTTCCGGGTGCTCAAGATGGCCCGGTTCATCAGCGAGGCGAACTACCTGGTGCGAGCCATCCGGTCGAGTTCGCGCAAGATCATCGTCTTTCTCATCGTCGTGGTCCTCATCAACGTGATCGTCGGATCGACGATGTATCTCGTCGAGGGCCCCGCCAACGGCTACGACTCGATGTTCCGCGGGCTCTATTGGTCGATCGTGACCATGAGCACGGTCGGCTTCGGCGACATCGCGCCGGCGACCCCACTCGGTCAGGTGCTCGCTGCGATGCTCATGATCGTCGGGTACAGCGTCATCGCCGTGCCCACGGGGATCGTGTCGGCGGAAGTCGCCAGCGCCAACCGGCCTCGCGAAGAGGCCTGCCGCAATTGTGGCTCGGCGGTGCACTCGGCTTCCGCACGCTTCTGCGACGCCTGCGGATACGAGCTCGCGGGTTGAAGCGGTCGGTCGGCGGCGCGGCGGTCGCCGTGTCGCGCAACGCTATGGCACGAGCCTCTGCAATTCGCCGGCCTCTTCCCAGTTCTCGTGTGCCTCGTTCGCTGCACCGATTGCAACCAGCAGCGCAGCCCCTGGGTCGGCCCACCACCAGCCGAGAACGGCATTGAGGGCCAGCCCGATCATGGTCGCCGTCGACAGGATGCCATCGAGAAACGTCATGGTCGCTTCGGATCGCAGGGGCGCCGAGTCGAGCCTCTCCGCCAGGCGCCGCTTGGCCACGGCCAGCCCGAACATGACGACTGCGGTCACCGCCAGGTATGCGATGCCCCAGGGCGACTCCTCGGGGCGCCGGGCGGTCACCAGATCCCGGACACTCGCAAACACGAGTGCGAGAGACAGGGCGGCGAATGCGACGGCGACCAGCCTGAGCGCGAGTGCAGTTCGCGCCGGGTTGTCCGTCTCGGCACGTGGCAGCAGGTGCCAGACCACGACGGAGGAAGCGAACACCTCGATGACCGATACCGAGCCGAAGCCGATCAGAGCGAGCGAGCCGGCGATCGCACCGAGCGCGATCGTCAGCACTGCCTCGCCGACGTTCCATCCGATCGTGGCGTACTCGAGCCGGAGGGCCCGGGTCAAGAGGCTCGCGCGCGGATCGCCGTCGGCCGGGGTGCCCATCGGCGAATGGTAGGCAGAACGGAGTCCGGCTCAGGTGGACCCTGTGAGGCGAGCGCCACCCGAAAGGCACCACATCGGGCCGGGGCCACCAGCCTCGCTTCGGGACTTTCGACCCTTCCGGTCCGCGTGGGTCCGGCGTGTGCTTGAACGAGACTCTTGGAGGGCAGATGGACACCGGCCGACTCGGCAGCGGTCGTGCTTTGCGCGTCGCGGAATGGCTGAGTGCGCACGCGCGGCTCGTCGTTGCAGCTTCTCTGATCGCCACGGCCGCGCTGGCGGTTCCCATGGTGACGATGGCGCCCGACACGTCTGCGAGCCAGACGCCGTCGAACGAGATCGTCGACGCCGAGCAGCTCGTCAGCGATCGTTTCGCATCCGACGTGTACGGCGCCGGCTACCTCGTGGAGGCGGCCGACGGGAACATGCTCACCCGTGATCGACTGCTTGCGTTGTATGAGAACACGGCCGCCTTGCGGGCCGATCCCGAGATCGGTCCGCTCCTGATCGAGTACTTCGACCCGGTGAGCGGAGTGCGGGTGGAAGGCGTCCACACGATCGCCGACGAGGCGAACGCGGCCCTGGACCGGGCGGGTGTGGGTGGGCTCGAAGGAGCGAACGATCAGCAGGTTGTCGCGGCCGTCGCAGCGATCATCGCGCAGAGCTCACCGCTCGATTGGGGCCTGGCAGCCACGTCGTCCTTCGATCCGTCTTCCGGGGCCTGGGAGGCGCCGGCGTTCTTCTTCCCGGTGCTGGCCGACAACGTGGCGCTCGGAGGGGGCGGCCAGGCGATCACGCTCGGCAGCGACGACACCACGAAGGAGGAGTTCGCCCGCGACGTCCAGGCTGCGCTGCGCGGTGACACCGACCTGTTCGGTGTGTGGGGCATTGCCATCGACGTCAACCTGACGGCAGGAGAGCAATCCGAAGCCGCCGGTCCCTTCATCGGCTTCACGATCCTCGCCGTGCTCATCGTGACCGGCATCGTGTTGCGGTCGTACTGGGCGGTCGCCGTCGCCGGTGCCGCCCTGGCTGCCCTCATGATCTGGCTGAAGGGCCTGTCGAACCTCATCGGTCTGGAATCGGATCAGATCCTGAGCTTCGTTGCTCCGATCGCCATGATCTCCTTCGGCATCGACTTCGCCTTCCACGCGGTCGGGCGGTACCGGGAGGAAGCGCAGCACGGCTATCGCCCGAGGGTGGCGTTCGTCACCGGTCTGGCCGGGGTCCTGGCCGCGCTCGTGCTCGCCCTCCTCTCCGACTCGGCCGCGTTCCTCTCGAACGTCGCTTCGGGGATCGAGTCCGTCGTTCAGTTCGGCATCGGGGCTGCGCTCGCGCTGGTCGCTGCATTCCTCATGCTCGGGCTGGTCACGCCGCTCGTGCTCATGGAGATCGAAGAGCGTGTTCCGAGCCGACCGGAGAATCTCACCCGGCGTGTGGGTCGAGGCCTCGGGTCGGGTCTGGCGGCGACTGCAGCGATGGCCGTCGTGCTGTTCATCGTCTACATCCTGCCTGCCGCGGGCGTCGCCGCTCTGGCGCTCTACATCGCCTTCGTGATCTGGTTGCCGTACCGCATCGCGGTGCGCCGAGACACCGAGGGAGCGGCACCGGCTGCCGGGCGGGCGGTGCTGGCGCCGCGTCTGGGAAGAAGCGTCGCAGCGATGGCCCGGGCGCGCTGGATCGTGTTGCCCGTCGTTCTCGCCGCAACCGTCGTGACGACGCTCGTTGCGTTGCAGATCGAGGCGCGATTCGACGTGAAGGACTTCTTCGCCGCCGACACCGATCTGGTGCAGTCGCTCGACAAGCTCGACGAGCACGTCGGTCAGCGCGGCGGTGAGCCGGCGTTGGTCTACGTCGAAGCCGATCTCACCTCACCGGAGGTGCTTCGCACGCTGGTGGCCTTTGCGGACGACGTCGCAGCCATCAGGAACCCCCAGCTCGCAGTGGATGACGAGGGCGTCACGCTGTTCCAGCGTGGTGTGCTGGATGTCATCGACGATGTGATGGCGATCCCGTTCGCCCGCTCGGCGGTGGAGGGCGTCACCGGCGCGGCCATCACCGATGACGACGGAGACGGTCTCCCCGACACCCGCGAGCAGCTGGCAGCCGTCCACGGCTTCACCGCCGTGGCGGGGGTGCCCCGTGACGGTGCCAACCTCGAGTGGTCTCCCGACGCCGTCGGGACCACCCTCTGGTCGAGCGGCGATGGGTCCGAGTGGGCCACCGTGATGATGGCCCAGGTCGTGGGGAGCCGGTCACAGGAGAACATCGCGATCGCCCGTGACGACCTCGAGCCCCTCGTCGACCGGCTCGACGGAGAGCTGACGACGCTCGATCCCGACGCTCGAGCGGTGATCACCGGTTCGGCCATCGTTCGAGACGAGCAGCTCAACGCGATTCTGCGAGCCCTCGCCGTGGCCCTGCCACTCTCTGTGATCGCATGTTTCGTCGTCGCCGCAGGCTTCATGCGCTCGCTGCGGTTTGCGGCGATCAGCATCGTCCCGATCCTGGTCGTGGTCTCCTGGCTCTATGCCTTCATGCACCTCGCCGGGTACGGCATCAACGTGGTGACGGCGACCATTGGAGCGATCTCCATCGGGATCGGCATCGACTTCGCCATTCACTTCGTCATGCGGTACCGGGAGGAGCTGGACCGCAGGCATGTCCGCTCCGAGGCTGTGCAAGCGGCCGGAACGGGCACCGGCGCCGCGTTGGCGGCGTCTGCGGCGTCGTCGGTGGTGGGCTTCGCCATCATGGCCTTCGCGCCCATGCCGATGTTCGCCATCTACGGGTTCCTGACGGCGATCATGATCGCGATGGCGCTCGTCGCCACGTTGTTGGTGCTGCCGGGGCTCCTCATGTGGGTGACGAGCGATGAGCCCGTCCTCGGTCGGCTGGCGCTCGATGAGCAGCGGCTTCCCCACCCCCGCTGAGAGGGGTGGGAGAACTCGTCAGGCCGTCTCGAGGAGCTTGCCGAGCACGTCGGCGGCCGTGTACGTCGCGGCTCCGTCCGGGACGAACCTGGCGACGTCCCTCACGTCGTCGCCGGCGGTGAGCAGCGTCAGCTCCTCGTCGCCCCGCACTTTGATCTGACCGAGCCCGACGTTGGCCATCAGGGCGTTGCAGAGGCACTTTCGACCCTCGGCCTCTTCGGCCGTGCCCCCCTTGCGGACGAAGTCGGCCACGGGCTCCGCGGCGCATCGCCAGCCGAGCGTGCCTTCCTCTTTCTCGTAGGCAGTCCGGAGATAGCCGAGATCGCAGACCCGAGCCCTTTGGTCGTACACGGTCGGATCCGACAGCGTGTCGTCCAGCTGGAGCACCTTGAAGGGAAAGCCGGACGGTGAGGCGAGCGGATCGGTGAAGACCTCGGCCCGTCCCTCCCGACTCATCTCCAGCACGCGCTGCTTCAGCCGAGCGTCCAGGCCCGACTCCTCGCAAAAGGCGAATGCGGTCCCGACCTGGATGCCTGCGGCACCGGCGCGCTGCGCCTCACGGAGCCCGGCTGCGTCGCCATACCCGCCCGCCAGCCAGAAGGGGAGACCCAACTGCGCAATCGCGTCGAGATCGGGTGCGTCGCGTTCGCCATAGACCGGCTCACCGACATCGTTCAGCTGCAGCCTTCCGCGCGGGGGAGCGTTGTGGCCCCCAGCCGTCGGCATCTCGACGATGAACCCGTCCACCGGGACCGGGATCTTGCGGGCGAGCA
>CAYFYC010000016.1:0-31964 GCA_964347305.1 uncultured Acidimicrobiaceae bacterium | reverse complement strand
GACGACACGACGGCCAGGAACTGTGGTCGGTGAGGTGTGACGACATGGCCGTCGAGTACCTCGGCCGGATCGAAGCGCGTGGCGTGCCGACTGTCGCGGGCAGCGCCTTTCACGTCGAGGGCGAGCTCGGCGGGCTCTCCCTTGGCCAGGAGATCGAGGACGCCGGGTATCGCGCGCGGGATCCCGGCCCCCATCAACACATAGTCGACGTGGGCGAGCATGGCGCCGTAGAGAGACGGCAGGGTCGGCGCCTGGACCTTCTCCAGATAGTTGATGCCCACGAGGCCGTCGTGGCCCTCTTTGGCGAGGAACACCTCGACGAAGTTCGCCGCCACGAGGAGGTCGAGCAGCCCGCGGGAGGGATCGTCGCGCTTCATCGAGGACTGTCTGAACCGCGCGCCGGCGGCTTTGCCGCCTTCGATGAAGTAGCGATCGAGGATGCGCTCGGCGACTCCCGGCACCGGGTACGCGGCCAGTGCGCGGCGCACATCGCTTCCCGGGTCGCCGAGTTGAAGCCGACGAACCATGACGACGTCGATGGAGGTTCCGGACACGACCCCCATCTGGCCCGCGCGCGAGACGGCCCGGGCCAGGCGCCAGTCGGAGACGGCGATTCCCATGCCTCCCTGGATGATCTCTGGCAGGCCTCGATTCATAGCGGCCATCGTAGGCGATGGGCGCCATCACCGAGGAGGTCGAGTCGATGGCTACGCGTGCCCGCGGGCCCTTTCTCCTGCGGCGACCGGCGCTGCGCTCTAGCGTCGGGGACGCACCATCCCTGAGGAGGGCAGCGCATGTGCTTCGACCACGACTCCGAGCCGCCGATCGCGTCGGGTGACCGTCCGATCACCTCGCGCGCCTTCACTTTGACCGCTGCGGACGGGAACGAGTTCATGGCCTTCGAAGCCATGGGAGGGGAGCCATCGGCGGCTGCCGTCGTCGTTCTGCCGGATGTTCGCGGCCTGTTCCAGTTCTACAAGGACCTCGCCGAGCGGTTTGCCGCAGCGGGCCACGACGCGGTGGCCATCGACTACTTCGGTCGGACGGCAGGTCTCGGCGAGCGCTCCAACGACTGGGACTTCTGGCCACACGTGCGTGCCACGACGCTCGAAGGGGTGCGCGCCGACGCGAGCGCCGCCGTTGCGCGGCTGAGGCAGGCGGCGCCGGATCGAGCCGTCTTCACCGTCGGCTTCTGCTTCGGAGGCTCCAACTCGTGGCACCAGGCCGCCTCCGGGCACGGACTGGCAGGTGCCGTCGGGTTCTACGGACGACCGCGTCGCGACGACGGCGTATCGGTCATCGATCGTGTGGGCGAGATGGAGTGCCCGATCCTCGCCCTCATGGGCGGTGACGACCCGGGCATTCCGCACGACATGGTCGACGACTTCGCAGCTGCCCTCGATGCTGCCGGCGTCGAGCACGATGTCGTGGTCTACCCGGGAGCGCCGCATTCGTTCTTCGATCGCAAATACGAGGACTTCGCCGACGAGAGTGCCGACGCCTGGCGACGGGTGCTCGAGTTCATCGGGCGTTACGCAACGTGACCGCAGCGCTCGAGCTGACTCGCAGCCAGATCCTGTCGTACCGTCGCGCCGTGGGTGCCCTCGATGGCCGTCTCCGGCACGGGCCCGAGGCGCTGCGCCGCGCTGCATGGGCAGGCTTGCAAGACAGCATGCCGCGGGCCGCCCTTCTCTCGATCCACGCCCGCGTCGATGCGACGCCGCCCACGGTCCTCGACGATCCGGCGCTCGTCCAGATCTGGGGACCTCGCTACAGCGCGTTCGCCGTGGCAGTCGAGGACGTGGCTGTCTTCAGCCTCGGGCGTATGGCAGACAATGAGAGGTTTCGGAACCGAGCCGAGGGTCTCGCCGCGCGGATCCGCGAGCTGCTCGGTGACACCGCGATGACCGATGACGAGGCAGGTCGTGCGCTCGGCGTCAGCCCCGGCCGGCTGCGCTACGCCACGACGACCGGGACGGTGCTCATCGAGTGGGACGGCGCCCGCCAAACCACCGTGCGGTCGGTTCCACCTCCCGACATGGATGTCTCCGAAGCGCGGCTGGAGCTGGCTCGTCGATACCTCCGTGTCTTCGGGCCGGCCTCGCCGACCTCGTTCGCCAAATGGGCCGGTGTGGGGGAGTCGATGGCGCGCGATGTCCTGAGGCAGCTCGGTACCGAACTCGTCCCGGCGAGCACGCCGATGGGGGAGGCGTGGCTCCTCGCTGCCGACGAGGACGAGATGCGTGCTGACCGGGCCGATCCGATTGGCGTCCGTCTGCTGCCGAGCGGCGATGCGTACTACCTGCTGTGGGGGACCGATCGTGACGTGCTCGTCCCGGATCCGACGCACCGCAACGATCTGTGGACGTCGCGCGTGTGGCCAGGCGCCGTGCTGGTGGCCGGCGAGATCGTCGGCACGTGGCGCCGGTCACAGCATCTGGTCACCGTCCAGCCCTGGCAGCCGCTCGACACAGCCACTCGCGATGACATCGTCGCGGAAGCGGCATCGCTCCCGCTCCCGAATCTCGACTCGGAGCCCCGTGTCATCTGGGACGACTGATCCTCTTCACGGCAGGTAGCCGAGGGTCCCGTCGAGATGCTCCCGCACGATGTCGGCGTGACCGGCGTGGCGGGCGGTCTCCTCGATCATGTGGATGACGATCCACCGCAGCGAGTACGCCTCGTCGCGGAGCTCTCGTGATGCCATCTCGTCGAGGTCGGCGGCGTCGATGATCTCGTTCGATGCCGCAATCGCCTCCTCGTAGCGTGCGATCGCGTCGGCGAGCGTCTCGGTGCCGTCGAGGTGCCACTCGGCGTCGCGGTCGGCGTCGAAGTCGAACCCCCAGTCGACGTCGCGGCCGGCGAAGATGTTCTGGAACCACGACTTCTCCACGATGGCGAGATGCTGCAGCAATCCGATGATCGAGGTGTCGGAGGCGAAGGGGGCGGTACGTGCGGTGTCGTCGGCCATTCCGCGTGCCTTCCACATGACGACCTGCCGGTTCGATTGGAGGAAGGCGCGCAGCATCGCCTTCTCCGGCCCCGTCCTCGGCGTGCGTTCGACTTCCACGTTGCGAGCGTAGCGACGGGTCATGAACTGCGTTCGTCGGTTGGTAGCGTCTGCGCATGCATCCACCAACGATCCAACTCGGTGACCTCGCCTCGTGGGTTGGTGACCTCGTCGCTTCGACCGATGGCAGAGTCGTACTCGGTCTCGTCGGGGAACCCGGTTGCGGGAAGTCGACCGTTGCCCGCAGTCTGGCCGAGCAGCTGTCCTGCCCCATCGTCGGCATGGACGGCTTCCACCTGGCCATGGACGTCGTCGAACGTCGTGGTCTCGTGCGTGTCAAGGGCGCGCCGCACACGTTCGATGCGGGCGGGTTCATCGCACTGCTGGAGCGGCTCAGGCGCACACCTCCGGAATCGACGATCTGGGCGCCGCGCTACGACCGAGCGATGCGCAACCCGATCGGATCGGCGGTGCCGATCGAGGCCGACGCCCGGCTCGTGCTCGTCGAGGGCAACTACCTGCTGCTCGACTCCGAACCGTGGGACAGGGTTGCACCGCTGCTCACCGCTTGTGTGTACCTCGACCTGGATCGCGACACCCGGATCGCTCGGCTCGTCGACCGGCACATCGCCTTCGGAAAGCCACCAGAGGTGGCTCGGGAGTTCGTCCTGCGCTCCGACGAGGCGAACGCCGAGCTCGTTGCCCAGTCCCGGCCGCGTGCCGACGTCGTCGTCACGCTGTCGTGAGTCGTCGCATCAGCCGTCGAATCCCTCGGTCTCCTGGATCGACCGTACATAGCCGGTGATTGCGGCGATGTCGTCCAAGCTCAGGCCTTCGACCGGGGGCATCGGTCCAAACTCCCAGTGGTGTTGGGGTGCACCCCGTGTGACGGCGACGACGAATGCGCCGTCGCCGTGGTGATCTGGCTCGTAGACCCGAGACAGGAATGAAGGTCCGAGCGAGGTTCCCCTGAGGTCCTCACCGTGACACACCGCGCACGTCGCCTCGTAGAGCGTCTGGCCGGCAGAGATCGTGGTGATCGGTGCCACCGTCGTGGTGGATGGTTCCGCAGGCGCGGAGCACGAAGCGAGGAGAAGCACGACTCCGGCGAGTGAGAGGCTTGTTGGCCGCACGCCATCACGCTACCCCGCTAGCGACCCGTGCGACTCGTGTTGGCGCCGCAGGCCGAGAATGCGAGAGTTCGACGACGAACCAGCGGAGAGTGACATGGCAACAACCACGCACGATCACCAGGACCACGGTGATGCGGGCGCAGATGGGCACGAGTCACACGACAAGCACGAGGGCCACTCGCCCGAGATGTTCCGTGACCGTCTCTGGGTGAGTCTGGCGCTCACGGTCCCGATCCTGTACTTCTCGATTCCCTTCCAGGGTTGGTTCGGCTACGAGGCCGTGGACCTGCCCGCACGGGAATGGATCAGCCCGGTACTCGCCACCGTGCTGTTCGTCTATGCAGGCTCGGTGTTCCTCCAGGGTGGGGCCCACGAGCTTCGCACCCGACAGCCGGGGATGATGACGCTCATTTCGCTCGCGATCTCCGTGGCCTTCGGCTACAGCATCGCCGTTTCGCTGGGCCTCGACGGCGAGCCGTTCTATTGGGAGCTCGCCACGCTGCTCGACGTCATGCTGCTGGGGCATTGGATGGAGATGCGCTCGGTCCGGTCGGCTTCCAGCGCCCTCGAGGAACTCGCCTCGATGGTTCCCACGATCGCCCACCGGCTCACCGGCGACGGCGACATCCTCGACGTCGATGTCGATGAGCTGAGGCACGGCGACCGGATCGTCGTGCGTCCGGGCGAGCAGGTGCCTGCCGATGGTGTCGTGGTCGAGGGTCGATCTTCCATGAACGAGGCATTCCTGACGGGCGAATCGCGTCCGGTGTCGAAGGGCGTTGGCGACGAAGTGGTCGCAGGTGCCGTGAACGGGGACGGTGCGCTCACGGCCGAGATCATCAGGACAGGCGAGTCGACGACGCTGAGCCAGATCATGAGGCTCGTCGAGGAGGCGCAGGCTTCGCGCAGCCGGTTCCAGATGCTCGCCGATCGGGCTGCGTTCTGGCTCACGATCGTCGCAATCGGAGTGGCGGCGCCGACCCTCGTCGCCTGGCTCGTCTTCGGGACGGGCGGCGCGACGTTCGCCGTGGCCCGGTCTGTGACGGTCCTCGTCATCGCATGCCCCCACGCACTGGGGCTCGCCATTCCCCTGGTGAACATGAATGCGACGCAGATGTCGGCACGCAACGGGATCCTCGTGCGGAATCGTGAGGCGTTCGAGCGGGGCCGCGGCGTGCGATTCGTCGCGTTCGACAAGACCGGGACCCTCACCGAGGGCCGCTTCGTCGTCGCCGATGTCACCGCCAGGGGTGACGACGACGAACTGTTGTCCATGGCTGCAGCGCTGGAGCGGGTGTCCGAACACCCTCTCGCCGAAGCGATCGTGACCGCGGCCGCCGAGCGCAAGGTCTCGGTTCCTGCGGCGAGTCAGGTCTCGGCGGTGGCGGGGCAGGGAATCGAGGGCACGGTCGGGGGTCGGTCGCTGCGCATCGGCCGCCCGGAATGGGCTGAGGAGCTCGGCGCCACTTCAGACGGATCGACAGAGGAGGCGTTGCAGCGTGCCGACGGTCGCGGCGACTCTGCCGTCGTCGTGATCGAAGAGGACCGCATCATCGGCGTGATCTCACTGTCTGACAAGGTGCGCGAGTCGGCGAGAGATGCGATTGCACGGCTCTGTGACATGGGGATTTCCCCGGTGATGATCACGGGCGACGCCGAGGCGGTGGCCGCCACGGTCGCCGACGAGTTGGGAATCGACCGTTTCCATGCCCGGGTTCTGCCCGAGGAGAAGGCGGAGATCGTGAAGCGCCTGAAGGAAGAGGGTCCGACCGCTTTCGTCGGCGACGGCATCAACGACGCTCCAGCGCTGCTCGCCGCCGACCTGGGCATCGCAATCGGTGCCGGCACCAACGTGGCCATCGAGTCGGCCGATCTCGTGCTGGTGGACGATGATCCCGTGGACGTGGCGAGGGCGCTGACCTTGTCGATGGCCACCCGCCGCAAGATGATGCAGAACCTCGCCTGGGCAACCGGCTACAACGCCGTGGCGCTGCCGATCGCGGCAGGTGTCCTGGCGTGGGCCGGAGTGCTGCTGAACCCGGCGATTGGAGCGCTGTTCATGAGCATCTCGACTGTGATCGTCGCGCTCAACGCCCTGTTGCTCAGGCGTCTCGATCTCACATGAAGCTCGCGGAGCGGCGGTCGACCGGCGAGATCAGACCGGATCCGGATCAGCAGGCGTGATCCTGTCGGCCTCGGCAACCAGCTCGGTGAGCGCGTCGAGGTCGATGTCGTCGAGGCTCTTGAAGCCGATGCTGGCGGACCCGAGTTTCACCTTGCCGAGTCTGTCGGCGTAGCGCTGCCCGAGATAGGCGCCGTCGGCCACCGCGTTGACGTAGACGCTGTAGTTCGCTTTCTGCCTCGCCAGGCCGACGATGAACCACCGCACCTCTTCGCCCCGCGGCCTGGGTTGCACGATGACGCCGTAGCCGATGATCCGCTGATCGGTGCCACCCCAGAACCTCCCCTCGTGCAACACCCGGCGTCGATCCGGCATTGCGGCGACGATCAGGGCGTCCAATCGCTTCATCGCAGCGCTGATGTCGGGGTCCTCGATGGTCTCGAGGAACTCGTCCGGCGTGGTCTGGCTGATCTCCATGATCGCGTCCCCGATGTCGTCGCCACCCGATGCTACGTCATGCGGTCTCGGGGTGCTTCTGGGTCCTGGCCTCCGGGTCTTTGGCCTCTTGATGCCGGCGATGTGGATGTGATGATCCAGGCGAGGGGAGTGCGTGTCGGGAGAGGAGACATGGGCACCGAGCAGCGACTGCGAGCCGTGATGCTGCACGCCCATCACTCCGGAACGCACGAGGGATTCGGCCACACCATCGCACCGAGGAGTCGTCATGTCACGCCGCGCCCTGCTCGTATTCGTCGTCGTCGCAACCGCGATGGCGCTGGCGCTCGCACCGGTTCCGAGCCAAGCGCCGGCCTTCGCCCAGACGTGTGATCCGACGAGCGAGATCACCGATCCGGAGCCCTTCAACTGGACGAGTGCCGGGGACCACTACGTCGGTGTCATGGAATACGGCGAGGCCACGTTCACGATCGACGGGAAGACGCTGACGACGCGCGCCTACCGCCAGGAGGGCGAGTGCTTCTCGATTCCGGGTCCCACCCTCCACATGGTCCCAGGCAACACGTATGTCCTGCGCTTCCGCAATCTGTTGCCGTACGAGGCGCCGAGCACGGCGCACAACGACTTCAAGGACCCCAACATCACCAACGTGCACACCCACGGGCTCCACATCTCGGGTGAGGCTCCCGGCGACGACGTGACCAGGATGTTCGAGGGCGGGTTCGGCGGCGACTACGTCTACGACATCCCAGCCGACCACATGGGTGGCACGTTCTGGTATCACGCCCACCACCATGGCTCGACCTTCCTCCAGGTGTCGACGGGCGGCTTCGGCTTCATCATCATCGACGACTCGGCCGACGGCATCCCGGCGAACGTGGCTGCGATGGAGGAACGCCAGGTCCTCATCGGCTATCTCGACCCTGGGGCGGCCGGTACCGGCGGCGACACCCTCGTGGACGGGACCCTGCCGGCAGGCTGGACCGTCAATGGCTCGGTGAACGGCAATCTGACGATGCCCCCCGACACCTGGCAGCACTGGCGGGTGCTCCTCGCCGATCGCGACGCTCGCACCAAGGACGTCACCATCGGAGCGGGATGTGAGGTGATGCTCCTCGCCAGGGATGGCGTGTGGCGAACCTCTGCGCCCAAGGACCTCCCGGACCGTTCGATCAACATCACGGGTGCCTCGCGCGCCGATCTCGCGGTGCGCTGCAGCTCGAACTCCAGCATCGCAGTCGGATCCGAGACCGTGGCCAACGTGGTGATTGCAGGGGCACCCGACAACCCGGGAGCTCATCCCTTCGCAACCGACGGCGTATCGATGTGGTCGGCCTCCCGGCCGAGCTATCTCCGTGACCTGCGCGGAGAGACCGGTGTGAACGTCGAGAAGATCACGATGGGGGCCCGCTCGGTCAACGGCACGAAGTTCGACGTCGACACACCCCTGTTCACGTTGAACGCAGACGCCGTGCAGGAGTGGTCGATCAAGGGAGCGGTGAACCATCCGTTCCACCTGCACATCTATCACTTCCAGGCGCAGTCCGGGTGTGGTGGCGATTTCGAGGACGGCGAGTACTACGACACGATGGCGGGCAACTGCTCGGTGCGTTTCGACCTGAACCCCGCCACGAGCAGCCCGTATCACGGTCGAACGATCATGCACTGCCACATCCTCTCCCACGAAGATGAGGGCGCCATGACCTGGATCCACGTCGAAGGCGGCGCCGGACCACCGACGTTCCCCGCCGGCCAGGGCTATTCCGCCTACTACGCACTCGGCGGGGGCACCGCGCCGGCGGCACCGAGCGACCTGACAGCCACGGCCGTGTCGAGTTCCGCGATCGATCTCACGTGGACCGACAACGCCGGCGACGAAGACGGCTTCGACATCGAGCGGTCGCTCGACGGCACGTCGTTCACGCCGCTGGTCTCGGTCGGCGCAGATGTCACGACGTACAGCGACACCGGTCTGGCCCCGGTCACGACCTACTGGTACCGCGTCAGCGCCTACAACGGCTCAGGGACGTCCGGGTACTCCAACACGGCGTCGGCATCCACACCGGAGGCCGGGTATCCGACGGCGGTCGCCGTCGGATCGGTCGTGGCGACGACGGTCGGTATCGGGCAGGGCTTCAAGGCGGGGAGAGCGATCGTCACCGTCGTC
Source organism: uncultured Acidimicrobiaceae bacterium (assembly GCA_964347305.1). GTDB lineage: Bacteria > Actinomycetota > Acidimicrobiia > Spongiisociales > UBA5794 > CAYFYC01. Next base: position 23,076 of record CAYFYC010000016.1, on the reverse strand, counting down.
GACGACCTCGGGCAGCCTGTCGCAGGTGCGATCGTCACCGGTGACTTCTCGGGGACGTTCAACGAGCCCGGTGTGTCCGGGCCGCCAACGGATGCCAATGGAACCACCACGATCGACACCGACGGATCGGCGAAAGGGAAGGTCTCGGTGACGTTCTGCGTCACATTGATCACCCACCCGACACTTACCGACTGGGAGGGGGAGGTCTGCGACTCGAGTTGATCTGAGCGGGCCTTCGGCGTCTGAGCCGAGCTCTCGTCGCGTGCGCGCGAGGTCGAGCCGATACCATGCCGAACGTGAGCGCCGGTGAGATGACGGACGAGGTGGGTTCCGCCCAGGAAGACGTCGCCTCGCGTCTCCAGGAGCTCGGTCTCGGCCCGTGGGACGTCGTGGTCCTCCTCTCCACCGTCTTCCTCGCCGTGGTCATGCCCATCGAGGCGGTGTTCGACGACCTCGACGCAGCGTGGATCATCGTCGCCTCGGCCGTGATCTCGATCGTCCTGGTCGCCGACATGCGGCGACGGTATGCCGCGCTCGGCTCCGGGTACTTCGGGGCCTGGTTCACCGTCGATGTGCTCGCCGCCTTCCCGTTCGATCTCGTCGCCGAGATCCCGGGCATCGAGGGAACGAGTGCCGGCTCGGTGATCCGGATCCTCGCGCTGCTGCGGGTGCTGCGAGTGGCACGACTGTTCGTGCTGCAGAGACGGTGGCGGGTCCAGACGTCGCTCAACCCTGCAGTGCTGCGGCTCGTCTTCTTCGGGTTCTGGATCGCACTGGTGGCGCATTGGATCGCCAGTGGGTGGATCGCACTCGACGGCTTCGAGTCGGGTCCGGCGGACCTCGCTCCGTATCAGTCTTCGCTGTATTGGACGATCACGACGCTGACAACCGTCGGCTACGGCGACATCACGCCGATCGGGCCGGGTCAGACGTACTACACGATGGCGACGATGGCCCTCGGGGCGGCCATGTACGGCTACATCATCGGCAACGTCGCGAGCCTCCTCGCCAACCTCGACGTCATCCGCAGCCGGCATCTGCAGCGGATCGAGACGGTCAACCACTTCATGCGGGACCGGCAGGTTCCACGCGAGCTCCAGGCCCGGGTCCGGGATTACTACAACTACCTGTGGGACAGCCGTCTCGGGCAAGAGACGGAGATGCTCGAGGATCTGCCCAAGCCGCTGCGGGTCGAGATCGCGCTCCATCTGAACCGGGCCATTCTCGAGAAGGTGCCCCTCTTCAGGGGAGCGGGGGAGGAGTTCTTCCGTGAGCTCGTCTTGCACCTCGAGCCGATGGTGTTCCTGCCCGGCCAGGTGTTGATGCGGCGGGGAGAGATGGGACACCGGCTCTTCTTCATCAACCAGGGCGAGGTCGAGGTCTGGTCCCGTGACGACAGCGAAGTGCTCGCGGTCCTGAGCGACGGCGACTTCGTCGGTGAGATGGCCCTGCTGAGCAGTCAGCCGCGGGCGAACACGGTGACGGCCACCGAGTACTGCAACGTGTACGCGCTCGGTCGCGAAGGCTTCGATCGCGTGTTGTCGGGATTCCCGGAGGTTGATGCCGAGGTGCGCCGGATCGCCGAGGAGCGCCGTCTCGAGTCGACCCAGGAGAGCTGACGCCCGCCTCGTCCTCGTCAGAGAGCTCGGCTACCCGTCATCCTCGCGGTACTCGATCTCTTCGAGTTCGGCGGCTTGGAGCAGCTCGGCCTCCTCGATGCTGGCAGGTTGCCTGATCACCTTCTCGATCTCGTCGGCCACATGTTTCTCGGCCAGCTCTTCGGCTCTCTTCTCGAGTTCTCTGTCCATCCCGTCTCTCCTCGATGGAACGTGGTCGCCAGACATGCTCACGATACCCGTCACAGGCCGACCGTCGAAGAGCGCGACGTCATCATCGCTCGAGCCCCTGGAGGGCGGCTCTGGCGCCGGCGACCGCACGACGAGCCTGAGGACGGAACGCAGCGCCGAGCAACGGGGCCAGCGGTCGTAGCCATGCAGGCGGCCGGCTCTCGTTGAAGAAGGTGACGATGGTGCCTCCCTCCGTCTGCTCGAAGTCGATGCCATCGATCGAGTGCATGCCGGAGATCGTCGATTCGTACAGCACTCGGCGACCGGGCGCCGACTCGACGAGTCGGGAGGTGGCCCGCATGCGTATCGGCCCCCGGGAGATCGTGGATCGGTATTCCGAGCCGACTTCGAGCCGCTCGCCGGAGATCCTCTGCGATGCGCTGACATTGGGATTCCACGTGTCGAGCGTCGCCATGTCGCCGAGCAACTCGAACGCATCGGCGGCGGACACCTCGGTGACGATGCTCTCGCGATACCGGATCAGGCTCCCCGGCGTATCGCCTCCGAGGAGGCGCCGGTGTCGGCGAGACCTGCCGAGCCTTCCGTCGGTCGTGCGATCTCTCATCGGACTCCTCTCGTCTCACCATAGGAGACGATCTGGGTGTCGGGATGGGCGACGCGCCGTGCCGATTCCTCGGGTTTCGCTCGTGAGCCAACGAGTTCGACGGTCTTCCCGGCAACGCATCATTGCCTTCAATGCCGTGGGAGGGCACGTGAGGGGGAGTCGAGGCGGCATTGGCTGTCGGTCGGTGACGAGGCGCTTCCACCGCGGGTGGTCAGAGGGCGTTGAAGAACAGCCCGATGAAGAGGGCACCGACGAAGACGAGCGCCCTGTACAAGGCGCGGACGTCTTCGGGACGTGCCTTGGGGCGACGGGGGGTGCGTCCGCTACTCACGGGTCCTCCTTTCTCAGGTCGACGAGGCCGAGGAGCTCGGACTTGTCGCCGACGACGGGGACGGGCCCGCCATCGAGGAACTCTGCGAGCTCTTCGGCCGCCAGGGTGGGTTCGATCGCTCCCACCGCAACGGGTTCTTCCATCACATCTTCGACATCGGTGTCGGGAGCGGCGTCTGCGAGGGAGGCGCGACGGACGATGCCGAGGAGGACCCCACGGTCCGCAACCGGGACCGTCGGATCGCTCGTCACGAGCAGCGCGTCGCGGGCGCTCATGTGGGGTGCCAGCGCCCGGCCGGACGCCGGACTCATCACGTGGAAACAGCGGCGGGGTGCGCTGCGCACCGCGATCGAGGGCCCGGGGGCGCCGCCGATGAGGGCCGGCCCCGGTCCGAGCAACTGGCGCTGGAACCACGAGCCTTCCGGAGCTCCGATGACGAGAAGCGAGCCTTCCTCGAGGGCCTCGAGCAAGCCTTTCACGCTGGGCGCTTCGATGGCGCTTCTCGAGAAGCGTGGGTGCGATGTCGCATACGAGGCGAGACGCAACTCGGCGGCCACCCGTTCGGCATCGGACCGAAACACGGTGACGAGTCGGCCGGGCAGCTCGAGCGTGGCCCGGATCCGGTCGGCGATCGCCACGGCGAAGGGGGAATGGGGACCGTCGGCGACCGCGACGACGACCTCTTCGAGAATGTCGGGATCGAACGATCTCGGCGTGAGGGTGGCGACCACGTCCGATGGGCTCCGTCCTCGGGTCACCACCGCATCCAATCGTTCGGCGACACAGGTGGCGACGAACTGTCTGCCGACCGGGACAGGTTCGGACGAGAGGAGCTGAGCGAGGGGAAGGCATCCTTCGCCGCGGGTCCACCCGACCCGAAGCTCCTCCGGCGACGTGTCCGAGGTTGCGCGCTCAGCGGTCATGTCACGGTTCCCAGCGTCGCGTAGGGCGAGCACGATCGGAGCGTCCTCTCAACAACGTACGAATCCTGATACACGATATACAATACACCAATCAGTTGTACGTGTCAACAGAGTTATCAAACCGCTTGCGTGAGTCAGAAATCATGTAACATATGTCGTATGTCATCCCGCTGTTCCCCGATCGTGGAGCCGCTGCTGTGAGCGGCATCGTGCTCCTTGCGTCGTTCGGCTTCGTTGCGCTGGCATCGGCTGCCGTGGGCCGGGCCTTCAAGCAGATCCAGCTCCCGACCATCACCGGCTACCTCTTCGCCGGTGCGGTGGCCGGGTCCTTCATTTTGGACCTGATACCCAGCGATCGCACGAGCGAACTCCGATTCGTCGACGAGATCTCGCTCGCCGTGATCGCCTTTGTCGCAGGAAGCGAGCTGTACGTCAAGGAGATCCGGCCGCGGATCAAGCCGATTCTCGGGCTCGCAGGGGGAATCATCGCCGTCGCGTACCTGGCCCTCACGGCCGGCATCTTCCTGCTCTCCGGTGTCGTGTCCTTCACCAGTGATCTGCCGACGTCGGCGCGACTCGCCACGGCCCTGCTCGGCGCCGCCGTGCTGCTGGCCCTGTCACCACCGTCGACGATCGCCGTGATCAAGGAGGCCAGGGCTCGGGGCCGCTTCACGAGAACCGTGCTCGGCGTCACGATCACGATGGACGTCGTGATCATCGTCTTGTTCGCCACGATGACCTCGGTGGCTTCGCCGCTGCTCACCGACACGTCCCTCGATCCGAGATTCTTGTTGCTCCTCTTGCTGGATCTCGTTGTGGCTGCCGTGCTCGGCCTCGCCGGGGGGTCGCTGCTTCGCATGGTGATGGTGTCCTCTCTCCACAGGTGGGTGCAGATCGCGGCCGTGCTGACCATCGGATTCGGCATCTACGAGCTCGGTGACTTCATCACCGCATGGAGCCCGGATACCTTCGGCTTCGAGATCCACATGGAACCGCTGCTGATCGCGTTGATCGCCGGCTTCTACATCACGAACTTCACGGAGGCCCGCGACAGCTTCGCCGACCTCCTGCATGACATCGGTCCCGCGGTGTATGTCGCCTTCTTCACCCTCACCGGGATCTCGCTCAAGCTCGACATCCTGTGGGCCGTTCTGCCGGTGGCGGTGGTCCTGTTCACCATCCGAGCAATGGGCATCACGGGGGGCACGTGGCTGGGAGCCACGTGGGCGGGCGAGCCGCACCGCCATCGGAAGATCTTCTGGACCGGCTTCATCACCCAGGCCGGGATCGCTCTCGGTCTCGCTCGCGAAGTCGCCGTTCAGTTCCCGACGCTCGGCGACGCCTTCGCCACGCTCATCATCTCTGTCGTCGTGATCAACGAGATCATCGGTCCCGTGGTGCTCAAGGCCGGGTTCCGCAGAGCCGGCGAGACTCACGAACCCCAACGCCGCGGCGGTCTGGGGCAGCGCGCTGTCATCTTCGGGGTCGAAGGCCAGTCCATCGAGCTGGCCCGCGTGCTGCAGCGCACCGGATGGAGCGTCGTCGTCGCCGATCCGGATCCCGAGCAGGTTGCGCGGCTCGAGGCGGAGGACGTCGACGAGCGTCACATTCCCGATCTCTCGGAGGCGACGCTCACCGAGCTCATCGACGGCGAGACCGGTGCGGTCGTGGCAATGCTCGGTGACGATGACGCCAACGTGACGGTGCTCGAGGTCGCCACCGATGTCGGCGTCCCGCGGCTCGTCGTGCGCCCGGCGCGTCCCGGTTACAGCGGCGCCTACGACGGTTTCGGAGACGCCGTCGTCGTCGAGCCGGGAACGGCGATCGTCACCTTGCTCGAACAGGGCGTGACTTCACCGCAGTCGGCGGCGCTGTTGCTGCGCACGGACAGCGATCGGATCGTGTCCCAGTTCCGGATCGACGACCCGGCGCTCGATGGGATACGCGTGCGCGATCTGAGGCTGCCTGCCGATCTGCTGCTTCTGCAGATGACCAGGGATGGGTCGACCGTGGTCGTGAGTGGTCTCACCGTGCTCCGGGTTGGAGACGAGATCACCGTGCTCGGGTCGGAAGACGGCCTGGCGGAGGCCAGAGTTCGGCTCGGCGTCTGAACCGGCGTCACTCGGAGCCGGTCAGGGTGGCCTCCTTCGGCTTCACCGGTGACTCGAACCCGGGCGGCTTCACGGCGATGATGCTCGCATCGAGCACTCCGAGCAGGCGCTCGGCGGTGTTTCCGATGATCAGACCAGGGAGCCCGGCCCTCGCCAGGGTTCCCATCACGACCACACCCGCTCTGGTGCGTTCTGCCACTTCGCCGATCACGTCGGCGGCATGACCTCGCTCGATGTGATGGTGGATCTCGATGTCGGCGGTCTCTTCCGGCACGACGAGTGAGTCGAAGACGGTGGCTGCAGAGGCGCGTTCTGCCTCAACGAGCCCGTCGACGGCCCCTTCGTCGAGGCGCACGGCACCGCGCCGCAAGAGGCTCTCTCCCTCCAGGCGCCACGCATGCACGAGGTGGGCGACGCCTCCCTGGATCTTGGCGAGCGACGTCCCCAGCTCGACCAGCATCTGGTCGAGGGGATCGACATGGCCGTCTGTCGAATACGGACCGATCGCCACGACGACATCACGGCGGTCGTGAGTGACCGGGTCGTCGACCCACACCGGGCAGGGACTCTTGCGCAGCAGATGGAGAGTGGTGGATGCGCCACGAAGCCGGCGCTCGCCGCTGTCCGGCAAGGTGATGATGAGGTCGTGCTCGTGCTCCATGACCCGCTGAATGGTGGAGACGAACGACACGCCGGCGTCGACGGCCACTTCGGCGTCGATGTTCAGAGAACCGACCAGCTCCTCGAGTGCGCGCAGCCTGTTGGTGACCAGCACGTCCTGGACGTCGATGATGGTCCCGGCATGGTTGACGCGGCTCCGATGGGCGGGCAGGGGACTCACCGTGTCATAGACCGTCAGTCGGGCGCCGTTTCGCGTTGCCAGCTCTGCGGCATGATCCAAGAGGTGAGGAGTGTCCGGACCATCCGGGGCAAGGGTGAGGATGTTGCGAAAGCGACGCATGGGCTGCTCCTGAAACGACGTGTGAGACGCATGTCTTGTATTGCATCGGAGTATAACTTGCACTACAATTCATGCAACTGATCACCGGAAATCAGTTGCAGTAGTACCCCCGACCCCTCGACCCATGATCCTCACCTGGTCCATCGCGCTCTATTTCGCCGTCGCCCTGCTCATCGGGTTCGTGTCGGGCACGCGAACGCGTGGTGTCTCGTGGTTTGCCGCCGCTCCCTTCGCCGTTCACCTGATCGCAGTGGCCGCCCTCGCCGGCGACGAGGGAACGGACGGTCGCATCGTCGAAGTCGATTGGATTCCGTCGCTCGGGGTCACGCTCGGAGTTCGTGTCGACATCATGTCCTTGGTCCTCACGGCCGTGGTCGCCGGGGTCGGACTGCTGATCGTCACGTACAGCTCCCGCTACTTCTCCGACGATCGGCGCCACCGGTTCCTCGCACTGCTCCTGCTCTTCACGGGCGGCATGGCCGGGATCGTCGTGTCCGACAACATCTTCGGGCTGTTCGTGTTCTGGGAGATCACGACGGTTGCGTCGTTTCTCCTCATCGGCTTCGAAGACGAGAAGCCCGTGGCGCGAGCGGCCGCGGTCCAGGCCGTGCTCGTGACGACAGCAGGCGGCCTGGCGATGCTCGGTGGGCTCGTGCTCCTGGCGCTGCAATCCGGCACCACGTCGATTGCGGCTCTCGTCGCAGCGCCGCCCGGCGGTACCACTGCTTCGGTCGCCCTCGGATTGATCCTGGTCGGTGCGTTCTCGAAGTCCGCGCAGGTGCCATTTCACTTCTGGCTGCCGGGCGCGATGGCGGCGCCCACGCCGGCGAGCGCCTATCTCCACTCGGCCACCATGGTGAAGGCCGGCATCGTGCTGCTCCTCGTGCTCGCTCCGGGGTTTGCCGAGTTCGCCATCTGGTCGTACGGCGTGACCGTCGTCGGTCTCGCCACCATGAGCGTGGGTGCGCTGCAGGCGATGCGCCAGCACGACCTGAAACTCCTGCTGGCGCACGGAACCGTGAGCCAGCTCGGGTTCATGGTCGCGCTCATCGGTCTCGGGCTCACAGGCGCCGCCCTCGGGTTGCTGGTCGCCCACGCCGCCTTCAAGGCCACCCTCTTCCTGGTGGTCGGCATCATCGACAAGAAGACCGGGACGCGTGACATCCGCCACCTCTCCGGGATCCGTGAAACGAGTCCCGGCCTGGCCCTCGTTGCTGCTGCCGCCACGCTCTCGATGGCCGGGATTCCTCCGCTGATCGGCTTCGTCACGAAGGAAGCCGCCTTCGATGCGCTGATCGAGCAGGGCCGTTGGTGGGCGGTGGTGGTGATCGCCTTGGCATCGGTTCTGACGGTCGCCTACTCGGCTCGCTTCTGGTGGGGTGCCTTCGAGGAGCAGCCGGGCGGTGTCGACGTCGCCCACCTCGGCGAGATCGATCGTCCCCTTCTCGCCGGGCCTGCCGTGCTCACGGCCGTCACCATCGGGTTGGGGCTCTTCCCGGGCCCGCTCGCCGAGGCAGTCGTCGAAGCCACCGGTGACAAGGCGAAGCTCGTGCTGTGGCCAGGCTTCGGAGCGGCGCTCGCCATGTCGGCGGTCGTGATCGCCGGGGGAGCGGCCGTGCACGTGATCAGCCACAGGACGTGGTCCCGTTCGAGCTGGTGGACGCGTCTCGTGGTTCCGGTACGTCTGCCCGATGCCCAGCGGTCCTACCGCCGGTCGGTTGCGGCGCTCAACCGGACCGCTGATGCCGTCACCGGGTTCGTCCAGTCCGGATCGCTCCCCGTCTACATCGCCGTCATCCTCACCACGATCTTCGGTGTGACCGGCGCCGTCTGGCTCATGGAGGTTCGGGTCGGGATCGAGGCACCGCTGGCAAACGGTCCGGCGGAGATCCCGCTCGCCATCGTCGTCGCGGCGGCAGCCGTGGCGGCCACGAGGGTGCAACGCCGAATGGCAGCCGCCCTCATGCTCGGTGCAGCGGGGTTCGGGGTCGCCGGGATCTACGTGGCCTATGGAGCTCCGGACCTGGCCCTCACCCAGCTGCTCATCGAGGTGTTCGCGGTGGCGCTCTTCGCATTCGTGCTGGCCAGGTTGCCCCGGCGATTCGGGAGCGGGCCCGCCTCACTCGCCGGGGGCGTCCGGCTCGCCATCGCGGCCTTGGCCGGTGTGTTCGTCACCGGTGCAGCGCTGCTCGTCACGGCCGTCTCGCCCGGCCGATCGGTCTCGGGCTTCTATGCCGACAACGCGGTCGAGGCCGGCGGCCGCAACATCGTCAACGTCATCCTCACCGACTTCAGGGCTCTCGACACGCTGGGTGAGATCACCGTTCTCGCCGCGGCTGCGATCGGGGTCGGTGCACTCGTCGTGTCGGTGCGGTCGAGGCCGGACGGTGCGGAGGTGGGCGACCGATGAACATCCGGTTCTCCCCGCTGCTGGCCACCGGCGCCCGAACGATGATTCCGACACTCATCGTGTTCTCGGTCTACATGCTCGTCGTCGGACACGACTCACCCGGTGGTGGCTTTGCGGGCGGCCTGCTGGCGGCCGCAGCCCTGCTCCTCGTGTATCTCGCCTTCGGTGACAGGGGTGTGCGTCGTGTCCTCCGCTTCGATCCCGAGGCCGTCGCCGGCTTCGGCCTGGCGGTCGCGGTCGCGGCCGGTCTCGCCGGTGTCGTGTTCGGGGACGCCTTTCTCGAGGCGATGACGCTGTCGGCCACCGTTCCGGTCATCGGGGTCGTGAAGGTGACGAGCGTGCTCGTCTTCGACCTGGGGGTCTATCTCGTCGTCGTGGGGCTCGTCGGAGCCGGGATCGTGCGGCTCGGCGGGGAGGTGCGGGCATGAGCATCACGGTCGCAGTCACGGCCGGCGTCCTTTTCGCCACGGGCACGTACCTGCTCCTGCAGAAGCTGCTGAGCCGGATCATCGTCGGTCTCGGGCTCATCGCCCACGGTGCGAACCTCGTGCTGCTCGGTTCGGGGGGCACGCCCGCCCGCCCTCCGATCATCGACGGCGACACCGCCGGTGCGTTCTCCGACCCGCTCGAGCAGGCACTCGTGCTCACGGCGATCGTCATCACCTTCGGAGTGACCGCCTTCTTGCTGGCGCTGGCGTACCGGGCGTGGGACGAGAGCGGGAGTGACGAGGTCGAAGACGACGCCGAAGACCGTCGGATCGCTCGTCTCTGGCGAGGATTGAAGGAGGAGGCATGACCACCGTCGTCATGCTCGTCGTGGCGGTCCCGCTCCTCGGCGCGGCGCTCAGCCTGGTGGCCTTCCGACGGCTGTTGATCCAACGTGTCATCGGTATCGGCGCATCGACCATCCAGCTCGCCCTGGCCGTCGTGCTGCTCGTCGCCGTGGACACCGATGGTGCCGTCGTCGCCCGTTCCGGAGGATGGGCACCGCCCTTTGGCATTCCGCTCGTGGCCGATCGTCTCGCCGCACTGCTCCTCGTCGCAGCCACGGGGGCGCTGCTGGCCGTGCTCGTCTACGCGACCAGCCAGCGGTCGACGGACGAGACGCTGCGCGGGTTCCACGGGATCTATCAGATGCTGGCCGCCGGGGTCGGCCTCTCGCTGCTCACCGGCGATCTCTTCACCCTCTTCGTGGCCTTCGAGATCATGCTCATGGCCAGCTACGTGTTGATGACGTATCGCGCCGGGGGTGAGCAGGTACGGGCGACCACGAGCTACGTCGTCATCGGCCTGGTGGCCTCCGCGCTGTTGCTCACGGCCATCGCACTCATCTACGCCATCACGGGAACCGTCAACATCGCGGACCTCACGACGAAGCTCGACGACGTCCCGTCCGGGATTCGGAGCGGCGTTGGGTGGATGCTCTTCCTGGTGTTCGGCATCAAGGCAGCCATCTTCCCGCTGTTCTTCTGGCTTCCGGACTCGTACCCGTCGGCTCCGACCCCGGTCACCGCGCTTTTCGCCGGGTTGCTCACCAAGATCGGCGTCTACGCGATCGTGCGCACCCAGACCCTGCTCTTCCCAAGCGAGGGACCGTCGACGTTCATGCTCGTCGTCGCCGGGCTGACGATGGTCGTCGGCGTGCTCGGGGCGATCGCGCAGAAGGACATCAAACGAATCCTCTCCTTTCACATCGTCAGCCAGATCGGCTACATGATCATGGGTCTGGGGTTCTTCACGGTCGCCGGTATCGCTGCTGCCGTCGTCTTCATCGTCCACCAGATCGTCGTGAAGGCCTCGCTCTTCCTGGTCGGCGGGCTCGTCGAGGAGACCGAAGGATCGGCGGCGATCGACGCGGTCGACGGGGTCGCCCGCAGACGGCCTGTGCTCGGCGTCTTGTTTCTGCTCTCGGCGCTGAGCCTCGCCGGGTTTCCCCCCTTCTCCGGCTTCATCGGCAAGCTGGCGCTCGTCCAGGCCGGATTCGACGCGCAACGCTGGATCGTCGTCGGCGTGTCACTCTTCGCCAGCGTGCTGACGCTGTTCTCGATGGCGAAGATCTGGACCGGCGTCTTCTGGGGCACACCCTCGCAACCCGAGCGTGATGCACGGCCGATGCGAGCCATGACCGGGGCCACCGCAGCATTGGTTGGCGCGGGTGTCCTCGTTGCCGTGCTCGGAGAGCCGATCTACGTCTATGCCGAGCGGGCAGCCGAGGGGCTGCTCGATGTGGAGGCCTATCGGTCGCTGGTGCTGGGGGCGGGTCGATGAGTGTCGCCATCGCACTCGCCGCAGTCCTCCTCGGTGTCGGTGCTGTCGGCGCCGTGGTGCGCATCGTGCGCGGTCCGTCGGTCGCCGACCGCATGGTCGCGCTCGACACGTTGCTGTTCATCGGCGTCGGAGGGGCAGGGGTGTTCGTCGTCGCCACCGGCGATGTGACCTACGTCCCCGTGCTCGTCGTGGCCGTCCTGACCGCCTTCCTCGGCACGGTCGTGGTGGCGAGGTACATCGAAGCGGAGATCGACAGATGATCGTCGACGTGGTTGCAGGAACCGTTCTCGTCGCCGGTGCCGCCCTGGTCGCACTCGGCGGCCTCGGTCTGGTCCGATTCCCCGACGTGTTCACCCGGATGCACGCCGCCACCAAGTCCGCCACGGTTGGAGTGATCGGCACCACTGCGGCCGCGGCGCTCGAGGCTGGGGCGCCGCGAGGGGTACTGATCCTCCTGCTCGTCTCGGCGTTGCTGTTCTTGTCTGGGCCGCTCGGCATGAGCCTGCTGGCCCGTGCCGCATATCGAGATCCGGAGACGCCGCGGGCAGCCACCACCCGTGAACTCGATGTCGAGCTGCCGAGGACCGAGTCGACGTCCGCCCTCCGGGTCGGGGGGACCGGGTGGGCGCTCGCCGCCTGGCTCTTCGTCGTGTGGCTTGCGGTGTTCGGCTCGCTGCGGGCCAACGTCGTCGTCGGTGGAATCGTCGTTGCCGGCGTGGTGGCACTCGTCCTCCGGCGTCTCGCGCCACGGTGGCCACGCTCGCTGTTGCGGCCCCTCGCCTTCGCCCGATTCGTCGCCTACTTCATCGGGCAGTTGGTGGTGGCGACCTGGGATGTCGCCATGATGCTGTTGCGGCCGGTGCGTGAGTTGCGTCCTGCGATCCTCGAGATCCCCGTGACCGTGGCCACACGCAACGAGCTGGCGTTGGTGATGACGGCGATCTCCTTCACTCCGGGCACCGTGGCGATGGAGGTGCACGACGACGTGCTGTATGTGCACGTCCTGTCGCGTCAGTCGCTCGACGACGTCGTCGCCGGGATCATGACGATGCAGCGCAGGGTCGCCGAGACCTTTGGAAACAGTTCAGATCAGGTATTGGAAATCACGTAAAAAGGAACGTATAATGACGCGCATGCCTTCGCCGAGCTGGACCTTTCTGACGAATCATGCCCACACCTTGCTGTGCATCGCCGAGGATCCGAACGTTCGCATCCGGGACATCGCAGCCAAGGTCGGCATCACCGAGCGTGCCGCCCAGCGAATCGTCGCCGAACTCGAAGACGCCGGGTATCTCTCGCACGTGAAGGTCGGGCGGCGCAACCGGTACGAGGTCTACAGCGATCTGCCCCTCCGGCATCCCCTCGAAGAGCACCTAGAGATCGGTGCGTTGCTTCGAGTCCTCACGTCGCGCTAGCAGCCGACGTATCGCCAGCAGTCGACGTCCCGCCATGGTCGAGTTCGAGACGGCTCGTCACGGTGCGCTGCGCCGACGTCAGATCTTCGAGCATCCTCGCGTAGAGCGGCAACCGGCTCGGCGCACAACACGTGACCTGGAGGCTCCCGATCTGAGCGCCGGCGTCCTCGAGTGTGGCGATGACGGACGACCCGTCTCCGTCGCGTGCCGACCCCAGGTGTCCCTCGGCCTCGTCGAGAGTCGCCCGTAGCCGGGCCATACGAGGCGAGCGACCGGGGACACAGCATCCGGCCTCGAGTTCGTCGAGCGCCACGCGGGCGTCGCGAAGTGCATCGTGAGCTCTGGAGAGATCGTTCACGACAGAGAAGCTACCAGCGATCGTCGGCCGCACGATCGGTCGTCGCACGCCCCGCCGAGGCGTCGAGGCGGACACGCCTCCGGGGCCGGCTTTCAGTCGATCGAGTACGCGGTCCGTTCTGTGACCGTGCGGATGGCGAAGCTCGAGTGGAGCTGGGCGAGCCCCGGCAACTGGGCGAGATGTGACCGGTGGATGCGCTCGTAGTCGGCGACGTCGGCGCAGACGACGTGAACCAGATAGTCGGCCGTACCTGCCATGAGATGGCAGCTCATGACCTCGGGAATCTGGACGATCTGTGCTTCGAACGCATCGAGCACGTCCTCGTGCTGACTGGAGAGCGTCATCTCGACGAACACCGAGGTCGGTCGGCCGATCGCCGTCGGGTCGACCAGCATCACGTACTTGGCGATGACGCCCGCCTCCTCGAGCCGCCGCACCCGGCGGAGAACGGCGGATGGGGACAGATGAACGGCCAGCGCCAGGTCGGCATTCGTCATCCTGCCGTTTTCCTGGAGGAGGGCGAGAAGTTCCCTGTCGGTTGCATCGAGGCTGATCACTGCACGATCCTTTCGCCGTTCGGCCTGATTGTTGCATGATCGTGCGATGGAAGGTGTCTCTCGAACGAAATCCGCAAGCACCGGTCGCGAGTGCGCCGATACGATTCGAACCAGCAACAGAACCTGGAGGCGAACTCGTGATCGTCGGTGTGCCCACGGAGGTGAAGGATTCCGAGCGCAGGGTCGGTCTGACACCGACGTCCGTGCGCGAGCTGACGGGGCGAGGCCACACCGTCATGGTCCAGGCCGGCGCAGGGCTGGGTGCCGGCGCCACGGACGCTGCGTACGAGGCATCGGGGGCCAAGATCCTCGACACCGCCTCCGAGGTCTTCGAGCGGGCCGATTGCATCGTCAAGGTGAAGGAGCCGCAACCGGCCGAGCGGCAGATGCTCCGACCTGGTCAGGTGCTGTTCACCTACCTGCACCTCGCACCCGACCCCGAGCAGACCGCCGACCTCGTCGAGAGCGGCTGCATCGCCATCGCCTACGAGACGGTGACGTCGCCGAGCGGTGGTCTGCCACTCCTCTCGCCCATGTCCAAGGTCGCCGGCCGATTGTCCGTCCAGGCTGCGGCGTGGTCGCTCGAGAGCACACACGGTGGAGCGGGCATGCTGATGGGTGGTGTTCCCGGTGTGGCGCCTGCCAGGGTCGTCGTCATCGGAGGCGGCGTCGTGGGGGAGAACGCGACCCAGATCGCGGTGGGCATGGGCGCCGACGTCACGGTCCTCGATCGCAGCGTGGAGGTGCTCGAGCGTCTCGACAAGCGCTTCGGTGCGCAGATCCGGACGATCTACTCGACGGCCGCCGCGTTGGAGGAATTCGTCCTCGACGCCGATGTCGTGATCGGTGCGGTCCTCGTACCCGGGGCACGTGCGCCCAAGCTGGTCACCGCCGAGATGGTGGCGGAGATGCGGCCGGGATCGGTGCTCGTCGACGTCGCCATCGATCAAGGTGGGGCGTTCGAGACCTCTCACCCGACCACACATCGTGATCCGGTCTACGTGGTCGACGACGTCGTCCATTACGCCGTGGCCAACATGCCCGGTGCGGTGCCGAAGACATCCACGTATGCCCTCAACAACTCGACGCTGCCGTATGTCATCGAGCTCGTCGAGCACGGTGCCGAGGCGGCGATGCTGCGCAACGAGCATCTCCGCAACGGCCTCAACGTCTACAAGGGCACCGTGACCGAGCCGCACGTTGCCCGTGACCAGGGCTACGAACACAAGGACCCGCTCGAGCTGCTCTGACGCATCGCTCTGACCCGTGCGTCCGTTTCCGTTCGATGGCGCACCGCGGGTACAGTCTCCGACCAAGCAGAGGCTCAAGAAACCACGCTCCGTGGTCGATTTGTTGGGGTAGGGGTAATCGAAGCGGTCGCGCCGGCGAGCGGCGCGGATCGAGGAGCGGGGAATTTGCGGATTCGTTCGAGAGCAGCTGCGGTGATGGTGCCGGCAACCGCAGTCATCGTGCTGGCCGTGCTTCCTGCGGCCGGAGCCTCGCCGGCACCCGACATCGTCGACACCGTCGTCAACACGGTCGACGATGTCCACGATCACGAGCATCTCAGCGGAGCCGGTCTCGTTTCGCCCGAGCCCGCCCTCGACGTCCTCTACGACATGATCTTCCCCGTCATCGGCGACGTGTACTACACGGATACGTTCGGAGCCTGTCGTTCGGGGTGCAGCCGAACCCACGAGGGCATCGACCTGATGGCCGACAAGATGACCCCCATCGTCGCCGTCGCCGACGGCACCGTCGGCTGGATGCACGCCGAGCAAGGCGGCAAGTGCTGTGCGATGTCGCTCGACCATGCCGACGGGTGGGAGTCGTACTTCATCCACATGAACAACGACACGCCCGGTACCGACGACGGCCAGGGCTGGGGCTTCGCCGAGGACATCTACCCGGGTGCACCCGTGTATGCCGGACAGCTCATCGGCTGGGTCGGCGATTCGGGCAACGCCGAGAGCACCGCTCCCCACCTCCACTACGAGCTCCACATGCCTGACGGAACCGTCGTCAACCCCTACGAGTCGCTCAACGCGGCGCCGGTTCTGAGTGCGCCGGCAGTGCCGGTGGCGGCGCGCGGGTGTGACTACGACGGCGACGGGTACCACGATCTCGCCATCGGCTCACCCGGTGAAGATCTCGGAATCGGCGGCGTCCGTACCGACTCCGGAGCGGTGACCGTCATCTACGGCTCGGGGTCCGGTCTCGTCACCAACGGCGCCCAGAACTGGCACTACAACTCGCAAGGCGTCACCGGCGGCCTGCAGGCAGGTGCTCGCTTCGGCGAGGCGCGCACGTGTGGCGACTTCGACGGCGACGGTTACGACGATCTGGCCATCGGTGCGCCGGGACGCGACCGCAACGCCAAGGCCGACGCCGGCGCCGTGACGATCCTGTACGGCACGCCGGGTGGGCTCCAGGCATACGGCGGCAACCTCTTCGACCTCGGTTCGCCGGGCGTCAAGGGCGTTCCCAACGCCGGCTCCGGCTTCGGTGCCGTGCTTGCGGCCGGGGACTTCGATGGCGACGGCTATGACGACCTGGCCGTCGGTGCCCCGGATGCCACCCGGGACGGGCATGCCGCGGCGGGCATCGTCGTGGTGCTCCTCGGGTCCGCGGCGGGGATCGACGGCACCTCGAGTCTGCTCGTCGACGGCATCCACGGTCTGCCCGGCACGCCCGAGGCCGATGATCGCTTCGGCGCCGCGCTCGCCGTAGCCGACTTCGATGGTGACGCACAGGACGATCTCGTCGTCGGCATCCCGGGAGAAACCAACGGTGGCCACCCCGGATCCGGAGAGGTCATGATCGTACCCGGCGGAAACAACGTCTTCGACAAGTGGCGGGGACGCAGGCTGTGGGCACCTTCCAAGGGCTGGGTGGACAACCCGACCAGCGCATTCGGCGCAGCGGTCACGACGGGCGATCTCAACGGCGATGGTCTGCCCGACCTGGCGGTGGCGGCGCCCGGCGACACGGCAGGCGGTACCGACGCGGGCACGGTGCGGATCTTCCTCGGCAACGGCGGCTACTACCTCGTGACCGTCTCCACGTCCGTGGAGATCTCCCGTGAGTCCGACGGCATCACCGGGGTGGCGGCGTCGGGTGAGCGGTTCGGAGCCTCACTGACGGCGGACGACTTCGATGCCGACGGCTATGACGACCTGGCGATCGGCGTTCCCGGCTCCGCGGTCGGAGTGAACACCGGCGCAGGCGTCGTCGTCACGGTGAATGGCTCCGCAACCGGCATCGACACGTGGACTGCCGACGTGCTCCACCAGAACAACCTCGCCGTCTTCTGGTCGGCGTCCACCGACGCCGAATTCGGATCCTTCGTCTCGAGCGGTGATTACGCAGCCGCCGGCGTCGCCAGCCTCGCCATCGGTGTACCCGGCCAGACGGTCGGGACCGTCGAAGGTGCCGGTGCGGTCCACGTCGTGTACGGGCGTCCCGGTGGTCTCGACCTCGACGAGGTCGACATCTGGCGCGAGGCGCTCGGGACCCTCCCGGGCAAGTCGGAGCCGGGCGATGCCTGGTCGAAGCTGGCCAGCCCGTCCGACTGAACTCATCTCCCTAGCCTGAGGCGATGTTCGACGTCGTCCTCCACGAGCCCGAGATCCCGCCCAACACGGGAAACCTGATGCGGCTGACCGTCAACACCGGTTGCCGGCTCCATCTGGTCGAGCCCCTGGGGTTCACCCTCGACGACGCCCGGATGCGGCGGGCCGGGCTCGACTACAAGGAGTTCGCCGACGTCCAGATCCATCCCGACTTCGATGCGGTCGTGGCGCTCTTCGGCGGAGTCACGATGTATGCGTTCTCCCAGCACGCCGAGCGGCTCTACACCGACGTGCGCTTCCGGCCCGGGGACGTCCTCGTGTTCGGCAAGGAGTCCGTCGGGCTTCCGGACACGGTCATGCACCATCCGGGCGTCACCGACCGCCTGCACATCCCCATCGCACCGGGTGGTCGCAGCCTCAACCTCGCCAACGCAGCAGCCATCGTGATCTACGAGGCGTGGCGACAGAACGGCTTCGGGTAACTTCCCGACATGGCGCACGCTACGCAGATCAAGCCCAGGTTCTACGAGCTCGACCCCTACGACCACGTCAATCACTCGGTGTACATCCAGTACTTCGAGACGGCGCGTATCGAGTGGCTCGAGAGCGTGGGCTACGGGCTCGACCGGCTGAAGAAGCTCGGCCGTCAGATCGTCGTGGTGCGGATCACGACGTCGTTCACGAAGCCTGCCGTCGCCGGTGACGTGTTGACCGTCACCACCGAGGTCGCAGAGGTGAAGCGGGCGACGGTGTCGTGGCACCAGCAGATCACCCGAGGTGACGACGTCATCGCCACCCAGCTGATGGAGGCGGCGATGACCGACGCCGGCGGTCGTCCCACTCGATGGCTGCCGGAGTTGCTCGAGGCGCTCGGCGTGTGAGCGACGACGCCGCAGCCGACACGATCGAAGCGATCGAGGCGGTGACCCGGGCCGCGCTCACCGCCGACGAGCAGCAGCTCGACGGCTGGTGGCTGCGGAGCAATCCGGCCTTGCCGAACAGTCGACCGAACTCGGCGACGACTCCGGTTCGTGGCGCGGTCTCGTCGGATGCCGTCGACGTCGTCGTCGGTTGGTACCGGGCGCGCAGCCGAGCGCCCCGGGTGCGGGTGCTGTCGGTGTCGGACCCCATCGTCGACCGCATGCTCGACGAGCAGGGGTGGTCCGTCGTCGCGCCGACGCGCGTCATGACGAAGCCCGACCTCACGCAGGCCCGACCCGGCGACGCGCGTGTCGTGACCGGCTCGGACGCCGTGCCCGTCGAGTTCGTCGGCATCCGTCAGGAGCTGGGCCTCACCGCCACCGCCGCCGAACTGGCGCTGGGACAGCCCGATTCCGCATCGCTCTTCGGGTTCGCACCAGCATCGGCCGCTCCGGTTGCGACGGGCAGGGCAGTGCTGGCCGGTGTTCTCGTCGGCATGTTCGACGTCGTGACGTTGCCGGCCGTCCGCCGACGCGGGTGGGGGAGCGCCGTCGTGCAGGCACTGCTCGTCGCGGCACGCAGCCAGGGGGCGACACTGGCGTTCCTCCAGGTGGAGGAGGCGAACCGACCGGCGATCGCGATGTACGAGGCGCTCGGCTTCGCCACCCTCTACACCTATCACTATCGGGAGCCGCCCGGTCACTATCGGGAGCCGCCCGGCCGATTCGCTTGAGCGCCTGCCTCGCGAGTCCGATCACACAGGAGTGCGATCCCGAATCCGTTTCAGATTCCTCCCGTGGCTGTTGTTGATCGCCGCGTGCAGTCCAGTGGGTGCCGAGGAAGGGGGCTGGACGCCGGACGACTTCACGGTGACGCTCGAGGTGGTCGACGACTCGGGTGATCCGTTGGGCGGCGCGGTGTTCGAAACACGAAGTGGCCGCCACATCG
Organism: uncultured Acidimicrobiaceae bacterium; assembly: GCA_964347305.1. Classification (GTDB taxonomy): domain Bacteria; phylum Actinomycetota; class Acidimicrobiia; order Spongiisociales; family UBA5794; genus CAYFYC01. The sequence goes on along the minus strand of CAYFYC010000016.1, from coordinate 3,889 downwards.
CCGACCGTGACGGCCGGATCGTGTTGAGCACCAACCAGCCGGTCGCCGGCGTGGTGACGGCCGACGATCATCTCGCCGAGCCGGTCGTGGCCTCCCGAGACGCCTCCCACCTCGCCGTGCGTCTCTTCCGGCGAGAGGGCGACGAGGGGCTCCGTCGCATCGCAATGCACTTCGGCGGCGACGTCATGCTGGGGCGGCGCTACCTCGAGCCGACACGCGACGGAACGGCCTTGCTGCGGTCCGGCTCGATCGACGCCGACGCCAGAGCCGTCGTCGGCGATCTGGCCCCGCTGTTCGCCGCTGCCGATGTGTCGATGGTGAACCTCGAGACCGTGGTGGGTGATCTGCCGCAGGCCATCGCCTATCCGCACAAACGATTCCTGCTCCAGACACCGCCCGAGGCACTCGGTGCCCTCGACGAGATGGGCGTCGACGTGGTCGCCCTCGGGAACAATCACGTGAACGACTGGCAGGCGCTCGGTGTGGCGTCCACCGTCGCCCACGTCGAGGCGGCGGGCCTGGCCCACACCGGTGCGGGCGCCGATGCGGCGCAAGCGGTGGTGCCGGTGCTCGTGGACGCCGACCGGAAGAGGATCGGCGTGCTCTCGTATACGACCGTCAACGGCAACTTCGTCAACGACAACCTCCCGCTGAGCGACGAGCAGCGCCCCGCGGCGGTCCCTACGGCCGACGCATGGCTGTGGGAGGCCAAGGAGTTTGCGTGGTCGACCCCGGACGGTCACGTCCTCATCGGCGGTCGGCTCCTGCCGGGCGACGCCTGGCAGGCGTGGCGGGACACTGCGCCGAAGCTGAGCGCGCGGCAGCAGCGTGCGCTGTGGGCGGCGCTGTCAGACGTCTTCCCCGAGCTCCAGGACTGGGTGGCGCGGCGAGGGCACGGCGGGGCGGCGTGGTTCCGGACCGACACCATCGAGGCCGACATCGCCGGGCTGAGGGACCGCGGCGCGGACCTTGTCGTCGTGCAGCTCCACGGCGGCTTCCAGTTCTCCGAGACCGGGTCCGGATGGCTGCAACACGTGGCACGACGCAGCATCGACGCCGGCGCCGACGTCGTCATCGGACACCACCCACACGTGTTGCAGGGCTTCGAGTGGCACCGCGGGAAGCTCATCGCCTACAGCCTCGGCAACCTGGTCTTCGACCAGGATTTCCTGGCGACGTACGACAGCGTGATGGTGCGTCTCGTGTATGAGGGGGTCCGGCTGATCGAGGCGAAGCTGGTCCCCGTTTCGCTCGAGAACTACCGACCCGTGCCCGCCGCCGACGCCACGGCGAGTTCGATCCTGCGCACGATCGATGCCCGGTCGGCCGTCCCTGCCACGGCGCTGCGCCAGGACGACGGCTCGGTGGCCAACGTGCTCGGCGATACGGCCGGACGCTCTCCGGTACGGCTCACCATGGTGGGGAACGCCGGCTATCTGGGACACCCGACGACGTCGATCAGCGCACTGACCGTCGACGTACCGGCGGTCGGGAGTGCGCGGATCGACACCACCCGTCTGGTTCGCCCGACGACGAACCTCGAAGACATCTGGGTCGGCCGGGACATCCTGCGCCGGGGGAGCTTCGACGACCACTTCGCCGACGGGGTGGTCGCCGGCGGATCGACGTGGACGTGGCGCGACTCGGGCCGGCTCATTCCCCACGGGTCGGGTCACGCCCTCGAGCTGTCGACTCGCCCGGGCAACACCAGCGACGTGCTCGCCCGACCGGTCGCTCGGGTGACTCGCCGTGACGTCGGGTTCTTCGACGCGGAGGGCCACCCGATCGCCGACCAGACCTTCTACACGGTGCGGCTCCAGATGCGGCGAACGACGGATGTCGACCCCGAGGTGCGACTGGTGGTCTACCACTTCGACGACCACGATCCCGTCCGCGACCCAGTGAACGACGTCGTCCGGGAAGTCGTGGTTCCCGTCGACGTTCCGTCGGATGGCAAGTGGCACGAGGCCGAGGTGAAGCTGCCCGCCGAGACATTCGCACCCGATGGCGACCGCGCCGCCAATGCAGCATTCCTGTATCTGCAGGTGCCGCCGGGGCGTGGGGTGGTCGGCTTCGATGATGTGCAGCTACTCGAGTTCCGCCCGGCGTGGGAGATGCCCCCGGAACTGCTGCAGGAGGTCGATGCCGTGCGCTCGTCGGCGGGAGCGCAGACGATCGTCCTGTCGCTGGACTGACCTCCGGGTAGGGTCGCCGCCGAGAGGAGGCGCACGTGCCACGCATGGGAGTCATCGGCGGAGGACCGCTGGGTCTCGCGACCGCGATGCTGGCTGCCGAACGCGGATGGGATGCGGTCGTGTTCGAGCGCGACCCCGCCCCGGTGCCGGCCTCGCCGCAGGAGGCGTGGTCGTCGTGGGAGCGCAACTCGGTGCCCCAGTTCCGCATGGCCCACACCCTCCTCGCCAGAGGTGCGTCCATCTTGCGCGAGCATCTGCCGGAGGTGCTCGACGAGATGTTCGGCGCCGGGGGGACTCCGTTCACGATCTACGACTTCGTGCCGCCCGAGGTGCTGCCTCGTGACGATCTGGAGCGCTTCACCAGTGTCGCCGCCAGGCGGCCCGTCTACGAGTACGCGTTCGGAGCGGTGGCTGCTCGTCATTCGGGAGTCCAGATACGGAGGGGAGTATCCGTCGACTCGCTCGTGCCTGCCGAAGGGGCCAGCAACGGTGCCGTCCACGTCGTTGGTCTGATCGCAGACGGCGTCGAGGAGCGTTTCGACATGATCATCGATGCCGGCGGCAGGAGGTCGCGGGTGCCGGAGCTGATCGCCGCCGTCGGTGGCGGCACACCGGCGGTGACGTCGGAGGACAGCCGATTCACCTACTACGGCAGGCACTATCGGGGAGAGATGCCGCAGCCTGCGCTGCCCGACCTGCGCATCGTCGGCTCCATCGGAATCCTCATCATCCCGGGTGACAACGACACGTGGGCGATGACGATCTACACGGCCACCTCGGACAGGGCGCTGCGGGCCGTCCGCGACGAAGCTGTGTTCGGGAAGGTGCTGGCATCGATCCCGAGCATTGCCCCGTGGGTTGGAGGCGAGCCCCTGACGCCGGTCGAGGTGATGTCCGGGGTGCTCGATCGGCAGCGTGACTACGTGGTCGATGGAGATCCCATCGCCACGGGTGTCGTGCCGGTCGGCGACTCCTGGGCGTGCACCAATCCCTCGCAGGGGAGGGGGTTGTCGTTCGGGCTCCTCCATGCGCTGCGCTCTGTCGAGGCGATCGATGAACACCACGGGGATCCACTGGCGCAATCACTCGGATGGCATGAGGCGACGATGCGGGAAGTCGAGCCTTGGCATGCGGCGACGCTCGCAGGCGACCGGAGGATGGTGGCCGTACTGATCGCGGCGGCCGCAGGCGAGCCGCCGCCGCCACCGACCGGCCATGGTGTGCTTTTCGCCGAGGCGTTCGCGGCGATGCAGCACGATCCATCCGTGTTCCGCTGGATGATGGAGTACCTCGGCTGTTTTCGGCTTCCGAGCGAACTCGCCGCCGACGAAGCGATGGTGGCCCGCATCGAGGAGCTGGCGGCCGCCCACCCGCCGCATCCGTCCGAGCCTGAACTACCGCGCGATCGGCTCGAGGCGATCCTGGCGGGGTCGTAGAGCAGCCGGCTGCCGTGGCGAGGGCTGCTCTCTTCGATGGGTAGTCGTTTCTACACTGAAGTCGCGCAGCGGGCCCGTAGCTCGGTTGGCGAGGTGGAGCCGAGCGAACGGAACGCCTGGGTGAGGTTGTTGGTGGAGCGCTGTCTCGGGTCTGCTTCGAAGAGCAGGGCTGCTCTGACCATTGGGTGGTCGTTTCTAGACTGAGCTTTCGCAGCGGGCCCGTAGCTCAGTTGGTCAGAGCAGGGGACTCATAATCCT
>CAYFYC010000015.1:32810-52489 GCA_964347305.1 uncultured Acidimicrobiaceae bacterium | reverse complement strand
AGCATCGAATCGAGCGCACCGGTCTCCTCACCCACTGCGAGCATCTGCACCACCATCGGCGGGAACACGTCGTGTCGTGCGAGCTGGCCGGCCAGGCCCTCTCCCTCTCTCACGGCCACCCGGATGCGTGCGAGGGCGGAGGCGACGACCTGGTTGCCTGCCGTCTCACCGACGATGTCGATGGCCTGCAGGATCGGCACGCCGGTTCTGCTCAACACCGCCATCGTGCGGGAGAAGCGAGCCAATGCGGTCTTGTGCACGAGGGCGCCGAAGACCGGGAGCCCGATCCTGAGCTTGTCCCACGTCAAGCGACCGTTCTCGGTGGCGATCCAGCGCCGGAATCCCCAGGCAGCCAGCACCGCCAGGCCCACCACCACGAACAACAGCGAGCGCAGGATCGCGGACAGCGTGACCAGCACCTGGGTCGGGAGGGGCAGGCCGGCCCCTTCCCCCAGGTCTGCGTAGAGATTCTCGAAGACGGGAACGACGAACACGATCATCGCCGTGGTCACGAGGACGATGAGGACCATGACGACGGCCGGGTACGCCATGGCGCTGCGGATCTTCGACCGCAGCGACAGGTTGGCTTCGAGGATGTCGGCAACCCGGTTCAAGGTCTCGTCGAGCACACCGCCGACCTCACCGGCGCGAATCATGGCCACGTACAGGCGATTGAAGGCCTTGGGATGCCGGGCCATGGCGTCCGACAGCGACTGTCCACCCTCGACGTCACGACGGACCTCTCGCAACACCGTGCCGAGGGCCGCCGAGTCGATCTGGTCGATGAGCACGGTGAGCGCCCGGATGAGCGACAGACCGGCATTGACCATGGTGGCGAACTGGCGCGACATCAGCGCCACGTCCTTCTGCTTGATCCGATCGCCGAACCCTGGGATGCGGATCTCTCGTTGCAGAGCCCCCGCCGACGACGCATCGACGGAGATCGGGATCAGACCCTGAGCGCGCAGCTGAGCGACTGCGGCGTCTTCGGAGCTCGCCTCGACCTTGCCCGACTTGGTCCCGCCCCCCGCACTCCTGGCCTTGTACCTGTAGATCGTGGTCATGCGGTGCCCCTCATCAGGGCCTCGTACCCGCTCGGGTCGTGGCAGCGTTCCATGCCCACGTCGGCCGCGATCTGCCCGGTCTTGACGAGCGACACCAGTGCGGCATCCATCGTCTGCATCCCGAACCTGGCGCCGGCCTGCATCGCGGAGTGGATCTGATGCACCTTGGCGTCCCGGATCATCGCCCGGATGGCGGCGGTGGCGACCATCACCTCGGCTGCGACCACGAGCCCCCCATCGACCCTCGGTACGAGCTGCTGCGAGATGATCCCCTGGATCGAGGAGGCGAGCTGCATGCGGATCTGCTGCTGCTGGTGGGCAGGGAACACGTCGATGATGCGGTCGATCGACTGCGGGGCGTTCGCCGTGTGCAGCGTGGCGAACACGAGGTGACCGGTCTCTGCCGCCGTGACCGTTGCCGAGATCGTCTCGAGGTCTCGCATCTCACCGACGAGGATCACGTCGGGGTCCTGACGGAGGACCTGACGCAGTGCGGTGGCAAACGCCCTGGTGTCGGCTCCGACCTCTCGCTGGTTCACGAGCGATCGCTTGTGCCGGTGAACGAACTCGATCGGGTCTTCGATCGTCATGATGTGTGACGACCGGTTCGAATTGATGACGTCGACGAGCGAGGCCAGGGCCGTTGTCTTGCCGGAGCCGGTGGGGCCCGTCACCAGCACCAATCCCCGGGCGAGGTCTGCGAACCCTTCGACGGAGGCGGGCAGACCGAGTTCGTCGAGACCCTTGATCTCGGAGGGAACGGCTCTGAGCACCGCACCGAGCACACCGCGCTGGAAGAACACGCTGGTCCTGAAGCGGCCCAGACCGGCCACGGGATGGGACAGATCGAGTTCCCAATCCTCCTCGAGGGATCCGACGCTCTTCTCGTTGAGCATCGGCAGGATGATGTCTCTGAGCTCCTCCGGGCCGAGTCGGTCGTACCCGGGAAGGGTCGCGAGACTGCCGTCGACACGCACTCGGGGCGGAGAGGACACGGTGAGGTGCAGGTCGGATCCGCCCATGGCGACGAGATCGGCGAGCATCGCATCGATGCGCAGACCGGACGAGCCGTGGGCTTGGATCTGCAGAGGAGCGGGATACAGCCGATCCAGGAGCTGGGAGATCCGATCGGGCCGGATGAGCGCCAGGGTGACGGGAGCACCCGTAGCTGACGCGAGGGCTTCCTCGACGTCTCCGTCGAATGGGTCCGCCACTGCGATCACGACGCAGTCCCCATCGATCCGAACCGGCACGGCCAGGTGCCGGCGGGCGATCTCTGCCGGCAACCGGTTGACCGCAGCGGCGTCGACGTCGGCTGCGGACCCCTCCCAGAACTCGAGACCGATGCCCGATGCGATCGTCGCGAGCGCCCCGGGTTCAGGGGCGACACCTTGCTCGGCGAGCACGCTCATGAGATCGAGACCCCCTTCGTCTGCCTGTTGCAGCAACTCTCCCAATCGTGCCTCCGGCACGAGTGCGTGCTCGCGCAGCAACTGCGCGATGCGCCGATTCGCCGACCGCAGCGTCGCCACATCCATCACGCGACCACCCGCAGCACTTCTTCGAGCGACGTCAATCCCATGGCGACCTTGGCCAGGCCATCCTGCAACAGTGTCTGCATCCCGTTCTCCATAGCTGCTTTCTTGACCTGGGTCGCCGACGCCCGTTCCACGATGAGCCTCCGGATCTCGTCGTCGACGATCATGACCTCGTTCAGATTGATGCGGCCCCGGTACCCCGTCTTGGCGCAAGCGGTGCACCCCACCGGTCCGTAGAAGTCGACGGCGCCCTCGGGGATGACTTCGTCCCAGCCCAGCTCGTCGAGCTTCGACCGCTCCGGCTCCGTGACCTGCTTGCATCGGTCGCACAGCATCCGAGCGAGCCGCTGCGCGACGACGGCATGGATGGCAGACGCCACGAGAAACGGCTCGACACCCATGTCGGTAAGCCGACCCAGGGAGGAGGGTGCGTCGTTCGTGTGCAACGTCGACAACACGAGGTGGCCGGTCAGCGCGGCCTCTGTTGCGATCTTCGCCGTCTCGGCGTCGCGGATCTCGCCGATGAGCACGATGTCGGGATCGGAACGGAGGATCGATTTGAGGGCGGTTGCGAACGTCAGACCCACCTTCCGGTTCGTCTGCACCTGCGTGAGACCTGCCAGCCGGTACTCGATCGGGTCCTCGACGGTGATGATGTTGACCTCCGGCTTGTTGAGCTCCGAGAGGGTGGAGTAGAGCGTCGTCGTCTTCCCCGACCCGGTGGGCCCGGTGACCAGGATCGAGCCGTAGGGCCTGGTGTAGGCGGCCCGATAGCGGTCGAGGTTGTAGTCCAGGAACCCGAGATCGGGAAGCGGCGCGATGCCCTGCGACTTGTCGAGGATTCGCAGCACGACCTTTTCGCCGTGCAGCGACGGCAGCGTGGCCACCCGCACGTCGACGGGGCTGTTCGAGACCTTGAGGCTCATCCGACCGTCCTGCGGCATGCGACGCTCTGCAATGTCGAGCTCGGCCATGATCTTCACCCGGCTCACGACGGCGTTCGAGATCGAGCGAGGGCTCGTCATGACGTCCTGGAGCACCCCGTCGATGCGGAACCGAACCCGCAGGTTCCTCTCCCCGGGTTCGATGTGGATGTCGGATGCCCGATCGCTGACGGCCCTGCTGATGATCGTGTTCATCAGCTTGATGACAGGAGCCTCTTCAGCGGCAGACTCCAGGGCGGACATGTCATCGTCCCCGGCCTCGTCTGCCGCCATCTCGGCGAGATCGCTCACGGAGTCCTCGAACCGCGACTGGCGGCGCAGCGCCGCTTCGATGTCGGCGGCTGCAGCGACCCTCGGCTCGATGGGAAGACCCGTCACGGCTCTCAGGTCGTCGATGGCCAGGACGTTCGTCGGGTCCGCCATGGCCACGACCAGGACCCCGGTGGTCGCGGAGACCGGCAGCACCGTGTAGCGGCGGAGCAGCTGCTCGGGGACGAGGCCGACGGCTGCGGGATCGATCGTCTCGACCTCGAGATCGATGGCAGGGACGCCCGCCTCCTCGGCGATGAGGGCAACGACGGTCGCCTGTTCGACCAGGCCCTTTTCCACCACGACGCGACTCAGCTCCTTGCCGGATGACTCTTCGTCATCGACGGCGAGGGCGAGTTCCTCCTCAGTGATGTGGCCGGCCTCGAGTAGTGCCGTGCGCAAACGCGCGTCGTTGCTCACCGATTCCTCCGCGGGACGGTGCCTTCACTGACTAGTCAATCGGTCGAGGCCATGGCCCACTTGAGGTTTGCGGCGCTGGTGAGGGCGGTCGTCGCGACGCCCGTGTCAGGCCTCGCGAGCTGCTCGCAGCGCCTGGCGCACGACGTCGCGAGGCGCCGAGCAACCGGTCCAGAGCCGGAACGACTCGAGCGCCTGAGCCAGCAACATGTCCTCACCGGTCGCGACCGGTCGATCCGACTCGTGCATGACCGTGGTCGCCGGAGTCGTGCCGGAGGCATACGGCATCTCGAACAGAGCCGAGGCCTCATCGATCACAGGGGCGGGAAGGTGCTCGGCGTACATACCGATGGGCGTCGCATTGACGACCACGGCTCCGGGGACCGGCTCACCGAATGCCACGACACGAGCATCGACTCCGACACGTTCGACGAGCTCCCGGGCCGCTGCCTCGCGTCGAGCGGACACGAAGATCTCCCGGCCCTCGTGTGCGAGCAATGCCGCAGCAGCCGCTCCGCCTGCACCGAGCACCAGCACCGGCCGGTCTTCCGGGAGCCCTGCCCAGCGGCTCGCCTGGACGATCCCGACGATGTCCGTGTTGTGTCCGACGAGCCGATTGCCGAGGTGGACGACGGTGTTGACCGCTCCGGCGCGATCCGCGGGCCGCGAGCGGCTGTCGACCAGCTCGTAGGCGAGTCGCTTGTGGGGCATCGTCACGTTGCAGCCATCGAGGTTGCCATGCCGCATCGAGGCGATGATTCCGGCAAAGGCAACCGCATCGCAGTCGATCGCCTCGTACACGCCGTCGATGCCACACGCCTCGAGAGCAGCGGAGTGGATCACCGGCGACAGCGAGTGAGTCACCGGCGAGCCGAGAACCGCCAACCTCACGGGATGATTCCGTTGGCCCTCGCCTCGGCCACGTTCGCCTGGTGCTCTGCAAACGTCTCTGCGAACGCGTGACCGCCTTCCTCGGTCGCCAGGACGTAGAAGAAGAAGCCGGTGTCGGCGGGCTGGGCGGCCGCCACGAGCGAAGCGAGGCGGACACCGGAGATCGGTGTGGGCGGCAGGCCTGCCACCTTGTAGGTGTTCCAGGGCGAGTCGACCTCGAGATCCGACTCCAGCACCCTGCCCGGATTCGTGCCGAGCGCGTAGACGACGGTCGCATCGATCTGCAGCAGCATGCCGTCGTCCAGCCGGTTGTAGATCACGCTTGCGATCAGATCCCGATCGATGTCGAGCTTGGCCTCACGCTCGATGAGCGATGCGATGATGAGCCCGTCGTAGGGTGTCAAACCCAGGTCCGCGAGCGCACTCCAGTTCTGGCGGTCGACTCGCGTCTCGAGCGTGTCCGCCATCCGCTGCAGGATGTCGGAGGGAGCGGCGTCGACGACGAAGTCATATGTGTCGGGGGCGAGGAGGCCCTCCCACGCAATGAGCGGATCCGCCCCCTCGGGGATCTCTTCGGGCAGGAGACCCGAGATGATGGCGCCCGACAGCAACGTCTCGCGCAGCTCCTGCTCGGTGTAGTCGGTCTGCTCGGCGATCGAGGCGAGCATCTCCTCGATGCGGAGACCCTCGATCACGCGGAGCGTGAAGACCTCATCGGGGACGGGGCCCTCGACCAGGGCGTCGATCACCGATCCGATGCTCGATCCGGTGACGAGTGTGTAGGTGCCCGCCTTGAGTCGCGACGAGTCGCCCCGGGCGATGACGGCGTTCTCGAACTCCGACGCAGACGAGATGACGCCGGCGTTCTTCAGAATGTCGGCGATCTGGCCGGCCGTGGACCCGGCAGGGATCTCGATGTCGACCTGGAGACCGGAGAGCAGCGTCGTCGTCACCAGCGCCGCTCGCTCTTCGGCGACGCGCTCGCCCCAGGAGCGAGCCACGTCGAACGCGATGAGCGCCGCCACGATCGTGAGCCCGATCAGGGCCACCCGCAGCAAGGGACGGCGGATCCAGTCGCGGGGTCCGAGCGGGCGGCCTTGCTCGTCACGATCGAGTCCCGGCCCGGTGCGTTCGAGCAACTTCACCGTCGTTGCGCCTCTGCGTCGAGGTAGGACTGGAGCATGACGGCGGCGGCGACCTTGTCACGCACCTCGCGACGACGCTCGCGACGCATTCCACCCGCGATCAGCGCCTCCTCGGCCGTGACCGACGTGAATCGCTCGTCGTGGTATCGAACCTCGATGTCGAGTGCCGCTGTAATGGTTGCTCCGAACTCTCTGGCCGCCCGGGCCGCCGGTCCTTCTTCACCCGAGAGTGACACCGGGAGGCCGATGACCACGGTGACGACCTCGTACTCGCCGACGAGATCCCGTATCGCTTGCACGGGATCGGTGACCTTGCGGTCGATCACATCGTGCGGTTGGGCGATGATACCGGTGGGGTCGGACAACGCGACACCTATTCGCCGCGACCCTGGATCGAGACCGAGCACCCGACCGGTGCTCATAGGCCGGACAGCGCCTCCCGCGCGGCCGCTCTCGCATCGGCGAGGGCCTGTTCGATCTGGTCGCCATTCGGGCCGCCCGCCTGTGAGAGCCGCGGGTCCCGGCTCCCGCCACCACCGAGCGCTCTGGCGCCGATGCCCGCGATCTCACCCGCCGAGACTCCGCTCTCGACCATGTCGTCCGAGGCCCAGACGATGAGGGCACCTTTGCCGTCGGCTGCGCTGGCGAGGATGCCGACATCGGCCGCGGTCGTGTCGCGCGTCTGGAACGCCAGGGTCCTGAGATCGGCGGCGGCGATGCCGGGCACCACCGCAGCCACGAGCGAGTGGTCTCCGACCTTCTCCACCGCATCGCGGAGCTGTCCCGCCGTCTGGGACCGGGTCTCCTCCTCGAACCGGGCGATGCGCTCCTCCTGGTCCTTGAGACGCCCGGTGAGGCTCTCCACCGCCGTGAGCAGCTGTCCCGGCTGGGCCCGCAGCATCTCCTCTGCCGTGCTCATTCGCCGGCGCAGATCGACGATGTGGGAATAGGCCGCGTTGCCCGCCAGCGCCTCGACACGCCGGGTGTTGGCGGCCACCGAGCCCTCCGAGACGAGCACGAGCGGGCCCACCTGACCGGTGGTGTGGACATGAGTGCCGCCGCAGAACTCGGTCGAGTACGAGCCGGTCTTGACGACCCTCACCCGTTCCCCGTACTTGTCGCCGAAGAAGGCCAGGGCTCCCATCGCCTCGGCCTCGGCCTTGGTCGTCTCGACAGTCGTGACCTGCGCATTCTCGATGATGCGCTCGTTGACGGTCCGCTCCACCTCGAGCAGCTCCTCACCGGCCAGACCCTCGTAGTGGGAGAAGTCGAAACGAAGACGGTCCGGGGCGACGAGGGAGCCCGCCTGGTGGGCGTGGTCGCCGACGATCTCACGCAACGCCCAGTGCAGGATGTGGGTGCCCGTGTGGTTCTTGCGGAGCCGCTCGCGGCGACTGCGATCGATCTCGGCTCGCACCTCCTGACCCACGTGAATGCTGCCGCTGCGCACCGTTCCCCGATGTCCGTGGATCCCCGTGAGGGGGAGCTTCGTGTCGGAGACGGCCACGACGCCGGACTCCGAGGTGATCGTCCCGGTGTCCCCGACCTGGCCACCCGACTCACCGTAGAACGGGGTTCGGTCGAGGAAGATCTCGACGTCCTGACCGGCCTCGGCAGTGGTCACGGCCTCGCCCTCGCGAATGATGGCGAGCACCGCGCTCGTCCCGACCTCGTCGTCGTACCCGATGAAGTCGGTTGCCTCGACACCCGACAGCAACGTCACGTACAGCTCCTGCCGCACCTGCTCGTCGCCACCCCGAAACGCCTGCCGGGCGCGACGCCGCTGGGCGTTCATCTCGACGTCGAACCCCTCGCGATCGAGCCCGTAGCCGCGCTCCTCGAGGATCTCCGCCGTCACATCGATGGGAAAGCCGTAGGTGTCGTGGAGTTTGAAGGCCGTCGTGCCTGGCAGGATCTCACCGGAAGGCAGATCCTCGAGTGCTTCGTCGAGCAACACACTCCCCGCCCGCAGTGTCCGCCTGAACAGCTGCTCCTCGCGCTCGGCCGTCTCCAGTATGTAGTCACGATTGTCGACCATCGCCTGGTGGGCCGGACCCAGCGTCTCGATCGTCGCATCGATGAGCACCGACATGATGGACTCGTTGCCGTGGATGAAGGCGTGTCGCACCGAGCGCCGCAGCAGTCTCCGGAGGACATAGCCCCGACCTTCGTTCGAGGGCACGACGCCGTCCGAGATGAGGGCCGTGACCGCTCTGGCGTGGTCGCCCATGATGCGCAGCGACACGTCGGTGGTGTCGTGCTCCCGGTAGGTGAGCCCGCACGCCTTCTCTGCAGCGGCGATGACGGGCCGGATCAGGTCCGTGTCGAAGACCGACTCGACGCCCTGGAGCACGACCGAGCAACGCTCGAGCCCGGCGCCGGTGTCGATGTTCTTGGCGGGAAGATCACCGACCACGTGATACGGCTCGTCCTGGATGTTCTGCATGAAGACGAGGTTCCAGAACTCCATGAACCGCTCGTCGTCGACCGCAGGGCCTCCGTCTTCACCGAACTCGGCTCCCTTGTCGTAGAAGATCTCCGACGACGGCCCACACGGTCCCGGCACCCCCATGTGCCAGAAGTTGTCGTGATCGAGGCGCTGGACGCGATCGGGGCTCACTCCGACCCCGTCGATCCAGATCTCGGCAGCCTCGTCGTCCGAGACGTGGACCGTGTACCAGAGCCGCCCGGGATCCAGCCCGAAGCCCTCGGTTACGAGCTCATAGGCATATGGGATCGCCTTCTCCTTGAAATAGTCGCCGAAGCTGAAGTTGCCGAGCATCTCGAAGAAGGTGAGGTGACGGGCCGTGGTCCCGACGATGTCGATGTCGGTGGTCCGGCCGCACTTCTGGATCGACACGGCGCGGTCGAAGGGGGCAGGCTCCTCGCCGAGCATGTACGGCTTGAAGGGCACCATGCCCGCTCCCGTCAGGAGCAGCGTCGGGTCGATCGGGATCAGCGACGCGCTGGGCACCACGACGTGATCGCGCGCGGCGAAGAAGTCGAGAAATGTGGTGCGGATCGTGTTGCTCTGCATCGAATCGGTGAGGTTAGCCCTCTCGGTCGGCGGGCCCGCCCCCACCTCCCAGGCGGCTGATCGTCGCTGCGAGGTCTCCGCGCGGCACCTCGTGGCTCTCCCCCGAAGCGAGCTCCTTGAGCTGCGCCGTGCCCGCCTCCCACTCGGTGTCGCCGATGATCACGGCGAAACGGTGCCCGCGGCGGTCGGCGTAGCGAAGCTGGACACCGAGCTTGCGTGCGTCGGGATAGACCTCTACGGCGACCCCGGAGCGACGCAGCTCACCGGCCACGGCGAGGTGGTCATCGCGTCGATCCTCGGCGAAGAGCGTCAGGAGGACGGTGGCGCTGGCCGAGGACTCGCCGATCCGGCCGAGCTCCTCGAATGCAGCCAGCAACCGATCGACCCCGAGGCTGCCGCCGATGCCCGGCAGCTCCTGGGTCGTGTAGATGCCGGCGAGGTCGTCGTAGCGACCCCCCGAGCTGATGCTGCCGATACCCGGCGTCTCGTCGAGAAAGGTCTCGTAGACCAGACCCGTGTAGTAGTCCAGACCCCGGGCGATGGAGACGTCGAGCGCGTACTCGCCCGCATCCGCTCCCGCCGCCTCGAGCCCGCTCACCACGTCGGCGAGCCGCTGCACGCCTGCGACTCCGGATTCTGTGCCCGCCACCATCGCGCCGACCCGATCGAGCACCTCATCTGGGCTCCCGGTCGTCTGCCCGAGGGCGAGGATCTCGTCGATCTGGGCCGGGGTCGCACCCGTCGTCCCGGCGATCTCTTCGGAAACTCTCTCGGTCCCGATCTTGGAGAGCTTGTCCAGGCCCCGCAACACGCTCGTCGTGTGGTCGGCCAGGTCCAGGCGCTCCAGCAGCCCGGAGAGGACCCCGCGGTGATTGAACCGCACCGTTGCATCCTCGAGACCCAGAGCCCGGGCGAGTTCCACCACGACGAGCACCGTCTCGACATCCGAGACGACCGACGTCGTGCCGATGGTGTCGAAGTCGAACTGCATGAACTCGCGGTACCGGCCTCGCTGCGTGTTCTCGCCCCTCCACACCGGGCCGACGTGGTAGCGCTTGAAGGGCATGCCGAGCGTGCCTGCGTGCTGGGCGACGAACCGCGCCAGCGGCACGGTGAGGTCGAACCGCATGGCGACATCGCGGCCGCCGTGATCCTCGAAGCGGTACATCTGCCTGTCGGATTCGTCTCCGCCCTTGCCCAGCAGGATCTCGGTGTACTCGAGCACCGGCGTGTCGATGGGGAGAAATCCGTACGACCGGTACACGGTCTTGGCGGTGTCGATGATCCATTCGCGAGCCGCCGCGAGGTCCGGAAGGAAGTCACGGAAGCCCTTGAGCGTCCTCGGTCTGATGCGGTCCGACGACATCGTCAACCGACCTGATGACGGGGGTCGATGCGGTCGGCAGTGGTGTCGAGGACTCCCGCCACCGAGCGCCCGCCCTTCCTGACGATGTTGCCGGGCGTGAGTTGCTCCCTGGCACGCTTCAGTTGCGTGGCCAGATACGACAACAGACCGAACGCCGACACCGCGCCGAGGAGGAACCACCGGATTCTCACGAACATGCCCGCGAGCTTACCGCCGGCCCGGAACCCCGATCCGGCCCTCGCCCGAATCCCGGCCGCCGCGCCCCGGCTTCCCCAGGATGTCATCGGCGCCGAGCTGCCGCTCCGCCACCGACGCCTCGTCTCCATGGCGACCGGGCTCGAAGAGCACCACGTCCTCGAGACCGTCAGGGAGGTATTGCTGAGCGATCACACCCTCGGCATCGTCATGAGGTGACCTATAGCCGACGCCGTGGCCCATTGCCCGCTCCCCCTCCGTCGCCGCAGATCGCAGATGGGGTGGAACGTGCGTGGCCGGTCCATCCGCCACCAGCGCTCGCGCCGCCAGCATCGTTCGTTTGACGGTCGACGACTTGGGAGCGGTGGCCAGGGCCAGGGCGGCATGCGTGAGATGGAACGCCGCCTCGGGCAAGCCGACGAACTGCAGGGCCTGGAACGCCGCAACGGCGGTCTGCAGGGCAGATCCGTCGGCGAGGCCGACATCTTCGGAAGCGAAGATCACCATGCGACGTGCGATGAACTCCGGATCCTCGCCGGCCTCGAGCATCACGTGGAGCCAATACACCGCCGCATCCGGATCGGAGCCGCGCATCGACTTGATGAACGCGGAGATCACGTCGTAGTGGCGATCCCCCGCCTTGTCGTAGCGGATGACACGGCGTTGCAGTGCCTCCTCGATCACGTCGACGTCCACGGTCGCGCGTCCCCCGCCGTCGGCGATCGCCGCCGCTGCCTCGAGGGTGTTGAGCGCGAGCCTGGCATCTCCACCCACCGGTTCGGCCAGGGCCCCGACGGCCTCGTCCGTCAGCGCAGGCGTTCCACCGAGACCCCGTACCGGATCGGCATGAGCACGGCGCACGACGGTGGCGACGGCGGCGGCGTCGAGCGCCTCGGTGCGGAAGATTGTCGCCCGCGAGATGAGCGGCGAGTTCACCTCGAAGAACGGGTTCTCGGTCGTGGCGCCGACGAGAATCACCGTTCCGTTCTCCACACCGGGTAGCAGGGCATCCTGCTGGGACTTGGTGAACCGGTGGATCTCGTCGAGGAACAGGATGGTGCGGCCCCGATCCTCGTCGATGCGGCGCTGGGCATCCGCCAGCACCTCACGGACGTCCTTGACCCCCGCAGACGTTGCGGACAGCTGGGCAAACCGTGCGTTCGATGCAGACGCCACCAGACGCGCCAGCGTCGTCTTCCCCGACCCGGGTGGTCCCCACAGGATCATCGACATCGGCCGACCGGACTCCACGAGCGACCGGAAGGCCGCCCCGGCCGACAGCAGACCCGGCTGACCGACGACCTCGTCGAGCGACGCAGGCCGCATGCGTGCGGCCAGCGGTGCCGCCTTGCGTCGGAGTTCGACGCGTTGCTCGGTGAAGAGGTCGGGGGGTTCCATCATCCCGCGGCCGACCTCCGACTCACGACGGCTCGTTCTCGGCCCAGGCGGCACGCACCTCGGGACGGATCTCGATGCCGAGCTCGCGCAGCTGGTCGGTGGTGACACGACTGGGCGACTTCGTCAGCGGGTCCGCGCCGGTCTGCGTCTTCGGGAAGGGCATCACCTCGCGGATGTTCGGCTCGTTGCGGAGAATCGACACGAGCCGATCGATCCCGAACGCAAAGCCGGCGTGCGGGGGCGTTCCGAACCGCAACGCCTCGAGGAACCACCCAAAGCGGCTCTCGGCCTCCTCGTCGGAGACCCCGAGGATCTCGAAGACCTGCGCCTGGACGACGGGATCGTGGATCCTGACGCTGCCCGAGCCCAGCTCGCTCCCGTTCAGGACGACGTCATACGCACGAGACACCGCGGTCTCGGGCGATTCACGCATCTCGTCGACCGATCGGGGTGCGGTGAACGGATGGTGCGATGGCGCCAATCCCCCGTCATCGTCCACGTGGAACACCGGGAACTCGGTGATGATGGCGAACGCCAGCTCGTCGTGGTCGGGCGGCGACCCGATCTCGACCCGGAGCTGACCGAGCACCGGGAGCACGACCCGTGGCGAGTCGGCGACGATGAGCAACGTGTCGCCGGGCTGCGCACCGAATCGATCCACGATCGCAGCGAGCTCGTCGTCTGACAGGAACTTGGCGACCGGAGAGCGCACGCTGCCGTCGTCCTCGACGACCATCCAGACGAGGCCCTTGGCCCCCAACTCCTGTGCCCGGGCGACGAAGCCGTCGAGACCGGAACGGGAGAGGCCGAGGCCACCTGCGTCGATGCCACGAACGGTACCTCCGCCTTCGAGAACGCCGGCGAATGCCTTGAACTCCGTGGTGCCGAACACGTCGGACAGGTCGGTGATCTCCATGTCGAAACGGAGGTCCGGCTTGTCGGTGCCGAAGCGATCCATGGCCTCTGCGTAGGTCATCCGTGGGAAGGGCCGGGGAGGCGCAGACCCTCTGACGGCGACGGTGGCGGCGACGGCCAGCTCTTCGAGCACGGCCCAGACCTCCTCCTCCGCCCAGAACGCGCCTTCGAGATCCAGCTGCGTGAACTCGATCTGACGGTCCGCCCGGAAGTCCTCGTCCCGGTAGCAGCGGGCAAACTGGTAGTAGCGCTCGACCCCGGCCACCATCAGCAGCTGCTTGAACAGCTGGGGCGATTGGGGCAGAGCGTAGAACTGTCCCGGTCGCAGGCGGGATGGCACGAGCACATCGCGTGCTCCCTCGGGAGTCGAGGCGATCAGGGTCGGCGTCTCCACCTCGAGAAAGCCGCCATCGTCCATCACGTTGCGCATGGCCGTCACCGCCTTGGAGCGGGCGACGAGATTGCCCGTCATGCGCGGGGTGCGCAGGTCGAGATAGCGGTACTGAAGACGCTTGACCTCGTCGACCGGTGTTCGCTCGTCGAGCTGGAACGGCAGGGCCTGCGCCGCCGACAGCACCTCGAGCTCGGCTGCCGCGACCTCGACCTCACCGGTGGCGAGCTCGGGATTCACCGTGCCCTCGGCTCGAGCACGCACTTCGCCACGAACACGAATGCAGTATTCACCACGTAGTCCCCCGACCGTTCCTGCCATGGTGCTCCCTTCCTCGGGGTTGAACACCACCTGCACGATGCCGGATGCGTCGCGGAGATCGACGAACACCACACCGCCGTGATCGCGCCGGGAGTGGACCCAACCTGCGAGGAGCACGTCACGACCGACGTCCGCAGTCCGGAGATCTCCGGCGCGGGTATCTCGGTACGGCGTGGTTTCCATGAGGCTTCCTTCGTCGATGTGGCGGCCGTTCGAAGACGGCTCAGAGGTCCTGGAGGAACGGATTGGTGTCTCGCTCGCGGGCAAGGGTAGTCGTGGGCCCATGACCCGGAAGCACGTCGGTTGCGTCGTCCAGGGTGAGGATGCGGGTCCGCATCGAGTCCATCAGATCGACCCACGATCCACCGGGGAGATCCGTCCTGCCGATCGAGCCGGCGAACAGCTGATCGCCCGAGAAGAGCACGCCCTCCCCGGCCAAGTGGAAACAGCAGTGGCCCGGGGTGTGACCGGGCGTGTGGATCACGGTCAACTCGAGCCCGGCGAGCCGGAGCCGCTGATCGTGCTCCAGGGGGAGGGTGGCTGCCGGAGGCGAGATGCCGGGCACTTCCTCGCTGTATCCGAAGAGTGCCGCGAGCTGCGCCGCCGGATCACTCGCCAGCCAGTCGTCATCGGGATGGAGGTACGTCTTCACGGCCAGTTCGGCATCGATGGTCCCGGCACCGCCCACGTGGTCGATGTGGCCGTGCGTCACCAGCAGCGCCACGGGAGCGAGTTCATGGTGCCGCAGCACGTCGAACAACGGCTCGGGATCGGGTGGGGCGTCGATGATGATCGCCGGTCCTGGTGCGTCTGGGGCGACCACGTAGGCGTTGGTCATCGCCAGCCACAACGGGACTCTGAAGACGAGAGGCGAGGTCACCCGCCCACCGTACCAGTGGGCTCAGAGCTCGTTGCGCAGCCCGATGTCGTAGGCGTCGCCGCTCGTCGTGATCGTCGACTCGAAGAGCGTGGAGAACGGTCCCGTGTAGCTCACGGTGATGTTCCCGTTGAGAACCAGTCCCTCGTCACAGCGGTCCGTGACCACGATCCCGCCTTCGATCGTGAGCGTGCCGGGGCCGACTCCGTCGAATGTCTCGCCGGCTGCGACGAGACCCACGACATCGGAGTTCGCCATCTCGATGTCGCCATCCGCGACGGCAGCGATCGGGGGTGACCCCGTGTCGGGGTGACCTTCGAAATGCGAATGGGTGCTCAGATCGATGGAGCCGCCGGTGCCCTCGCCGCAGGTACCAGGTGTCTCGCTCGGTCCGTAGGTGCGGTGGGCGACGAGCGTCGTCACCGACCCTGTCCCGGTCTTGCCGAAGATGTCACCGCCGGAGACGAAGAAGACCCCCGTGATCGTCCCGCCGATCGTCCAGCTGCTGCCACCGCCTGCCCAGCCCGAGGGTGTGGCGGTGAGCGGGCCGGAACACGGCGACCCCGCCGTGCCCCCCGGATTGGTGGGATGGTTGGGCCCGTAGTGGGCGCCATCACTGCACAGATCGAACCACGACAACTCGTGATAGGCGATGGCCTCGACCTGCGTCGTCGGTTGCTCGGGAACCGGAGAGGGTGGGCATCCCGCTTCCGTGTAGCCCGAATCCTCCGATTCCGAGCCGCACCCGTCGGGGATGCGTGAGGCGGCTCCCGAGTTCAACGTGCCGTTGGCGTGGACGTCGGCCGGTTCGCTGCCGCTCGACTCGATCGACGCCGATCCGCTGATGGAGACGTCACCACCGCTGAACAATGCGTACTCGATCGTCGTGTCCGTGATCGTCGTCACGTTTTCGACATAGTCGAGTGAGATGACACGCGCCTTCCGGCCTGCCGTCGCCATGTCGGGCACGAAGCCGACGGAGAACACCAACGCGCTGTCGGATGGCTTCAGGATCACGACCTCGCCGCCCGGCGCATCGATGACCGCTCCCGGATCCGCCGCAGCACGGGTCTCGGCGGCGGCGATTACGGCGTCCCGAGTCGTGAGGTCGGCCGTCAGGTGGCCGGTGTCGACGGCGTCCGGATCTGGCTGCGTGAAGAGGTCGGCAACGTAGGCGTCGAGCTCTCCCTCGGCGATGTTCAGTGCGACCTCCCAGTCGATCTGGTTGCCCGCCACCTCTGTCGACGCGATCCCGCGAGTGATGACCACCGCGAGCAGGATGAGTGCGATCGACCCGATGAACACCGTCGATGCGAGGGCCACGCCGGCGTCGTTGCGACAGAAGTGGCGACGGCTCATGATGCGTTCCTCACCGTGACGCTTCCCCGGAGCGTGCGCTCGGCAGTCGTGAAGCCACGGTCCACATCGGAGACCAGCACGATCGACACGCTGGTTCCCGCCAGCGTGAGGGTGCTCGACGGGGCGAGATCTCCGGCCCACGTCCGGGAGATCGAGGTGTCGCCGTCCTCGTACCGGACGAGCTCGTCGCCGACGATGGCCCACGTCACGTCCTCGCCGGGGGCGTCGGGACCACTGCCGCCGCTGCCGTCGTTGTCCACCCATGCCGTGATCTGATTGGTCGCAGGCGACGCTACGGACCGGGCGAATCGCAGCTCCTTGACCAGCTGCGCTCGGGCGAACTGCATCTCATCCATGGCGTCGAGATCGGCTTCCTGAGCACGGTCGATCCGCGCCGCCCCGATGACGTAGGCGATCACGATGCCGACGACGATCAGGGCCACCAGGGACCCCACCATCAACTCGACGAGGCTCATCCCGCGATCGCCGCCGAACCGGGTCATGGGGTACCCACCTCTGCGATCTGCGTGGAGGTCCAGAAGCTGCGTTCCAGACCCCGTGACTCCCATTGCACCTCGACGATCACGCGACGAACGTCGGTGCCCGAATCGGTGACGTAGCGGTACACGTCGAAGGGCTGGTTGTCGAGGACGACGGCGCCGACCGACACCGGCTCCACCAATCCGGGGACGGCATCGATGCCGGGGCCCACGACCAGTGTCTCGTCCGTTGCCAGGTCGAAGTCCGCACCGAAGACCACCGTGCCATCGGTGTGCGGAGTGCCCGCCGGCGGCGCCGATGTGAGCTCGAGTGCGTCCCACGGAATGGTTCGCGCCGCCTCGACCTCCTCGAGCGCGATGGTGCCCGCCTGCTGGCGCGTGCGCTGATCGCCCTGGTGTCGGATGACCAGCTGGAGCCCGGTCGTGAGGCTGATGAAGATGATGGCGACGATGACGATCGCCATCAGCGATTCCACGATGGTGAAACCGGCGTCGTCTGCGACTCGTCGGATCATGACAGCCCTCGGCCCTCGAGAAACCCTTGCAATGTCATCGGTTCCCCGGGACACCCCCTTGAGGAGGGTGGGTCACCCTGTTGGGGTCAACTGATGTCTCTCGATGACATCAGGGCGAAGGTGGGCCGCTCAGTTTCCTTGCGGCACGAGGCGATAGGCGTCGTACACGCCCTGGATCTGCCGCAGGGCGTCGAGGAGTCGTGACAACGTGTCGGGATCGGACAGTTCGACCTCGTAGCGGAGGATGGCGATGCGATCGCGATCCGTGCCGGAGGACGATGCGTTGATGTTGGCCCCCATGTCGGAGAGCATCGACGTGACGTCACGAAGCAGGCCGGGTCGGTCGAGTGCCTCGACCTGGATCCACACGAAGAATGAATCGCTCTGATCCGCCGCCCAGGCCACCTCGATGATGCGCTCGGCGCGCTGCCCGAGGGCACCGATGTTGGCGCAGTCGCTGCGGTGCACCGACACACCCCGACCCACGGTCACGAAGCCGACGATGTTGTCGCCCGGTACCGGGGCACAGCAGCGAGCGATGCGGACCAGCATGTCCTCAAAACCCTCGACCACGATGCCACGCTGCGGCCGCTTGGGATGCTGGCGAACCGGCGGCGACAGCAGGTCCTGGTCCGCCTGATCCTGTTCCGGCTCGAGCAGCCTGGCGATCCGATTGGCGACCGTGCCGGCTGCGACACGCCCGTCACCCACGGCGATGTACAAGGCATCGAGCGTGGCGAACCCCAGATCCTCCGCCGTGGTGCGCAACGCCCCGTCTCTCTCCGCCTGGCTCGATGTCGAGCGGTGGCGCCGCACCGCCTTCGTGACCTGCTCGCGACCGTCGACGAGGGCGTTCTCCCGCCGCTCTTTGGTGAACCACTGCCGGATCTTGGAAGACGCCCGCGAGGACTTGACGAAGTCGAGCCAGTCCCGCGAGGGATGGGCGTCGGACGCGTTGGAGGTGATGATCTCGATGATGTCGCCCGAGTCGATCTCGGTCGAGAGGGCGACGAGCCGGCCATTGACCTTGGCTCCGATGCAGCGATGCCCGACGTCCGTGTGGACCTTGTAGGCGAAGTCGACGGGTGTTGCACCCGCCGGGAGCGTGATCACATCGCCTCGCGGGGTGAGGGCGAAGACCTCGTCCTGGTACAGATCCAGCTTGAGGCTCTCCAGGAAGTCCTCGGGCCGCTCGTGTGCCTCCTGGAGGAACCGGAGGTCCGAGACGAGCCCTTCCTCGGAGACCGGGGCGCCCTCCTTGTAGAGCCAGTGGGCGGCGATGCCGAACTCGGCTCGCTCGTGCATCTCCTCGGTGCGGATCTGGACCTCGAGACCCGTGCCATCGGGCCCGACCACCGTCGTGTGGAGACTCTGGTAGCCGTTGAACTTCGGCATGGCGATGTAGTCCTTGAACCGCCCGTGGATCGGGGGCCAGATCGTGTGGACGAGACCGAGGACGGCGTAACAGTCACGCAGATCCTTCACGAGGATCCGGATCCCGATGAGATCGTGGATCTCTTCGAAGCCGAGGCCACTCGTCACCATCTTCCTGTAGATCGAGTAGATGTGCTTCGGCCGACCGGCCACGTCCGCCTCGACGCCGGCATCCGCCAGAGCCTCGTCGAGTTGCAGTATCGCCTTCTCGATGTGGGCCTCGCGCTCGCCGGTACGGCGCCGCACGAGCGACTCCAGCTCCGCCTTGAACCCGGGATGGAGCACGCCGAAGCAGCGCTCCTCCATCTCGTGCTTGATCTCCTGCACCCCGAGACGGTGGGCCAGCGGGGCGAAGATCTCCAGTGTCTCTGTGGCGATGCGCTGTTGCTTCTCGAGCGGCAGAGCATGCAGCGTGCGCACGTTGTGGAGCCGGTCGGCCAGCTTGATGAGCAGCACCCTGATGTCCTTCGCCATCGCGATGGCCATCTTTCGGATCGACGCCGCCTGCGCCTCCTCCGGCGACGAGAACTTGATCCGATCGAGCTTGGTGACCCCGTCGATGAGGAGCGCCACTTCCTCTCCGAAGCGATATCGCACGTCGTCGATCGTGAGATCCGTGTCTTCGACGGTGTCGTGGAGCAGCGCGGCCATGAGCGTCGCCGCGTCCATGCCATAGCGAGCCAGGATCTCCGTGGCGATCAGCGGATGAATGATGAAAGGTTCGCCGGACTTGCGCACCTGACCGGCGTGCGCCTCGTTGGCCACGTCGAATGCGTCCCGAATGGGGGTGGCGTCGACCTCCGGATTGTGAGTGGCGAACTCCGCAACGATGTCGTCGAGGATCTCCTCGGGAGACCTCAGCGGCGCCGCGACATCAGGCGAGGTCATGGTGCACCACCGCGTGCACGTCGATGTCGGTGAGCTTCGACCGTCCGCCCAGGAACACCAGCTCCATGAGCACAGAGAGCCCTTCGACCTTGGCGCCGAGGCCGGTGAAGAGATCGACCGTTGCCCGCGCCGTGCCACCGGTCGCCAGCACGTCATCGACGATGAGGAGGCGATC
>CAYFYC010000015.1:248-32800 GCA_964347305.1 uncultured Acidimicrobiaceae bacterium | reverse complement strand
CGAATCCGTCGGCGCGAGCTAGAGCGAGGCGTGAGCCGGAGGGGTCGAAGTCCGCGTGGCGGAGGCCGGCTGCGAAGCCGGCTGCTTCCCTCGAACCGTCGCCCGGATCGACGAAAGCCACCGTGCCGTTGTGCTCGATGAGGAGGCGATCGGACGGCCCGACTGCGTCGTTGTGGACCTCCAGCGTGTCGGTTCCGTATTCCAGCGCGTATTCCTGCGAACGGACCGACCACGGCAGCTTGCCCGGCTTGCGCACGGGGACGAATCCGGCGCCCAGCCGGTCGGCGATGGGTGCGCCAAAGATGAAACCACGTGCCTCGATGCCGACGACCTTCGTGATCGCGAGGTCGAGGAACGGCTCGATCATCTCGGCGAGGGCGGTGTCGAAGGCATCGGGAAGGCCCAGGAGCGGCGTGATGTCCTTGAACACGATGCCCGGCTCCGGGAAGTCCGGAATGTCCCTGATGTGCGCCTCGAGTGGATGTCCTGCCATGCAATCAGGCAGCTTACCGGCGCTTGCGTCGCTGCCGGGGCGCTCGCGCCACCGCCCCCGTCGCCACCGTCTCGATGGTCGGGACGAACCCCTCGGCCACAGCCTCGGTCTCGCCGCGTCTGGTGGCGCGCCGTTGCATGCGCTGCCACTCCGGCTCCTGCTCCTTCCACATGGTGAGGAGCGGTGTCGCCACGAAGATCGAGGAGTAGGTCCCGGCCGCCACCCCGATGAAGAGCGCCAGCGCGAACTCGCGCAGCGTGGCCGCTCCCAACAGGTAGGAACCGATGAAGAGGAGGCTCCCGATCGGCAGCAGGGTCGTGAGGGACGTGTTGATCGACCGCATGAGCACCTGGTTCATCGAGTAGTTCGAGATCTCGGTGAACGTGTGCCTGCTTCCCAGCTCACGGACGCTCTCCGTGATCTTGTCGAACACGACGACGGTGTCGTACAGCGAGTAGCCGAGGATCGTGAGGACGGCGATGACCGTGGCCGGCGTCACCTCGAAACGGACGATCGAGTAGATGCCTGCGGTGATGACGAGGTCGTGGAACAGCGCGGCGAGACCCGCCACCGCCATCTTCCATTCGAACCTCCAGCTGATGAAGGCCGCCACCACGACCAGGAAGATGAGGAGGGCCTCGATCGCGCGCCGGGTGATCTCGGCGCCGAAGGTCGGACCGACGGCGTCCACATTCGTCTCGTCCACGTCGACGCCCGCCACCCGGGCCACCACTTCGACGAGCTCGTCCTGGGCGCCGGCGTCGAGCGCCTCGGTCTGGACGTTGATCTCCAGCTCTTCACCGACGAGCTGGACACGGGCACCGTCCTGACCGATCCCAGACAGCGCCGCCCTGACGTCAGCGACATCGGCACCGTTCCTGTTGGGAGCAGTGACGATGGTGCCACCCGTGAAGTCGACGCTGGTGTCGAGTTGGAGCACTGCCAGGGACAGCACCGACACGAGCAGCAACACGCCGGACACCGTGAACCAACGGTTGCGCATGGCGAAGAAGTCGATGGTGGTCTCGCCGCGATAGAGCTCGCGCAGCTTCATGCGGGGACCTCCGCGGTGTCGTCGGACCCCCCCTTGCCCACGGCGCCCTTGATCGAGAAGGCGCCGCCGTCTCCCAGGGGGGAGCGTACGAGCAGCATGGTGGCGGGACGTGTGAAGAAGTAGGCGACGACCACGTCGATGACGGTTGCCAGACCCAGCGTGATGGCAAAGCCCTTGACGGGGCCGATCGCCAGGATCCACAGCAGGATCGAACCGGCAAAGGTGACGGTGTCCGCGGTGAGGATCGTCCGGAAGGCGCGCTGGAACCCCTGGTCGACGGCGGGTCGCAGCGATCGACCCTTGCGATGTTCTTCCTTGACGCGTTCGAAGAACACGATGTAGGAGTCCGACGTGATGCCGACCGACACGATGATGCCGGTCACACCGGCGAGCGTCAGCGTCGTTCCCTGGGTCTCGCCCAACGCAATGAGCGAGAAGAGGAGCAGCGAGCCGAACACGGACAGACCGACGATCGCCACCAGCCCGAGGGCCCGGTAATACAGCAGTAGCGCCACGCCGACCAGGAGCAACCCGCCGAGACCTGCGGCGAGACCGGCGTTCAACGAGTCGGTGCCGAGCGACGCCGACACCGATTCGACACGTTCCCGCTCGAACGTGGTCGGCAGGGCGCCGTAGCGCAGGATGGTGGCCAGGTCCTCGGCCTCGGCCTGGCCGTTCTCGGTTGCGCCGATGGTGATGATGACCGTGTCCGGGTCGAGGCCCTCGCCCCGGGGAGTGTCGGCCGCCACCTGCGGAGCGCTGAAGACCTCACCGTCCACGACGATGGCGAGCTGGCGTTGGGGCGAGCCGAGCGGCTCGAGCGAGAGGAGCGCCGTCGCATCCTGGAACGCCTGTCCACCAGGTCCGGTGAAGGCAGGATCGACGACCCACCCACCGCCTCCTCCGACGGTGCCGACACCCGTGAAGCCGGCCTCGGCACCCTCGATGTCACGCCCGGTCAGGAACGCGGGCCCGACCTTGTAGAAGGTGAAGTTGTTCGGATTCCACAGGTAGGCCTCGGCGTTCGGGTCGTCGACGATGGTCAACCCCGTGACCGGGTCGAGATTCGGCGGCACGTCCTCCGGTGCGATCGTGGTCGTCGTGGTCGTGGTCCCCGACCCGTCGTCCGGGACCGGTGGCTCCGGCTGCGGAAGGGTCCCGTCGAGAAAGGCGACGCTGATGCCCACCGAGGCATCCAACACCGGCCGGAACGACAGCAGCCCGGTCGTGCCGACGGCTTGGAGGGCACGTTCCCGGTCCTGCACACCTGGCAGCTGCACCTGGATCGAGCGGTCGCCCTGGACCGCGATCTCCGGCTCTTGGACCGATCCGATGTTCTCGATCCGACGGCGCATGATCTCGACCGCCTGATCGAGGACCTCCCGGTCGGTGTTCTCCGGCGTGGTGAGCACGACCGAGAAACCACCCTGCAGGTCGAGCCCGAGCTTGGGCTCCCACCCGGCTGCAAACGACACTCCCAGGGATCCCCACGAGATCGCGAGGAACAGAAGAAGGGTCGTCCACAGCTTGCGACGGGTCACGACTCGGTGTCCCCCACCTTCGCGGCGATGGCCTGCCGCGAGAACCGGATGCGAGTGCCGTCTCCCACATCGACGACGACCAGGTCGCCGTCGATCGAATCGATACGACCGAAGATGCCTCCTGCAGTGCGGATCTGGTCGCCCTCCTCCAACGATGCCTGCAAGCCGCGGATCTCGCTCGCCCGGCGGCGTTGCGGACGGATTGCGAAGAAGTAGAAGACGGCACCGAGCAATGCGAGGAAGATGAGCGATCCCGCCACACCTCCGGTGTCACCGGAGTCGGCCTGCGCCAGCACCGCGAAGAAGCTGAGATGTCCCATTGGGGGCCTCCGAATCAGACGGAACCCGACGGTCCGACCGCCGGGTGCGGTGAGG
Organism: uncultured Acidimicrobiaceae bacterium; assembly: GCA_964347305.1. Classification (GTDB taxonomy): domain Bacteria; phylum Actinomycetota; class Acidimicrobiia; order Spongiisociales; family UBA5794; genus CAYFYC01. The sequence continues at coordinate 29,337 of CAYFYC010000015.1, read as the reverse complement.
ATAGTGCGGTCCTGCTCGAGTGGGAAAAGCTCAGCTCGCCGTGCGCCGTTGCTGCACCTCTCGAGCGAAGGCCGCGAACCGGTCCTCCGCGATGGCCATCCGGCACTGCTCGAGGAGTCGCAGCGTGTACCGGAGATTGTGGAGAGTGACGAGTCGCTGCCCGACGATCTCCTTCGTGACCAGGAAGTGGCGAATCGCTCCTCGGGGGTACTTCGCACACGCCGGGCAGTCGCACCCGACCTCGAGCGGGCGCCGGTCGTCGCTCCACTCGGTGCGCCTGATCGAATAGTCGCCGTCGGCGGTCAGGACCTTGCCATGCCTGGCGAGTCGGGTCGGCAGGACACAATCGAAGATGTCGATGCCACGACCGATGGCATCCAGCATGCTCTCCGTATCCCCGAGTCCCATGACGTACCGGGTGGCGTCGGGAGGGAGATGCGGGACCGTCGCCTCGATCGCCAGGTTGCGATCGTCCCGGGACTCGCCGACCGAGAGGCCACCGATGCCATATCCATCGAACCCCAGGGCGGCCGTCTCCTTCGCCGAGCGCTCTCGCAGCTCGCGGTCGGAGCCACCCTGAACGATCCCGAACAGGGCCCGGTCCGCCCGGGTCCGGGCCGCCAGCGCCCGCTCTCCCCACCGCAGCGTGCGTGCCATTGCGCCTTCCACCTCGTCGCGTGGGGCCGGGAGCCCGATCAACACGTCGAGGGCCATCGCGATGTCGGCGCCCAGGGTCTCCTGGATGTGCACGGCGTCCTCCGGGGTGAGCTCGACGCGCGACCCGTCATACGTGCTCTTGAACACGACGCCCTGCTCATCCACCTTCGGTTGCAGGCTGAAGACCTGATAGCCACCCGAGTCTGTGAGGATCGGGCGGGACCATCCCATGAGCCCATGGAGTTCGCCGAGCGCAGCCACGGTGTCGTGTCCCGGGCGCAGCATCAGGTGGTACGTGTTGGCGAGCACGATGTCGGCCCCGAGACTCTCGAGGTCGTCGGCGTCGACGGCCTTCACCGTCCCCCGGGTTCCCACCGGCATGAACGCCGGTGTCGGCACCTCACCGTGTGGGGTGGACAGGACACCGGTCCGGGCACTGCCCGAGACCGCGACTGGACTCCAGGCGACCGCACTCACGGTTGACGCCTCGCGTCGGGATGAATCACATCGATGAACATCGCATCACCGAAGGACAGGAACCGATAGCCGCGCGAGAGCGCAGTCGTGTAGACGGTCCGCCACTCCGGACCGATGAGCGCCGCGACGAGCGCAATCAGAGTGGTCCGGGGGGCGTGGAAGTTGGTGAGGACGGCGTCGACCACGGAGCAACGGTACCCGGGTGTGATGAACAGATCCGACACCCCGGAACTCGACTCGACGCCGGACTCGACCGCGGCGCTCTCCAGGGTCCTGACGACGGTCGTCCCGACGGCGATCACCCTGCCGCTGCGGGCCCTGGCGTCGGCGACGGCCCTCGCCGCCTCCTCCGGGACGGTGTACCGCTCGGTGTGGATGCGGTGGTCGGCGACATCGTCGACGGCGATCGGTCGGAACGTGTCGAGACCCACCTCCAGGTCGACTGCCGTGATCGCCACGCCACCGTCCTCGATCCGGTTCACGAGGTCGGGCGTGAAATGGAGGGCTGCGGTGGGGGCAGCCGCGCTGCCGACGTGATCGGCGAACACGGTCTGGTACCGCTCGTCGTCCCGCAGCTCGCCATGGAAGTACGGCGGGAGCGGGACCGTACCGATGGCGGCGACGACCGCTTCGACGTCGCCCCCTCCGACGCGGGCCCGTGCCACACCGGCGGCAGGCTCGGTGAGCAGGTCGATGGTGAGCCGGCGCCCGTCCGGACCCGGTCCGGTGGCGAGCCTGACACCGGGCCGGAGTCGTCTCGCCGGTCTGACCATGACCTGCCACTCGGGGTGGTCCCGACCGTCCAGCAGGAGCACTTCGACCCGGCCCCCGGTGTCCACGCGGACGGTCGAGAGGCGGGCCCGTCGGACTCTGGTCCGATTGACGACGAGCAGATCGCCGGGCTCGAGCAGGTCGGGCAGATCGGAGAACCGATGGTCGGCGAGCGTGGACGTCACGATGAGCCTGGAGGCGTCGCGCGGCTCGATCGCTTCCTGGGCGATCGATGAGAGCGGCAGCTCGTAGTCGAAGTCCGAGGTGGGCTGTGACATCGGTCGCGAGGCTACGGGGAGTCGACGGCTGGCGCGGCGTCAGAGCATCGAGGTCTGCCCGCCGCCTGGATCCGGAGGGGCGAGTCCGAGGTGGGCGTAGGCGTGTTCGGTGGCGACACGCCCGCGCGGGGTGCGCCTCAAGAGACCTTGCTGGAGGAGGAACGGCTCGTAGGCGTCCTCGACCGTCTCCGGCTCCTCCCCCACCGCGATGGCGAGCGTCGAGAGCCCGACCGGGCCTCCGCCGAACTTCTCGATGACGGCCGACAGGATGAACCGATCGACCTTGTCGAGGCCCCGCTCGTCGACCTCGAAGACCTCGAGCGCCCGGGCCGCGGTGGCGGCGTCGATGGCACCTTCCGCCCGGACCGTGGCGAAGTCGCGGGCGAGGCGCAGGAGTCGGTTGGCGATGCGCGGCGTCCCCCGGGAGCGTTGCGCCAGGGTCTGGGCGCCGTCGGGTTCGATCTCGACCTCGAGGATGGCGGCCGAACGGCTGGCGATGGTGGCCAGATCGTCCGGGCCGTAGTAGTCGAGACGGGCCACGTAACCGAAGCGATCCCGAAGTGGCGGGGCGACACGCCCCACCCGCGTCGTGGCACCGACCAGGGTGAACCGGGGCAGGTCGAGGCGAATCGACCGAGCCGCCGGACCCTTGCCCACCACGATGTCGAGCTGGAAGTCCTCCATGGCGGGGTACAGCACCTCCTCGACCTGGCGGGGCAGTCGGTGGATCTCGTCGACGAAGAAGACATCACCCGCGTCGAGATTGGTGAGAACGGCGGCGAGATCGCCGGGGCGTTCGAGTGCGGGCCCGCTCGTCATGCGCAGGTTCGCACCCATCTCTGCGGCGACGATCGAGGCCAGCGAGGTCTTTCCCAGGCCGGGTGGGCCGGAGAAGAGGAGGTGGTCGACCGCTTCTCCCCGGGATTTCGCCGCCTCGATGAGGATCGAGAGCCGCTCCTTGAGCTCGGTCTGCCCCACGAACTCGTCGAGGGTCGTCGGCCGCAGCCCCACGTCGAACTGGATGTCCTCGGGGAGTGATCCTGTCGCCAACAGACCCTCTTCACGCATGGCGGACCGCCTACTCCCTCTGTCCCAGACGCTGCAGCGACCGGCGCAGCAGGTCCTCCACGCCGAGGTCGTGCGGCAGCGCGGCGAGCGCCTCGCGGATCTCGGATGCGTCGTAGCCGAGGCCCTCGAGCGCCCCTCGAACCTCCACCACCGCCGACGAGGAGGCTCCCAGGCCCACTTCGAGATCCGGCAGGTCCAGCTTCGGACGCAGTTCGAGCATGAGCTTCGCGGCGGAGCGCTTGCCGATGCCGGGCACCGCCGTGAGGGCATCCACGTCCTCGGTCACGACGACACGGCGCAGCTCGTCCGGGGCCATCGTCCCGAGGATGGCCATGGCCACCTTGGGACCGACTCCGGAGACCCCGATGAGCAGACGAAAGAGATCGCGAGCCGATTGTGAGGTGAAGCCATAGAGCGCCTGGAGGTCCTCGCGCACGTGGAGATGGGTGTGGACCACGGCGTCCTCGCCGATGCCCGGCAGTTCGGTCAGCGTGCGGGGTGCCACGATCACCTCGTAGCCGATGCCGCCGACGTCGCGCAACACCCCTTCGCCGCGCTTGTCGACCAGCTGTCCCCTCAGCCGCCCGATCATCGGGCACCTCCAATCGCTTGCTGCATCCGCGCCGCCTGGACGTGACAGAGGGCGATGGCCAGGGCATCGGCCGCATCCGCCGGAGACGGGGCAACCTCGAGACCGAGACGCATCGCGACGACCTGCTGGACCTGCTTCTTGTCGGCGGCTCCAAACCCGGTGAGGGCCATCTTGATGGCCGACGGCGTGTACTCCGTGACCTGCAGACCGGCCGAGGCGAGCGCCAGCAGTGCGACGCCCGAGGCTCGGGCCACGGAGGTCGCGGTCTGGAGATTGCGGTTCACGAAGACCTGTTCGATGGCTGCGGTGGCGGGACGATATTCGTCGATGACGGCCACGAGATCGCGGTGGAGCTCGAGCAGCCGGTCGGCGAGACGAAGCGCGGGGTCGGTCCGGATGACGCCGGCGGCCACCGCCTGCGGTCGAGCGGCCACCGAGACGATGCCGTACCCCGTCGTGGAGAGTCCCGGATCGATCCCCAATACGAACATGTGTTCTGTCATCGCTGCGGACTGTACCCGCTCTGGGCGGCGAGGAACAGCACCTCAGCCGACCTGTGCCAGGACCTCGTCCGGGATGTCGAAGTTGGCGTACACCGCCTGGACGTCGTCGAGATCCTCCAGGGCGTCGACGAGCCGCAGCACCCGGGGAGCCGTCTTCTCGTCCACGGGGACCGACGTCGACGGAAGCTGGGTCACGTCCGCCGACTCGATGTCGATGCCGGCGTCCTCGAGAGCCGACCTGACCGATCCGACGTCACCGGCCACGGTGACGATCTCCCACTGCCCCTCACCCGCGTCGCGCACGTCGTCGGCTCCCGCCTCGAGAGCGGCGAGCATCACCTCGTCTTCGTCGCCCGTCGCCAGGATGAGGCCTCGCTGTTCGAAGAGATAGCCGACCGAACCCGGCTCGCCGAGCGATCCGTCGTTCTTGTTGAAGGCGGCCCTGACGTCCGAGGCGGCCCGGTTGCGATTGTCCGTGAGGATGTGCACGTACAGCGCCACACCGCCCGGGGCGTAGCCCTCGTAGAAGAACTCCTCGTAGTCGACACCTTCGAGTTCACCCGCTCCCCGTGCCACGGCGCGCTCGATGTTGTCTTTGGGGACCGAGTTGTCCTTGGCCTTCTGGATCGCCGTGGCGAGGGTGGGATTGGCTGCCGGATCGCTGCCTCCGGTGCGGGCCGCCGCCTCGATGGCGCGAATCAGCTTGGCGAACAGCTTGCCGCGCGCGGCGTCCTGTCGCCCCTTGCGATGCTTGATGTTCGCCCACTTGGAGTGTCCGGCCATCAGTGCCCGCTCCTCTCTCGCTCATCGAGCATCTCCAGCAGCATCGCATGGAGCCTGTCGTCGCCGATGAGCTCCGGATGGAACGAGCTCGCCACCACGTTCCCCTGTCGGACCAACACGGGCCGCATCTCGGCGGTCTCGCGATCCGCCACTGCAGCGAGCACGTCGACGTCTGCGCCGACCTTGTGGATCCAGGGGGCCCGGATGAACACGGCGTGGATCGGTTCGTCCCAGCCTTCGACGGCGAGGTCGGCCTCGAAGCTCTCCACCTGACGACCGAAGGCGTTGCGCTCGACGATGACGTCCAGGACTTCGAGCTGCGGCTGGGGGCGGCCCGTCGTGCCCGAGCCGAGGAAGATCATGCCGGCACACGTTCCCAGGACCGGCATCCCGCCACGGATGCGGTCACGCAGGGGCTCGATGAGTCCGTAGATCGTGGCGAGACGACCGATGGTGGTCGATTCCCCGCCCGGGATCACGAGCGCGTCGACCCCGAGCAACTCCTGAGGCGTCCGTACCTCCACCGCATCGGCACCGAGCTCTTCGAGCATGGCGAGGTGCTCACGGAAGTCCCCCTGGAGCGCCAGCACTCCGATCGTCATCGGAGCACCACCTCAGAGACCGCGATCCTGCATCCGATCGGATGCGGAGAGATCGTCGATGTTGATGCCGACCATCGCCTCGCCCAGGTTGGCGGAGACCTTGGCGATCTTGGCGGCGTCCTTGTAGAAGGTCGTGGCCTCGACGATGGCACGAGCCCGCACGGCAGGATCACCGGACTTGAAGATGCCGGACCCGACGAAGACGCCATCGCATCCGAGTTGCATCATCAGGGCTGCATCCGCAGGCGTGGCGATGCCCCCGGCGGCGAAGTTGACCACGGGCAGTTTGCCGGTGTCGGCCACTTCCTGGACCAGCTGATACGGCGCCGCGAGGTGCTTGGCGGCGGCCATCATCTCGTTGGCATCGAGCGTCGTGAGCCGGCGGATCTGGCTGTTCATCATGCGCATGTGCTTGACGGCCTCGACGACGTTGCCCGTTCCCGGCTCACCCTTCGTGCGGATCATGGCCGCACCTTCGCCGATGCGCCGCAGCGCCTCGCCGAGATCCTTGGCACCACACACGAACGGCACGGTGAACGACCACTTGTCGATGTGGTTGTCGTCGACGGGGGTGAGGACCTCGGACTCGTCGATGTAGTCGACGCCGAGCGACTCGAGCACCTGAGCTTCTACGAAATGACCGATCCTGGACTTCGCCATGACGGGAATGGACACCGCAGCGATGATCTCCTGGACCTTGGCCGGGTCGGCCATGCGAGCCACGCCGCCGGCAGCACGAATGTCGGCGGGCACGCGCTCGAGCGCCATGACGGCGACGGCGCCGGCTTCCTCGGCGATGCGCGCCTGGTCAGATGTGACGACGTCCATGATGACGCCGCCCTTGAGCATCTCGGCGAGACCTCGCTTGACGAGGTCGGTGCCCCGTTCGATCTGTGGCTGCTCCATGTTCGTGCTCCTGGAGACGACGGTTCGATGCGACGGGAGAAGACCCGCCCTTTCAGTGTACCGAGGCCCTGACGCGACCCGGCCGATCACCGGCTCGACTCGGGTCAGTCCGCCCGGGTTCGCCACACCGGATCACGCTTGCCGAGAAAGGCCTCGAAACCCTCCCGGCCATCCGGATCGGCGGCGTTGGCCGCCATGACGCCACGCGTGAACTCGTACGCGGGCATCTCGGACATCTCCACCTGCTCGTAGAACGCACGCTTGCCAAGACCCACGACCGACGGGGCGAACCCTGCGATGCGAGCCGCCAGGTCGAGGACGGCGGCCTCCAGCTCTTCGGCCGGGACCACACGGTTCACCAGACCCCAAGAAGCGGCCGTCGTCGCGTCGATCAGCTCGGCAGTCAGCAACATCTCGAGCGCACGCTTCCTGCCGATCGAGCGCACCAGGGGAACCATCGGCGTGCTGCAGAAGAGCCCGACCTTGAGGCCCGTCGTGCCGAAGCGGGCGTCGTCGGACGCCACGATCAGATCACAGGCGGCGGCGAGCTGACACCCAGCGGCGGCGGCCACGCCGTGCACCTTGGCGATGATCGGCTGCGGAGCGTCCCTGATCGCGCCCATCACGTCACCACTCAACGCGAACAGCCGCCGGAAGTCGGCCTCCTGCTCCCCCACCATCTCGGCGAGATCGTGGCCCACGGAGAAGGCTCGTCCGGCACCTTCGAGCACGATCACGTGGATCGACGATGCGGCGGCCATCCGCTCGAACGCGTGCAACAGCTCCACGAGCATCTTCTCGGACAGGGCGTTCAGGCGGTCGGGACGATCGAGGACGATGCGTCCGAAGGCCCCGTCGATGTGTGTGTCGACGTACTCGTGCTCCATCTGGCGAGTCTACGGACTCGCCGACCGCCCGACCGACGCTCAGCCCTCGTCTGCTGCCGCTTCGTACAGCGCCTCGTACGCATCGGCCGTGCGACCGATGGAAAACAGCTCGGCTCTCGACCTCGCGTTCGTCGAAGCGCGTGCGAGGCGCTCACGATCGTCGAGCAGCGCTCCGACCACCGTGGCGAAGCCGGCCGGATCACCGGGAGTCGCATAGAGCCCGGCGTCGCCGAGCACTGCGCGAAAGGCGGGCAGCTCGCTGGCGACGACGGCGCAGCCGGCCGCCATCGCTTCTGCAACCACGAGACCGAAACTCTCTCCGCCGCGGTTGGGCGCGACGAAGACCTCTGCCGAGGCGAGGAGCCGGGCCTTCTCGTCGTCCTCCATGCCGCGCCGCACCGACACGCCGTCTCGTGGTTCCACCTCGTCTCGAGTGACGACGACCAACTCGACGGAAGGGTGGTGACGCCGGATCATCGTCACGGCCTCGATCGCGACGTCGAGGCCCTTGCGCGGATCGTTGCGGCCGACGAAGAGGACCCGACCCGGCACCGGTTGTCTTGGCGGGAGCCCTTCGGTCACGACACCGTTCGGGATGATCGCAACATCGCCGAACCCGGCGACGGCGCTCCGAGCGGTCTCGCTCACCGCGACCAGTGCCCGGAACGAGCGGACGTGCCAGCGGAGGGGCGGGAGGCGACGGTACAGGGACCGCACGAACGAGCTCGGATCGGCGTGGAACGTGCCGACGAGCGGGCGACCACACCATCTGGCCGCGATCCCGACGAGGGGCATGAGCGGCTCGTGGACATGAACGACGTCGGCCTTGGCGACGGCTCTCCGCAGCCGGCCGACGACTCCCGGACGCAACGCGATCGGCGCCACGGAGCGGTTGGCACGTACGTCGATCGTCGGTCCCAGCGACACGAAACGAATCTGTTCGGCGAGCTGTCCGGGCCCCACGACCGTCACGTGGTGGCCACGTCCCAGCATCTCCTCCGCCAGCAGCACGACCTGGTTCTGGACACCACCCGGCTCACCCACGTCGTAGGGACAGACCATGGCGATCCTCATGCCACCGCCTCGTCACGGTCGCTTGGCCAATTGGGCACGAAGCAGTGCCAATCCCACGGTCGATGACGGATGAAGCTCTCGAGTTCGGTGGCGATCTGTTGCGCCGCCTGCTCGACGGCGTCGTCCCCGTCGACGTCCCCGTCGAACACCACAGGCTCACCGATCACGTAGTGGTGACCCCGCTCGCCTTCGTTGAAGTAGCAGCCGACCGGCAGCACGATCGCTCCGGTCCGCAGCGCCAGCGCCGCCGGGCCTGCAGGCACCGTGGTGCGCTCGCCGAAGAACTCCACCTCGACGCCGCGTCCGGTCACGTCCCGATCGGCGAGGAGGGCGATGACGCCCCCGGCGCGAAGCCTCCTGGCGAGCGCCGCGGTCGAGCGATGCCCTTTGCCCGCGAGGACCACCTCGATGCCCATGCCGGCACGGGCATCGACGAACCACTCGACGATGAACGGGTTGGCCAGCGCCTCGGCGGCGGCGAGGACCGGGCCACCGAGGTGCTCGGCATTCGCCCCGGCGATCTCCCAGTTCCCCATGTGCGGCAGGGCGAGGATCACACCCCTCCCCGACGCGACGCTCTCCTGGAAGCGTTCGTGGTTCTCGACGACCGAATGGCGTACGACCTCCTCCTTGCGTCGCGGCCGGATCCAGAAGACCTCGGCCCAGTACCTGGCATAGGAACGGAACGCACGTCTCGTCAGCGATTCGATCTCGGTGTCGGAAGTCCCGCCGCCGCTCACCCGGCGCATGTGGCGCGCCACGAGCGACCTTCGGGAGGGCGAAAGCGTGTACCAGAGGCGACCGGCGAGATCCGCCACCGCTCGCACCGCGGGTTCCGGCAGTGCTCCGAACAGACCCGAGGCGAGGCGATAGGCCACGTAGCCGATCCGGTGTCTCACGCTTCCAGCTGGCTCCATGTGTTGCGGATCCGTTGGAGCACGGTGAGCCCGGTCAACACGGTGAAACCCCACAGCACCGGCAGCAGGAGGCTCGTGGCTCCGAGCCCGGTGAACCCGATGGTGAACAGGATGAGGATCATGCGCTCGGCCCGCCCCATCCAACCGCCTCGCCCCTCGGCACCCCATGACTCCGCCTTCGACCGCACGTACGGCGTGAGGAGCGAGAAGGCGAGCGCAAACAGACAAAGCATCAGCGCTGTCTCGTCGTCACGCCTGCTGAAGGCCAGCGCCGCCCACACCGCGACCTCGCCGAATCGGTCGGACATGGTGTCGATGAAGGCTCCGCGAATCGACGCCGTGCCCTGGCGCCGGGCCAAGGGGCCGTCGAGGGCATCGAGCAGTGCTCCCAGGCCGGCGACGGACGCACCCCAGGCGTAGTTGTTGGCGGCGATCAATGCCGACCCGGCGAACGTGATGGACAGACCAAGCAGGGTGACGGCGGTGGGCGTCAACCTCAGCTTGTCGAGACCGGCTGCTATTGGGTCGATGAACGGCGCCAGGCGGCTGCGACCGCGCAGATCGAGCAAAACGGAGCCTCCCTTGTGGGGATGCAAGCTACCACGGGCCCCGGCCGTCCCCGATTCGGCGCTGGCTACACTCGACAGCGAGGAACCCGAATCAGCCGGACGCTCTCGTCACCGGCGATTCCCGCCAGTACGGAGGAAGGATGTCCGGAACCGGAATGAGAGGCTCAGATACCGAGACGAACGGTCAAACGGTCGGCCTCGACTACGACGGACAACGTCGGGACTACGACACGTTGATCCCGTCGGTCGGCAATGTCGGCTTCGACATCTCCCGGATGCGAGCGGATCTCGGCCTGGTCACCTACGACCCTGGTTTCGCCAACACGGCATCGACGCGGAGCGCCATCACGTACATCAACGGTGCCGAGGGGACGCTGACCCACCGCGGGTACCGGATCGAAGATCTCGCCGAGAACTGCACGTTCCTCGAGGTCGCCTATCTGTTGCTGTTCGGCACGTTGCCGACCAGGGCCGAGCTCGACGAGTGGACCAACACCGTCAAGCATCACACCCTGCTCTCGGAAGAGATGAAGCGCTTCTTCGATGCGTTCCCACGCAGCGCCCACCCGATGGCGATTCTCTCGTCTGCGACCAATGCGATCAGCACGTTCTACGAGGCCTACCACGATCCGAAGAACGCCGATGCCGTGAACGCCTCGGCCCTGCGTCTCATCGCGAAGATGCCGACGATCGCTGCGTTCGCGTACAAGAAGTCGACGGGTCAGCCGTACATGTACCCGAACAACGACCTCAACTACGTGGAGAACTTCCTCCACATGATGTTCGCCCTGCCTGTCGAGGAGTTCAAGGTCGATCCGGTCATCGCCAGGGCACTCAACGTCCTGCTGATCCTGCACGCCGACCACGGGCAGAACTGCTCCACGGCGACCGTTCGATTCGTGGGGTCCAGCCAGGCAAACCTCTTCGCCTCTGTCGCCGCCGGGATCAACGCCCTGTGGGGCCCGCTCCACGGCGGCGCCAACCAGGCCGTCGTCGAGATGCTGCAGAGGATCCACGACGATCCCGCAGAGACACCGAAGTCGGCGATCGCCCGGGCCAAGGATCGGGAGGATCCGTTCCGTCTCATGGGCTTCGGTCACCGGGTCTACAAAAACTACGATCCTCGCGCCAAGATCCTCAGCCGGTTCGCCGAGGACGTGCTCAAGAAGGTGGGTTTGGACGATCCACTGCTCGAGATCGCCTACGAGCTCGAGCAGGCCGCCCTCACCGACGAGTACTTCGTCGAGCGCAACCTCTACCCGAACGTGGACTTCTACTCCGGCATCATCTTCCGTGCGCTCGGTTTCGCACCCCGCATGTTCACCGTGCTCTTCGCGATCGGGCGGCTCCCCGGTTGGATCGCCAACTGGAAGGAGATGGTGCAAGATCCGTCGACGCGGATCGCACGACCTCGCGAGATCTACATCGGCGACACGAAGAAGACGTTCGTGCCGCTGTCCGATCGCTAGACGGAGAACTCGGTGGCGGGGTCCGGTACCGGCTCGACATAGGTCTCGACGACGTCGCCGGTGAGCGCGTCCACCCTGACCAGGCCTCGCTCCGTCGGTGGATCGTCCGCCGAGAAGACCAGCACGTTCCACACGGGACGTGCGCGCCATCCCTCGAAGTTCATCGCCGCAGAGGCGTGACCCACGGCGAATCCGGTGGTCTGGTTGGCGATCTCGAGCGCCCTCCCCTCGCGTAGCGCCAGAGGCCACGCCGCCAGGTAGTGGTACACAGCCACGGCGACGAGCGCGACGACCATCGCCCACAGGCCCGCCGGCAACCCGGCGAGGGTGGCCAGCGCAACGAGGCCGGCCCCGACCAGGTAGACGTGCCCGGCGCGGCGCCTGCGTGCGGGCTCCGGGACCGCATACGGATCGAGGACGAGCGATTGCAGATCTTCGGGAACGTCCTCCGATGCGGCGACGTCCGCGGGGATCTCGATGCGAAAACGCTCGCGATCACTCATGGCGCCGCAGCCAGCTCCTTGAACTCGTCGCCGACGGCGTCGGGACGATCACCCCGGTTGCGGTGATAGCGGTCCCAGAGGACGAGCATCGAGGGGAGGATGAGGATCGCGCCCAGCAGCGACAGGCCGATGGTGTATGCGGTCACCAGCCCGAACTGCTGGAAGGGGACGGTCGTCGATGTCGTCAGGATGCCGAAGCCGGCGATCGTGGTGATCGCCGAACCGGCCAACGCGCCTCCAGTGTTCGTCGTGGTCGATTGGATCGCCTCCTCGGGAGTGGCAAACCTGGCCTGATCCTCGAGATAACGCCGCGTGATGTGGATGGTGTACGGGATTCCGATGCCGATCGCGAGCGCCGAGATCGTCGCAGTCACCGGACCGAACGGAATCCCGATCGCCGCCATGATGCCCAGGCTCCAGATCACCACCAGGATCACGGGCAACGCCGTGATGATGCCGAGCATCGGACGTCGCGTCTCGAAGCCGAAGCTCACGACGAGCAGCAACGCAGCGACGGCCAACGTGATGGCGAGCGACGAGACCTGGGAGTCGCGCAGCGAGTTGATGATGACGTCGTTGATGATGTTGTTCGACGTCACGATGTACTCGACTCCGGTGGTCTCCATCCCGGAGAAGGCGTCGGTGAGATCCTGCTGGATGGCTCCTGCGCCCTGCTCGCCCGCACCGGTCTGGAACGCGAGCAAGGCCGCGCTGTAGTCGTCGGCGAGCACGGCGGCGGCCTGACCAGGCACCGCTGCGAACAGAGCGTCGTAGAGGGGGGTGACGTCGTTCCCGGTCACGGTCAGGTCGCGGCTCAGACCGACTGCGGCGGCAGCCTGGCCGACCTCCGGCACCTGTTCGGCGAGTTGGGCCACCAGCACGACGGGAGTGTCACCGAGTGCGACCACGCCGTTGGGTGTCTGGAGGGTCGTGACGTTCTCCACACCTGTCGCCGCCTGAGAGCCCGCCACCATCGCATTCCAGGCCGCACCCGTCGTCACGTCGCCTTCGACCAGGACGTTCGTGGTCTCGCCGACGATCGCGAACTCGTCGAGCAACACCTCTGCGGTGTCCCGAACGGGGGAATTCGTCGGCACGAAGTCGAGGAACGAGAACGACGTCTCGAGACGGGTCACGCCGTAGGCGCCGACCACGCCGAGCACGAGCGCTGCGATGAGGGCGAAGGCAGGCACCCGCTGGGCGACGACGGCCGCTCTGCCGGCGAGCCGGGGGAGCAGTCGCCCTTCACCACCGGCGAACGCCTCGCTGGGCGGCATCCTTCCGGCAGCTTCCGCACGCCGGTCGAGCAGGAACCGCACCGCCGGTACGAACGTGAGCATGAGAAGGAAGGATGCGATGATGCCGACTGCCGAGAGGACACCGAAGCCCTGCAACGCCTTGATGTCGTTGGTGATGTTGGTGAGGAACCCGACGGCTGTCGTTATCGTGGCCAACACGAGCGAGATACCGACGGTGCGGATCGCGAGGTTGATGGCACCATCGACCTGATTGCCGTTGGCGATCTCCTCCCGATACCGCGTCGTCAAGTGGATCGAGTAGTCGACGCCCAGACCGATCAAGAGGATCGGGATGATCTGGGTCATCGGGTTCGGGGCGTCGTAGAGCAGTTTCCAGAACCCCCACACCCACATCAGCGCCAGCACGATCTTGAACATCGTCAGCCCGACGTCGGCAGCGGTGCGACGCAACGCACTCAGACGCCGACCGAACCAGAACACGGTGAAGAGGATCACGATGATGATGAGGAACGCCTGACCGAAGAGCCTGCCGACCTCCTGGAGGAACTCGTCCTGCGTCGTGAAGACGATCTCCTGGCTGAAGGGGGCGACCTCGTAGCCGGCCGGCAGCGCCAGCTCGTCGAGGCCGGTGACCATCTCGTCGAGCCGCTCGATCAGCGCGTCGAACGTGTCGTTGGTCGGCGCCTGGAGGAAGACGAGCGACATCGCCTTGTCGACCGGACCGGCGAGAGGGTCGGTGCCCGACGGATAGAGGAAGGACACGAACTGGCCCTGCTCCGGCGGCAGCGCTGCAACGCCTGCTTCAAACGCCGCCTTCAGGTCGGCATCGGTCGCCGGGGGCGTGCCCTGTGTGGCGGCGAGCGCGGGAAAGAGATGTGTCACCACGGACGGCTGCTGCTCGGTGCCTGGCGCGACGTCACCCGCAATGGCGCTCTCGGCGACCACATACTGGGTCGCCGTCTGGATCGCGGCCAGCGCATCGACGGTGAGGACATCGCCGCCTTCGGCGGTGATGAGCAGCTGCATCGGCACGGTGCCGGACTCGTCACCGAAGATGTCACCGATGCGCTCTGCCGCGAGCAGCTCCGGTGTGTCCGGTGCAAAGGCCTCGTTGCCGCCAGAGTCCTGTGCGTTGAACTCGGCGCCGTAGACGCCCAGTCCGATGGAAACGACGATTGCCGTGACGATCACCGGAATCGGGAAACGCTCCACGAGGTGGGACAGAGTGATGACTACGCGGCGCACGACTGGGGTTCCCTTCAGACACAGACGAGGTTGCTGGCTCTCCGGCGGAGCAGCCTAACCGGCTCGGTGCGGCGGCCCGACCGCTACCGGCGGTGCATCACCGCGGTGGCGCGCAGACCTCACGCAACTCCTCGACCACGTCGGTCACCGGCACGCCGCGTCGCTCGTCTTCGCCACGGAACCGCAGACCGGCGCTGCCGGCTTCGACGTCCTGGTCACCGACGACGAGCACCGCAGGATGCTTCTGGGTGATGGCGCGCCTGATCTTCTCACCGACCGTCTCGTCCGACTCGTCGACCACGACGCGTAGTCCGGCGTCCTTCATCTGCGACGCGACCTCTCCTGCATAGTCGTTGTGACGATCCGCAACCGGCACGATGGTCGCCTGCACCGGGGAGAGCCACGCCGGCAGGGCTCCTGCGTAATGCTCGACGAGCACCCCGATGAAGCGCTCGATCGAGCCGAACTTGGCCGAGTGGATCATCACCGGTCGCTCCTTGGCGTTCTCGGGCGAGGTGTACTCCAGCTCGAAGCGCTCGGGGAGTGAGAAGTCGACCTGGATCGTGGACATCTGCCAGCGGCGTCCGATCGCGTCGCGGAGGTGTACGTCGATCTTGGGCCCGTAGAACGCACCCTCCCCCTCGGCGACCTGATACGGCACCTTCGCCACCTCGAGTGCATCGCGCAGTGCTTCGGTCGCCTGGTCCCAGAGATCGAGCTCGCCCACCCACTTCTCCTCGGGTCGGGTCGACAGGTCTGCCTCGATCTCCTCGAAACCGAAGTCTCGATGGAGCGTCAGCACGAAGTCGAGGTGCATCTGCAGCTCGTCCGCCAGCTGCTCACGGGTCGCAAACGTGTGCGAATCGTCCTGTGTGAAGCCGCGCGCTCGCATCAGGCCGTGAACGACCCCGGACCGTTCGTACCGGTAAACCGCACCGAGCTCGCTGAGCCGCATGGGCAGGTCGCGGTAGGACCGGGCACTCGACTTGTAGACGAGCACGTGGAACGGGCAGTTCATGGGCTTGACGTGGTACCCGTCGGTCTCGTCGAGCACCATCTCGGGATACATTCCCTCGGCGTAGAAGTCGAGGTGACCCGAGGTCTCCCAGAGCTGCGACTTGGCCAGATGCGTCGACCGCACGAAGTCGAAGCCGTAATCCTCGTGGATTCGGTTGGAGTAGTCGTCGATGAGCTTGCGCAGCATGCCGCCGTTGGGATGCCACACCGCGAGACCAGAGCCGAGCTCGGCCGGGAACGAGTACAGGTCCAGCTCGCGACCGAGCTTGCGGTGATCCCGCTTGGCCGCCTCCTCGCGCCTGGTGAGATACCGGTCGAGCTCCTTCTTCGACTCCCAGGCGGTCCCGTAGATCCGCTGCAGTTGGGCGCGGTTCTCGTCACCCCGCCAGTAGGCGCCCGCGCTCCGCATCAACTTGACCGCAGGGATGCGCCCGGTGGAAGGGAGATGCGGGCCACGACAGAGGTCGACGAAGTCGAGGTTGGCATACACCGACACGCCGGCATCGGTGGCGCCCTCCGCTTCGTCGACACCCTCGATGATCTCGCGCTTGTACGGCTGATCCACAAAGTGGGCGAGGGCCGCGTCGATCGACATCTCACCGCGCTCGAACGGTTGATCCTCGGCGATGATCTCGGCCATGCGAGCCTCGATGCGCTCGAGGTCTTCGGGCGTGAAGGGTTCCTCGACGTCGAAGTCGTAGTAGAAGCCGTCTTCGATCGGTGGCCCGATCGCAAAGGACGCACCCGGAAAGAGATCCAGCACGGCCTGGGCGAGCACATGTGCAGCGCTGTGACGAATGACGTGACGACCCGACTCCGTCGTCTCCGTGACGATCTCGATCGACCCGTCTCCGGGCAGGGGCCTGGTGAGATCCCACGGTTGCCCGTCGAA
Source organism: uncultured Acidimicrobiaceae bacterium (assembly GCA_964347305.1). Lineage (GTDB taxonomy): Bacteria > Actinomycetota > Acidimicrobiia > Spongiisociales > UBA5794 > CAYFYC01. The sequence continues at coordinate 12,868 of CAYFYC010000015.1, read as the reverse complement.
CTTCACCGCCACCGCTGCCTTGGCGAGACGGGACCCGATGCTCGCCGCGACATCGGCGCCGGTGACGCCGTCGTCGAACTCGCGAGCGGAGCCGTCTGGGAGAGTCAGCTGTACCGCCACGGAAGCGTTCCTTCGTTCGTTCGCCTGCCGGGCCCTGCGCCCGTCTTGTTCCGAGCTGACAAGGGTAAACGCTGGCCGGTGCATCCCCGGCCGCACAGGTGCGCTGTTGCATCACATCTGCTCCGAACGGCGTAGATTGTGGCCAACCGAGTTACACGAGAGGTCACCTTGGACATCAGGCAAGTGACACAGCGGTTCGCACCCTCGGGCAGAGTGCAAGAGTTGACGCGCATCGATCGTGTGCTCGGCGCCAACCGCATCTACCGGGTCTTCGACGAGAACGGCAGTCGGATCCTCAAGCTCTACGGCACCCCCGCCCGTGAGCGACGTGAGCGCCATGCGCTCGAGGCCGTGGCCGGCATCGAAGGAACGCCGCGCATGATCGACGGCGGAGTCGAGGGCGACACGGCGTGGATCATGTTCGAGGATGCCGGTCAATGGACCATCGGCTCCCTCCCGGAAAACCCCGGCACGGGCCGCAAGGTGGGCGAGATCCTGGCCCGGATCCACGAGGTCGATCCGGCGCTCGTGTCCAACCTCGCCAGGGGCATCGACCAGGATTGGATCATCGTCGACTTCGCATCGACCTTCCGCCGTCTGGAGCGATACCGCGCGAAGATCGGGCTCTCCGCAGATCTCATCGAGCGGGGCCGCTCGGTGCGGCCGCCGTACGCCTCGCAACCAAGGGTTGCCCACACCAACACCGTTCCCGACAACTTCCTCGTCGACGAGGGCGGGCGAGTCACGCTCATCAACTGGGAATGGGCGACGCTGGCACCGGTCGAGTGGGACGTCTCGAAGGCATCGTGGCTCATCGGGGTGCAGTCCGGGCCCGAGGCGGGGGCGGCGGTTCAGACCGGCTACGGGAAGTACCTCGATCCGCATCAGATGGATCGCTGGGTGGTGTACCACGCGGCGATGATGCTCGTGCAAGAGGCCGAGAACACGATGCGGACCGACCTCAGCGAGTTCCAGTGGCTGACGGCAGAACTCCAGCGCGCCGTCGCCGGGGCCCAGTCGGTCTGAACAGCTCGCGCTAGTCCGGGCCCGCGAGCCACTTCACGAGACGCCGCCGCATGCCCGTGATGTAGGCACCACCCCACACCTTCTGACCCTTGAAGACCGCGACATCGGAGCCCTCGTTGTGGACGACCGCCGGCATCGACAAGACGGCGAAACGATTGCGGAGGTTGTTGCAGATGAACTCGACACCGTCGGACTCCGCATCGTCGACGAGCGTGATGGGGAAGACCTCGACAGCGCTGAACAGACCCCTCGGCACGCCGATCTTGAGCAACAGTGCCTCACGCACCGCCGCCTCCTCGCACGCAACCAGATCGGCACGTGAGGCGGTTCCTTCGAAGGTGGACACGACGGCGATGGAGTCGAGAATCCCGAATCTCGACAGCGACGGGCGCCGACGATGCAAGACGACCTCGTCATCGGTGCGGCGCGCAGCCTTGTAGCCGGCCGCCTCGATCCGATCCACGATCAGATCCCGGCGATCTTGCACCCACGACACCGTGCCTCCTCGAGCGACACCTCTCAAGCTAGCAACGGCCGACCCTCGATGACCGATCGACCGAGAACGCGAAATCCGCGGCTCTCGAGCAACCAATGCCTATGGTCGATCAGGCATAGCGCGGAGGGTGGAATGTTCGACATCGTGGTGGTCGCCCTGCTCTTCGGATTGACGCTCCTCGCCGTCACGAGATTCCCCGCCGAAGGCGGCAGCACCCGCTTCCGGCTTCGTCCTCGATCATCGGAGTTCCCCGAGCTCTGTCCCGCATGTCGGGCGTCGCTGCGTGCCTCGGATCACTCGTGCCTCACCTGTGGACGATCGGTCGGCCACGAAGTTCAGACCGACTCCGTCATCCGGTAGATCGTCGTGCGCGTGGCGAAGCCCAACTCCGTGTACAAGGCGTGCGCACCCCGGTTCGCCTCGTCGACCCACAGCATGCCGTCGCGTGCTCCTTGACGCGAGCTGAGGTCGGCCAGACCCAACAAGACGAGCGCTCTGCCGAGCCCGAGGCCTCGTGCCTTCCTGCGGAGACCGATGAGATAGATCTCGCCGACGTGATCGGCGTGCAGCTTCGTCCAGCACGAGCCGACGATGCGATCGTCGCGCCAGGCGACGAGCAGGCCCTTGGGATCGAACCACGGCTGCCGCAAGCGGATCTCGAGCTCATCCGGCGTCATCCCACCGACCTCTGGATGCCCGGCGAACGCCTCGTTGTGGGCGGACAGCCACTCGGTCTCGTCGACATGGCGCCGGAAGGGTCGGACCTCGATCCCCTTCGGCATCTCGGCATTGGTTTCCACCGGGAGCGGTCGGTGCATCTCGTGAAGAGTGCGATCGACCACCCAGCCGGCGCTGCGCGCCATGGGAAGCTCGTCGGGTCGCGTGATCCACACGTGGCGGCGTCGACCGTGAGGAACGGCCGCGGTCAACCGGGAGAGCAGCGTGGTCCAGGCCTCGCGAGAAGCCGTCGGCGTCGTGGCGAGCTCGATCGCCCAATGTGGCTCCTTGCCTCCGCCGTGCCACGCCGCCTGACCGTAGCCGACGACATCGTCACTCTCGATGGCGACGACGTCGATGGAGTGTGCGGCCAGCACCCGCAGCCGCTTGTGCTCGCTGACCGCCTCTCGTCCCGTTGTCGTCTCGACGTGCTCAAGCGCAGCCTCGATGCCGGGCCTGTCCGATGCGGCGGCAGAGCGAACGATCATCCCGGAACCCTAGGACCTGACCCGTGACGCGACGGCCCATCGCGTCACGCCTAGTCTGCAGCGGGTGACCTCGGTAGGACTGGTACTGGGTGGCGGCGGCATCACCGGAGCCGCCTATCAACTCGCCACCCTCATGGCGATTCGCATGGCGACCGGCTGGGAGCCGGACCAGGCCGATGTCGTGGTCGGCACCAGCGGTGGTGCCTTCACCGCGGCGATGCTGCGGGGCGGACGCCTCGACATCGAGACCCTCGTCGGCGACACCCACGATCGCCACGAGGTGGCCGAACGATTGCGGGCCTACCTGTTCCGACGCCGGCGCGTTCCCAGGGGCGTGGCTCGCTGGGTGCGGCGCGGGGTGCTTCCCGGGCTACGACGGCCCGACTTCGGACTGGTGCTGGGGAGCCCCGGGCTCCACGCCACCGACGGGCTCGGCGAGTGGGTCGACGAGGCGATCGGTCCGCTCGCCGCCTCGTGGCCGGACAAGCCGACCGTCATCGTCGCCTACGACATCCAGGCAAAGGAACGGACACCATTCGGAACGGAGGCCGCTCCTGATGTCGCTTTGCGTGACGCGGTCCGGGCCTCGGCGGCAGTGCCCTTCTTCTTCGAACCCGTGAAGCTCGACGGCCGCTGGTATGCGGATGGTGGGGTCGCATCGGGAACGAGCGTGGATCTCCTTCTCGCCAACCCGGAACCGCTCGACCTCGTCATCGTCGTCGCTCCGCTCGCGTCGGCTCACCCTCGCGACGACGCTCGTTTCTACGAGGAGACGCTCGACCGAATCGGCAGGGAAGCACTCGAGGCCGAGCTCGCTCTCCTCGAAGAGAAGTGGCCCGACACGGAGGTGCTCGTCATGCGCCCGACCCCGGAGATCCTCGCCGCATCGCGGCCCAATCCGCTGTCGACGGAAGCTGCACTGCCCACGTTCCTGCGGACACTGCGCATACTCGGCGACCATCTGGGATCACCAGAGGTGTGGGATGTGCTCAGGCGGCATCTCGTCGAGCCCGCAGGGCGCGTGTGAGGGACCCTCGCGGCGGATCAGATGGAAGCGAGCTGACCGGCTCCGGCTGCGGTTGCTTCGCGGAACTGGGCCAGCAGCATGTCGACCGCAGCGTCGAAGTCCATGTCGGCCGATGTCATGTCCTGGAGCATCTCGAGTCCGACCACGGAGTCGGGGACGACCGTGACGGCCACGGCGTCGTGCACAACGGGACGGGACAGAGTCTCGCCGACCGCATCGAGCTTCGGGAGCGTATCGAGCGCCAGTGCGCTCATCGCAGCCTCGGCCTCACGGAGGCGCGTCCGCATCCCGGTGGACCTGCTCCTGAGCTTCTCGTACTCCTCCTGGGCCGCCTTGATGAGATCCTCGGCGTCCCGACGACTGGCCTCGAGCAGGGCGAGAGCTTCGCGCCTCGCTCGCTGCCGCACCTCTTCGGCTTCGGTCCGGGCGTCGTCGATCAGCTGCTTGGCGTCACCCTTCATTTCGGCCATGAAGCCACCACCCGATGCCTCGAGGGCAACGGCGATGCGATCGAGAAACGCCTTGACCTCGACGGCCGAGTAGCCGCCGTCTGCGGTCATGGCAAATGTCGTGGCTCTGACCTCGTCAGGGGTGAGGGTCACCGGTCGCGCCTTCCTGGTCGTGGTGTCGCACCTGGAAGACCTATCGGCAACCACAGCCCCGGGATTGAGCGTGACCTCGGACGGCGTTCACGCGGCGGAATCGAGAAATGGGTCTCCCGACCCGTTCCCGCGACCGAAGAAGGACGGTACGGTGGCGGCGGTGCTTGGTGCGCCGAGCCGAGGTCGCGATGTGGGGGCAGGCCTCGAGAGGAAGACAACGATGACAGACACCACAACGAAACTCTTGGCAGCACTCCAGTCACGCACTGCGCGCTCCGATGACGGCGCCAGCCTCGTCGAGTACGCCCTTCTCGTCGCGTTGATCGCAATCGTCGCCGTCATCGCCATCACGACGTTCGGCATCGCCCTGTCGGACGAATACGACTCGATTGCCACCCAGATTCCCTGACCCTGCTGGGTTCAGCTCACCTTCTGTAGACGAGCCGTCGCCCGCGCCGTGAACAGCCCGGCCGAGAGAAAGCCCTCACCCGTCTGCTGCGGCGCCGGTCGAGTCCGCACGGTGACCCGGGTGAGCCCGGCCTCCTCGACACCAACCGGTTCGAACTCGATCTCTGCGCCGTCGAGCTCCGCGAACCCCGGAGTCGAGAGCTCGAGGACCTGGCCGTTGCGGCGCACCTCTGCCTGGGTGTGCACGCCGTGCACTCGTTCTGCGATATCGGCTGCGGTGGCCCGCAGGACGGCGGCGTCATCGGCGCTCGCATCGGCGAGCACCTCGCCGTGGGTGCCTCCGACATATCCGGTGATCTTCAGGCGGTTCATCATGGTTTCCTTTCAGGTGAGGTCGACCGGGGCCGTCGAGTCCCGCACGACGAGCTCGGTGGGGAGCTCGACGGCTCCCAGTGCCTCGTCGCGCAGCATTCGCAGCGCAAGTCGTCCTTTTTCGAACAGTGGTTGTCGCACGGTCGTCAACGCGGGCGTTGCGACAGACGCCCGCGGCACGTCGTCGAAGCCGACGACGGAGAGCTCTCGAGGCACATCGATCGATCGATGTGCGGCTTCGGCCAACACCGCGAGCGCCAGCTGGTCGGTCAACGCCAGGATGGCGGTCGGGCGCTCGGCGGCAGCCAGCACCGACGCAGCCGCCGATCGGGCTGCATCCGGCGTGTGGTCCGCTGCAACGAAGAGGCGCAGTGCCGAGGGCGGCAGACCGTGAGCGTGGCACGCCCGTCCATAGCCACCGAGACGGTCCCGAACAACGCGCGAGTCGGTCTCCGCGCTCTCGTACGGCAGATGGCCCCGAGGTCCGCCACGGTGCAGCGGACCGGTCAGGATGGTGATCTGTCGGTGCCCGAGCTCGAGCACGTGTTCGGCGGCCGACTCCGCCCCTTCGGCGTCGGTCACTCCGACGTACCCGGTACCGGCTTGCTCGAAACGCGGTTCGTCGACGGTGACGGTCGGGACCCGGCGACGCATGACGGCCTCGACCCCGGCACTCCCGTTGGGTGCGCTGTACACGATGAATCCGTCGACCGCTGCCCCACGTATCAGGGCTTCCGCGTTCGGTCCATCCCCCGGCAGAAGCGTGAGCGAGAGCGAGGTCGTCTCACAGGCCGTGGCGATTCCGCGCATCAAGACGACCGCAGTCGGATCGAAGAGCGCATCGGCGACATGCTGGGGGAAGACCACGCCGACGGCCGAGCTGCTGCCCGTGCGGAGACGGCGGGCTGCCGGGTCGGGCCCCGGGTACCCGAGCCTGGCGGCGACGGCGAGGATCTCACGCCTCAGTTCGTCGGTCAGCTCGTCCGGCCGGTTGTAGGCGTTGGAAACCGTCGTGCGCGACACACCGACCGCGTCGGCGATGGTCTGGAGGGTCGGACGTTTCTCGTTCATCGGGATGAGATGTGGTGGCTCTTGGGAAGCTGTATCGATTCAGTGACTAGTATGCCACAGGAAGCTGAATCGGTCAAGTGGCTCGTTCTGGTTCAGCCCCGACGAGGTTGGGGGAGGACGGCGAGCTCGCGGCGAGGTAGATTCGTGGCGGGCATCCACAGCACGACGACTCGTCGTCGCAGCGGGGAAGGCGGGCAGATCGTTTGACACACATCGAGATCTCCGGTGTCGACGTTCCCGCGCAGCATTTCGTGGACGGCAAGTGGATCGGCTCGCAGACCACGTTCGTGGTGAGATCGCCACTGCACTGGAACCAGCCACTCGGACTACTCAGTCTCGGCACCATCGACACCGGGGCGCATGCAATCGAGGCCGCCCGCCGCGCCTCGCTGGCCTGGGCTGCGATCGGAGCAGAGGAGCGCGCCGCCCACCTCCACCGCTTTGCCGACTCGGTGCTCGATCTGGCAGGCGACATCGCGATCGTGGAAGCGGTCGACACCGGGATCCTGGTCGGCGAGTCCGCAGGCCGGCTCCGTTGCCGCCCAACACCTGCGGGACTTCGCCCAGATGAGCCTCATCCACGACGCCTCCGACCCGGTGACGCAGCGCGTGGCCTCGGGGGTCTCGCTCGTCCTGGGAACCTGGCGCTCTCCGTTTCTCTCAGCCGTCCGCGAGGCCGCTGGGGCGCTCGCTGCCGGAAACACCGTTGTGATCAAGCCCGACGAGTGGTCTCCCCTTTCCACGGCGATGCTCGGTCTGGCCGCCGAGAACGCAGACCTTCCACCCGGCGTCGTCAACGTCGTTCAGGGCGTCGGCGAGGCCATTGGAGACTCGCTCGTGACGAGCCCGGCGATCGATCGTCTCACACTGATGGGCTCGGTCTCCACCTCACGCAACAACGCCGTGATGGCTGCCAGGAATCTCCACGAGTATCGACTCGAGCTCGCCGCGAAGGCGACCTTCATCATTCTCGACGATGCGGATGTCGAGGAGGCGGCGCGAGCTGCGGCAGCGCATTTCGCCATCGCGGACCCGGGGTCGCTCGCGGGGGTGCGCTTTCTCGTCGCCCGTGAGGTCGCCCGTCATGCCCAAGAGGTCCTCGTCGACGAGCTGCGGGCACTCTCGCACGGTGACAGCCGTCACGTCGAGACCACCTCGCCACCGATGATCCATCAGCAGCCTCACACGAGGCTCCATGCGCTGATCGATCGGTGTCGATCCTCCGGCGATGACATCCTCGTCGGCGGCACCCCGGTCGAGGGGCGCTCCCTGCACTTCACACCGACGGTGGTGAAGCCGATCTCGATGCACAGCGAGGCGGTGACGGCGGACGTCTTCGGACCCGTCATCACGTTCGAGATCTTCGACGCCGATCACGGATCCGTGGCCCTCGCCAACGCCTCGAACGCTCCGATGATCGCGTCGATCTACACCGAGACCGTCGAACGAGCTTCGGCGATCGCCGCCGACCTCGACTGCGGGCTGGTCCGCATGAACCACTCCCCTGTCAGTGAGGCGATCGCGCCGGTTCCGGGCTCCTCGACCGCCGGCGCCATACTCGATTTCCACAGTCGGCCGAAGACAATCGGACTGCCGCGAGTGGACGTCGGCGGTCATGTGCTCGCCACCGAACAGGAGACGGCCTCCGTCGGCGAAACCGATCACACCGACGAGACCCTCGACACGACCGATGCAGAGGCGGCGGCAGACGCCTGAGTGGATCAGGCGGCGTATTCGATGATCGCAGCGATGAACGCGATTCCCATGCCGCCGAGGGCGACGCGGAAGGCGTAGGCCAGGTAGCGGAACTTCGTGGCGTTGAGACCCTTGCCCATCTGATGGACGTCACGCAGAAACGCGCGCCGCACCCCGCCCTGGGTGGCAGTCAGCTCGAGAACCTGATCGATGAACTCGTCTTCCTCCATGTGGGAGAACACCCCGAAGAACAGGAGGTTGGGCCGCTCGTGCTCCGTGGCGGCTCGATAGAACCTCGGTATCACCGCCATGATGGACAACGCCAGCGTGAGGATCGCCGTCGTCCCGGCCACGATGAGCGCGATCGATCCACCATCCGAGATCTGGCCCAGGACCAGGCCGAGCAACACCACGCTGCCGCCGATCAGGAAGCCCGCCTTCTGGTCTGCCAAGGCGGACAACTGCACATGGTGCTGCTGGACCGTCCGCAGGAGCGCGATCGATTCGCCCACGTAGCCCGGCTCGGGGGCGGTGACGGGCGCATCGGCTTCTCCCGGAGCGGAGTTCTGTTGTTCCAGGTGATCGGACACCATGTGAGCTCTCCCTGTCGGGGAGTGTACCGGCGGGTGGTGTCTCGACCCGAGCGAGGATCGTTGGTCGCGAGTTGCTGCGTGGCCTAACTTCTCGGCCATGGAGTTCTTGACCGACCCGGAGATCATCATCTCCTTCCTGACGCTCACGTTGCTCGAGATCGTCCTCGGCATCGACAACATCATCTTCATCACGGTGTTGACGGGCCGGCTTCCCGAGGCCGACCGTCGCCGGGGTCAGGTCGTGGGCCTCGCTCTCGCCATGGGCATGCGTATCGTCTTGCTCCTGTCCATCACCTGGCTGCGGAGTCTCACGACCCCCCTCTTCGAGGTCTTCCATCGTGAAATCACCGGCGAGGGCCTGATCTTGCTGGCAGGCGGCTTGTTCCTGGTGGGCAAGAGCACGTGGGAGATCCACGGGAGCCTCGAGGGTGTCGAGCACGGCAAGACCGGAACAGGCGCAGCCACCGCGACCTTCGGATCCGTCATCACCCAGATCGCCATCATCGACATCGTCTTCTCCCTCGACTCGGTCATCACCGCAGTGGGCCTCGCCGAGGAGGTCGGGGTGATGATCGCCGCCATCGTCATCGCCGTCATCGTGATGATGGTGCTCGCCAAGCCGATCTCCGAGTTCGTGGAAGAGCACCCCACGCTCAAGATCCTGGCGTTGTCGTTCCTCATCCTCATCGGCGTCGCGCTCGTGGTCGAGGCCGTCGAGTTCGAGATCCCGAAGGGCTACATCTACTTCGCCATGGCGTTCTCGGTGTTCGTCGAGATGCTCAACATCCGGTTCCGCAAGAACCGGCCGGTCGACCTGCACGGCGTGAGCCTCCGCCAGGCAGAAGCGGAGGCCGAGTGAGCCAGCAGGTCGACCTGATCATGCGCATCGTTGCGATCGCCGCATATGTGACAATCGGGATCGTGCCGTATGCGGGCTCCGGGCTCGTCGCTCCCCTGCCGGGAGTCATCGTCCTGTGGGCGATCTGGCTCCTGGGTTGGATCCTCTTGATCCGGATGCTGCGGCGTTCGCCGAAGTGGGCCTGGTCGGTCGCCCTGCTCGCCACCGGCGTGTGGGTGGCGGTCGTCGCCTTCGGCGGTGCGGTGTTCGGCTGGACCGCCTGATGAGATGGCGTATGCAGTGGAGTGGCCGGTGAGATGGCCGGCGGGTGTGCAATGCGCCGTCGCCCTGACGTTCGACTTCGACGCCGAGTCGCTGTGGCTGGCCAACGACCCGGCCAATGCCAACCGGCCCGGCGTGCTGGCTCTGGGAACATACGGAGCCAAGGTCGGCGTCCCCCGCATCCTCGACCTGCTCGAGACGGAGGAGATCCGGGCGACGTTCTTCGTGCCCGGCACGACTGCGGAAACCCATCCCGGCGAGGTCGAGGACATCATCGGTGCCGGTCATGAGGTCGCACATCACGGCTACACCCACGAGCCGCCCGACCCCGATCGCCACGACATGGTCGCAATGGAGATCGAGCGGGGGCTCGAGGTCTTCGATCGGCTCTTCGAGATCCGACCGGCCGGCTACCGCCCGCCCGATGGCGTGTCCTCTGCTCTCTCCCTCGAACTGCTTCGGGAGCACGCGTTTCTCTACAACAGCAGCTACAAGGACGACGTCGTTCCCTATCGCCACGTGCTGCCTGACGGGTCGCCAGGTCCGATCGAGTTGCCCGAACAACCCACGCTCGACGATTGGGTCTACGGCGCCCGGTCGCCACAGCACGATCGACCACCTGTCCCGAAGCACGACGTCCTCGAGATCTGGAGCGATGAACTCGCCGAACTGCACGCGTGGGGGGGCCTCGCCACGGTCGTGATGCACCCGCAGATCACGGGCAGACCCATGCGCCTGGCAACGCTGCGGGACTTCATCGCGTTCGCGCGGACCCTCGACGGCGTGTGGTTCGCCACGTGCCGCGAAATCGCCGATGCCTTCGCAGACCAGGAGGCGGACGCCGTCTGAGCGGCGCGCTCCGGTCCGGCAGCGGCGATGACGTACGGCCGCCGGGACCAGGTAGCCTTCTGTGCGCAACAGTTGACGAAGCCGAGGATTTTCGCACCATGCCCATCGCCACCACCGAGAAGTATCAGGCCATACTCGATGCCGCCAAGGCCGGCAAGTATGCGCTGCCCGCGATCAACGTCACTTCCACGACGACGATGAACGCCGCCATGCAGGGCTTCGCCGAGGCGGGGTCGGACGGCATCATCCAGATCTCCACCGGAGGAGCCGAGTTCGCCTCCGGTCTCGGCGTCAAGAACATGGTCGCAGGAGCACAGGCTCTCGCCGAGTTCGGTCATCGCATCGCCGAGAGCTACGACGTCAACTTCGCTCTCCACACCGATCACTGCCCGGAGACGAAGCTCGACAGCTACGTACGCCCGCTCGTCGAGATCTCCAAGCAGCGTGTCGCCGCAGGACAGTTGCCACTCTTCCAGTCGCACATGTTCGACGGCGGCGACCTCCCGCTGGAGAAGAATCTGTCGATCGCGGAGGGCCTGCTCGACGAGATGGCCGCCATCGGCATCGTGCTCGAGATCGAGATCGGCATCGTCGGCGGCGAGGAGGACGGCGTCGACAACGAGGGTGTCGACCGCGCCAAGCTCTACACGTCGCCCGAGGACATGCTCGAGGTGGCCCGCCGCCTCGGCACCGGGGATCGCGGCACGTACCTCCTGGCGGCCGTCTTCGGAAACGTCCACGGCGTCTACAAGCCGGGCAACGTCAAGCTCGACCCGTCGATCCTGCGCGACGGGCAGGCCGCCGTCGAGGCCGCCCACGGCGCCGACGCCCGGTTCTACCTCGTGTTCCACGGCGGGTCGGGATCCGAGCTGAGCGACATCCACGAGACGCTCGAATACGGCGTCATCAAGATGAACATCGACACCGACACCCAGTACGCCTACACCCGACCCATCGCCGATCACATGTTCAAGAACTACGACGGCGTGCTCAAGGTCGACGGTGAGGTCGGCAACAAGAAGACGTACGACCCCAGGCCGTACATGAAGGCCGCCGAGACGTCGATGGCAGCGCGAGTCGTCCAGGCGTGCGAGGACCTCAAGAGCACCGACACCAGCATCGGCTGAAAGGCCATCCCAGGATCGGTCAGTGGCTCACCGACTCCGGAGAAACCACCTCCCACAGAGTTGGTAGGGTCGCTCCCGTGCGCCAGAAGGGGCCAGGCGTACGAGTGCACGAGTTTGGAGGCACCCCTCCAACCACCAGAGGGAATGGAGAATCGCTCTTGAGGAGAATCCTCGTATTCATCGGTGTCATGGTCATGGTCATGGCACTCACGTCACCGACGTTCGCCATCACGAGAGGCGGCGAGCTCGACCACGACGATCATCCATATGTCGGCTTGATGGTCGCCGACGACGCCGAAGGCAACCCGCTGTGGCGGTGTAGCGGCACGCTGATCTCGCCGACCATCTACGTGACGGCCGGCCACTGCACCGAGGATCCGGCAGCACGCGCCACGATCTGGTTCGAGACGGATGTCGACGCTGGAATGCCGGGCAATGGCTACCCGTTTGGCGGACCCACGTCTGTCGACGGTACGACGCACACGCACCCGGGCTATCTCAGTAACGCATTCTGGTTCGCCGACCTCGGTGTCGTCGTGCTCGACGAGCCGGTCATCATGGCCGAGTATGCCGAGCTGCCGACAGCAGGTGTCGTGGACGGTCTCAAGGAAGGCCGGAAGGGTGACACCGTGACGGTGGTCGGCTACGGCCTCCAGAAGATCAACCCCGTGATGATCCAGGCCGACCGGGTTCGGTACCAGGCCGACCTGATGATCGTCGACACGCATGGCGTCGCCGGTATCGGCAGTGTCCCGGGCAGCAACTCGATGGTCCTGAGTGGCGACGCCAAGCACGGTGGTACCTGCTTCGGCGACTCGGGTGGTCCGAGCCTCATCGACGGCAACGTGCTCGTGGCCGTCACGTCATTCGGTCTCAACGGGAACTGCGCCGGTATCGGCGGTGTGTTCC
>CAYFYC010000015.1:0-223 GCA_964347305.1 uncultured Acidimicrobiaceae bacterium | reverse complement strand
AGTCCAGCAGCGGTACAACGACCGACAGAGGGCGGGCACGTGTCCGCCCTCTGTCGCGTCCTCACCACATCTCGGGTGAAGTGGCATGCTGTGACTCGTGCCGCACTGGAAACGGGACGAGGGACAAGCAGAGCGGTGGGTGCCACTGGCGGTCGGTGGCGCGCTCGTGGTCGGTTTCGTCCTCCTCCTCGGGCTCTTCGGTGACGGGGCGGGCGATCCCACT
>CAYFYC010000014.1:26873-52925 GCA_964347305.1 uncultured Acidimicrobiaceae bacterium | reverse complement strand
GTGGCACTCCGGAGGTCTGGTGGGGCGTTGATGAAGGCCTCGATGATGGCCGGACCCGCGAATCCGATGTCGCTCAGGGCGTCGAAGAGCGATCGGAATGGGAAGAGGCCGCTGCCGATCGGTCCGCGGTTGGACTCGGCGAGATGGACGTAGCCGAGACGCGGGCCGAGGAGGCGGACGGCCTGTCGGACGTCCGGTTCCTCCAGGTTCATGTGGAAGGTATCGAGGTGTCCGAAGACGATGTCGGGCCGGTCGATACGGTCGAGTAGATCGGCCGCCTGTGCGGCGCTGTTCACGAGGTGAGTTTCGTATCGGTTGATGATTTCGATGCCAAGGCGGATGCCGCGTTCCTGAGCGTGGTCCGCAGCGGTTCGGAGAACCATCGCGATGGTGTCGATCTCGCCTCTGGTAGGGGCGGCCCCTGTGAGGCGGCCCAGGTGGCCGTAGAGCGCTCCGGTTAGCCATTCGGAGCCAATGCCCGCGGCAGTGTCGATCGCTGTCACGAGAAACCGGATCGCTTCATCGGGGTGGTCGGGTGCGTGTGCCTCAGCCGGCAGTCCCAGGGAGCAGGTCGCTGACAGCTGAAACCGGTTCAGGAGTGTCACCGTATCGGGGATGGAAAGCGCGGATGGATTGAGCAGTGGGATCTCAACGATCTCGAACTCCGCGGCCGCGGCCCCCGCCGCTGCCGACGCGGCGCCTACTTCGTCCCAGCGTGGCGCCCAGATGAACGTGTGGGCTCCGAGGCGTAGGCGCATGGTGGTCACCGTCCTTGCGTTCTTGCAGACCCGCGGTAGTTGCTGGCAGGCCATAGGCGGTCGATGGAGAGTGCCGCCGCTCCTTGAATACCGGCGTCCGGTCCCATGGTGCTGGCGACGAACTCGAGGTCCCGCGTGGCGAGCTCGAGGGGGCGGCTGACGACTTCGGCCCTTGCGGCCCCGATGAGCAGCGGTTCGCGCCCGAGGTCGCCGCCGAGAACGACCACATCGGGGTTGGCGAAGCTGATGACGCTGGCCAACACGACGCCGATGAGTCGACCTGCTTCGCGTACGCGTGACTTGGCCTCGGCGTCGCCACTACGGAGCAGGGCTACGACATCTCTCGTCGTCTCGGCGTCGCGTCCGAGGGCCCGCATTTGGGATGCGAGGGCTCCGCCGCCGGCAACGGACTCCAGGCAGCCGACACGACCGCAGCGGCACAGTGTCGATCCGTGCTCGTCCAGTTGGATGTGGCCGATGTCTCCGGCCGATCCGGTTGCCCCCTGATAGAGCTCACCGTTGAGAACGATGCCGGACCCGATGCCTGTACCGACCTTGACATACACGAGTGACCGCGCCTGCTGCCGAGCGCCACGTTGCTCCCCGAGGGCCATGAGGTTGACGTCCTTCTCGATGAAGGCGGGGATGCCGAACGCGTCACATAGCTCTTCTCGCAGCGGATAGTTGTGCCAACGCGAGAGGATCGGCGGATTGGTTGGTCGTCCAGTCGTGGCGTCAACCGGTGCCGGTATGCCGACAACCACGGCGAGGGGAGCCTTCCCGTTGCTGTGAATCTGCTGTCGCATCTTGGCGAGCAGAGCCGGGAGAGCGTCGGGTCCCTCACTCAGGTCTAGGTCGATGTCTTCGGGGCCCGACGTCGGGGTGCCGAGCAGGTCGACTTCGGCGAGTCGAGAGTGGGTGATACCGAGGTCGGCGGCGAGGATTGTTCCCGCCTTGGCGTTGAACTGAAGCAGGCTGGGCCTTCGTCCGCCGGACGACTTGGCTTCGCCGCCGGCTGACAGGAGGCCAAGGTCGAGGAGGGCGTCGACGCGGCGAGTCACCGTCGACCTGGCCCAACCGGTCGCGGCGACGAGTTCCGCTCGCGTGCTCGCACCGGAGTCTCGGACGATCCGGATGAGGCGGCCGTCATTCAGGTCCAGGCGGGCGGTTGCTAGATGATTCTGCGGTGGCATTGTTCTGCGGATTCTCTGTTCGAGTCAGTTGAACTTTTGACTCATAACAATTATAAGTTGGTGAGGACTGCTCATAACCTTAGCGGAAGGTTGACTGTGTACCTCGGACTTGATCTCGGCACCAGTTCTGTCAAGGCTGCCATCTTCGACGCCGCCGGCGCACTGCGCTGGGTCTCCGAGGCGACGTACGACTTGTCCGTGACAGGGGACCACGTTGAGATCGATCCCCGTGAGTGGTGGCAAGGGTGCATCGCTGCGATGGCCGGAGTGCCGAAGGGGCTCGCTGCTAGCGTGCGAGCGGTTGGTCTGAGCGGCCAGATGCACGGACTCGTCATCACCGACGAGCGCTGCAATCCAGTCCGGGACGCGATCCTCTGGCCTGACAGGCGGGCGGTAGCGGAGGTCGACGCGTTTGCTGAGATCGAGGCGGCGAGTCCCGGATCGTTGGCGAATCCGTTGGTGCCGGGGATGCCCGGTCCGATGCTCCTGTGGATGCGTCGGCACGAGCCCGGCGTCCTAGAGGCGATGCGCTACGCGCTGTCGGCGAAGGATTGGGTGCGGTCTCGACTGATCGGCGACGCGGAAGTTGTCACGGATGCCAGTGACGCGTCGGCGACGCTGCTTTACGACGTTCGAGCCGACGGCTGGTCCTCGGATGTCGTCAGGAGGCTGGAACTCGATCAGTCCGTGTTGCCGACACCGGTGGCCTCAGACGCCGTCGTCGGAGCCGTGACTGCACGGGCGGGCCGCGAGCTTCGGCTACCGGAAGGTGTGCCGGTTGCCGCGGGGGCCGGCGACTCGGCAGCTGCGCTACTTGGCCTCGGGGTGGAGGCTCCCGGCACCGTCGTGCTGAATGTTGGCACCGCCGGCCAAGCGATCGCGGTGGTTGGCGACGTGCGGCACGATCTTCCCCACGACCTGTACGCCCAATACCGAACCGCCAGCCACGAGCCGACGTGGTATGTGATGGCTCCGGTGCTGAATGCAGGTCTGGCGTTGAACTGGGTCCGCACCGTCCTTGGCATCGAGTGGGACGTCCTGTTCGCCGAGGCGGAGCAGGCGTTGACCAAGTCTCCGGATGATCCGGCTTTTGTGCCGTACCTCGCCGGGGAACGTGATCCTGCAATCGGTCTCGACGCCAGAGGCGCATGGCTCGACCTGTCGGTCTCCCACGACGCGGCAGCCCTTGCACGAAGTTCGCTTGTGGGTGTCGGGTCCTATCTGGCCCTCCGGACGCGGATGCTGGTGGAACTGTCCGGGGCAGAACGAGTCGTGTTGTCCGGTGGTTCGACGCGCAATCTCGAGTGGGCGCAACTCCTCACAACGCTCATCGGGCGCGAGGTTGACATTGCCGTGGACGCCCATGCCTCAGTACGAGGCGCCGCGATCCTTGCAGCCCGCTCGCAAGGAGACGACATCCCCGTGTTGTCCGCCGGTGGACATTTGGAGCCGCAGACTGCATCGCTGAGGAGACTCGGGGACGCGTGTATCGCCACGCTGAAGAGTCAACATCTTTTGCTTGCCTCAAGTCAAAACTACGTCTAGCATCGGTTATAACCTCGAATCGGCGAGGGCTCGTTAGGAGGAGACGATGAGGAGCAAACGCTGGTGGCAGACGATGGTCGTCCTGCTGACCGTTCTTGCACTGACCGCAGCTGCATGCGGCGACGACGATGAAACCGCAACGACCGATGCGCCTACGACGCAGGCGCCCGCCGGAGACACCGAAGCGCCGGCCGAAACGGTGATTGTTGGTCTGATCACGAAGAACGAAACCAACCCGTTCTTCGTCAAGATGCGCGAAGGCGCTGAGGCCAAGGCAGCGGAGCTCGGCGTTGAGCTGAGAGCCTTCGCCGGCACGGGCGATGAAGACAACGCATCGCAGGTATCGGCCATCGAGGACTTGATTGCCGCTGGAGCTGCAGGGTTCCTGATCACCCCTGCGGACACGATCGCAATCGTGCCCACCATCGAACGGGCGCGGGAAGCGGGTCTGGTAGCGATCGCTCTCGACACCCCACTCGATCCAATCGACGCGGCCACCGCGACCTTCGCAACCGACAACTTCCGTGCTGGGGAGCTGATCGGGCAATGGGCGGCGGCAACGATCGACGACCCGGCTAACGCCAAGATCGCACTCCTGAACATCAACGAGAGCCAGCCCACTGTCGGCGTGCTGCGCAACCAGGGCTTCCTCACCGGATTCGGCATCGACATCGGAGACCCCAACAAGTGGGGTGATGAGACCGACCCGAGGATCGTTGGACAGGACATCTCGAACGGCAATGAGGAGGGCGGACGCAGCGCCATGGAGCGGCTCATCGCTCTCGATCCCGGGATCAACGTTGTCTACACCCTCAACGAACCCGCCGCGGCCGGAGCCAAGCTGGCGCTGGACGCGGCCGGCATTGAGGCCTTGATCGTGTCGGTCGACGGATCATGCACCGGCGTGAGCGATGTCGCCGACGGCAACATTGGCGCCACGTCGATGCAGTTCCCGCTGCTCATGGCGTCGCTCGGGGTTGAGGCCATCGCGACCGGCGAGATCCCCCCGAATTCGCCGGGTATCGACTTCTTCAATACGGGCGTCGAGTTGATCACCGACGGCGCGGTAGATGGCGTCGAGTCCCAAACGAGTGCGTGGGGTTTGGATAACTGCTGGGGCTAATCGCCACTTGAACCATGCAATGACGAGTGGTTGGGTGCGGTGAGCGCATTCCCGCACCCAACCACAAACCACCGATCTGGAGAGATAGGAAGCGAGCTAGCGCATGGCTGATGACCCGACGACGCAGCCCACGGAGAAGCGTTCGACCGACCAGTTGATGGCCGCCGAAGCAGTCGCTGGTGCTGCGGGCGGTGAGTTCGCCACATTCGAACAGGGCCGATCCCCGATGGATCGGCTCCAACGCTTCCTTCACAGCCGGCCGCTGGCAAGCCCGTTGGCGGTCCTGCTGCTGGCCTTCGTCTTCTTCAGTGTCGCCGGCGATCGTTTCCTGACGGCTACGAACATGTCGACGATCCTCGCTCAAGTCATGATCATCGGAACGCTGGGGATTGCCCAGACGCTGGTGATTCTCACTGCGGGCATCGACCTGTCCGTGGGTGCCATCACCCTGTTCAGTTCGGTGACCATGGGGAAGCTGGCAGTGACCTGGGGATGGAATCCGTGGCTCGGACTCCTGCTCGGGATCGCTCTCGGCCTTGCGTGCGGAATCGGGAACGGGTGGCTGGTCACCCGCCTGAAACTGCCGCCGTTCATCGCAACCCTGGGCACGCTCAGTGTCTTCGGGGCGCTCGCGCAATGGTTCTCCGACAACGCAACCATCCGGAACTCAGATGTGATCGCCGAAGCGAACAACCTCCTGTGGTTCGGGAATGTGTGGGAACCGTTCTCTGGATTCCGCATCACGTTCGGGGCATTCTTCATGCTCGTCTTGTACGCGTTGTTCATGTATGTGCTCCAACGCACTGCGTGGGGTGAACACGTGTATGCAACCGGAGACGAACCCGAGACGGCTCGGCTCGTCGGTATTCGCACCGACCGGGTCCTGCTCTCGGTGTACGCGGTTGCCGGTCTTCTCTGCGGTATCGCCGGGTGGCTGTGGATCGGGCGCATCGGCGCAGTGAGCCCGATCCCCATCGTCAACGCCAACTTGGAGAGCATCACGGCAGTGGTCATCGGAGGCACGAGCCTCTTCGGCGGACGCGGACGGGTCCTCGGCACACTCATCGGAGCGCTCATCGTGGGCGTCTTCGACAGCGGCCTGTCTCAACTCGGATTCGCCCCGCTGTGGCGAGTCTTCGCCGTCGGCGTCCTGGTGCTCGTTGCCGTCGCGCTAGACCAATGGATTAGGAGGGTGGGCAGATGACCACGACCACACAGACCCCCGTGCTCGAGGGCCGCGGTCTCACCAAACGATTCGGCAACGTCACCGCCATCGAGAACGCCGACTTCGAGCTGATGCCGGGCGAGATCCTGGCGGTCATCGGCGACAACGGCGCCGGCAAGTCGTCGCTCATCAAATGCCTCTGCGGCGCGTACACGCCCGACGCAGGAGAGATCCTCCTCGACGGCAAGCCGGTCAACTTCAAGAGCCCGCTAGATGCCCGTGCCCTCGGGATCGAGACGGTGTACCAGAACCTCGCCGTGTCTCCCGGTCTCGACATCGCCCAGAACATGTATCTCGGGCGGGAGCGACGCAAACCCGGGATCCTGGGTTCGGTGTTCCGGCTCCTCGATCGGGCCGCGATGCAAGACCACGCCCGCAAACAACTCGGCGAACTCGGACTCCTGACGATCCAGGACATCGAGCAGGCGGTCGAGACGCTGTCCGGTGGTCAGCGCCAAGGTGTTGCCGTGGCAAGGGCGGCCGCCTTCGCCACCAAGGTCGTGATCATGGACGAGCCGACTGCGGCGCTCGGTGTCAAGGAGTCGCGCCGGGTCCTCGAGCTCATCAAAGAGGTTCGCGACCGAGGCCTGCCGATCATCCTCATCAGCCACAACATGCCGCATGTCTTCGAGGTCGCCGATCGCATCCACATCCACCGCCTCGGTCGGCGGGTCGCGGTCGTGACGCCACAAACTCACTCGATGCCCGACACCGTCGCCATCATGACTGGAGCCCTGGAGCCGGATGAAGATGCCAGACGCTGACATCCCCTGCGGCGACAGTGCAAATGCGACGCCGTCGGCGAGTCCGCTTCACAGGCTCTTTGCCGAGCAAGGCCAGAGTCCGTGGCTCGACAGCGTTCGCCGCGACTGGATGCAGAACGGTGAGCTTGCTCGATGGGTGTCGAGAGGTGTGAGAGGGGTCACGACGAACCCTTCGATCTTCCAAGCCGCTATCGCCGGATCGGCCGCCTATGACGCCGAATTCCGGTCGGCCATGAGCGACGATCCGGACGTACGCAGCGCCTACTGGGCCCTCGTGTGCACCGATGCGAGGGATGCGCTGGAGATCTTCCGACCGGTGTACGAGGACTCGCGGGGTGTCGACGGGTACGTCTCTGTCGAGGTGGACCCTCGGCTTGCCCATGACAGCGCAGGAACGGAAGCATCGGCGAGGGAACTTCACAACCGGATCGACGCTCCGAATCTGTACGTGAAGATCCCTGCGACCGTCGAGGGCCTTGATCCGATCCGCCAGATGATCGCTGAGAAGCGGTCGATCAATGTCACCCTGATCTTCTCGCTCGAACGCTATGACGAAGTGATTGAGGCGTACATGGCCGGCCTCGAGGAGGCAGCCGGGGATCTCTCCACAGTGTCGTCGGTGGCGTCGTTCTTCGTGTCGCGAATCGACACCGAGGTCGATCGCCGCCTCGAGGTCATCGGCACCGCCGAGGCATTGGAGTTGCGCGGCAAGGCTGCGATCGCCAACGCACGACTCGCAATGGAGCTCCACAAGCGACGTTTCGCGAGTGAGCGGTTCGAGGCGCTTCGCAACCGCGGCGCACGGCCCCAGCGATTGCTTTGGGCGTCCACCTCGCCAAAGAGCCCCCGCTATCCGGAGACCTACTACGCGGACGCGCTCATCGGGCCAGACACAGTCAACACCCTTCCCCCCGCCACGCTGGAGGCTTTCGAGCGTGAAGGGAGCGTGGCACGAACGCTCGATACCGACCCGGCCGGCGCTCGGTTCGTGTTTGCGGCCCTCGCTGAGGTCGGCATCGACGTGGACGATGTGACTCGCAGGCTGGAGGTCGAAGGTGTCCGGGCGTTCCGGGCGAGCTTCGACGGCCTACTCGCTGCGCTCGCTGAGAAAGCCAATGACTGACCTGAAGGAGCCCTCGTTGAACCACGCCAGTCGGCATACCGCACCATAACGCTCACCGCCCCGAGCGTTATGGTGCACTCCTTTCCGCCCATAGCCGGCATTCGGCGCTAGCTGCGGCTTGTGGCGCACGCGACTGTTTCGTGCCCTGTGGGGCACGTTGTTCGGCGGTTCGGTTGGTCGGAGGGGTGGGGATCGGGCGACTACCGCGTCAGGTGTCGGGTGGGTCGCGGTCGGGTGAGGGTCGGATGAGGCGGCGACGCCCGGGTGGGGTGTCGCGGTCGAGCGTGAAGCCTTGCTGGTGGATCACCACGTGATGGTGATACCAGCACAGGAGGGTGAGATTGTCCGGATGATGATCACCACCGTTGGCTTGCTCGAGAATGTGGTGGGGTTCGAGCCGATACCGCGACGTGCATCCGGCGATGGTGCAGCCACCGTCACGGTGCCACACAAAGTCACGCACCCTCGGCGGGATCGTGGACGCAGTCACATCGACCGTCATCACGTCGCCGTCGTGCACTGCCAGAACGGAGATGACGCCGTCACACAGGATCTCACCGAGCGTGTTGGGTCCGACCTTGACCCCGTGACGAGTGACCGCGCCTGCCCGACCGTTGGTGCGGGCTGCAGTGGCCTGGTCGACGTGGACCGTCGCGGCGAGGCGTGTCGACACCGACGGACCCTCGGCACGAGCGCCTGTGGGGTCGAGGCTGTCCATCGCCCACGCCACCAACGCATCAGCCCGGCGTTGCGGCAACGAAGGCCGATACGGATCATCTGCAGGCACGAGCCGGTCTGCGGTGTCCTCCAATGCCTTGAACACGTACTCACCGTCAACTGCTGAGAGGCGGCCATGGAGGTTCCATGCCGTGTTCTCCAGGTTCGGTTGCGCGAAGAACCGGCGTATCCCGAACAGCGTTGTCTCGTCGGATGGGCTCATCCCGACGTTGCGGGCAGCGAGTCTCCGCACTTGCTCCACCCCGACACCTGCAGCCCGCTGCAGCGTCACGTCGTCGGCGTCGGTGTTCGCCAACTTCCGGGTCGCCACGACACGATCGAACGACACGTCACCGTCGACCAGCTCATCCTCCAGCAACCTTGATTCGGACACCGCGGCGTAGGCCAACGCACGACCCGTCTCGGGTGCGACATCGAGGCGACCCGTCACCCACTCCCCCAAGGTGCGTGCACCATCCACGGTGCACACCTGAGCCTCGTCGAGTTCGGCGATCGTCTCGAGCTGTGCGGCACGGATCTGCGAGACCAGCGACTCGAGATGCAGCAGACGCTGCTCCAACTCGTCGATCGTGCGGGGACCGGTTGACATCAACATGGATCGATTGTGCCCAACAGGTGTGACAGAAACCGACCCAAATCACCCGAATCCCAAAGAAATCACTGAGATCTCGTGGGGCTGCGGAGAGCCGCGGTCCACGGGCTTACGCCGACGCGCCGCGCGCCGCCGCAGTAACGACAACGGCGTAGAGGTTGCCGCGCTCGGCCTGGTCACGCTCGATCGCCTCGAACAGGGCCTTGAAGTTGCCCTCGCCGAAGCCGATGGCGCCCCTGCGCTCGATGAACTCGTAGAAGACCGTCGGGCGGTCCTGCATCATCCTGGTGAAGATCTGCAGCAGCGTCCCGCCGTCGTCCTCATCGACGAGGATGTTGAGCGCGCGCAGCTCATCGAGATCCGCATCGAGATCCGGGATCCGGTCCGGCAGCTCGTCGTAGTACGTGTCGGGGACCCGCATGAGCCCCATGCCACGGCGCCGCGCCTCCGCGACGGTCGAGACGAGGTCGTCGGTGGCGATGGCGATGTGCTGCACGCCGGAACCGTGATAGAAGTCGAGGTACTCCTCGATCTGCGACTTGCGACGACCGGTCGCCGGCTCGTTGATGGGCAGACGGATCACACCCGAGCCGTCCCACACGACCTTCGACATCAGGGCCGAATACTCGGTGGAGATGGCCTCGTCATCGAAGTGACGCAGCAGCACGAACCCGAACACCCGCTCGTAGAACTCGACCCACTCGTCCATGGCGCCGAGCTCGACGTTGGCGACCACGTGATCGATGTTCTTGAGGCCGATGCCCTGCGCGATCGAGTCGGTGCGAGGACGGAAGTCGGGCGGCGGCCACACCACGGACGGATCCTCGACCAGCGAGTGGACGGTGTCGCCGTAGGCGGCGATCACGGCCTGATTGACCTTGCCCCGATCCCCCTCCAGGACGTGTGGCTCGACGAGACCGGTCGCCCCACGCTCGAGCGCCAGTGCGTAGGCGCGGTCGGCGTCGGGCACGGCGATTGCGACATCACGCACCCCCGGGCCGTGGAGCAAGAGATGGCGGCTGATCTCGTGGTCGGGATCGAGCGCTGCCGAGAAGATGAACCGGACGTCACCCTGCTCGAGGGCGTATGAGGCCACATCGGGAACGCCGGTCTCCGGCCCGCGATAGCCGACGATCTTGTAGCCGTGGATCGCCCGGTAGTAGTGGGCCGACTGGTACGCGTTACCCACCCAGAACTCGACATGGTGGAACCCTTCGATGGGGAAGTCGGCCTTGTGGGCCTCGATCGCTTCGTTCATGCTCTTCCTCCAGATGGTTAAGGCTGATACTACACGTGCAGACCCGCATCGTCAGGCGTCGTCGGCGCTTCCACAACGGTGCCGACACAAGGCCCGAACCCGATCCGGGGCCTGCCGTCACCGCCGCACGAGGCTCGCAGCTCCACGGTGTCGCCGTCTTCCAGAAACGTACGGGTCGAACCGTCGTCGAGGGTGATGGGATCCGCTCCGCCCCGGGTCAGCTCCAACAGGCTGCCGAAACTGCCGGGCTCGCTCCCCGACACCGTCCCCGATGCGAACAAGTCGCCTGCGCGCACCACCGCTCCGTTGCTGGCGGCATGGGCGAGTTGCTGGTCCATCGTCCAGTACATGTCGGCGAAGTTCGTCCTGGCGACGACGGTGCCGTTGAGCACGACTTCGAGATCCATGTCGACGGCGCGCCGCCCGGGCCCGACGAGATATGGCAGCGGGTCGGGATCCTGTGCCGGCGCCTCCGTCCGGTAGGGCTCCAGCGCCTCCATCGTGACGAGCCACGGCGACACGGTCGTGGCGAAGGACTTGCCGAGGAATGGGCCGAGCGGCTGATACTCCCAGGCCTGGATGTCGCGCGCCGACCAGTCGTTGACGAGCAGCAGCCCGGCGATGTGGCCCTCCGCATCGGCCACGGGGATCGGCACCCCGAGGTCATTGCCCCGGCTCGTGACGAAGCCGACCTCCAGCTCGATGTCGAGCCGCTGTGAAGCACCGAACGTCGGGGTCGCGGCATCACGAGCCTTGCGCTGGCCCAGCGGGCGCCGGATCTCCGTGCCCGACACCACCACCGTCGACGATCGCCCGTGGTAGCCGATGGGGATGTGCTTCCAGTTCGGCAGCAGCGGGTCGCCGTCCGGCCGAAAGAGACGACCCACGTTGGTGGCGTGTTGCTCCGACGAGTAGAAGTCGACGTAGTCGCCCACTTCGACCGGGAGCACCATCTCGATGTCCGCCTGGTCGACGAGCACCGCGCCGGCATGAGGGACGAGCTCCTCGTTGCCCGCTGTGAGCAACTCGCCAACCCGGGTGCGGATCGGGCCCAAGCGGTCGAGCATCGGATTGAGCGAGGTGGCGTCGACCTCCTGGCGTCGCAGACGCATGACCCCGACCTCGTGGAGCGCGACCAGGTCCACGACCTGCTCACCGATGGCCACCCCGGGGCGGGCGCGATCGCCGGCATGGCGACGGAACACCCCGAACGGGAGGTTCTCGAGAGGGAAGTCGGATCCGGCGGGCACGTCGACCCAGGACACCCCGCTCATCCCTGCACCCCGGGCACGCCCATCGCCACCAGATCCTCGACGGGCTCGGCGATGCTGCAGCTCCCGAACCCGTGGAGACCGGCCGACCTGGCCGCCTGCAGGTCCCGCGCCGACAAAGCGTGATCGCCCCAGGTCAGGCTGGCTGCACCGAACCGGAATGCGGCTGGATCCCGCTCGGAGAGGACGCGGACGATGTCGTCGTGCGGTGCTCCCGCACGGGCGAGCTCGTTGGCGACGGCGAGGTTCACGAAGCCGTGCACATCGACCCCCAGCTCTGCGTCACGGGTGCGGACGGGGTGATGCAGACCGGCGGTCGCCTTGACCGGCACGGCGTGCTCGGCGAGGAGTACCAGCACCGCGGCCAGTTCCTCGACCGACGGGACCGCTTCGGGGACCACACCACCGCACCGGATCTTGGCGTGTGCCTGCGCTCTGCGCTCCCGAGCCGAGCCGATGGCTGCGACGGCAGGCCCGGCCGCGTCGCCGAACGGGATCTCCAGAAACGTCAGGGTCTCTTCGCCCAGCGTCGCCGCGGCGTCGACCACACGTGACACGGCGGCCGCCGGATCCCCCGGAGCCACCGCACTCAGCCTCGCCTCGACGGCGGAGACGGAGGCGGCAGGTGACATCTCGGCGGCGAAGTCCTGGCCGGCGGCTATCGCAGGGCCGAGCGGGCCGTCCACGATCAGGCCGATGCGCCATGTCATCTCACCCCGACGCATCGTGGCGGCGAGCAGGCCGGCCAGGTCGGTGAGCCGGCTCGCCGGACAGAGAAACCGGTGGAGGATCCAGCCGTCCGCCGACTCCCGAGCGACGCGGAACTCGCCGACGGCGTCATCCAGGGTCAGCGACGCCGGGGGAAAGAGCCCGGCGTAGTCGATGAGACCGGTGAGCAGCGCCCGCGACGGGGTCAGGAGTGTCGGCTGCAGCATCAGGGTCTCCGATCGGTCACCGGAAAGGCTACCCCTGTGGCCGGCCCGACGTCGGCAGCCGCGGACAGCCCGTATCTAGTCCCCCCGGGTGGCCGAAAAAGGGTCAGAACACCTGCGCCGACACCAGGTACAGTGAGCCGCAGGGCAAGGACAATCGCCTGCCGTGCGCACACAACGGAACCTCGGGAAGTGGGGGCGACGAGCGGCACGGCAGTGCACTCGGGTAGGGAGAGACAGGCGAACATGACCGCACGCAACGCCACACAGGTGGTCGTTCCGTTGGAGTCGCTCTTGGCGGCGATGAGCGATGGGGTACTCATCACCGACGAGCACGGCCACCGGACCTACTGCAACGCGGCGCTCAGCGACTTGGTAGGTGCGGACCCGCTGGAGCCGACCGGGACGGATGCGCCACCGCGGTGGCTCCCGGAGTCACAACAGGAGCGGTACTCGGAGTACATCGCTCAGGCACGCCAGGGCAAGATCACGAACGACATCGTCTCACTGGACTGGAAGGTCCAGACGTCGATGGGTCAGCACATCGGGGCGCTCATCAAGCTCATTCCCATGCGTGGCAGTGGCAACGGACCGGTGCCGTTGATGTGGCTCATCGTCCCAGACCGGGTGGTCATGGACGGTCCCCAGGGAAGCTCGACGCGACTGAGCCAGCTCGAGGAGAGCCTGCGCCGCATCGCATCCGAACTGGGCAGGGTCGGCATGGTCCCGTCGGCAAACGGCTCGTATGCGACCAGGGCATCGCTCCCGGAACTCGACCGGCTCTCGCCGCGAGAGGCCGAGGTGCTCGAACAGCTCCTCGCCGGACACCGGGTGGCCACCATCGCCCGCGAGCTCGAGGTGAGCGAGCACACCGTTCGCAACCATCTCAAGTCGATGTTCCGGAAGCTCGGCGTGCACTCGCAGGCGGAGCTGGTGGGGCTGGTCCGAACCGGAGAGCGTTCCTGACGCCCCGGCGGAACTGACGGCTGCGACCAACACGTCGTCCTCGCCGTCGGCGCCGATCGTCTGCGCACCCATCCGTGACGCAACCCACCGGTTGCGGCGCGTTACGCTGCGGACCGATGGCCCGACTTCGGCTCTTCGCCAACCTCAGAGAATCAGCGGGGACCTCGCAGACCGAGTTCCCGGGATCCACCGTGGGCGACGTCCTCGATGCCGCAGCAGGGAGCTTCGGTGACACATTCGTCGCCGGCCTCGACGCAGCGAAGATGTGGGTGAACGGCGATCCAGCCGAGCGATCCACGCCCGTGACCGACCACGACGAGATCGCCCTCATACCACCGGTTTCGGGTGGCGCCATGACGGTGCCCCGGCAGACCGATGTCGTCGGCCTCTTCCTCCCCCTCGCCCTGGCGGCGGTCGTGATCGCCGGCAACTACCACAGCGCCGCGGTGTTCGCCTTCGGCCTCGTCGGCGTCGGGCTCGTGTGGATGTGGGACCTCGGGGAGATGCTCGACGCGCGTCGTGTTCGCGTGAACCTGGTGCCCGCCATGGTCGCGCTCACCGTGACCGTCAACGGTGTGTATGGCTGGGGTCGGGTCGGTCTCGTGGGTGGCCTCATCATCGGGCTCGTCTTCACCCTCGCCTGGGCGACGTTCGACGCCGGGCAACGGACGATCGACGCCCTCGTCATCTCGGTCGCCGTCGCCATGGTCGGCAGCATCGGGGCCGGTTTCCTGATGATCGTCCGCCTCAACAGCCAGGTGGAGGTCGTCGGGTTCGTGGTCGTCGCAGTGGCTGGCGCGGCGACGGCATCCCTGATGTCGGGCTCGGGCCAACAGGTCGCAGGGATGGATCCCAATCTGGCGCTGCTGGTGGGCGCCGTGATCGGAGGTCTGCTCTCGCCGGGCTTCGCCGACACCGCATCGTGGCGAGTCTTCGGTCTCGCCGCGGCACTCGCGGGCGGCGCGATGATCGCGGGCCGGGCGTTCGGGGCCCTCCTGCGTACCGGGCGCGTCGTCCACACGATTCGTGCCCCGGGTGTCTTCACCCCCATGGATGCGGCGGTGCTCGGTGCCGCCGGCTGGTGGATCGGCCTGCTGCTGTTCGGCAGCTGACGCTCAGGCGAGGGCCTCGCCGGCGAGGAGACCCACCCAGGCCAGCGCCAGACCCATCACGACCGATGCGAGCACGTAGCCGACGGCGATGCCGGTCGTCCCTTCCCGCACCAACGCGACCGACTCGAAAGCGAACGTCGAATACGTCGTGAAGCCGCCGAGCAGCCCGACGAACAGCCCGGCCCGCACATCGCTGGAGAGGCGTGTCGCCAGCAGCCCGATGAGCAGCCCCAACACGAACGACCCGAGCATGTTGATCGCAAAGGTCGCCACCGGGAATCCCTCGGCGGCCACCCCGATCCGTCTCGTGAGGCCATAACGGAGCGCACTGCCCGCACCGCCACCGAACGCGACAAAGAGGATGGCTCGCATGGCGGCGAGGATAGGTCGACGCGGCCACCACTCCTGGCATGGTGAAACAACAGGGAGTGGCTATCCTCCAGGCCTGGACATGACGCAAGTGCTCCGATTCCGTCGGCTGCTCGTCCTCACACTCCTCTCCGTCGTCCTCGCTGGGCTCCCGACCGCGGTCGGGGCGCAGACCTCGGACGATGTCGAGCGAGAGAAGAGGGAGCTGGAGCGCGCCCGTGCCGAGGCCCAGGAGGCGCTCGACGAGCTCCGCGCCGCCAACGAGGCGCTCGACGCCGCCCTCATCGAGCTGAACGAGATCAACGGCGAGCTGGCCAACCTCACCTGGAAGACGACCCAGCTCCGTACCCGCACCAGCGAGTACCGCGAGGAGTCAGACGAGCTCCGCACCCGGGCCGAGACCCTGGTGCGCGAGGCCTACATGGGTGGCCGTGGTGATCTCATCCAGGCGTCGCTCGAGGCGAACACGATCCAGGACGTGGTGACCCGTCAGCTCATCCTCGACCAGGCGACGAGCGCCGACCTCGTCTCGATCACGAGACTCGAGGCCGTGAGCCGTGAGATGGACAGGCTCCAGCTCGATCTCGCCGACGACCTCGACCGCGTCGCCGAGCTCCGGGCCCTCTCCGAGCTGGTCGTGCGCCGCATGGACACCGCCCAGCAGCGAGCCGACGAGGCATTCGCCAAGGCACAGCGGGTCGCAGCCGATCAGCTCGACGACTACCGAGAAGCCGAGCGGCTCAAGAAGATCGAGGACGCCAAGAAGAAGGAAGGCTCCGGTGGGGGCCTGCCTCCGGGAACGACTCCCGGCTGGCAGTGTCCGGTGCCGGAAGGCCGCTTCATCAACGACTGGGGCTTCCCCCGGTCCGGTGGCCGGACCCACAAGGGAACCGACATCTTCGCCTCGCGCGGCACCAACACGCTGGCAACCTCGGCCGGCACGCTGCGGCTCGACACCTACAGCCTCGGCGGCAAGATCCTGTGGCTGCGCGGCGACGACGGCATCCACTACTACTACGCCCACCTCGATGGCTATCCGAGCGGCATCCGCACGGGAAGCCGCGTCTCGAAGGGGCAGGTCATCGGATTCGTGGGCAACACCGGCAACGCCATCACCACCTCACCCCACCTTCATTTCCAGATGCACCCGGGCGGTGGCTCCGCCGTGAACCCCTACCCCACCCTGGCGGCTCACTGTTAGCCTGCAGCCCACGCAAGCCGCTCCCACGATGGCGAGCGACGAGGCGACACCCTCTGGAGAGGCATGACACTCGAAAGCCAGAACCGCCGCAGGATCGACATCATCCGTGATCCCGCCTTTCTCGACGATCTCACCACGATCGACACGGCCGAGCTGAGGGCCCGTCGCGACATGTGCGATGACGTCGCCGGCGAGCTCAACTACTACCGGCGGATGCTGCACGGCCGGCTCGACCTGCTCCGTTTCGAGCAGCGTCGTCGGAGCGGCGAGGAGACCCGCTCGCTCATGGAAGCGTTGCCCGAGATCCTCGCCGACCGCACCGCAGCCGAGCCCGACGACAACGGCGGTCCCCGCCCGGGCATGTCGAGGACCCTCGCCATCGAGGCCCCCGAGATCCCCTCCTCGGGACGGCGTTCGGTCGACCGGGCCCTCGGGGACGACTTCCTGACCCACCTGCCGACGATCGACGACGAAGAGCTGGCCGACATCAGGTCGGACCTGTCCGAGGTCGAGGGCGAGGTGTCTGATCAGCGCAAAGATCTCTACGCGGCGCTCGAGCGGATCCAGGACGAACTGGCGCGTCGCTACAAGGACGGCTCCGCCGATGTTGGCGACGTCCTCGACGGCTGAACCGATACGAGCCGAGACAGTCAGGTCCGGTCTCGTCGAGTCCGTTGACGAGCTCTCCGCATCGGTCGTCGACAGCCGGGGACGCATCATCCGTTCGTACGGCGATCCCGACCGGCCCCTCTTCTATCGATCCGCCATCAAGCCCTTCCAGGCGGCCGTCAGCCTCGACCTGGGGGCGAATCTGCCACCGGAGCACCTGGCCGTCGTCTGCTCGAGCCACGGCGGCCACCCGGCGCATCTGGCCATCGTGTCCACGATCCTGGAGAGAGCCGGGCTCGACGAGTCGGCGCTGCAGACGCCATCGGACTGGCCACTGAGCGGCAGGGCGTCACGCCTCGCAGTGCGTGCGGGCCATCGCCGGCCCAAACCGCTCTTCCACAACTGCTCGGGGAAGCACGCCGGCTGGCTCGCAGCCTGTGCCGCTGCGGGGATGGACGTCGCCACGTATCTCGAGCCCGACCACCCACTCCAGCAACGGATCAGGCAACGGCTCGGTGAGGTCTCCGGCGTCGAGACGGTGCCGGTCGGCGTGGACGGCTGTGGGGCGCCGACACTGCGGGGATCGGTCACTGGTCTGGCTCGCGCCTACGCACGACTCGTCGACGACGAATACTCCAGGGTCCGCACCGCCTGCTCACGATTCCCGGCGTTGGTTGCGAGTAACGATCTCGTCAACGGCAAACTCGGACAGTGGTGGCCCGGGCCCGTCAAGTCCGGTGCCGAAGGGCTGATCGCCTGCACGGGCAATGGGTTCGGCGCTGCCGTCAAGAGCCACAGCGGCTCATATGAGCGTGCCACCGCCGCGCTCGGGGAAATGTTGAGAGCGATGGGATTGTTGTCTGCAGCAGCGACGCAGGCGCTCGCCGACGTCCTCGCCCCACCCGTGCTCGGGGGCGGTCGCAGCCAAGGGACCATCCGCGTGGTCATTCCGACGTGAAACCAATGAACCTCACCATCCACGACGATCTCGATTCACCGGTGCTCGATCTCACTCCGGTCGCACCCCGGAGCGGGCCTTTCATGACACGCGAGTTCCTCGCCGCCACGGCCCGCCACACCGGAGCGCATATCGCGATCGTCGAGTCGAGCCACGCCGCCATGCTCATCGAGCGTCACGGCACGACGATCCGGTTCGCCGGCGACCCCGACCTGACCGACTACCACTCTCCGCTGGGCAGCGGCGTGCCGGAACTCGTCGCCGCCTTCGCGGCGAGCCTCGAGCCGGGGACGCAGCTCGACCTCGACTCGATGCCCGAGGAGGCCGCAGACCCGGTGGAAGCGGGACTGCAGACGGCAGGCATCACCACCACACGCCTTCAACACGAGATCGCCGCCGTGCTGGACTTGCCGGCATCCTTCGACGACTACCTCGGCGACCTGTCGAAGAAGCAGCGCCACGAGGTTCGCCGCAAGCTGCGCCGCTTCACCGAGATCGCCGGTGAACCGAGACTCGTCCGCGAGTCCGGCTCCGACGTGGTCGGCGTCTTCGCCGACATGCACCGCCGGGCCGCAGGCGAGAAGGGCACCTTCATGACCGAGGAGATGGAGGAGCACTTCGTCGAATTGGAGAAGAACGTCGGCGCCGTCGTCGACGTGCTGTACGGACACGACGGGCGCCCGGCCGCAGCTGCGTTCGGCTTCGAGGACAACGCGACGTTCTACCTCTACAACTCGGCGTACGAGCCGGATCTCGCCGATGCGTCGCCCGGGATCGTGCTCGTGGCAACGGCGATCGCCGACGCCATCTACCGCCAGAAGACCCGGTTCGACTTCCTCAAGGGCGATGAGGTGTACAAGTTCAGGCTCGGAGCCGTCGAGCGACCGCTGTACAGGGTTCGGGGAACCGCATGATCACTCGGGTCGCCTACCTCTCGATGCACACCTGTCCCCTCGTGCAGCCCGGCAACGGCGATGCCGGGGGCATGAACGTCTACATCCACGAGCTCGCCACTGCGATGGCGGGACGGGGCGTCGAGGTGGTGGTCTTCACGCGGCGCTCGGACTCCGACACGCCCGACGTCGTCGACGTGGCACCGGGGTATCAGGTCGTGCACGTCACCGCCGGTCCTCCCACCCGCCTCGACATCGCCGACATGGCGCCCCACGTCGGCGAGTTCGCCGAGGGCGTCATCAAGTGGCTCAGCGGCAGCGGCAGGGTCTTCGACGTCGTGCACTCCCACTATTGGCTGTCTGGCTGGGCGGGTGTGCTCGTCAAGGAGGCGCTGCAGCTGCCCCTCGTCAACTCGTTTCACACGCTCGGCAGGGTGAAGGATCGAGCGCGTCGCGCCGACGAGGAGGCTTCGAGCCCCATGCGGACGTACACCGAAGCCGAGGTCATCGCACACTCCAACTGCGTCGTCGCCTCGACGCCGTACGAGTTCGACGATCTCGTCGAGCACTACGGCGCCTCCCTGGAGGCGCTCTGCACCTCCCCACCGGGCATCGACCACGACGTCTTCTGCCCGGGTGATCGTGCCGATGCGCGGCGATGGCTGGGTCTCGAGACCTCCACACCGATCGTGTTGTTCGCCGGCCGGATCCAGCCGCTCAAGGGAATCGACATCGCGATCGAGGCCGTCGCCCGGTCCGCGACGCGGCCGGCACCGCACCTCGTCGTCATCGGCGGACCTTCGGGATCCGACGGATATCGCGAGCTCCAGGCACTGCGTGAGCTCGCCAAGACGCTCGATGTCGATTCCCGGGTGCACTTCATAGCTCCCCAGCCACACGATCAGCTGGCTCGCTTCTATCGCGCCGCAGACGTTCTCGTCATGCCCAGCCGCTCCGAGTCGTTCGGCCTGGTCGCCGCCGAGGCCCAGGCCTGCGGGTTGCCGGTCGTCGCGGCCAGCGTGGGTGGCCTGCCCTTCGTCGTCGACGACGGAGAGTCCGGTTTGCTGGTCGACGGTCACGATCCCATGAGATACGCATGGGCCATCGACAGGATCTTGTCCGATGACGCACTCGCCGACCGACTCGGCGCCGGTGGCATCGCCAAGGCACGGGACTTCAGTTGGCCGAAGACCGTCGACCGACTCCTGGAGCTCTACTCCGGGGTGAGCGGGGCGTGACCCCCGAAGCGGCCCGCACTCTCATCGCCGCAACGACCGCGACATGGGTGGAGGACCCCGATTCGTCGGCGGTGTGGTCGGGGACCCACGAAGGGCGCCTGGGCCTTCGCATGGCGCAGACGACCAGGGACTTCACGACGATGTGGTTCGATGTCGGCGAACTGACCGTCGCCACCGAGGCCTACCTCATGCCGCCGCCGCGGCACCACCATGACGAGGTCTACCGCCAGGCGCTGCGTCGCAATCACGACGCCTGGCCCGCCTTCATCGCCATGGACGTCACCGGGGGGCTCTACGTGCGAACCCGCACCCGGCTCGATGGCTACTCCGCGCAAGAGCTCGAGGAGACCGTCGGCGCCACGTATGCCCTCGTCGATCTGGCGTTCCCCGGCCTGGTGGCGGCCGGTTTCGGTGGGCGCGAAAAAACGCAGTGAAGAACTTGTCGACAACCGTTGTGCACAACCGCCTGTGGATAGCTGTGGATTTGTGGAAAAACGCCCCATATGGCGCCGGCAAACGTGCAGGTGACATCAACAGGCATGGACAACGATGCCCAAATCGCGAAAACTGCCCGCATCGCGCCACCTTGATAGGCCACGATTCGACACGTATCGTCAAAGGGTCAAAGCCCAAGGTGCTTGAGCGTCAGACCTCGTTCGGGGAAGTGCGGGGGACGTCGCAAGGGTTCCTTGGGCTTTGTCGTGGAGCAGGGACCCACGCCCGTGAATGACACGATGCTCAGTCACGTGTCGCTCCCCTTGCCGTGGAAGGCCTTCGGTCTGCCCGATCCGCTGGCAGGGTCGACGACCACGTTGGTCACGGGCGATCCCGGCTGGCGATGGACGACGGCGGCCCCGCCCCTCGACATCCCCGAGACCCCGGCCTTCGGCGGGACCGCAGAGCCGGGTTGGGACCTGGACCACGTCGTCTTGCTGGTGCCCGACATGGCGGAGCTCCACCGGGCCATGCACTCGATCGGCCTCGAGCCGCGCCTGTCGATGGATGTTCGCGGGCGGGCCACGTCGTTCTATCGCGTAGGCACGGTGCTCGAGGTCGTGGAATCCCCCGTGCGGTCTGCAGCCCTGTATGGCATCGCCCTCGTCACAGATGAGCCGCTCGAAACCGTGGCCCTGCGCTGGCGGTCCATGGGCATCGAGGTCGGCGACATCCGACCGGCGATCCAGCCGGGAAGACGGATCTTCACGGTCGGTGCCGTCGAGGCCGGCCTGGCGGTGATGAGCCGGGACCGCGAAACCGGCTGAAGGCCGCCGATTCGAACTCTGATCGGCCGAGTGATCTAGGCTCGCCCGATGCTCAGAGCACACCTCAGCCGCGAGAGCGGCGCCGACGCCCACACGGGCGATGGCGCTCCAATGCCGTGATCGCCGCTGCCGTGATCGCCGCGGCCGAGATCGCGTCGGAGGCCACGACGTCGATCGAATGGGTGACGCTGATCGTCGGCTTCTTCGGGGGCCTGGCGCTCTTCCTCTACGGGATGGAGGAACTCACGGAGTCGTTGCGCATCGTCGTCGGCGACCGGGCACGCCGCATTCTGGGGAGGCTCACCGCGAACCGCGTGACCGGGCTGGTGACGGGCGCCGGTGTCACCGCCGTGGTCCAATCGTCATCGGTCACCACGGTGCTGCTCGTGGGATTCGTGAGCGCCGGGCTCATGACCTTCACGCAGACGATTCCCGTCATCCTGGGATCGAATGTCGGCACGACGATCACCGCCCAGATCATCGCGTTCAACGTCACCGCGTGGGCGCTCGGCTTCGTCGCGATCGGCTTCCTCGCTGCCGCGACCTCGAAGACGAGCAGCCGCCGATCCATCGGCGTGGCGACCGTCGGTCTCGGGCTGATCTTCCTCGGCATGAGCCTGATGGGCGATGCCATGGCGCCACTGCGCAGCTACGACCCCTTCATCAGCGCAATGGAGCAGCTCGACAACGTCTTCGTCGCCATCATCGTCGGAGCCGCCTTCACTGCCTTGGTGCAGTCGTCGTCGGCAACGACGGGTGTCGTGATCGTCCTCGCCGGACAGGGGCTCATCACGCTGGAAGCGGGGGTCGCCCTCGTGCTCGGAGCCAACATCGGCACCACCGTGACGGCGATGCTCGCCGCAATCGGCAAGGAGCGGACCGCGCAGCGGGTTGCGGTCGCCCACCTGCTGTTCAACGTCATCGGGGTGATCCTGTGGGTGCCGTTGATCGACATGCTCGTGTCGTGGACCTCCTCGGTCGGGGGCGGGCTGCAGCGTGAGATCGCCAACGCCCACACGGTGTTCAACGTGGCCAACGCCCTCATCTTCCTCCCCTTCGTCGCCCGGTTCGCAACGGTGGTCGAACGCATGGTGGTCGACAAGCCCGCCGTGCCGGGCGTCGCTCCGCGCTACCTCGAGGACGCACTCATCTCGACGCCTTCGCTCGCCCTCGCCAAAGCCCGTATGGAGATGCTGCGCATGGCGACGAGAGTCCAGGGAATGCTCGTCTCCATCGTGCCGGCGATCCTCGACCGCGACACGGACGAGCTGGATCGTATCGAGGCGATGGACAACGAGGTCGACGAGCTGCACGGCGTCATCGTGGAGTACCTGGGTCGCGTCTCGGAGGAGAAACTCTCGCCCGGCTCCCGCGAGGAACTCGTCGACCAGCTCGAGGCGACGAATGCGCTCGAAGCCATGGGCGACATCATCGAGACGAACCTCGTGACGATCGGCCGGCAGGTGACGGCGCTGTCTGTCATGACGAGTCGCGAGACCAGGGAGATGATCGGGCGCTACCACCGCGACGTCCTGCGCGCGTTCGAGCTCGCGATCGTGGCGCTGAGCCAGGAGGAGGACGCCGCTGCCCGCACGGTGATCGGTATGAAACGCGAGGTCAACAAGCGGGAAGAGGAACTTCGCGATCACCTCGGTCTCCGCCTCGTCGGCGACGAACCGAACCGGGTGGCGACCTACCGGCTCGAGATCGACATGATCGCCAATCTCAAGCGCTTGTTCTATTTCACGCGGCGGATCGCACGTGTGGCGATCCCGGCACGCGAACAGGCGACTGCCGACGCCGAGTGACCCCGAGGGCGTCACACACCGAAGATGAGCTGACGCAATCGCACCGGTGAGACCGCATACGTCTCCGGATCCAACCGGATCGACCCGAGCCGCAGGCCCTCCATCGCCGCCCCGTGGCGGGTGGCGAGGCTGATGGTCCCGCCCACATCGTGCAGTACTCCCAGACCGAGACAGTTGCCGGTCCCGTCCTGGACACCCACGACCATCTGGTCCAGCTTCGCCGAGTCGAATCCCTCCGGCAGCGTCGGTGCGAACACGTGGGGCGACACCGACCAGTGTTGGAGAGGCTCGGCGAGCTCCTCGCGGAACGCCGCCCGCCTCGCATCGCGGCGGTCGAGCGGGCTCAGCGGTGCCGATACCTCATCGGGTACCACTTTTGCGACCCGCGATCCCAGGAAGCGTCGCAGCATGCCGATGGTCGGCTCGAGCTCGGATCCCCGTTGCATGGCGATGACGAGCGTGGGCTTCAGCAACTCGACGAGGTGGTACTTCAGCGTCTGCCCGACGACGCCCGACACCACGCCGGTGGTGTCGAGCACGACGAAGTCCGACCGGGCCGTCGCCTCGTTCACGAGATCGGCAGCGGCCACCACATGCGGGAGCACGACGCCCTGGGGTTGCACCGCCCCCACGAACTTCAGCGCATCGGCTCGCTCCAGCGTCTGGAGCTCGTACTGGCCGGGAACGAGACGCAGTCCCACGCAGGCCGGCGGCCCGGTCGTGTTGGCGGCGATGTCGGCATCCACGAACGCAACGGACCGACCCGCCTCGACGGCGTCCTCGAGCAGCAGGCGCGCCATCGTCGTCTTCCCGGTGTCCGGAGCGCCGATGATCATGATCACCCCGCGCTCGCCGACGACCCGCTCACGGAGCGATGCGTAGGGCATGTCGTTCATGTCTCGGACTCTGTGCGCATCACGCGTCGGATCCTAGGTGTGACGACGGGGTGCGCAGGTGTCACGGAGCTCGGGAACGCGGAAGGCCTTTGGCGGATCATCGGCGAGGCGTCAGACGTTGTGGGAGATCCGTCTGACGCCCCGCCCCGACCGTCCCAGCGGTCGTGAGCCGTCGGCTCGTCTGTCTCTTCCCGGCAGTGCCGCAGGATCGACAGCTGCCGACGATTCGGAGGTTTTCTGAGCGGGCGATCCACGACGCGACGCAGGTCTGTGCCTACTTCAACTACATCAATCGGATCGCCGACGCCCTCGGGGTCGAGCACGAGGACTTCATCGACGAGGTCGGGCGGCCCCACCGTCCGGACGAGTGACGCACGTCGGTAGGATCGGTGAGACGTAGAGGGGAACGTTCGCCATGACAGCAGTGTTCGCATTCGCCGCAATCTTCGGTGGTCTCCTCGTTCTGGTGTTCCTGTTCGGAGGCGATTTCGACGCCGATGCCGACGTCGACTTCGACCTCGACGGGGACATCGACGTGGATGCGCCGGCCGGGACCGCCTTCAGCGTGCTCGCCGGCATCTTCTCCGTCCGCAACCTCGTCTTCTTCGCCGCCTTCTTCGGCGTCGGCGGGCTCCTCTTCGAGTGGTTCGGGGCGGGCGGTGCCGTGGCCTTCGTGCTCGCAGTGGGAATCGGGTTGGCGGCTGCCTTCATGAACCACCGTCTCGTCCGCTACATCCGCCGCACCGACACCGACAGCACCGTCACCGACGACCGCATCACCGGGAGCGTGGCCCAGGTCGTCTTGCCGATCGGCGCCGAACGCAAGGGCCGGGTGACGGCCGACATCGACGGCCACCGCATCAATCTCGTCGCCCTTCCCTACCGAGCGGACGACGACTCGCGCTTCGAAGTGGGTGAACAGGTCGTGATCGTCGCCGTGAAGAACGGTTCGGCCTACGTCACCGCCGCAGATTTCTAGAACGAACCAAGGAGCATCATGGAATTCGTCGCTGCATTCGCCGTACTGGCCGCGATTGCGCTCGTCATCGTGGTGGTGGCCGTGCGGTCGCTCATCGTCATCGTGCCGCCCAACCAGATCGCGGTCATCACCGGTCGCACTCGAGCCCTCCCCGACGGCTCGGAGGTCGGTTATCGAGTCGTGCGAGGCGGACGCACGTTTCGGGTGCCCATCCTCGAGCAGGTCCAGTACATGGATCTCAACACCATTGCCATCGAGGTCTCGGTGCACAATGCCTACTCGAAGGGAGCCATCCCGCTCAACGTCCAGGGCATCGCCAACGTCAAGCTCTCCAGCCGCCAGGGGTTGCTCGAGAACAGCGTCGAGCGCTTCCTGGGTCGCCCGGCCGAGTACATCCCCAAGCTCGCCAAGGAGACGCTGGAGGCAAACCTCCGTGGAGTGCTGGCCACCCTGACCCCCGAGGAGGTCAACGAAGACCGCCTCAAGTTCGCCCAGACGCTCATGGACGAGGCCGACGACGACATCAAGACGCTGGGCCTCGAGCTCGACGTGTTGAAGATCCAAAACGTGACAGACGAGGTGGGATACCTCGACTCGGTCGGCCGCCGCCAGACAGCACTCGTCATCAAGGAGGCCCGGGTCGCCGAAGCGCTGCGCCAGGCGGAGGCAGAGGAGAGCGAAGCCGATGCCCGCCGCCGCGCCGAGATCGCCACGGTCGAGGCGGATCTCCAGATCGTCGAGCGCGAGAACGAGCTCCGCATCCGGAAGGCCGAGCTCGACCTCGTCGCCGTGGCCAAGGAGGAGCAGGCCAAGGTCGAGGCCGATCGGGCCAGGGTGGTGGCAGAGCAGGAGCTCGAACGCGAGCGCATCGAGCTGCAGAACCGGCGGCTCGAGGCGGATGTGATCGCCCCGGCCAAGGCTCGCAAAGAAGCGATGGAGCTGGAAGCCCGGGGTCAGGCGGCATCGATCCTCGAGGACGGCAACGCCCAGATCGAGGTGTTCCGCCGTCTCGTCGCCCAGTATCAGGAGGCGGGGAACGACGCCGAGAGGATCTTCGTCCTCAACATGCTCCCGGAGCTCATCGACAAGATCGTGGGCACCGTCCAGGGCGTGAACATCGACAAGGTCTCCGTCATCGACTCGGGGAACGGCTCCAATTCGATCCCCGGGCTGCTCGGCCAGCTTCCCGGGTCGGTCATCAAGCTGACCGAGCAGATCGAGAACGCCACCGGGGTCAAC
>CAYFYC010000014.1:9446-26863 GCA_964347305.1 uncultured Acidimicrobiaceae bacterium | reverse complement strand
CCGGTGATGACATCAAGGTTTACGGAGTCGGCACCGGCAAGGGGATGATGGCACTGATCGAAGGAAAGACCATGGTCGCCGCCGTCTCTTCGAGATCGGCGTCGGTCCGGCGGCGGCGTCGGAGCGTGAACTCCGGTCGGCCCACCGGCCCCGTGTACGGGAAACGATCGAGATAGGTCTCGAGCACCTCGCGGCGACGACGGCGATCCTCGACCAGGAACGCCTTGCCCGCGACATCCCGCCCGCGCAGCCTCACCTCTACGACCGTCGGCGTCGAGAAGTTGCGCCACCACGTCTTGGCATCGGCGTCGCCCGCCCAGATGTACAGCGTGCCCCCGTCCTCGATGTACTGCAGCGGCAGCGTGTATTCGGTTCCGCTGCGGCGACCCTCGTAGGTGAGCAGGAGGAGACTCCGGCTCACCAGCCGATGGAGAGGCGACAGCAGGACACCGGCCGCCAGTGCATTACCGATCTTCATTGCGTGTTCTCCTCGTGATCGCGATCTCCATCGCATCACGTCGCGGCTACGCCGGCCAGGGCACGAAGTCGGATTTCCAACGGCGCGCACCTCGTCGTCGGAACCCGGGCGCCGCCTACCGGGCGATCGTCCGCAACGTGCGGCGCATCACCTTGGCCGAGGCGGTGCGGGGCAGCTCGGCGATGGGAACCACCCGTGCGATCTTGAACAACGGGTTGAGATGCGCCCTGATCATGCCCTGCATCTCGGTGCGGAGGGCCTCGGTGTCCGGCTCGCCGCCGACGGGAACGACGTAGACGACGAGCTGCTCGGGTCCCCCACCCGGCGGAGGCACCGCGACGGCAGCCACTTCGGCGACGCCGGTGACGTCGCCGACGACCCGCTCGATCTCGGCGGAGCTCACCTTGATCCCGCCCAGGTTCATCGTGTCGTCCACCCTGCCCATCGCCCGGAACAGCTCCCCGGGGAGCCGGAGCATCTGATCACCGTGGCGACGAAGCGGGACATCGGATTCGGGCAGATCGGAGTGGTAGACCTCGTCGTGGTCCCTGTTGAGCAGCGATTCCGAGAGCCCGATCGACGGCGGAACGATGAAGAGCTCGCCACCGGAGTCCGGGTCCTCGTCGACCACGCGGATGTCGAGCCCGAGACACGGCGTCGTGAAGCAGCCGGCGACGGCGGGGACCACGATCGTGCTCGAGATGTACCCGCCCCCGATCTCCGTCCCTCCGCAGTACTCGATCACCGGAGCCGCGACGGTCTCCATGAGCCAGGCCATGTCGTCCTCGTTCGCCGCCTCGCCGGTCGAGGACACGACACGCAGCCTGCCGAGGTCGAGCCCGGTGGTGGCATCGGCCGCTCGCCATGCCGCCACGAGGCTCGGCACCACCCCGAGGATCGAGATCCCGGTGTCGGCAACGAACTCGAGGAAGGCGCGACCGGTCGGCACATCGTCGTAGAGCGCCATGGTCGCCCCGTTGACGAGCGACGCGTAGATGAGCCACGGGCCCATCATCCATCCCAGGCTCGTCGGCCACGCCACCACGTCGCCGGGCCGGATGTCCTGGTGATAGAGCCCGTCGGCGGCGGCCTTGATGGGCGTCAGGTGGGTCCAGGGGATCGCCTTCGGATCGCCGGTCGTCCCGGATGAGAAGAGGATGTTCGTCGGGTCGTAGGGATGGGCCCTCACCGCGTCGAAGGAGCCATCGTCGACGACGAACTCGTCCCATCGTGTGTCGGCGGCCCGCATCTCGCGGTCGCCCGGGTCGACCACGATGGCCCGGCGGGCTCCGGCGGCGACCACCTTGTCGTACATCGGCAGGGTCCGACCCGCCCGTTCGAGCACACCGCTCGTGACGACGGTGTCGCACCGGGCGATGCGGAGACGGGTCGCGATCTCTTCCGCGGCGAAGCTGTCGGCGATACCGACGACGACACCCCCGGCGAGGACCGTTCCCAGATAGGCGACGACGGCTTCGAGCGTCATCGGCATGGCGATGGCGACCCGGTCCCCCGGCTCGAGACCGGCGGCCGCGAAGCCGTTGGCGAACGAGTCGACGAGCCGACGCAGCTCGCCGTAGGGCACTGCGAGGTTCTCCCCGGCCCGGCGGTGGATCACGGCGGTTCGTTCCGGGTCTGCAGTGAACGCGCTCTCGGCGATGTTCAAACTGGCACCGTCCAGCCAGCGAGGATCGCGTGGGTCGTCCGACATGATC
The DNA here is from genome assembly GCA_964347305.1 of uncultured Acidimicrobiaceae bacterium. GTDB lineage: Bacteria > Actinomycetota > Acidimicrobiia > Spongiisociales > UBA5794 > CAYFYC01. The sequence goes on along the minus strand of CAYFYC010000014.1, from coordinate 24,670 downwards.
GACGCAGGCGGGGTGTGGAGCGGGATGCCGAGCCGCTCGATCGTGCGCCTCCAGAACTCGTCGCGATGCGCCACCGACCAGGCGTGCAAGGCGTCGTATCCAGCCAACCCGAGCTCGATCGCCAGCTCGGTCACGTTGGCGGCGGCGATGATCTCCGGCGTCGGCTGCCAGCTCGGTGGGCGCATGGGCGCGAGCGTACCCCCGCCGTCACGGGTCCTTCACATGGCGGTCGATGGACCTGCTGGGCAGATCGGCGAGAATGCCGCCGTGCCCAAGCCAGCCTGGTGGGGAAGCCGAGCCCACATCGTCTTCACGATCGTGGTGTTCGTCGTACTGGCTTCGCTCGACAACGCCGCCGTCGCGGTCATCCCGGCGATGGTCATCCCCGTGACGGAGGCGCTCGACACATCCGAGCAGGCCATCGGTGTGGCCACCGCCCTCGTGATCCTCATCGTGGCGGTGAGCGCGGTCGGATGGGGCTACTGGGGCGATCGCGGGTCACGCAAGCGTCTCCTGTTCTGGGGCACGGTGGTGTGGGCCGCAGGGGCGTTTCTCAGCTCGACGGCCACGAGCTTCGGACAGCTGCTCGCGTACCAGATCATCACCGGGCTCGGGCTCGGCTCGATCGCATCGGTCGGGTTCTCGGTCATCTCGGACTTCATCGCACCACGACGCAGGGGGCTGGCGATGTCGTTCTGGGGTCTCTCCCAGGGCGTCGGCGGCCTCGCCGGTGGCCTGCTCGCCAGCCAGGTCGGAGCGGACGACTTCACGCGACCCCTCGCACTCATCGCGCTGCTCGGGTTGGCATTCGCATTCCTCTACCTCCTGACCTTCGACGCCCCGCGCGGCTTCGCCGAGCCGGAGCTGGCCGAGCTCCACGAAACCGGCGAGGTCTACGACTACCGCATCGAGCCCGAGCACATCCCGAAGCTGTGGGCACGGGAGACGAACCGCTGGCTCATCCTCCAGGGCCTCTTCGCCCAGGTCGCCTACGGGTCGCTGATCTGGGTGCCGTTCCTGTACCAGGAAAAGGTGATCGAAGCGGGCTACGACTCGGTGACGGCGACGAAGGTCGGCGGCATCCTCGGCGCCATCTTCCAGCTCGGCGGACTGTTTTCGATCGTCGCCGGAATCATCGGCGACAAGCTTCAGGCGAAGAACAAGTCCGCCCGCGCCATCGTGTCCGCCGTCGGCATCCTCGGAGCGATCCCGTTCTTCCTCGCTTTCTTCTTCATCCCGCTGCGCGGTCTCGAGGTCACCGCGGGAGCGTCGACGGCGACGCTCATCCCCGAAGTGCTCGGCCAGATGGTCACCAATCCGTGGGTCACGCTCGCCTTCTTCACCTCGCTGGCCGCGCTGGCGCTCACCGGTGCCGATTCGCCCAACTGGTTCGCCCTCATCTCGGACGTCAATCTCCCCGAGCATCGCGGCACCATCTTCGGGCTGGGCAACCTGGCCAACGGTCTCGGCAGGTCGTCGGGCAACGTCCTCGTGGGGGCACTGGCCGGCAGCATCGAGCGAGGTCTGCCTCCCCCGCTCAATTGGGCGGTCGGGCTCGCCGCCTTCCAGGTCTTCTTCCTGCCAACCGGATACATGTACGCCCGGGCTGCTCGCAGCAGTCCGGGGGACATCGACGAGGTGCATGCGATCCTCGATCGCCGCGGCCACCACTGACTCTGCGAACCGCTTCAGCGCCGGCTCTCTGAAACCGATTCATACTCTGCGGATAGCTGGGTCTTCCCTTCGGATGTGACGGGTGTACGTCAACAACTGAAGGGGAACACGGCCCATGCTCGTCATGGTCGCCGCTGTGTTCACGCTCGCCGCGCTGCTTCGGTGGTGGTGGGAGTCGCGTGCGCACATCCGGCGCATGCGAACATTGCTCCACCGGATCCACGTCAACGGCATCCGGGGCAAGTCGACGGTCACGCGCATGATCGCCGGGATGCTGCGCGAGGCGAACTACACGACCATCGCCAAATCGACCGGTTCGGCCGCCGCCGTCATCGACCGCAACGGCATCGACGTTCCCATCGCCCGCAGTGGCCCGCCGACGATCCTCGAGCAGATCGATGTCGTGGCCGAGTACGTGACTCCCGATGTCGATGCGCTCGTCATCGAGTGCATGGCCGTCAACCCGGTGTATCAGAAGGCATCCGAGCGCGCCATCGTCCGCTCCGGCATCGGCGTGATCACGAACGTGCGCGAAGACCATCAGGACCTGATGGGCGAGACCCTGCCGGAGATCGCAGTGTCATTGCTCTCGACCTGCCCCGACCGCGGCATCCTCATCACCTCGGAGCAGAACCGGGAGCTTCTGGCGCTGATGGGCGAGGAGGCCGCCCGCCGCGGCTCGACGATGCTCGTGGCCGATCCGGAGATGGTCACCGACGAGGAGCTCGCCCGCTTCGACTACATCTCCTTCAAGGAGAACGTGGCCATCGGCCTCGTGTTGGCCGAGCACCTCGGCATCAACCGTGAAGTGGCGATGCGAGGCATGGTGCGTGCCGCCCCGGACCCCGGCGTGCTGCGGCTCCTCGAGCTGGAGATCGGCGGCAAGCAGGTCACGTGGGCGAATCTGTTCGCCGTCAACGATCGCGAGTCGATGATCGCCGCCTACGAGCGCTTGCGGCCGTACGTGACGGCGGACACCACCACGGTCGGCATCCTCAACAACCGCTCCGACCGGCAGCGGCGAGCCATCCAGTTCGCCGACGTCGCCGTGCACGACCTTCGCTTCGACCGTCTCGTCACGTTCGGCGCCTATGAGAGCCACGTCACCGAGCGTCTGCTGCGCAACGGCTACGACGCCGAGCGGATCGTCAACCTCGGCGAGGAACGCGATCCGACGGTCGAGGAGATCATCCAGCGGACGATCCTCGACATGCCAACCGAACACGTACTGCTCGTGGGGTTCGTGAACATCCACACGCACCAGGCCGAGCTCATGCTCGAGTACTTCGAGCACCGCCGGGGCGGGGGCGGCTCGACCGGGCACGAAGTGAGTTCCGACATCATCGTCGATGATCGCGAGGCTTCGACGCCGGTCGCCGCCGGCTGACCTCGTGCACGACTATCTCTTCACCGCCGACGTCGTCCGGCTCGCCTTCGTGCTCGGCGTCATCACCTCGGTGTTGCTCTACGAGCGACGCCACGTCACGACCGGGAGCATCGTCGTTCCCGGTTACATCGCAGTCTTCCTGTTGCAGCCGATCGTGCTTGCGACCACCGCCCTGGTGGCCGGCATCGCGTACTGGTTCGTCAACAGGTTGCTCACCCGGTGGGTTCTTCTGTACGGCCGGGTGAAGTTCACAGCCCTCGTCCTCGTGTCGATGGTCCTGCAGATCCTTCTGCTCAAGACCACGCCCGAGACCGCGTGGCTGTGGGAATCGAGCGCCCCCCTGGTGGTCGCCGCGGGATATGTCGTGCCCGCGCTGATCGCCCACGACATGGGGCGCCAGGGCATCAAGAAAACGCTCGCCGCGGTAGCGGCGAGCGGCGCCATCGTCGCCATTCCCCTGGCGGCGCTGGTGCTCGCGATGCCATCACTCACCGCGGACGCCCAGCTGGTCGGGTTCGACGTACTCGCATTCCCCCCGGCCTGGGTACCGGTTGCCGTGCTCGTGAGCGCGGTGACCTCGTGGGCGCTGATGCACAACTTCTCGCTCCGTGCGGGAGGCTTCATCGGCGCTGCGTACCTGGCGATGCTGATGGCCGATCTCAGGAGCGTCGCGTTCCTGCTGGTCATCGGCATCGCCACATGGGCGTTCGTGGTGAGTGTCCTCGAGCCGAGGCTCATCCTCTTCGGTCGCCGCAAGTTCGCCGCGATGATGCTGATGTCGGCGATCATGGCGTGGGGTGGTACCCGGCTGTTCGGTGGCATGCTCGGGTTCGAGTTCGCCGCCTATCAGAGTGTCGCCGGCGTCACATTGACGCCGCTGTTCGTGCCGGGGCTCATCGCAAACGACATCCATCGCTCCAGCCCGATCCGAGTCGTGGCCGGCGTGACGCTGGGTGCGACCTTCACCGCCGCCACGACGTGGACCGTGGCCGGCGTGTTCGGCGTGGCGCCGGCATTCGATCTGACCCTCCCGGCGGTCGTGGGCCTGGCAGCGCTCTCAGGAGCCGCCGTGTTCGGGCCGCAGATCATGAACCTCGGAGCGCGGGTGATGTCGCGGGTTCGAGCCTGGGCAGGTCAGCCAGAGGCCAGCGTCTGATCGTCGCGATGGATCGGCAGCTCGAGACGGAACTCGGTACGTCCGTTGCTGCGAACGTGCACCAGGTCACCGCGCATCTGCACGGCGAGGCGCCTCGAGATGTACAGGCCGAGACCGAAGGAGTCGGTCAGCCCCGGATCGCGGGTACCTCGCACGTAGGCATCGAACAACGAATCCTCGAGCTCGGGCGGGATTCCCGGCCCGTCGTCCCACACACCGACGAAGACCGTCTCTGCGTCGGCGTCGACGTGGAGACCGACCGATCCTCCGCCGTGACGCGTCGCGTTCGCCACGAGATTGCGGACGATCTGGCGAACCCGGCCGACGTCGGCGACGGCGGCCACGCCTGGTGCGGTTCGCCACTCCACGTCGATCCCGTTCGCCACCGTCTGGAGGACCTCGGCGATCGGCACTCGCTCCTGGACGACCGTGAGCTCGAAGTTGTCGGGTCGAGCCGCAACGAGGAGATCGTCGACGATTCCGGCGACATCCGACGCTTCGCGGGCGACGAGCGACAACAACTCACGAGCCTCGGCCGAGTCGAAGGTGTCCAGACTCGTCGCCAGCTCGTTGGCGAACCCGGCAACAGCCGTGATCGGTGTCCGCAGTTCATGGGAGATCGATGCCAGGAAGCGGTCCTTCGAGTCGATCTGCTCGGCCAGGACCGCCTCGGCCTCTTTCAGCGTCGTCACGTCGACGTCCGAGATGAGCACGCTGGCGTAGTCCAGCTGACCGTCGACCTCCGGGACTTTCCAGGTCGATCTGATCCACCTCAGCGACCCCGACCCGTCGCGCACCTGATGTTCACGTCGCACGACGGCAATCCCCTCGATCATGGCGGCACATTGCTCGACGAGAGAGGCGAACAGACCCGAGGTCTCGCCCGATTCGATGATCCGGTCCAAGTCCTCCAGATCGGCCGTGGTCCGCCCGTAGAACGCGTTCCACTCCGCATTGGCACGCACTCCGAGCCGAAGGGCCAGAGCGTCTCGCACCAGGCGGGGGTTGGCGAGGAGGTGAGCGCGAAGCGCACGCGGCGACAACGCCTTCATCCCCAGGAGCATCTGACGTGTCTCCGAGTAATCGACGACGACGGTCGGCACCGGCGCGGCGTCGATGAGGTTCTGCAGATCGTCTTCTCTCATCTGGGCCGCGTGCGTGGTGACATGCAAGACCCAGGCGACGAAGACGATGCCGGCTCCCGTGGCTGCCGCGTGATAGAGCACGACCGGGTCGTCGTTGCCGAGCGCCACATCGGCCGTGAAGGCTCCGAACACGGCCAGCACGGTGGCGATGGACCAGCGAAGCCAGCGATCGGGACGCATCGTCGCCGCCAGCAGCCCGAAGGCCGTGAACTGGACACCGAGCACGGCGTAGTTGAGGTCGGGGAAGTCAGCGCGGAAGCGCAGTACCTCGATGGGCACAGCAACGGCGAGCGCGAGCACCAGATTCGGTCGACGCGTCACCAGCATCCATCCACCCAGCGCCGCGATGACGCCCGATGACAGCACGGCCCACCACTCGGATGTCTGGCCCGTGACCGCGAAGACGAAACTGAGGATCGCGAACCCGGTTGCGGCCGCGGTGATCACCCAGACGGCAATCCAGTCGATCCGTCGTCGGAGCGCGGTCGATCGCATCACAATGCCCATGGGAGAACTGTCGGCCGATCCGAACTGCTGCTTACCGAAAACTCGTTCGCTGCGAACGACTCTGTGACTCGTGGCGAACGCCGATCGCAGCGTGTTTCGACGCACTCTTCCCGCTCGATTGCCGGATCCAGGGAGCGTCGATACGCTTGCCATGAGACGTGGGGAAGGACAGGTCGTGCGAGCACGTTTTGCGAGGTTGACGGCAACCATCGCCGTGCTCATGCTCATCGGCCCGGCACCCGCCGCCCTGGCCCGGATCACCGAGGGCGCCGACGTGTGCAGCGGCACTGCGACGATCGAGGGCGTCGACTACACGCCGGCGAACGACACTCCGGGCAACGCCATTCCGATCCCGAACGCGGAAGGCGTCCGCATCAGGTGGACCGGAACGGCCGACATGGACAACTCGTCCCACAACGGTTCGCTCTACGTCAACGTCGCCGGATTCAACGTGCGAGTCGCCTCGTGGACCGGCGGAGGCACCGAGCGAGGCTCTGGCGGGTTCTACGAGCTCGATGACTTCTACGAAGAGCTGGATCGCATCGTTCCGATCGGCAGGGTGCCCGGGGTGTGGAAGATCTCAGGAGAGCACAACGCCGAGAAACGCTGCGCCGGGTTCGCGATGATTCGCCTCGAGGGCAATCCACTGGGGACCCTGGTGGGCTGGATCGTCGTCGTCGGTCTGCTGGTCACCGCAAGTGGCATGATCGTGGCGATGCGAGCGAAGATCGACATCAGGAGGCCCCCGACATGAGAGGACGACCGGTGCTCGGTGCGATCTCGGGGTTCTTCTTCGGGATCTTCACCTCGCTGGCGCTCATGATGTTCGGCATCTGGCCGCTGGATGCGCTCTCCGTCTTCGGGCTCCCCGTGCTCTTCCTGATCGCCGGAGCCGGACTGGCCCTCTGGGCACCGCTCGGGCGCAATCGCGCCGCCGGGACCACGGAGGCCTCCTGAAGGCGCTACCCGACCGCGACCCCAACGATGGCGGCTTTCTCTCGAGGAGGCTCGTCATCGGCATCGGCGCGCTCCTCGCCGTCTCCGTGGCGGCGACGGTGGCGTACATGCTGGTCGAGGATCTCTCTGCGATCGACGCCTTCTACCAAGTGGTCATCACCCTCTCGACCGTCGGGTTCAGCGAGCCCGGGCAGGGCTTCTCGACCGCGAGCCGTCTGATCACGATCGGCCTGATCCTGGTCGGTGTCGGAGCCGCCCTCTACTTTCTCACGGAGATCACGGATGCCATCCTTACAGCCATCACGTCGGGACGTCGTCGCGAGCAACGAGAGGAAGCCATGATCCAAGCCGCATCCGATCACGTCATCGTGTGCGGGTACGGACGCGTCGGCAGACCGATGTGCGAGATCCTGCGCGCCGACGGGTACGAAGTCGTCGTGGTCGAGATCGACGAGGCGCGCTACACCGAGGCGCGAGAAGCCGGCCTGCTCGCCATCCAAGGCGATGCGGGGCGTGACGAGTACTTGGAGCAGGCCGGGCTCATGAGGGCGAAAGCCATCGTCGCCAGCCTCACGCACGATCCCGGCAACATCTCGATCGTGCTCTCGGCACGAGCGCGGCGGCCCGATGCCTACATCCTGGCTCGCGGCGGGGATGCGGAGTCGCAGCGCAAGCTCTACCTGGCCGGCGCCGACCGGGTCGTCGCACCCGAGGCGGCGGGGGCCGAGCGGCTCGCCCGACTCGTGGGTCATCGCGAGATCACGGAGTTCGTCGAGGTCGCCGTCGGAGATGCGCGCTACGACTTCGAGGTCGAAGAGCTACGTGTGCTCGAGAGCTCGTCGATCTGCAACGACACCCTCGCCGAGAGCCGCATCCGCGACCGCACGGGAGCACTCGTGCTCGCCGTGCAGCATGCCGACGGCGAGGTGGCAGCGCCCCCGAAGGCCGGGACACGCATGGGGCCCGGCGACATCGTGGTCGCACTCGGCTCGCGAGAGCAACTCGATCGACTCCGGGCGCTCACCAACGGGAGTTGAGGGGCTAGCCTCGTCGTATCGAGCTGAAGGATTCGATGCGCACCTGAGCGGACCCACGTCGTCCCGGATCCCTTGATCCGCCTCCGAGCGAGGAGCTCACATGCCCGCACTCCATCTCATCGATCTCTCCTTTGCGTACACGTCCGCCGTCGCCGTCATCGACGACCTGACCGCACACATCGGTCCCGGGTGGACCGGGGTCGTCGGCGCCAACGGTGCGGGCAAGACGACGTTGCTGCGTGTCGTCGCCGGCGAACTGGCGCCCACGTCGGGCCGGATGGTCACGGATCCCGGTGACGCCGTCATCACCGTCGTCGAGCAAACGATCGATCGACCGGGGACCACCGTCCTGGATCTCGCCGCGTCGCATGACTCGAGCGGGCGGAGATGGATGGGCCGTCTCGAGTTGCGCCCGGACGACATCGGACGATGGGAGACGTTGTCTCCCGGGGAGCGCAAGCGCTGGCAGGTCGGCGCCGCCCTGGCGACGCGGCCCGACATCCTCTTGCTCGACGAACCGACCAACCACATCGACGCCGAAGCACGGGGACTCGTCGTCGACACCTTCAAGGAGTTTCAGGGGGTCGGGCTGATCGTGTCGCACGACCGCACGCTCCTCGACGAGCTCACCACGCGCACGCTTCGCATCGATCGCACGGGGTCGCGGCTGTGGAACGGCAACTACACGACGGCGCGCGCCGCCTGGGAGGCGATCGAAGCGGACACGCATGAGCTCCGCGATGCGGTGCGACGACGAGAGCGGTCGACGGCGCGCAGGCTCGCCGACGAGCGGCGCACGGCGGACCAGCGAAACGCATCGCGGCGTCGCGACGTGCGTCGCGCCGGCGTCGCCGACCGGGATGCACGATCGATGGCAGCGAAGGGGCGTCATGCCGCCGGTGCGAGCTCGGGGGCGCAACGGATGTCGAACCTCCGCTCCGACCTCGAGCGCACTCGAATCGAGCTCGACGGCTTCGCCACCCGGAAAGAGATCGGCGGGTCGATCTTCGTCGACTACGAACCGAGCCCGAAGCGAATCCTGCTCCGACACGAGGGAGACCTCGTCGCCGGAGACGCCGTGCTCGCCCGGGACATCGACGTGTCGGTCGAGCGAGACGACCGGATCCGGCTGACGGGGCCCAACGGGGCCGGGAAGTCGACCTTGCTGTGGGCACTCCTCTCCTCGTCGGCGGCGACGAGGCCGCACCTGCTGCACCTGCCCCAGGAGCTCGACGAGACGCAGCGACACAGCCTGCTCGAGGACGTCGGCCGGCTCGACGGCGTCGCACGAGGGCGGGTGCTGTCCATCGTGGCGCTCCTCGGTGTCGACCCGGATCACCTCCTCGCCACCGACGATCCATCGCCGGGCGAGAGCCGCAAGCTGGGGCTGGCGCTCGGGCTCGGCACCCACCGGTGGGGTCTGCTCCTCGACGAGCCGACGAATCACTTCGACCTGCCCGCCATCGAACGTCTCGAAGCCGCGCTGGGCTCGTACCCGGGGGCGCTGGTGGTCGTGACCCACGACGAGCAGTTCGCACGGGAGACAACGACGATCGAATGGCATCTCGAGGACGGCGTTCTGAGGCGCTGAGGGTCAGCCCGCCGGAGGACGGAACATGACGGCTTCAGTGGGTCCGAGCCCGGTGGGCGTGACCTCACCGGTCTCCAGGTCGAGTATGAACACGTCCACACGGTCGGCGAACACGATGAAGCGGCCGTCACTCGACCAGTCGAGACGCTCGACGAACGGATGCTCGAGTTCGACGACGGGCTCGCCCTCCGCTGTCACGACGAGGAGGCCTTCGGGCCCGCCGACGGCGATTCGGCCGGTCTCCGACTCGACAGCTGCCGTGTGGCCATCGAATGCCAGAGACGTCGAGGGCCCGCCGCGATGGCCGACAGGGAAGACGCCGACGCCGCCGTCGGTCGCCACGACGATGACTTCCCGACCCGCACCGAGAAACTCCCCCTCGACGCCGAACTCGACACTCGACAGGGCGAGGAAACCATCCTGGCTGGTCAAGAAGCCCCATGGACCCCAAGCTCGCAGCTTCGCGCCCGGTTGCAGCTCGGTGACGGGCATCACCGACATCGGCGCGCCCAGCATGACCTCCACGCTCGTGACGTCGTCCTCTTCGATGGCGATCGCCAGCTGGTGCGGCTCCGACACGTGCCACGCGTACCCGGTGACTCGAGATGCCACGACGACCTGCTCCTCGAGGCGTCCCGCCATCAGCACGGCAGTCGACTCGGCCGCCACGGGAGCGGCCAGCGCGACGTAGCGACCCGAGCTGTCGAAGGCCGCGAAGTCCTCGAACGGGAGGCCATCGATCGTGACCGCAGACCACGCCACCGGCGCCGGTCGCAACGACAGCGCTCCGCTCGGGGGCCACATCACGACGTCCATCGCCCTCCCACCGTTGGTGGCGACGACGAGCAAGGCGTCGTCGAGCCCATCGATGGCGGAGGCGAGGCCTCGCTCCTCGGCGGCGAGCCCGAGTTTGGTGAGCGGAGTCGCCGTTGCGCCGTCGCGCACACCCGAGCCGACGAGGAGCCCCACTGCGAGGGCCCCGATGGCCACCAGCACGGTGACGATGCCCCTGCCCGCTCGAGGAGGCGGCGCCCATGGCGGCTCGGGTGTGTCGAGCGGCCGCACTTTCATATCGGTTTTGGGGGTCGATCCCACCCCGGTCTCCATGCCGCAAACCCTATCGGTTGCCGTCACCACGGCGGCCCTGTTCAGGATGGTGATGAAGAACCTGAAACATTCTCAAGGTTGTTTCAGGTTCTCCGATATCTGAGGTGGGAATACCCTTCTCATCCGTACCTGAGAGAGCGGCCTGCGAGGCCGCTCTCTCGCGTCCCGGGCTCTCGGGCCGACTCACTCTCGCTTCCGGCCGAACCTGTCGAAGCGGGCGTCGAGATCGACGCCGGCCTCCTCGGCGGCAGCGACGATGGCCGTCGACGCATCGGTGAGGTCGATCGGATCGGGCCAGGTGATCTCGCGTTCGAGCCGTGACTCGATGTCATGAATGGTGATGTCGGCAGGACCGATCTCACCCACCTCTTCCCACTCGATCGGGACCGCAACGCTCGCCTCGGGTCTGGGGCGGAGCGACCAAGGTGCAACGACCGTCGCCATCGCCGTGTTGCGAAGCCAGTCCACGAAGACCCTGCCGTCACGGTCCTTCTTCAGGAACTCGGTGGTGGCCAGCTCGGGTGCAGCATCGACGACGAGCCCGGCGATGGCGCGGGCCGTACGTGCGAGGCGCTCGAAGTCCACGGTTCGCTCGAGCCCGACGACGACGTGGATGCCCGACGAACCGGTGATCATCGCACCGGATGCGACCCCTTGGTCCTCCAGAACGGCCCGGGTGCGGCGAGCGACCTCGGCGACCTCGCCCGGGTCGTCGCCGGCAGGGTCGAGATCGATGACGAGGCGATCCGGGTGCCAGAGGTCATCGATGCGTGACGCCGGGATGTGAAAGACGATGGTGCCCTGCCCCGCCAGGTACAGCAGACCGCGCACGTCCGAGATCGTCGGGAAGGTCGTCGTCGTGTTGGCGCTCTCGATCTCGATGCGCCCGATGAAGTCCGGGAAGTGCTTCGACGCGTTCTTCTGCATGAAGCCCTTCTCCCCCACACCGCTCGGGTATCGCTCGAGTGTCAGGGGACGATCGACGAGAAACGGCAGCATCACCTCGGAAACCCGGTCGTAGTGCTCGACGACCTCGCGTTTCGTGACGCCGGGGAAGTACTCCTTGTCGGGATTCGAGATCTCCACCCCGGCATTGTCACAGCCACACCGAGCGCCTGCGATGGGCAGCGCCCCATGGCCGACCCACTCTTCCGGATCGGTCGAGGCCGAGGCGCGACGGCGCAACGTCCCGATGCGTAGGCTCGAAGGCAGTCGCTGCAAGAGAGTCGAAGATTGATCAAGCGACGGCTCAAACGACACCGGCGCACCCACGTCCTTGCGTCCTTCGCCCTGGTCCTGGGCTCGCTCGTGACCGCTCCTGCGGCGAGCGCCGCAGCCATCACGTGTAACGGCGTGCCGGCCACCATCGTCGGCGGCCCCGGTGACGACGTCCTCCCAGGCACCGCCGGACCCGACGTGATCGCCGGTCTCGGTGGCAACGACACCATCGACGCACTCGGGGGTGACGACATCGTATGCGGCGGCCCGGGTCACGACACCGTCGACGCCGGGGCGGGCAACGACGTCGTGTTCGGCGGCCCCGGTGCGGACTGGATCGACGGTGGCCCCGGAGACGACGACCTCCGGGGCCAGCGCGGCAACGACAGGATCACCGGAAACGGCGGCAACGACGCGGTGTCTGGCGGCGACGGTGCCGACGAACTGTGGGGTGAACGGGAGGACTGCGAGCCCTGGGACTGCGACTGGGGCGACGACGAGCTGACAGGTGGCGCGGGCAACGACTTCCTGAACGGCGGACCCGGGAGCGACGAAGCTCGGGGCGGGGGTGGCAACGACAACGTCCAGGGCGGCACCCATTTCGACTGCGACTTCTTCTGCCGTGCACCGTTCGACCTCGACATCATCTCAGGAGGATGGGGTGACGACGTCCTCGTGGCCGGGGCACGGCCGCTCGGTGGCGGATTCGGCGGAACCACGATTGCGCGCTTTCCGCGGGCAACGGATAAGACGATCGAGATCCAACCGGACGGGCAGGGTGGGGACACCCAGACTGCTACGGGCGAGGGAGCAGACCTCCTCGTGGGGCTCTTGTCGATCGTCACCGGCCCCGGTGACGACACGGTGACCATGGTGGAGACTTCATGGCCAGCTTCGGTGGCCACTGGACCCGGAAACGACACCATCACGGCGACGGGGCTCGTCACACCGGGTCCCGGAGACGACATCATCACGGGGGGACACGTCATCCTGCCGGCTCCGGTGGATCACGTGGTCAACCTGGAGGCCGGCTTCGCCACCGGCGAGGGCTACGACACATTGGTGGACGTCTGCGGGGCGACCACGGGCGCCGGCAATGACGTCCTGCTCGGCAGTGATTCTTCGGATGTGCTGGTCGGCGGTGACGGCGACGACGAGATTCGCGGGCGCGCGGGCAGCGATCTCCTGATCGGCGGCATGGGATCCGATGTGATCGATGGCGGCCCCGAAGACGGATTCGGGCAGGCATGCAGCCGGGACAGGTGGCCCTGGTACAACCAACCTTCGGGACCGGCGGCCCCTGGGGACATGGCGTTCTTCCCGGATGCCGTGGATCACGTCGTCGATCTCGTCGACGGGACGAGCAGCGGAGCCGGCAACGACACGCTCCTGGACATCGAGCACGTCACCACGGGCCCGGGCGACGACATCGTGCTCGGAGATGCGAGCCACAACACTCTTGCCGGCGGACTCGGGAACGACGAGATCCGGGGGCGTGGAGGCGACGATCGGCTGATAGGTGACCCGACTCCGGGGACCGTCGAGACGTGCGACCCCATCGTCGATCCGATCCCCGGCAACGACGTCATCTACGGCGGGCCCGGTAACGATTGGATCATCGGAGCACCTGGGGACGATCTGCTCTTCGGCGGGCCGGGCGATGACTACCTGGCCAGCGAGAACGGCGAATGCCCGGGCCTCTCGGACTACCTGCCGTCCGAGAACGTGCTTCGAGGGGGGCCCGGCAACGACTTCCTCGATGGATGGGGCGGTACCGACCTCATCTACGGAGGCTTCGATCACGACACGTGCCGCGTGGAGGACCGCCGGGGTCGACTCGACGTTCACTGGTCGTGCGAAGAGTTCGTCGGATTCTGAAACGGCATCGGCTCGGACTCCCGAGCCGAGATCACGACGAGGCGAGATGGGGCGCGAGCCCGCAAACGACAAGCCGATCCGATTCGGGGCCGGCCTCGAACGTGACCGTCGCTCCCTCTGACGAGCCGTAGAGGTGGACATCGACGTCGGTGAAGGTGGTCCACCCGAGGTGCCCCGCGCCGGGTGTACCGGCACCGGCCCAGGCAATGGTCACGTCGCTCGACGGAGAGACCCGGTACGTCACGCTCGTCGGCCCGACGACAGAGAGGACGACGGGTGCGCCGTCCAGAGCGATCGCACAGGCGTCGGCTCGCAGCCGTCCTTCGACCACTTCGATCGACCCGTTGCGCACGCCGGGCTCGGGCGGGATCAACGAGACCCGGAGCCTGAAGGCAGCCTCGTCGACATCGCCTCGGGCTCCCGGGCTCCATCCCTCGTCGACCAATCGCGCCAGCCCATTCAGCGTCAGCTGTGAGCTCGACGTGAGATCGCGGATGTGAAACGTCCCATCGAAGGCCTCGCCCTCGCCGATCAGGTGCGCCATCGTCTCGACGGTTCGCCGCCCCTCCGTGCTCAGCGCGATTCGCTCGTCGAGTCCGAACTCGAGCCGGACCGCATGCGAGAGGAAGAGCGCGGCGAACACGACGACGACCATGCCTCGAATCATCGTTCGACGAACTCGGATCACCGGAATGAACACCGGGAGCAGCATGAGCGTCACGTTGGTCGCGACCGGGGCACGGGACACGCTGAAACGGCTCCGGGCGACGAGCACCAGGTAGACGATGGCACAGGACAGCAGCACCACCTGGGCCGGGGTGAGACGACGGTTGATCGCCAGATACGCCAGACCGGCGAGCGCCAAGATGAGGAGTGGCCATCCGGCCCAACTGGGAAGACCCGTGAGAGCGACGAGGACATTTGCCACGTTCCTCGCGAACGCCATTGGAATCTCGAGCACCGACCGGACCGGTTCGGTCGCATCTTCAGACGAGACATTCAAAGCCACGAACCATCCGACATATACGGCCGCAACACCCGCGATCGGCATCAACCAGCGGCGAAGCCTTCCGATCAGCAAGAGCCCGAGTCCGACCCCCGGCATCGAGGCGACACCGATGCCGGCCGACATCACGGCGAGCAAGAGCAGCCCGAACAGCTTCGCCCGATCGCCGATTGTGGGCTCGACCTCGTTCTCGATCAGCACTGCCGCGGCGATCACGGACCCGATCGCGATCAAGGCACCGACGTGCGACGCCTGGAAGTAGAAGCTGGTACCGAGCACCGAGATGATCACCAGGACACCGAGCGAAACGACACTGTCTGCGCCGCGCCGTCTCATCAACCACCACGAACAGAGAGAGAACACACCCCAGCCGAGTGCGCGGCCGATCTGATGAACCGGCCAGTAGTCCATGCCCGAGATCGCATACATGAGGCGTCCCTGGATGGCGGCCGGGACCTGCCAGTGGCCGAAATGCGGCCGCAACAGGCTCTCGATGTCTGTGATGCTGCGCAGAGCCAAGAAGTCCCACACATCCGAGTAGAACCACATTCCCCGGCTGAG
>CAYFYC010000014.1:6043-9436 GCA_964347305.1 uncultured Acidimicrobiaceae bacterium | reverse complement strand
TCCGCGAAGACGGCCAGACCAAACACGGCCGACGAGGCCGTCGCCGTGTTGAACGACCCGAGCAAGTCGCCGCGCGCGGGGTCGAGTTCCGCGTCTGCGCCCTCGGCGTCCCCACCAGAGCTCACGCCGACGTGGATCGAGGTGTCGACGTCGGGAGAGTCACCCGGCGCCGAGGTCCCGTTCGGATCCGCCGGCCGCCCCGAACCGACCAGCCCGCCGGTCACTCTGTGTCTTCCAGCACGCGAATCAAGTAGTCCCGGTACTGGCACTGCGGAAGTGCATCGACGTTGGCCCGGAACTCCGCCTCGTCGATCAAACCGACCCGATACGCCGCCTCCTCCGGGGATCCGACCAGAAGCCCCTGGCGTCGTTGGATCGCCTCGATGAAGTTGCCGGCCTCCAGCAGATCCTGGGGGGTACCCGTGTCGAACCACGCTGTGCCCCGCCCCATCCTGCGCGCTTGCAACCTGCCCTGCTCGAGGTAGCGGAGATGGAGGTCCGTGATCTCGAGCTCTCCCCGGGCAGACGGTGTCACCTTCCGAGCCTCGTCGGCAACGCCGGGTGGATAGATGTAGAGGCCAGGCACGGCCCATGGCGACGCGGGCTTTGCGGGCTTCTCGACCAGGCTCAGCACCTGGCCGGCTTCGTCGAACTCGACGACGCCGTACTGGGAAGGGTCGTCGACGTGATACGCAAAGATCGTCGCATGGTCCCCGGCTCCGCTCAGTGCCTTGCGCAAGAAGTCGTATCGGCCGTACACGATGTTGTCGCCGAGCACGAGGATCGACGGATCGTCACCCAGGAACTCCTCGCCGATGATCAGCGCCTGTGCGATCCCATCCGGTGCATGCTGCGGCAGATAGTCGATTCGGATCCCCCATTGCGAACCATCGGAGAGCGCCGCACGGAAGCTCGGCAGATGCTCGGGATTCGAGATCAGCAAGACGTCCCGCACGCCGGCGATCAGGAGCGTCGTCAGTGGGTAGTAGATCAACGGCTTGTCGAACACGCCCACGAGTTGCTTGCTCGTGACGGCTGTGACCGGGTGGAGGCGACTTCCCGTCCCTCCGGCCAAGACGATGGCCTTGTGTGATGTGTCTGCACTCATGAGTGCCCCCCTCTCACCTCGAATACCAGGATCGGGCAAACGCCTCGTGCTCTTCATTGGTCACGGCGTCGATCCATTCCGGGTTGTCCAGATACCAGCGGACGGTCAGGGCGATACCTTCGTCGATCGTCGTCGACGGTCGCCACCCGAGCTCACGCTCGATGTGAGAGGTGTCCATGGCATACCGGAAGTCGTGGCCCGGACGATCGGTGACGAACTCCATGAGGCCGCGTGACGTGCCGGCTTCCTCGCCACGGGCGACATCGAACGCGGAGAGCACCCTCTCGACGAGCTCCTTGTTGGTCAGTTCCGTCCCGCCCCCGATGCAGTACGTGGAACCATCTGCACCTCGCTCGAAGACCACTCGCAAGGCCTCGCAATGGTCGTCGACGAACAACCAATCCCGTATCTGGGAGCCCGTGCCGTAGATGGGTATCGACTCACCTCGGAGAGCCCGCGTGATCACGACGGGAATCAGCTTCTCGGGGAACTGACGCGGCCCATAGTTGTTGGTGCAGTTCGTGATCACGGTGCGCATCCCGTAGGTCTCGCCCCATGCTCTGACGAAGTGATCCGACGCCGCCTTGGATGCCGCGTACGGGCTGTTCGGGGCGTACGGGGTGGTCTCGCTGAACGCACCGCTCAGACCGAGCGCACCAAAGACCTCATCGGTCGACACGTGATGGAAGCGTCGAGTGGGATCACCGCCCCACGCCGCCTGGGCCTCTTGGAGCAACACCACCGTGCCCATCACGTTGGTGCGGACGAAGGCACCGGGGTCGTGGATCGACCGGTCGACGTGGCTTTCGGCTGCGAGGTGGATGACACCCTCGAGATCGTGCGATTGGAAGACCTCATGCATCGCCTCCCGGTCGGCGACGTCGGCGTGCACGAACGTGACATGGGGGTCGTCGATGACGCCCTCGAGACTGGCCAGATGTCCGGAGTACGTCAACAGGTCGACGAGGACGAGCTGTTGGTCGGGCCACTGGCCGCGCAAGTGTCTGACGAGAGCCGATCCGATGAATCCTGCTGCCCCTGTGATCATCACGCCCACGATCGGGCCTCCGCATTCCGCCTCACGTCAGCCCGTGCGCCGGTTGCACCACTGGGACGAGCACATCGCTGATGCTACCTGGCATAGCGGGTATCAACCGGTACCGTGCGAAGTCAGTGGCGACGCAAGCACACCCCTCGACGATCCCCTTCCACGTGGCACATGCGCCAGAGCGTGCGAAGGAGTACGTGTTGATGGCACTCGACGAGGACGAGAACGTCAACGGGCGATTCACCCGGGCGTGCTCGGATCGACTCCATTCCACTTACGGCGTCGGCGGCGAGGTCTTGATCACCCACTCGGCGACGGGTGCACTCGAGATGTCGGCCATGCTCCTCTCCGCCGCACACGGAGCCACCAAGGCCTACATGCCCTCGTACACCTTCTCATCGACGGCCAACGCGTTCTTGCGGGCCGGGTTCGACGTCGAGTTCGTCGACATCGATCCGGCGACGATGAGCGCCGGCATCGCCGAGTTCGCCGCCGCCGAGCCCGCGGAAGGAGGCGTGATCGTCCCTGTCCACTACGCAGGCAACCCCGGGGAGATCGACCGGTTGGCCGAGTGGGCGGCGGAGCGGGGACTCCACGTGGTGGAGGACGCTGCTCAGTCGCTGGGGTCGTGGGTGGGTAATCGCAGCGCAGGCACGTTCGGCGCTCTCGCCGCGATCTCGTTCCACTTCACCAAGAACATCCACTGCTCCCTCGGAGGGGCGCTCTTCTTGAACGACCCCGAACTCGTCGAGCGTGCGACCTACATCTGGGAACGCGGCACGAACCGCCAGGCGCTCCTCAAAGGCCTCGTCGACAAATACTCGTGGGTCGAGATCGGCTCGAGCTTTCAGGTGTCGGAGATGCAGGCAGCCTTGCTGCTGGCGGGGATCGAGGAGTACGACTCGGTGGTCGCCAAACGGCGTGAGATCTGGGACGTCTATTCGGAACGACTCGGCGGCCTGGACGAGCAGGGGGTCCACGTCCAGACGTGGCGCAGCGACGTCGTGAACAACCACCACGCGTTCTTCATCCGCCTCGAGACCGATGATCTGGCAGACGACATCCGTGAAGTGCTCCGTGCCGCGGGGATCTTCGCCTACATCGGATATGTTCCGCTGCACGATGCGCCCTACGGGGTACGGGCGGGTCTGGACAGACCACTCCCGATGACGGAGCGGTGGGCCAGCCGCGTGCTGCGCCTGCCGTTGCACACGGCGATGTCTGTGGAAGACGCCGA
>CAYFYC010000014.1:0-6033 GCA_964347305.1 uncultured Acidimicrobiaceae bacterium | reverse complement strand
GGCATCGTCATCGCCGGGACGCCGAGCGAGTGGCGGGGACGATCGTCAGCTGGGCGAGCGCCGCACGCTGATCGACGACATCACTTCTCCTATCACGTCCCACCGTCTCTCGGTCTCACTGTGCATCCGCTCGACGTAGACGTCGTCCTCGCGACGGCTGGCGACCTCGTCGAGCATCGCGGTGAATTGGTCTGCCGGCTCGTATGCGACCTCGGACCGTTCGCCCCACCCCGAGATCGCAACGATGGGTGAGTCGAACGTGGGGGGCTTCGAGAACGGTCGATCGACCTCGACGGACCCGTTCGCGCCGACGATTCTGGCGAGGTTCGTGTAGGCCGAGCCCATCTGCCACGAGCATTGGAAGGTCCGACCGCCGTCGTCGGTCAACGTCGCATGACCGGCGATGTCGACGTTGCGGTCGCCGAAGTCGGCCCCGGCGACGACCGCCAACGGCACGTCGCCCATGATGCTCACGCCAAGCGAGAGGGGATACACGCCGGCGTCGAGCAGCGCCCCGCCTCCGGCGGCCGGGTCGTACCGGTGGTTGTCGGGATCCAGATGCGGATAGGAGAACCTGGCGTACCCGTGTGCCACACCTCCGACGGCATCGCTGTTCACGGTGGCTCGCAGAGCCGCAAACTGTGGGTGGAACCGATAGGCCAAGGATTCGCACAGCAGCGCTTCCCGAGCCCTCGCCGTCGTCAGCAACTCACGAGCATCGGCAACGCTGGTGACGAGCGGTTTCTCGCAGAAGACAGTGGCGACCCCGGCCTCGAGGCTCGCTCGCACGGATGCGAGATGATCCGAAGGTTCCGTCGCCAGGTACACGGCATCCGGCGGCTCGGCATCGACGGCGTCGGCGAAGGTTCGGTGGTGTCGCACGCCGTACTGGGCAGCGACTTCGGCGGCAGCATCGGCCCTCCGGGAGATCACCGCAGCGAGGCTCCAGCCTGCAGACGTCTCGATCGCAGGCAGGATCGTCTTGAGCGTGTGCGCACCCAGCCCCTGCACGACGAGTGTCCTCGCCACGATCAGGCTCCGACCATGGAGATCAACCGGAACAGGTGCGGGTTCACCCAGGCGTTCTCCGTGAACAGCTGTTTGATCTGCCACATCGACACCCAACGGAAATCCTCACGCAGTTCGAGGTCGGCACCGTTCTCGACTTCGAGCACGATGCCGAGGTTGCGCTTGTTGAAGAGCCGCCCCCCGTCCTCGGACAGCCAGGCCCGAGCGATCACGGATCCGTCGGGATCCGGCTCCGGATAGAAGTAGGAGGCGAAGATGGGCAGCGTTCCACCATGGGCTCGCTCGAGGTTGCTGAACGTCGCCTGTACGGCGGGGCTCAGCGACACCAGTTCGTAGTTTCCCGGCTCGGCCTTCGCCTGGACGAGATAGTGAGGCGCCCCCTTCACCCTGGTACGGAGCAGACCGAGCACGCCACCGTCGTCTCCCACCTGTGTGAGCACGGGCTGACACCAACCGGCCGAGCCGACTTCGCGCGATGCGGACATCGAGACCTCGATCGCTTCGACGACGAAGAACTCGCCGGAGTCGTGGCGAAGGTACCCCGTCTCCTCCTCGGTGAACCAGCCGCGGCATTGGTGAACAGGGATCTTGCTCACCCGCATCGGGTTGGAGGCGCGTTGTTCGAGAAACCATCTTCGAAGACTGTCGAGGTCGCCCGTCTGCGACCAGTCCTTCACCGATTCGACGTGGGACTCCGCCTGGAGCCGGCTCATCGCTAGACCGACCGCCGCTGCGGCCTCCTGATAGGCGGCGACCGCTTCATCGAATGTCATCGCACCTCCACCGGACGGCGGCGAACGTTACTCACTCCGTGCGGGCGTGCCGGGGAGCGGCAGACGTCGCTGCGTACACTCCCGCCATGGCGGACGCACCCCACAGGCACGTGTCGAGACGACGTGCCGTCGGGGAGTCCACGGCAGTCGTCGCCGGCACCGCCGTCAACGGTCTGCTGGCGTACGCATACATCGCGATCGGCACCCGCTCGTATGGCGACGCCGCCATGGCGCCGGTCGCCGTGCTCTGGACGTTCTGGGCCATCTCGGTGGCACTCTTCATGTTCCCGTTGCAGCACTGGGTGATCCGCCAGATCTCGATCGACGGTGACACGAGCGGCGTTGCAGGCACGGTGCCGCGGATCGCAGTCACGGTCGTGACGTTGGCGATCCTCGGATCTGCAGCGACGCTGCTCTGGTCGGAGCGGCTGTTCGGCGACAGCGACATCAGGTGGCCGCTTCTCGTCGGCTTGATCACGGTCGGGAGTGGTCTGTCGGGCCTCCAGCGGGGCATCCTGGCCGGACTCGGTCGCTATTACGCGACAGCGGCGAACATCGCCGCCGAGAACGTGTTGCGAGTGGCACTCGGCATCGTCGTGGCTATGACGATCGAGGACGTCGCGTGGTTCGCGGTCGTCCTCGCGGCCGGCCCGCTCGTCGCCGTGTTCTGGCCCGAGACGTTCCGCCTCGACCTTCGCTCCGGAGAGAGACTCCCCGCATTCGTATTCCTCGGCGGGCTCGCCGGCGGGATCCTCATCGCCCAGGTGATCCTGAACGCAGCCCCCGTCGTGCTCCAGGCGATGGGTGGTGTGGCGGATGAGGTCACAGCGCTGTTCCTCGCCCTCGCGCTCTTCCGTGCGCCGTATCTGCTCGCGCTCGGAGGCGCCACGCGGCTGACGGCGCCGCTCACACATCTGATGCGGTCCAGCCCCGAGGGTCGAATCCGGCGCATCGCCACGGCCGTTGCGGCAACCGCGATCGTCGGGGCCGGCGCTGCCTACGCGTTCGGCCGCACCGTGGGACCGCCGCTCATCGATCTCGTCTTCGCACCGGAGACCACCATCGGATCTCGGCCGATCGGAGCGATCGCAGCGGCGTGCACGTTGGCCCTCGGCGGTCTCGTCCTGATCCTCATGCTCACTGCCGCAGGTCGGGCCGGAGCCGTCCAAGGTGCGATGGTTGTCGCGCTGCTCGCTGCAGTCGTCGCGTTGACGGCCTGGCCAGGTGAGACTCTGGACGTGGTGGTGGCGGCCTTCGTCGTGTCGGAGCTCGTGGCGGTCCTGGCGCTCTATGCCCTGGTCGCCTCGAGTTCCCGAGACTCGTCAGTCGCCGGCTGACCACCATGAGACATCGACATCGAAGTCGACTCCGAGCCTGCGGTTCGACTCTCGGTAGTACTCGTGCAGCCGGTCGAGCGTGTCAGGGCGCGGCTCTGGCTTCGGGCTCGTCGACGCGTTGACGGGGCGTTCGCGCCCGGTCGCCACGAACCCGGCGTCGACACCGAGAAACCCGTAGAGATCCCGCATGCGATCCATCGACCGAACGAGCTCCTCGAGCACGACGATGTGGATCCTCTCGCGACCGAACAGCTCTGCATAGACGCGGAGAGGGTCCACGTAGCGGCCGCGCTCGAGGTAGAGAAATGGATTCGAGGCGATGCGGACGCCATCCACCACGAACCACGAGCCGATCCTCTGGACACGACGATGCGGATCGGCCAGCAGCGCCTCATCGACCGGCAGATGCTCGAGTCGGTTTTCGACCGAGAACCGATAGTTGGAGATCGCACGCGCAATGGGCTCGCGCACGGCGACGACGATGCGTGTGCCGGGGTACCACTCATGGATGCGGGCGGCGGCCTCCGGCGATTCGAGATAGCCGGCACTCTTCTCCCCTCGCACCTGCCGATCTCCGGCATGGGCGAAGTACGTCTCCTCGTAGTGCTCCGGTGTGTGATCCGGAGAGCCACCGACCAGGAAGTACTTCGGCTCAGGCCGCAGCGGCCGGGCCATGGCGATCTCCGGGTGCTGCTCGAGCAGCCGGTAGAGATACGTGGTGCCGCATCGCTGCGCACCGACGATGAAGAAGTGCTCAGCCATTGCCCCCGACGATCGCACGCACGTGATAGCCGTCGGGATAGCTCGACTGGTTGAGCAGGCGCACGAGGTACTCGCCCAGCATCGAGATGATCAACAGCGTGACGCCATTGAAGAACGCGAGCATCAACGCGACCGATGTCCAGCCCGGCACCGTACTCCCTACCAACAGATTCCTGATGAAGATGTACCCGGTGAGCGCAAAGGCACCAGCGGTCACGATGAGACCGAGCGCAGACACCAGCCTGAGGGGGAAAGACGAGTAGTTGAAGAGGATCCGAAAGACGACCGCAACGATCCTCGAGAGGTTGTAGTTGCTCGAGCCGCTGATGCGTGGGTGATGCTCGACCTCGATGTTGACCCGGCTCCGCGAGAACATCAGCGCCAGGCCCGAGATGTATGGGTACACCGTGCGGTACTCGACCATGCGCTCGACGACGTCGCGGCGGATGCATCGGAAGTTGGTGAGGACGAGGTCCTTCGGCTTGTTGAAGACCTTGGTGTTCATCCACTCGACGACCCGGCTCCCCATCCTCCGGACGAAGGAGTGTCGTTTCTCCTTGAAGGCACCCAGCACGAGATCGAATCCCTCTTCGGCCTTCTCCAGGATCGGCACGATCTCCTCCGGCGGGTTCTGGAGATCGTCGTCGATGGTGACCACGTAGTCACCGCGGCTGAGCTTGAGTCCGGCGTAGACAGCCGTGTGCTGCCCGTAGTTCTTCAGGAGGTCGACGGCGACGATCCGATCGTCGGCCGCCGCAGCCTCGGAGATCACACCCCACGACCCATCGGTACTGCCGTCGTTGACGAGGACGATCTCGTAGTCGATACCCGCCTCGTGACACACCTTCGACGTGCGATCGATGGTCTCACCCACGAAGGCTGCGCTGTTGAACACCGGTATCACGATGCTGCATTTGGGTCGCGAATCGATGAGGACCTCCTCGGTGCGACTCGGCCGATGGTACCCGCCGGTCGCCGATGCGGAGATTCGTGCGAACTGGCGTCGCGAAAACTCGATCCGGGTCGCGAAAGACGGGTAGTCGCGGAGCTTGCCAGGGTCGAGCTCGACCGTGTAGAAACCCGGATGCGCCCCGACGGGCGCGACTTCCTCGGCTCGGCAGAGCCACTTCCCCTTGCAACAGAAGGGTTTTTCCCGCTCTCGGGAATTCCCTTGACGTAACTACACGTGTGTAACTATCATCGCGTTCCTTGCGCTATATCTAGGGGTCGACGTCACTGCCACCCCCAACATGTAGTGGTTGTGGAGAACGCTGTGGACAAAGGGCTCGACATGAACCGCACGGGAGATGCGGGAGCCCGCAGGAGTACGGAGGGGTACATGCCGAAGAAGGGCCTGAAGATCGAGCGCCAGTTCACCGAGGCCGGGGAGGATCCGTACGCCAAGGTCGAATGGTCGAAGCGACACTCCAAGATCGCCAATCCCGACGGATCGGTCGTCTTCGAGATGGAGGGGGCCGAGATCCCGGCGGACTGGTCGCAGGTCGCCGCCGACATCATGGTGTCGAAGTACTTCCGCAAGGCCGGGGTTCCGCAGCTCGACGACGAGGGCAACCCGACCTTCGACGACGACGGGAAGATGATCACCGGGCCGGAGCGCTCCGCCAAGCAGGTCATCGACCGGCTGGTCGGCACGTGGCGCTGGTGGGGCGAGACCCACGGCTACTTCGCCTCGAGCGAGGACGCCGACGCCTTCCAGGACGAGCTCGCCTACATGTTGCTCACGCAGCGCGCCGCCCCGAACTCACCGCAATGGTTCAACACCGGCCTCCACCACCGCTACGGCATCACCGGACCCGCCCAGGGCTTCTCGTACGTCGACCCCACGACCGAGTTGCTCGAGGACTCCCCCGACTCCTACAGCCGCCCCGCTCCCCACGCCTGCTTCATCCAGTCGGTCGACGACGACCTCGTCAACCCCGGCGGCATCATGGATCTCTGGATCCGTGAGGCCCGTCTCTTCAAGTTCGGGTCGGGCACCGGCTCGAACTTCTCGAACATCCGCGCCGAGGGCGAGCCGCTCTCCGGTGGCGGCAAGTCCTCCGGTCTCATGTCGTTCCTCAAGGTCGGCGACCGCGCCGCCGGCGCCATCAAGTCGGGTGGCACCACACGGC
>CAYFYC010000013.1:51088-53184 GCA_964347305.1 uncultured Acidimicrobiaceae bacterium | reverse complement strand
GAACGAACCCGAACCCAACCAGAAGGAGGCCCCACCCGGGGCCTCCTTCTACGTGCACGGTGTTCGCCATGGAAGAACAGGACGTTCGCATCTGTCCGGCTCCCGCTGCGCGGACGACGCTGGAAGGGTGAGGTCGAGAACTGTCCTGATGGCTCTCCTTCTCCTGCTCGGAGCGTGCGATGCCGGTCTCGATCCCCATCGCCCGCTCACCGCAGATGACTCCGGGTCGGAGGTCGCCTTGGAGCTGTTCGAGGAGTTCGAGGTACGCCTCGAGTCCAATCCGTCCACCGGATACGGCTGGATCATCGCGGATGGCTCGCTTCCCGTAGCGCTCGGGCTCGTCGCAGACGGGTTCGAGCCGGCTGAGACGGGTCTGGTCGGAACATCCGGAACCCAGTGGTTCCACTTGGAGGCGGTCGAACGCGGTGCGGGGGTGCTGCGGCTCGAATACGTGCGTCCGTTCGACGAACCAGTGATTCCCTTGCGTGTCGTCGAGTACGTGATCCGGGTCGAAGGCGCCGAGTGGCCGCCGACCTCGGTGACGCTGCCGTCGACGGCCACGGCGACCGCACCACCACCCTGATCCACGGAGATCGGGCCGGCGCGATCGCTAGGTTCGGGCGGGTGACGGACCGGCCCAATCTCATCTTCGTCATGGCGGATGACCACGCCGCGCATGCCATCTCGGCCTACGACAGCTCCATCAACACGACGCCGCACCTGGATCGGCTGGCCGTCGGAGGCATGCGCTTCGACAACGCCTTCTGCACCAACGCCATCTGCACGCCGAGTCGCGCCGCCATCCTCACCGGCACCTACAACCACGTGAACGGGGTCACGACCCTCGACACACCGATGGACAACTCGCTCGAGACGTACCCGAAGATCATGCAGCGGGCGGGCTACCAGACGGCGATCTTCGGGAAGTGGCACCTCGGACACGGGCCGGCACACGATCCGACCGGATTCGACGAGTGGATCGTGCTCCCCGGCCAGGGGGAGTATCACGACCCGGAGTTCCTCACCACCGGCGGGAAGTGGCAGGTCGAGGGCTACGTGACCGACATCATCACCGACCTGGCTCTCGGCTGGCTCGAACGGCGCGATCCCGACCGGCCGTTCGCCCTCATGATCCACCACAAGGCACCGCACCGGACGTGGGAGCCGGACGCCGGCCACCAGGACATGTATGCCGACGTCGATATACCCGAGCCGCCGACACTGTTCGACGACCACGACACGCGTTCCCAGGCGGCCCGGGAGGCGCTGTGTCACATGATGGACCTCGACATGCGGGACCTGAAGATCCCGGTGCCGGAAGGCCTCGGCCGTGACGACGAGATCCGCTGGCGGTACCAGCAGTACATCAAGGAGTACCTCCGGGTCGTCGCCTCCATCGACGACAACATGGGGCGCCTGCTCGATCGTCTCGACGAGTGGGGGCTCGCCGAGGACACCATCGTGATCTACACCTCGGACCAGGGCTTCTTCCTGGGCGATCACGGGTGGTTCGACAAACGCTTCATGTACGAGGAGTCGGTCGAGATGCCTCTGCTCGTCAGATACCCCCGGCTCATCGAGTCAGGAAGCGTGAACGACGACATCATCGTGAACGTCGACTTCGCACCGACCTTCCTCGAGCTCGCCGGCCTCCCCGTGCCCGACTTCATGCAGGGACGGAGCTTCGTCGACGTCCTGCGTGGTGCGACGCCCGAGGACTGGCCGGCGTCGATGTACTACCGCTACTGGATGCATCGCGACGACGCCCACAACGTCTGGGCCCACTACGGGGTGCGGACGAAGACGCACAAGCTCATCTACTTCTACAACGACCCGATGGGACAGCGCGGCGCCAACGGACCGGTCGATCCACCCGAGTGGGAGCTGTACGACCTCGTCGCAGATCCGCTCGAAGTGAACAACGTCTATGGCGTTGCCGGATACGAGGCCGTCACGTCGGAGCTGAAGGACGAGCTGCGGCGGCTGCAGCTCGAAGTCGGCGACGCTCCTCATCCGTCGGAGCGATAATCGGACTCGTCCGAAGGGAAGTGTGAGAGGCATGGACATCGCAGGCGCAGCGGCGATCATCGCGTCGG
>CAYFYC010000013.1:45026-51078 GCA_964347305.1 uncultured Acidimicrobiaceae bacterium | reverse complement strand
GCCGCCGCCCCGACCCGACCGGCCCGCCGGATCGGACCCGTCCTGCTCACCCATGGCCGGGACCATAGCGCGGTAGACTGCACGCTCTTGCGAGGAGGATCGCCGTGGAGATCGCGGGAAGGCACGTGGTGGTGACGGGAGGAGCGTCCGGGCTCGGTGCGGCGACGGCCCGGAGGCTCGCCGATGCCGGTGCTCGCGTCGTGTTGCTCGACATCCAGGACGAGCCGGGCGAGACGCTCGCCACCGAGTTGGGCGGTGCCTACGTCCACGCCGACGTCACCAACGCCGACGAGGTGCAGGTCGCGGTGGACACGGCCGTCGAGATGGGCCTGCTGCGTGCGCTCGTCAACTGCGCCGGTATCGGCCCGCCGGCGCGGACCCTCGACAGGGACGGAACACCCCATGACCTCGCCCGATACGAGAAGGTCGTCGCCATCAACCTCACCGGCACGTTCAACTGCATCCGCCTGGCCGCGGCCGCCATGGCCCGCACCGAGCCGATGGAGCATGGCGAGCGCGGCGCCATCGTCAACACCGCATCCGTCGCCGCGTACGACGGACAGATCGGCCAGGCCGCGTACAGCTCGTCGAAGGGCGGCATCGTGGGGATGACGTTGCCGGTCGCCCGCGATCTCTCGTCGATCGGTGTCAGGGTCAACACGATCGCCCCCGGCATCATCGACACTCCGTTGCTCGCCGGGCTCCCGGAGCCGGCGAAGGAATCGCTGGGCCAGCAGGTGCTGTTCCCGAAGCGTCTCGGCACACCCGACGAGTACGCCGCGCTGGCGATCTTCCTCATCACCCACGGCTACATGAATGGCGAAACGATCCGCATGGACGGCGGCATCCGGATGGCGCCGAAGTGAACTGGTGAGCGTCACCGGCATCGTGCTCGCCGCAGGCGAGGGCACCCGCATGGGTGGGACGAAGCAGCTCGTGGATCTCGACGGGACGCCGATGCTGGCGACGACGGTCGGCGTGGCGCTCGCCTCGCGTCTCGACCGGGTGATCGTCGTGTTGGGGCACGATGCCGACGAGGTGGCGCCGGTCGTGCCGGTGGGGGCAGACGTCGTGGTCAACCCGCAGTACCGCCGGGGCAATCTCACGTCGTTCCGTTGCGGTGTCGAGGCGACAGGCGACGTGCCGGTCATGCTGCTGCTCGGCGACATGCCCACCATGACCACCAGCATCATCGACACGTGTCTCGCGACGTTCGGGCGGGAGGAACCATGGGCGCTCGTGGCGAGCTATCGGGACGGCATCGGTCATCCCTATGTCTTCTCGGTACCTGCCGTCACCCGCAGCCACGACTACGAGGGGCGGAAGGCGCTCTACCGCATGATTCGCGAGCAGACGGCCGGCCGGGTGCGGTATCTCGACTTCGACTGGGATCGCCCGCGCGATCTCAACACACCGGAGGACGTCGCCGCTCATCTCGGACGGGAGACGTCGTGAAGCTCTCGATGAAGCTGGGGATCCAGGGGAAGCCCTGGCGGGACATCGAAGCCTTCTTCCGTCACGCCGACGAGATCGCTGCCTACGACGCAGCGTGGGTGAATGATCATCTCTACAACCCCCGCTACCCGGACCGCTCGGACGATCCTGCGACCTTCGAGGCCTACACGGCTCTCGCCGCCCTCGCCGCCGCCACGTCGCGGATCCGCCTCGGAGCGATGGTGGGTGCCAACCTGTTTCGAACGCCTGCGCTCGTGGCGCGGATGGCGGCCACCATCGATCACGTCTCCGACGGCCGGTTCGAGCTGGGTATCGGTGCCGGCTGGCACCGGCGCGAGCACGACGACCTCGGCACGCCACTCCTGCCACCCGGCGACCGCGTCACGGCCTTCGAGGAGTCGCTCACCATCATCCGCTCGCTGTTGACCCAGCCCGTGACGAACTTCGAGGGCACGTTCTATCGGCTCACCGACGCCGTCTCCGAACCGAAGCCGGTGCAGGAACGCATCCCGATCGTGGTGGGTGCCTTTCGGCGCCGCATGCTCCACGTCACGGCTCGCCACGCCGACCACTGGAACTACGACGGCAAGGATCCCGAGGCCTTCGCCGAGGCGCTGGGACGGTTTCACGACGCCTGTGCGGCGGTGGGGCGTGACCCTGCCGACGTCGAGGTCTCCGTCCAGTACTGGCCCCAGCGGATGCCGGACGTCTCGCTCGTCGAGATCACGGAGCGCTTCGTTGCCGCGGGTGCCGCTCACATGGTGCTGGCGTTCCTGGACACCGACCACGAGCTGCTCGAACACGCGGCCGGGCAATTGACGGGCCTGTGATGGACGCCGTCGAGCTCGAGCACCGAGGCTTCGTGGCGACGTTGTCGGCGTTCGCCTCGGTCTCCGATGGCGGCTGGGTGCGACGCTGGCCCGGTCTGGTGGGGATCGTGACCGGCACACGGATCCCGATCTTCAACGCCCTCGTCGCCGAGGGCGCCGAGGTCGAGGACGCCGATCTCGTGTCCGCCCGGAACGCCATGGAGGACAGCGGCGTGCCGTGGGCGCTCTACATGCGAAGGGGTCGCGACGAGTCGCTCCTGGATCGCCTCGGTGCCGAGACCCGATCGTTCACCATGCCGGGGATGGTCCTGCACCCGATTCCCGACCACACGATGCCGCCCGAACTGACGATCTCCCCGGTCGTAGACCGCGCCGGGCACGACACCCATGTGCGCATGGTGGCCGACGTGTTCGAGTCGACCGTCGAGGACATCGCCGCGTTCACCCCGCTCGGGCTTCTCGACCTCGACAACGTCGACATCTACCTCGGTCACATCGACGAAGAGCCGGTGGCCACGTCGCTCGCCGTCACTGCAGGGGGAGTGGTGACGCTCTTCAACGTGGCGACGGTGCCGGATGCCAGACGGCGGGGGTACGGGGCGGCGATGACCATGGCGCCGGCGCTGGCGGCGCGTGCCGGAGGGATCGAGGTCGCCGCACTGCAGAGCACGGAGGCCGGCTTTCCCGTGTACGAGCGTCTCGGGTATCGCACCGTGGTCGAGTACGAGGCGCACATGGTGACCCGAGGCGACTGAGTCACCATCCCCGGGTTCGGTCGTACTTCTTGCGGGAGCGCCGCGCCGCGATTCGTTCGCGGACCTCGGCTCGGCGTTCGGAGTCCGCCTGCTCCCGCTCGAGCTTGCGGTAGCTGGCGAGCCGTCGCGGAGAGATGACGTCGCGGACGGCGCAGCCCGGCTCCATGTCGTGACGGCAGTCGCGGAATCGACAGTCGTCGGCCAGCTCGACGACGTCGGAGAAGGCCATGGCGACGCCACCGCCCGACGACGCCAGGCCGAGGCCACGCAGCCCCGGGGTGTCGATGAGCACGCCACCGCGGAGCGTCGGGTGCAGCTCGCGCGCCGTCGTGGTGTGCCGTCCCTTCGAGTCGCCGATCCGGGTCGGTCCGGTGTCGAGCGCGTCGGCGCCGATGAGCAGATTGCCGAGCGTGGATTTCCCGACGCCTGAGGAGCCGATCATCACGACGGTGTTGCCGTCCGAGGCGAGATCGTGCAGCTGATCGACACCCCGGCCGTCCACGGCGCTGGCCACGACGAGGTCGGCCTCGCCTGCCGAGACCTCGGTCCGGCTCCGCTGATGCTCGAGATCGACGTCGTCGATCGTGTCCGCCTTCGAGAGCACGACAACGGGGCGAACGCCGGTGGTCCACACCAGGGTCAATGCTCGCTCGAGCCGATTCAGCGAGAGCTTGGTGTCGAGCCCGACGACGACCATGGCGATGTCGACGTTGGCGGCCAGGGCCTGGTCACCGTTCTCGCCTGCGTTGCCGCGGACGATGGCCGACGTGCGCGGCAGCGTGGCCACGATTGCCTCGTCGACGACGGCAACCCAGTCTCCTGTGACGGGCGGCACGCCGTTCCAACGAGCGCGTCGGACCCCGGTGCGACCGGCCACGATGGCCTCGCCCCGATCGGTACGGGTGACTCGAGCCGCTGCCGAGATCGGCAGCCCTGTTCGGGTGAATCGTTCTGCGACCCCGTCCGT
This sequence comes from uncultured Acidimicrobiaceae bacterium, assembly GCA_964347305.1. Lineage (GTDB taxonomy): Bacteria > Actinomycetota > Acidimicrobiia > Spongiisociales > UBA5794 > CAYFYC01. The sequence continues at coordinate 47,071 of CAYFYC010000013.1, read as the reverse complement.
CCACCCATGACGAACGAGGACGTCGGTCGATGGTGATGCCATCGAGGAGCCTCCTGAGAGAGGTCGGGGCTCTCGCGTGATCAGACGAAGTGCGCGGAGAGCGCCCGGACATGGAAACGGGGCAAATGGTCCATCGCGCTCTCCTTTCGCTCGCGGCCAGACCCGACCGTACCACCGCAGGAGCGCTGCGGCCAGGGATGTTCGAGTCGATCCGGAGAGGGTACGTTCGTCGTACCCACGAGCGAACGACAGGGAGCACCATGGCCTTCACCGGATTCAAGGAACCGACGACCGGATTCCTGGCGGCACTCGCGGAACACAACAGCAAGACGTGGTTCGACGCCCACCGCGAGGACTACGAGGCGCATTGGGTCGCACCGGCGAGGGAGTTCGTGGAGGCCGCAGGCGAGGCGCTCGCCGGGTTGAACCCTGCGGTGCGCGCCGAGCCACGCATCAACGGCAGCATCTTCCGCGTCAACCGGGACGTCCGCTTCTCGCAGGACAAGCGACCGTACAAGGACCACCTCGACTTCTGGTTCTGGGAGGGTGAACGGAAGCAGGCGGTGTCCGGGTACTACCTCCGTGTGACCCCGACACATCTCGGCATCGGGGTGGGCGCACATGGCTTCGACAAGGAGCGTCTCGCCGCATATCGCGCCTCGGTTGTCGATGGCGAGACCGGTCCGGCCCTGGCCGCCGCCGTCGATGCGGTCGAGCGCGCCGGCTGGACCGTGCACGGCCGGACGTACAAGCAGCTGCCGCGCGGATTCGAGGCGGGCAACGGCTTCGAAGAGCGCATGCTGCGGCACAGCGCTCTCTGGTGCGGGGAAGACGAGCCGCACCCGGCGTCGATGCGTACCGCCCGGCTCGTGTCGTATGCGATGCGGCGTTGGGAGCAACTCGATCCATTGCACCGCTGGCTGGTCGGCGCACTTCGCTGAGATGCGTCCGTCAAGTGAGGTCGGCTGCGTGCCGAAGCATGTTCTGCAACGCCATTCGAGGGGAACATGCTGCAAGGGACACCGTCGCACGAACTCGACCGCATCATCGACGCCGCCACGACGGCGCAGGCGACGCTGCGCAAGCTGCTCGATGGCATGGAGCCCGATGAGAACGGCGTGGTCACTGTGACGACCAAAGCAGCCACCGACCGGGCTGCTGAGCTCCACGAAGAGCTCGCCGAGCTGATCGACCTCGGCTCCGCGGTCGCCGGCAACGTCGAGGATCTACATCCTGCGACCGCCGATGCCAGGGCATCGCTGCTGACCGTGACCGATCGACTCGAGCGAAGGCTCGATCGGAACTCGGTGGGACATGCAGACGGAGAGCTGGCCGCCGTCGACGAAGAGCCGGGGCAGATCGACGACGATGACTCGGTTGCCGTGGAGATCACCCCTGCCGAGGAGCCCCCGTCCGGACCCTCGTACTACGGCGTCTGATCAGGCGGTCGACTGCATCTCTCTGTGCTCGACGCGCCCATCGGCGTGGAGTGCGAATCGACCCTCGGTGCGAGCATGCACCGGATCCGGTCGGTCCCATGGCCATCCGCCGAACTGCGTGCGGTTGTAGTCGATGACCGCCTGCCGCAGCTCCTCGTGACTGTTCATGACGAAGGGGCCCATCTGGAACACGGGTGCGCCGATCGGCATCCCCTGGAGCAGCAGGAACTCGGCGGGTGCTCCGTGGTTCGAGATCACTGTCGGCACGTCTCCGGCGAGGCGCGCCCCGATGCGATCCGAGATCGGCAGTCCGCCGACCCGGACGTCGTCGCCGATGAAGCAATGGAGCATGCGGTTCACGGCCGCAGGTGCCGTCGGCAGGGTCCACGAGGCGCCGTTGTCGAGTCGAATGAGCCAGATGGCGAGGTGGGAGCCGGGCTGCGACGCCCACGAATCAGGCGGCGCCGCCGGCGGGCTGTGCCCGTCGATCGGTCCGGCGATCACGTCGACGCTCACGCCGGGGGCCGGGGTGATCGTCGGGATCTCCTCGGACCACAGCATGCCGAAGTAGGCGTCGACCATCTTCGACTGGGGCGGCAGGTTGAG
>CAYFYC010000013.1:3174-45003 GCA_964347305.1 uncultured Acidimicrobiaceae bacterium | reverse complement strand
CATCTCGGCGTGCATGATTCCGCTGCCAGTGGTCAGCCACTGCACGTCGCCGCCGCCGTAGCGGGCGGTGGCTCCCAGCGAGTCGGAGTGATCGACGTAGCCGCGACGCACCACCGTGACCGTCTCGAAGCCACGATGCGGATGCTGCGGGAAGCCCGGCACCGCCCCACCGTGATACATGGACCAGCCGTCCTGATAGGAGAAGTCGGCGCCCATGTTGCGTCCAAACAGCAGTCGGGAGTCGGGCCCGAGCTGGTCGTTGCCCTCCGGGTAGTCGTCCACGTGGTGGACGGTCATGATGAACGGGTCGAGCCCGGTCCAGGGGAAGCCGAGTTCCACGAGTTCGAGAACGGGGCCGGTGTCGCGTGACGTCATGGATCGATGATATGCCGGGCGCGCCGCTATCCCGTCGTCGACTCCGCTCAGGACCGCCCCGCCAGCTCACGCTCGAGGTCGCGGACCCGGGCGCGCAGCGAGGCCAGGGAGGCGGGCGTAACCGGGCGTCCGAGCAGCATCGACCAGCCTCGACCGAGGTCGCCCAAGATCGTTCGGGCGCGAGTCGAGATCCATGCCACCAACAACAGCGCTGCCATGAGCACCACTGCGGTCAGCCATTGGCCGGCCGCATCGCGAACCTCGCTGCCGAGCTGCGCCGTGGCCGCCGAGATCCTCTCGATGGACTCGGGAACGACCAGGAGCTTCTTGAGTTCGCCCTTGATGTTCCCCGCCACGGCCGCTGCCGCATCGGCCGCGGCCCGAAAGAACTCGATGATCACACCCAACCCGGGGACCTCGAATGTGAGGGCTCCGGCAGGAATCGAGAAGGGGCCGATGGGGATGTCGAACGGCGGGATCGCAATCCTGGGGCTGATCGAGGCGATCGCACGGAAGGCATCGGCGATCGCAGAGCCGATCCCGGATGCGAACTCGGCGAGCCGACCGAGTGCGGCGCCGACGTCTCGAAACACGTCGGTCACGTCGGTGAGTTCGGCGCTCACCGTCGCGCCGTAGCCGGCCGCCGAGTCCCGCATCGCTGCAATGGCAGTCGACGAGGCGAGCACGACGACGAGGATCGCCACGGCAGGAGCGAGCGTGCGCACGATGATCCACAACCCGCGAGCTCGGGTCGTCATGACATCCCCTCCCTGTCAGAGATCGGAAGAGCCTAGGTGCCCCCCGGCGGGAGCCGAGGCCGCTCCGAGCGGAGACCATCCAGGCCCATCCACGCACTCGGAGCGGGGTGCTGCGTATGCTCGACATCGAGTCGAGGAGCGAGGACCCGCATGAGTGGACCGGTGCAGGAAGAGGACCTGGACGGCCGAACGGCGGACGCCGCCGACACGGTCGAGGTGCGTGAGGGTCGTACGGCGCACATCGGCGCGCTCGGCGTGGTTCGGCTGCTCCCGACCAAGGGCCGGCGCACGATCGGCGGGTGGTGCTTCGTCGACGTCATGCTGCCGCCCGACGCCCTCGAACCCGACCCGATGGAGATCGGGCCGCATCCTCACATCGGCCTCCACACCGCCACGTGGCTGCTCGAAGGCGAGGCGCTGCATTCCGACTCGCTCGGAACGCAGCAGCCGATCAGGCCGGGTCAGCTGAACCTCATGACGGCGGGCCATGGCATCGCCCACGCCGAGCTGTCGAGCGAAGCGGGCGTGCACGGCATCCAGATGTGGATCGCCCAGCCGGAGGAGACGCGTCACGGTGAGCGGGCCTTCGAGCACCACGGTGAGCTCCCCGTGCTCGACCTGGGATCGGGGGAAGCGGTGGTCTTCATGGGCGAGCTCGGTGGTGCCAGGTCGCCGGCACGCATGGACACCCCGCTGGTCGGCGCCGAGCTCCGGCTCACCCCGGGGGCGGTGACGTTCGAGGCGAATCCGGATCACGAATACGCCATCGTTCCGATCGACGGGCCGGTGCTCTTCAACGGAGCCGTCGTCGAGCCGGGCCACCTCGGCATGGTGCTCGGCGGCTCCGAGACCCTGCAGGTCGAGATGCGTGAGCCGGGGCGCTGCATGCTCATCGGCGGCGAGCCGGTGGGTGAGCGCATCCAGATGTGGTGGAACTTCGTCGCCCGCACTCGCGACGAACTCGAGACGGCATGGCGCGACTGGGCGGCAGGGGACACCGACCGCTTCCCGGAGTTCGAATCGACCCTCGATCGCATCGAGGCTCCACTGCCCATCTGGGTGCGCTGAACGACGTCTCCGTATGCTGATCGGATGAGCGAGCCGGTTCTCATCGTCTCGGATCTCGCCAAGGCGTACAGGGACGTCGTGGCCCTCGCCGGGGTGAGCCTCACAGTCGATCCCGGAGAGGTCGTGGCGTTGCTCGGTCCGAACGGCGCAGGAAAGACGACGCTGGTGTCGATCATCTGTGGGCTGCGGCGCGCGGACTCCGGAGCAGTGACGGTACTCGGCGTCGACGCCCTCGCTCACCCGACGCGGGCGCGGGCCCACATCGGGCTCGCTCCGCAGGAGCTGGGCATTTATCCGATCGACACGGTCCGGCAGAACCTCGCCTTGTTCGGTGAGCTGGCCGGAATCCGGCGCCGTGCGCTCCGTCGGGAGATCGAGGAGCTGGCGGTGGCGCTCCGGCTCGACGATCTCATGGATCGCAAGGCGGGCGAGCTCTCGGGTGGGCAGAAGCGTCGTCTTCACACCGCGTTGGCGTTGGTGAACCGCCCGGCGCTGATTCTGCTCGACGAGGCCACGGTCGGCGCGGATGTCGGAACACGAGCCGCGCTGGTCGAGGTGGTCCGCAACCTGGCGGCCGACGGCTCCGGCGTCCTGTACTCGACGCACTACCTCCATGAGGTCGAGGAGCTGGGAGCGCGAGTCGTGATCATCGACCAGGGTTTGGTGATCGCCGAGGGGTCGGTCGCCGAGCTGATCGGGGAGCATGCTGTGACCTACCTGGAGCTGGGATTCGACGAGATGCCCGGCATGGCATCGTTCGGGTCGGACGCCGAGGTCGATGGCGCCGTCGTCCGTTTCGAGGTCGCCGATCCAGGTGTCGACCTGCCCGGCATACTCGGCGGTCTCGGAGAGCACCTGGCCCGCTTGCGGACCATCGACGTGATCAACCCCAGCCTCGAATCGGTGTTTCTGCAGCTCACCGGACGACGGTACGACCCGGGGCAGGAGGTGGCCGATGTCGTTGACGCGTAGTTGGGCACTGATCCGGCACGAGATGAAGGCGTTGCGAGACGATCCCGGGAGCATCGTGTTCCTACTCATCATGCCGCTGCTGATGATGGGGCTCATGAAGCCGCTCTTCGGTCTGTCACTCCAGGCGGAGGGATTTGTGGGTGCCAACGGAGCAGAGCAGGCCGTGCCCGGCATGGCGGCGATGTTTGCCACGTTCACCGGGAGCTTTGCCGGATTCACCTTCTTTCGCGAGCACGGATGGCACACCTGGGATCGTCTCCGTGCCAGTCAGGCCTCCACGCTCGACATCATGACCGGCAAGCTGGCTCCGACACTGCTGATCTCCGTGGTTCAGATGCTGACCCTGTTCGGACTGGGTGTGATTCTCTTCGACCTCACGATCAGAGGCTCCGTCGTCGGTCTCCTGCTCCTCGTCGTCGCCTTCTCGGCGAGCATGCTGTCGTTCGGCATGGCGATCACGTCGCTGAGTCGCACATCGCTGCAGCTCAACACGTTCGTGAACCTCTTCGGCATCGTGTTCGCGGGCGTCGGCGGAGCCCTCGTGCCGCTCGCAGTGCTTCCAGGATGGGTTCAGTCGGTCGCGAGATTCGTTCCGACCTATTGGGCCATGGACGGCTTTCTGGAAGTGATCCTCGAGGGAGCTTCGTCGCGAGGAGTCATCGGTCCCGTCGCCATGCTCCTCGTCTTCACCGCAGTGTTTTCCTTGATCGGAGCCACCAGATTCCGCTTCGAGGAGTCGAAGGTCTACGTAGCCTGACGTTGCGGCAAGGGGTGAGTCGCGAAATCAGACCGTGGCGAAGTCGGCGACGGCGAGGCGGACATGGGCGATGAGGTCGAACTCGGGGTTCACCGCCCACGCGAGCAAGAGCCCGTTGAGGGTCGCCAGCAGGAGGCTCGCCTTTCTCGTCGCATCGTCGGTCGACAGCTCGGGATGTTCTGTCGCGATGGCTGCGGCGAATCGTTGGACGCGCTTCTGATGGTGGCGCTCGATGCGCGATGCGATTTCGCCGTTCCCCGTGGCGCCCGCCACGGCCATCTGGAGGTAGATCTTGGCCAGCGTCGCCTCCGCGGTGACGAAGCGCAGGTAGGCCTCGATGAGCTCGGACAGCGAGTCGGCGGATCCGTCGGGGTGCGGATCGACGGCGGTGATGGCTTCGCGCACCACCCGCAGCACGACGGCCTCTTTCGACGGGAAGATGTTGTAGAAGCTCCCCGCCCGCACCCCGGCGCGATCGCAGATCGCCTTGAGCGTCGTGCCGTCGAGACCGCATTCGCCGAGCAGCTCGCGCGTCGCATCGACGATGCGTGCCTCGGTCTTCAGCCCGGCCTGGTATCTCGCCACGCCATTCCCTCCGGATGCGTTGCGTTTCACGCTAGTGCCATCGGCGACGAGAGGTCAGCCGTCGTCTTCAGTTTCGATTCCGAGCTCCACGAAGATGCGATGACGCTCCTGCTCGTACGCCTCGTCGTCGAGCCGTCCTGCGGCGTGACGCTCGCTGACGACGCGGAACTCTTCCATGAGGCCCGCCTCGTCGACCGGCGGCGCTTCGTCGCCTCCCGCGTCATCGTCCGTTCCATGCCTGCGAGCGCGCTTGGCGTCTTGCTTCTCCTTGCGGATGCGTTCCCGGGCGCGTTTCGCTGCGCCTTCTCGGCCGCGAGCCACTCAGACCGGCTTGACGTTGATGGCTTCCGGGCCCTTCCGGCCCTGAGCCGTCTCGAACTCCACGGTCTGTCCCTCGGTCAGCAGGGCGCCGCCGACGATGTTCGATGCGTGAACGAAGGTGTCCGGCCGATCCGGCGAGACGATGAAGCCGAAGCCTCGTTGGGTGTCGAAGAACTTGACCGTTCCTGTGAGTGCCATTGGGTTGCCTCTCGTGATGTGCACCTCGTGGGTGCTGGTGGTGTCACTGTGGCTTCGACCTGATCGTCGGTGCCGCCGGGGCGGAATCGATCCGAGTCAGCTCGTTGCTCATTCGAGCTCGACTCCGGGGGATCACGAGGAACGAATGGTCGCTCGACGGGGCCGAGGCGACACAGCGAGGCTCGACTTCCGGGCCGAGCGCCACCCAGGCTACTCGGCTCCGACGGCTCACCGGCCGATCGCGCCCGATAATGTTGCAGAGCCAGGTCGGGATCACGTCAGGCGGGAGCACCCCATGGAGACGCAACCGGAGCGGGCCGCACGTCAGGAGCGAGAGCGTGCCGAGTCCGCAGCAGAGGCAGAGCGGGAGCGTCGGGCCGAGGGCGAGGCCGCCGAACAACGACGTCTCGAGGAGAGCGAACGGTACGAACGCGAGTACCAGGAGCGCCGCCGCCTGGAAGAGGAAGAGGATCGGCGCCGTCGACGCAGCGAGGACTGACACCTCCACCCGAGTCCCTCATGAACCCCCTCTCCGGCAGCCGGGAGGGGGTTTCTCGATCGTTCCTCAATTTGGATCGTTCGCTCAAATTGGAGCGTATACTCAAATTGCGATTTGAACCGACCGATAGAAGAGAGACAGCGGTCAGCGGACGAGGACGGTGAACCAGATGAGCCACTACCACAGCAACGTCAGGGACATCCTCTTCAACCTCCTCGAGGCGAACGACCTGCCCGAGCACCTCGGCGAGGGCCTCTACGCAGAGTTCGACGAGGACACCGTGCGTCACATCGTTTCCGAGGTCGATCGTCTCGCCAGGGAGGACTTCGCAGCCAGCTTCGTCGAGTCCGACCGGGTGCCGCTCGAGCTCGTCGATGGCGAGGTGAAGCTCCACGATTCGATGAAGAAGAGCCTCGACGCCTATTACGACGGGGGCTGGGACCTGCTGTCGATTCCACCGGAGCTCGGTGGCATGGGTGCGCCCCACCAGGTGCGGTGGGCCGTCCAGGAGATGCTCGTCGGCGCCAACCCTGCACTGTTCTTCTACATCTCGGGCAGCCTCATGTCTGTCGTCATCGCCGCCGTCGGCACCGAGGAGCAGGCCGAGAAGTGGGCCAAGCCGATGATCGAGCGTCACTGGGGCGGCACCATGGTGCTCACCGAGCCCGATGCCGGATCCGACGTCGGTGCAGGCACGTCCAAGGCCATTGCGGTGGACGAGGAGAACGGCGTGTATCACCTCGAGGGGGTCAAGCGATTCATCACCTCGGGCGAGCACGACTACTCCGAGAACATCGTCCATCTCGTCCTGGCCCGTCGTGAAGGCGGGGAGCCGGGAACCCCCGGGCTGTCGATGTTCATCGTCCCGAAGTACCTCGTGAACGACGACGGCACGCTCGGAGAGCGCAACGGCATCGTCGCCACGAACCTCGAGAAGAAGATGGGGATCCGAGGCTCCACGACCTGCGAGCTCACGATGGGAGTCGACCGGCCATGCGTCGGCTACCTCGTCGGTGGCGTGCACCGTGGCATCAAGCAGATGTTCGAGGTCATCGAGGACGCCCGGCTGCTCATCGGCGCCAAGTCGGCCTCGACCGCGAGCGCCGGCTACCTGGCAGCCCTCGAGTACGCCAAGGAGCGCATCCAGTCGGCGGACATGACCCAGATGCTCGACAAGACGGCGCCCCGGGTCGAGATCATCCGTCACCCGAATGTGCGGCGCATGCTCATGGATCAGAAGGCATTCGCCGAAGGTCTTCGTGCCCTGCTGTTCTATTCGGCGTGGGCCCTGGATCAGACGAGGCTGGACGCCGAAGACCCCTACTGGGCGAGATTGGTCGACCTGCTGCTGCCGCTTCTCAAGGGCTACGCCGCTGAGCAGGCCTACTTCAAGTTGAGCCAATCGCTGCAGGTGTTCGGGGGGTCCGGGTTCCTGCAGGACTACCCGGTGGAGCAGTACATCCGGGATGTGAAGATCGACTCGTTGTACGAAGGCACCACGGGCATTCAGGCCTTGGACCTGTTCTTCAGGAAGATCGCTCGCGACCAGGGCGCCACCGTGGGCAGACTCGCCGAAGAGATCCTCCGCACCATCAAGGGCGGCTCTGACGAGCTCGAGACCGAGCGGCGCCTGCTCGGGGATGCCCTCGAGCATGCCCAGACGCAGATCGCCGTGATGGGCGGCCATGCGATGGCGTCGATGACCGGTGAGCCGACTGCGATCTACAAGACGGGTCTCCACGCCAACTCGCTGCTCGACACCCTCGCCGAGGTCGTGATCGGGTGGCTCCTGATCCGTCACGCCGAGGTGGCGCAGGCGAAGCTCGCCGATGCGGGTGACGATGCGTCGTTCTACATGGGCAAGATCGCCTCCGCACGGTGGTTCTGCCGCAATGTCCTGCCCAGGGCGCGGCTGCGTCGCGAACTCGCCGAGAACGAGGACGGCTGGCTGATGGAGCTCGAAGACTCCGCCTTCTGAGCGTCCGCCGCCGCGCCGTCGCGCCAGCGGCCGTGAGGCCGTATTCTCGGGTCGTTCCCAGACCGGAGCCACATGAGCACCCAGGACAGATACGTCGACGCGGTCAACCGGCAGGACTGGATGGCCGTTGCCGACCTCCTCCACGACGACTACGTCGGTGAGTTTCCGCAGTCCGGTGAGCGCATCGTCGGGCCCGAGGCGTATCGCGCCGTCTATTCGAGGTACGACGCCGACATCCCCGCCGTCACCGACATGGCGTGCGTGGCGGGGACGAAGCCAGGGGTCGACGTGGTGCGTCCGCTCGGGTCGGCCCTGCCGATCATCACCGTGGAAGGCGGGGGGAACGAGTTCACGGTGATCGGCCACGCCACCTACTCGAACGGTTCTTCCGGCTACATCATCGGATTCGTCGAGCTCTCCGAGAGCAGGATCATCCGGGAGACGCTCTACTTCGCCGAGGACTTCGATCCTCCGGAATGGCGGAGCGACCTCGTCGAGCTCACCGACGTCGCCACATGACGTCGCAGGAGACCTATCGGCGGATCCTCGAGCTGCGCGCCATACGCCAGTTCTCCGACCGCCCCGTCACCGACGAGGAACTCGCCCCGGTGCTCGAGGCGGCGCGTTGGACGGGCAGCTCGAAGAACCGTCAGAACTGGTCGTGGATCGTGCTGCGCGACCCCGGCCAACGAGATCGCATCGCCGCCTGCGGCGACTTCACCGACCCGATCCGCAATGCGCCCGTCACGGTCGTCCTCGTGCAGGAGCGAGATGGATACGAGTTCGACACCGGCCGTCTCGCCCAGAACATCATGCTCGCCGCCGATGCGCTCGGGCTCGCCTCGGTGCCGATCACCCTGCACCGCGACGACGATGCGGCCGAGGCGCTCGGGCTGCCCGAAGGCGTCCGGGCGAGATACGCCGTGGCCATCGGCCACCGTGGGCCGTCGGCGGCCCCGGCGCGTGCGGGCGGGCGGAAGCCGATGAGCGAGCTGTGGAAGGTCGACCGCTACTGACCTGGTCTCCGGCTCACCTCTGGCCCAGCCGCCCCAAATCCGTCAAGACACCTGGTCATGTGCCGATTCCCTTGGAGACCGGAACCTGGTGGGCGTGATGACCGACGAGCACAGCTACGAACCCGACGACGTCGATGATCCATTGGCGCGCATTCGGGCGCGCTTCGAACAGGCATCCGAGCGGATCCTGAGCGCCACCGACGATCTCGATCTCCCACCCGATCCGGCCCCATCGACCCCGGCATCGCCCGGCACATCGACACCGACGGCGGTGTCGAGCGTCGAGACCGACCCTCTCGAGGACTTCGGCCAGATCGACATCCAGGACGACGCCAGGTTCTCGCTCGATTTCGAGCACGGCGCCGGTGACACCGCCACCTCGCCACGGCCGGCTCCCGCCAGCTCGGTCGGCCACCTCCTCGACGACGCGGTCGACCTCATGGCCAACCTGGAGCTCGTGCGAGCGGACGCACCGGATCGCGCTCGAGCCGACGTCGATCCGGAACGACACGGCAAGCACCGCACCCGCGGCCGGGTGGATCTGATGATCCCGGAGGTGGATGACGCCGAAGTGGCACCGGAGCCCGCCGAGGAAGAGCCGGTTGCGACACAAGCGGACGCTCGCAGAGACAAGAAGGCCAAGAAAGAGAAGAAGGCCAAGAAGGCCAAGAAAGCCACGTCGAATGAGACGCCGGCCCCGCCGGTCGTCGTCGCCCCGGCAGAGGCGGAAAAGCCCGAAAAGCCGCCATCGCGTCGTGGGCTGGTGTTCCTCGCCGCTGCGTTGCTCGCCGCGGGAGGGGTCGCCGGCTACTTCCTGTTGGCTTCCTCGCCCACCGAGACGACTCCTGCCACGAGTGCGGCGGAGACGACCACCACGGTTCGCCTTCCCGCGACACCGTCGGAGGCGGCTGCGGTCGCCCTCGACGCCTTCGGGTTCACAGATCTGCAGGTGGGAGTGGACGAGACGGGCGTCGCCACCGTCGTCGGTACGGTGCGGACCGCTCGCGAGCGCGACATCGCCATCGAGATCGTGGCCGAGATCGACGGCGTGGTCGAAGTCGTCACCGACATCGTCTACGACACGAACCGGGATCCCTCTGCGGTCCGGGCCGACATCGACGAGCTGGCGCTGACGGTCAACCACCCGCTCACCTATCAGTACGCAGACGGCATCGTCTTCGTCTCGGGCATCGTCCCAGAAGTGGCGGTCGAGTCGGGTGAGCTGGGGCCGGGCGGCACGCTCGAAGGCAAGCTCGTCGACATCGCCGGCATCGAGGAAGTCAGGTTCGACCTCACGCTGCGCGGCAACCCGCTCCGACTGGCGTCCGAGATCACCGAGCTGCTCACGACGGCTCCGATCCTCTACGACGAGGAGACCGGAGAGCGCCTCGCCGAGTCGGACGCGACCCTGGACGCGATCGCAGCGCTGATGGCCGACGAGCCCGGTCTGACGATCGAGATCGCAGTGCGAGGTGACGACGCCGAGGACGACGAGCTGCTCCTCGTGTCCGAGCAGCGTCGCGACGAGATCGTGGCCTACCTCGTCGCCGCGGGAGTCGATGCGGGACTGATCGACACGGTGCTGGTCGAGACGCTCGAGCCCACCACGCAGGTTCTCCCGAGTGAGGTGCTCATCGAGGTCGTGGATCCGTGACCCGGGTCTGACCCGGAAGCCGATTGGGAACCTCGCGGCCCGAATCGACGTCACAGCTCTGTTGAAGGTACGAACTCAGGAGCTCTGACATCACATGTCCCGTTTCTCTCGTCTCATCGTGTTGCTCGCCGTGCTCGCCCTCGTTGCCGCTGCGTGCGGCGGCTCGGCCGACACGACCTCCGAGCTGCCGGTCAATCCCGCAGCCGGCGCCTGTCTCGCCGGCGACCCCGACTGCAACGACATCCCGGGAACCGGCGCTCCGGCGCTCGAGCCCGGTGATTCGCTGCCCGGTGACCCGGCGATCGGCGCACCGATCATCGGTGGCGGCCTGTCCGTTGCCGATCTCATCGCGGCAGACCCGGACGGCCCGCTCGCGGTCGTCGGCTTTCTGGTGCATGACGCCGATGGGACGCGGCTCTGCGATGGGCTCGCCGAGTCGCTGCCACCGCAGTGCGCCGGTGCATTCGTCGAGCTGTCGGACACCTCCACGATCGACCCCGACGAACTGCGCACCGAGCAGGGTGTGACGTGGAGCGACTTCCCCGTGACCGTGCTCGGCGAACTCGCCGGGGGCGTGCTCACGGTGACGCCGCTGTCGAATTGACCGATTGTGAATCGGCAACGACGAGGGGCGGGGTCCACGACCCCGCCCCTCTCCTCGTCTGCGTCGATTCGCCCCGTCAGGCGTCGACCGTCGTGTTGATCGCCTCGAAGGCCTGAGCGAAGTCCTCACGGATGTCGTCGATGTGCTCGATGCCCACCGCCACGCGTACGAGATCGTCGGTGACGCCTGCGCTCGACTGCTCTTCGGCGCTCAGCTGCTGATGCGTCGTCGACGCCGGGTGGATCACCAGGGTCTTGGCGTCACCCACGTTGGCGAGATGGGATGCCAGCTTCACGTTGTCGATGAACTGCTTGCCGGCTTCGTAGCCGCCGACGACACCGAAGCTGAGCACCGCCCCGTAGCCGTTGCGGAGGTACTTCTTGGCCAGCTCGTGTGACGGGTGGTCCGGAAGACCCGGGTAGTGCACCCACGCCACTTGGGGGTGCTCTGCGAGCCATGCCGCGATCTCGAGCGCATTGTCGACGTGGCGCTGTACCCGCAGCGACAGTGTCTCGAGGCCTTGGAGGAACAGGAACGAGTTGAAGGGCGCCTGTGCCGCACCCATGTCGCGGAGTCCTCGACCCGCACCCGGATGGCGAACGCGATGTTGCCGAACGGCCCGTCCGGTCCGAAGACCTCGGCGAAGTTGAGGCCGTGATACCCCGGCGCCGGCTCGTTGAAGAGCGGGAACTTCTCGGACCGCCAGTCGAACTTGCCCGAGTCCACGACCACGCCTCCGATCGACGTCCCGTGGCCGCCGATCCACTTCGTGGCCGAAGCCACGACGATGTCGGCGCCGTGGTCGATCGGGCGGGCGAGGTAACCGGCGGCACCGAAGGTGTTGTCCACGATGAGTGGGATGCCTGCATCGTGGGCGATCTGAGCGATGCGCTCGAAGTCGGGGACGTTGTACTGGGGATTGCCGATGGACTCCAGGTACACGGCCTTCGTGTCGTCGTCGATGAGCGAGGCGATCGAGTCGGGATCATCGCCCTCGGCGAACTTCACGTCGATGCCGAGCCGCGGCAAGGTCACTTTGAACTGGTTGTAGGTGCCGCCGTACAGGTAGCTGGCCGACACGATGTTGTCACCGCTCTGGGCGAGGGCCGTGATGGCGAGCAGCTGGGCGGCCTGGCCCGAGCTCGTCCCGACGGCGGCCACGCCGCCTTCGAGTGCTGCGACGCGCTTCTCGAACACATCGGTCGTCGGGTTCATGATCCGCGTGTAGATGTTGCCGAACGCCTGGAGCCCGAAGAGGCTGGCGGCGTGCTCGGAGTCGTCGAACACGTAGGACGTCGTCTGGTAGATCGGTACCGCCCGGCTGTTGGTCGCCGGGTCCGGCTCTTGGCCGGCGTGTACCTGCAGTGTTTCGTATCGATAGTCGGACACGGATGTTCTCCTTCGTCGTCGTTGTGTGAGAGACAACGGCGGCGGCCCCATCGGGTGGTTTCCCCTGAAACGAGAAAACCGCCTTCCGGGCGGGGAGAGGCGGTGACAAGAGCTCGTGGCTCCTCATCATCTGTCTCTCCGGCCATCGCCGGGAGCAGGATTTGGCACCGTTCCCTTGCGGGTGGTTGCCAAGGCTTCACAGGGCCTGATCCCTCCACCTTTCTCGATGAGTTGTGTGTTGGTCGGCGTCGCTCTGCGGCGCTCCTTTCACCGTTGCGTGGCGCAAGGGTAGTTGGTCCCTGGGACCGTGCGTTCGCCGGTCGTACGATCGCGGTGGTGGCTCGCGACGGGAGCGTGCCGCGCCCGAGAGGAGACTCCGATGACGAATGTTCCCACCGTTCTCGTACCGGTCGGCAGCTCGGAGGATCTGCGCGCCGTCGAGTTCGCCGCTCAGGTGGCCTCGAGGAGCAACGGGCGCGTCGTCGCGGTCCACGTGGGTCGCGATCTTGCCGGGTCCGCAGTCGACGTCGACAGGATCCGTTCTGCTCTGGCGACGATCCGCGGGGCACCGATCGAGCTGGTTCCACTCACCGGGGATTCGGTCGAGCAGGCCATCGTCGAGGCGGCTCAGGATGCGTCCCTGGTCTGCATGACCACGGCGGCCACCGTCTTTCCTCATGAGCGTCGCGTCGGGTCCATCGCTGAGGCCGTGGTTCGCATGCTCGGCAAGCCGGCGGCCCTGCTCGGCCCGAAGGCCATCGGTGCCGTCGATGCGAAGCCCCGCATCGTGGTTCCCGTCGACGGATCGGAGCGTGCCGAGGCCGTCCTCGCCCCTGCGGCGGAGCTGGCAGCGACCCTGGGTGCCGAGGTGTGGGTCGTGACGGTCGTGAGCCGTCGTCAGCAGCAAGAGGCCGGCGCAATGCTCGGCGCCGACCTCGGAGTCCTCGAGTCGGCCTATGTGAGACGGCTGGCTCGTCACATCGGTGGCGATGCCCAGTTCGAGGTGCTCCACGGCGCCGATCCGGCGGCGGCGATCCTCGACTTCGCCCACCCCGACGGCATCGTGGCGATGTCCACGCACGGACGCACCGGGCTGGCTCGCCTCTTCTCCGGTTCGGTCGCCGCCGAGATCGTCGCCGGATCCTCCCGACCGGTGGTCGTCCTGCGGCCCCCCGACGACATCCTCGTGACCGACTGACCGACGGCGGGGCACACGCAGGCGGATTGCCCGCACGTGTGCAGCATCGGCCGTAGGCTGGCATCGAAGGGCTCGACGCACGGGGGATGTCGTGAAACGTCCAGGGCACGGTTTGCGACGCTTGCGACGCTCGCTCCTCGCCGTCCTGGGAGCGCTACTGCTCCCTCTCTTGCTGGGCCTCGTGGTATTCGCAGCCGCTCCGCCGTCAGGCGATCGGGCACCGGTTGCACAGCCGGCGAACCCATCGACCACGACCGGTACCACGACTGTCTTGGCAACGATCGGCTCTCCGGACACGACGCGTGCGGTCGAGCCGGCGACCACCGCCCCATCGGCAACGGTGACGACCGCCTCACCCATCACAACGACGCTCGACCCGTCTCTTGCGTCGGCCACCACCACATCGGTCCCGGAGACGACCTCCACCACCGAGCCACCGTCACCCACCGTCGTCGAGCCGGTGGTCCGGATCGCGGTGCTGGGCGACGTCGGGACCGGGGACGAGAAGGAGTGGGCCACCGCCGAATCGGCGGCCAAGGCGGGGGCTGCCGATCCCTTCGACGCCCTCATCCTGTTGGGTGACAACGTGTACCCGAACGGTGACCCGGGTCGTCTCGATGCCACGGTGTTCGAGCCCTTTGCGCCGCTGTTGGACGACGGGGCGAAGTTGCTGCCGGTGCTCGGCAACCACGACGTCAAGGATGGCCACGGGGACGCGCAGGTGGCCCGGCTCGGGATGCCCGGACGGTGGTATGCGACCCGTGTGGGCCCGGTTCTCGTGGTGTCTCTGGACTCGACGCGTGTCGAGGACGAGGCACAGACGGCGTGGCTCGAGGCCACGCTCGCAGGCGCGACCAGCAACTTCGTCATCGTCTCGATGCACCATCCGGCGTACTCGGCAGGCCACCACGGATCGACGGGCAAGGTCCAGCGGCATTGGGTCCCCCTGTTCGAGGAGTACGGCGTCGATCTCGCGCTCGCCGGGCATGACCACGACTACCAGCGCTCTCGTCCGATCGACGGCATCGTCTACGTCGTCTCGGGGGGCGCTGCCAAGCTGCGACCGACGGGGACCGCCGAGTTCACCGCCTACTCGGCCTCGGTGCTCCACTTCGTGGCGCTCGATGTCTACCGCGATCGCATCGAACTCACCGCGATCGGCCACGACGGCGCCTTCGACGAAGCGGTCGTGGCGAGACGCTGACGCCGGATCGCCACACAGCGGCGCCCGCCCTCACCCTGACAAACCGCGTCTCCGCGCAAAGGCTCGATCTCGAGGGGGGCGGGTTGGATTCGGGTGACGCCGACGAGCCGGACGAGCCGCATGCGCTCGTGGTCTGTGGCGATGGCGGCGGCACGCGTCGTGCGACGATCGTGCACCAGGCGAGCCGGTCGGCGGCTTCCGCCTCTCTCCCGTGCGGTCAGCATCGACGGCGCGTGCGCCATGTTTTCGGGTGCCATCGGGTCGCTACCGTGACCCGATGACCGGCTTCACCCCACGACCGATCCGGGATCTCTCGGAGTCGCTCGACTGGAAGCCGGGCGCCGCAACGCTGTCGGGGCGGGCCGCCAACGCCATCGTCAACGAAGCGCTCCACGACCTCGACAGGGCATTCGCCGGCTACATAGGTGAACCAGCCGTGCCCTCGCTGCTCACCTATGCCAAGCACGCCTCCCGAACGGTCGGCAGCCAGCTGGCCCGGATGGAGGCGACGATGCGCTTCTTGCGCTACTTCGACCTGAACGCGCTCGCCGATATCCGCCGCGACACTCGAGAAGCCCCGGCGCTCGGTGACCAGGCACGCGTTCTGGCAACCGAGTTCATCCGCAACCCTTTCCGGTTCTATGGGACCCTGCACAGGCTGCGGTTGGCAATCCAGTGGGGCAACTTGCAGGCGTACGGGTCGCTGGTGCCCGCGTTCAACCGCTATCTCGAAGCGGAGCATGCAGGCGAGGATGGCCTGGTTGCGCTGCAACAAGCGGGTTACGGGGGCCCTCCCCTCGATCCCCAGGGACTGGTGCTCCAAGCGTTCCGGCTGTATCAGGCTGCCCGCAGGATCGGGACGGCGTTGCCCGATGGTGATTCGGCAGAGCGGAGCCGATTGATCGACGTTCGCCGGCGTGTTGCGTTCAGTGCCACCCTGACGCTGTCGCTCCATGAGCAGATGCTCTTCCAGGCCAGCGAGTGCTACGAAGACGACGTCGTCAAGAGAGTCGTCGGCCGCCTGACCCCGACGCTGGCGATCGAAGATCCCGTGGACACCATGTACCTCTTGCCCGACGGGGGCAATTGGGCCGAGTTCACCGACCGGATGGGACTCGCCGAGGACGCCGGCAGCGCCGATGTGACGCTGATCGACCCATCCGGTGTGGAGCGCCGATATCGCCTCACCGGAGGTGCGGGCCCCGGGGGAACGATCTTCGACTATCTGTCGTCCCGGTTCCTCGATCCCGAGGCGGCCGAAGGGGTGGCGGCCCGCCCCCTGCCGCTCCCGGCGTACGACGACGGCGAGGGACGTGCCATCGATCGACTTCGCCAGAGCTACCGGCGAGTCCGCGGCACCTATCGGCCCACGGCGTCGACATAGGTCGGGCAGTCCGACACTCTCCCGCGGCGCTGAACTCAGCCTTCGAAGTGGCGCTGCAGTGCGTGCCACACGCTGGGGTAGTCGTCCTGGAGGGCCGGGATGCTCGAAGCGTATGCCGTCGGGATCAGCGGGTAGCGCGTCTCGAACATGAACGCCATCGTCCCCGACAGCTTCTCGGGTGCGAGGTCCGACGTCGTCGCCTTGATCCAGGCGTCGTGATCGGGTCCGTGGGGGAAGTACATGTTGTGGAGCGACATGCCGCCAGGCTCGAACCCCTCCTCCTTGGCGTCGTACACGCCGTACAGGATCCCCATGAACTCGCTCATGATGTTCATGTGATACCAGGGCGGGCGGAACGTGTGCTCGCCGACGAGCCAGCGGTCGGCGAAGATGACGAAGTCGATGTTGGCCATCCCGGGCGTGTCGGACGGTGACGTGAGCACCGTGAAGATCGACGGGTCGGGGTGGTCGAAGCTGATCGACCCCATCACGTTGTACTTCGTCAGGTCGTACTTGTAGGGCACGTGGTTGCCGTGCCAGCCCACCACGTCGAGCGGCGAGTAGTCGGTCGCCACCACGAACATCCGGCCGTCGAACTTCACATAGAGCTCGCCTGCGTCCTCTGTGTCTTCGAACGCAGCCGTCGGGGCGAGGAAGTCACGGGGATTGGCGAGACCGTTGGCGCCGATCGGGCCACGCTCGGGCAGCTCGAGGTACGTCCCGTAGTTCTCGCAGATGTAGCCCCGTGACGGACCGTCGAGCAACTCCACCCTGAACTTCATGGCCCGGGGGATCAGCGCGATCTCTTTCGGCTCGACCTCGAGGATGCCGCACTCGGTGACGATGCGCAGGCGGCCGTCCTGCGGCACGATCAGCAGCTCGCCGTCGGCGTCGTAGAAGTAGGTGTTGGTCATGGACTCCGTTGCCATGTAGAGGTGCGCGGCCATCCCGGTCTGGGTGTGGGCGTCGCCGTTGGTTGCCACGGTGCGGATTCCTGTGAGGAAGTTCGTCGGCTCGTCGGGGAACGGTGGCGCATCCCAGCGCAGCTGACCGATCGGAGGTTCCACCTCGCGGTTCGGTGCCGTGCGGATCCAGTGGTTCGTCGTCTCGGTGAACTGCCAGGCATGGCGCACCGAGGGGCGGATCCGGTAGAACCACGTCCGCCGGTTCCGATCGTTGGGCACGGTGAACGCGGTGCCGGAGAGCTGCTCGGTGTAGAGCCCCAGCGGTGGCTTCTGCGGGTTGTTCTGTCCCACGGGGAGCGCCCCCGGCAGCGCTTCCGAAGCGAACTCGTTCCCGAATCCGGACATGTAGGTCAGCTCGCTCACGCTCTCTCCTGGGCCGATGTCAGGTGAAGGTTACCGATCGCGGCCACTCGCCCCGGGGTGCGTCGACGGCTCGTCTGCGGATTGGACCCACCTTTCTGTTTGACTCTGTGCCAATGGAACTCGACCGCGACCTGCCGCTCCTCATCGGCCTCGTCGTCGCCATGGCCGCTGCGGTGTTCGTTGCTGCAGCCGAGGCCGCCCTGTTGCGCATGCCACGCGTGCGGGCGATGTCGCTCGCAGCCACCGGTGGCCGGCGCAGCAAGCGGCTGGAGGCCCTGGTCGTCGACCTGCCGCAGGTGCTGTCGGCCATCTTGCTGGCTGCCCTGCTGTCCCAGATCTCGGCGGCGACGGTGGTCGGCATCCTCGCCGAGCGCTGGTTCGGATCGCTCGGCGTGACCGTGTCGTCGATCGGGCTCACCTTGGTGCTCTTCATCTACGGCGAGGCCATTCCGAAGACCTACGCGGTGCGTCATGCCGATCAGGTCGCTCTCGCCCTCGCCGTCCCCGTGAGCCTCCTCGAGCGCCTCCTCCGCCCGGTGGTGCGCGTGCTCACGTGGCTGGCAGACCTGCAGATGCCCGGGCGCGGCATCACGACGTCACCCACGGTGACGGAGGACGAGTTGCGAAGGCTCGCCTCGCATGCCGCCGTCGAGGGCGAGATCACCGAGACCGATCGTGAGCTGATCGAACGTGCCTTCCGATTCGGCGACCGCAGGGTCGACGACGTCATGGTGCCCCGTCCCGACATCGTCGCCATTCCCTCCAGAGCTTCGATCGCCGACTCGATCGGCCTCGTGCTCGACTCCGGTCACCGGCGGTTGCCCGTCTTCGAAGACGACATCGAGGACATCACGGGTGTCGTCCGACTGCGGGACCTCGTCGCAGTCCCCGGGGATCGCCGTGCCGCCGTCGAGGTGGGGGTGGTCGCCCAGGAGCCGCTGGTCGTTCCCGAGTCGAAGCGGGTCTTCGCCCTGCTCAACGAGATGCAGGAGACGGGTGTCCATCTCGCCGTCGTCGTCGACGAGTTCGGAGGTACGGCAGGCATCGTCACGCTCGAGGACATCGCCGAGGAGCTGCTCGGGTCGCTGCGCGCCGAGCCCACCCCGGACGAGATCATCGAGTTGGGAGAAGGTCGGTGGAGTTTCGCCGCCTCCGTTCCGGTCGAAGACCTGGCGTACACGACCGGCGCCAAGTTGCCCGATGGCGACTGGAACACCGTCGCCGGTCTCGTCATGGCGCTCGCCGGGACCCTGCCGCAGCTCGGTGATGTGGTCGAAACGGATGGCCTTCGGCTGCGGGTCGCAGGCTTGCGTGGTCGTCGTATCACCCGTGTCGAGGTCACGATCCGCGACCCACGGGATTCGCGCTGAAAGAGTCGGCAGAATGGAACCGTGCCGACCAACGTCACTCCCGAATTCAAGAAGGCGCAGAACGCCTTTCGCCGGGCGCGCGATCCCGAGGAGCGTCTGTCGCTGCTGCGTGAGATGTTGCGACTCGTTCCCAAGCACAAGGGGACCGAGCATCTCCAATCCGAGATCAAGTCGAAGATCAAGGAACTCACCGACGAGCTGAAAGGGCCGAAGAAGGGCGGCGCCCGTAGCGGTCCTCCGACCACGTTCAAGCCGGAGGGCGCCGGCCAGGTGGCGCTCGTCGGTCCGCCGAACTCGGGCAAGTCGGCCGTCCATGCCCGGCTCACGGGGTCGCATTCGACGTCGGAGCAATATCCGTTCGCCACGCAGTATCCGCAGCCCGGGATGTTCCCGTACGAGGACATCGCCTTCCAGCTGATCGATCTGCCCTCGGTCTCGAGGGTCCATCCGATCCCGTGGCTCTCCAACGCGCTCCAGCCCGCCGATGCCGCACTCCTTGTCGTGGATCTGAGCGAGCCGGGCTGCGTTGAGCGGACTCTCGAAGTGGTGGAGCTGCTCATGGAGCGGCGAGTGCATCTCATTGCGGAGTGGTCCGGCGATGGAGCGGAGGCGGGCGACGACGACGATGTCTTCGCCACGCGCCTCCCGACGCTGTTGGTGGCCAACAAGGCCGATCTCCTCGACGATCCGATGGGGGAGCTCGACGTGCTCGAGGAGCTCTGCGGCCTCGACCTCCCTGCGTTGGCGGTCTCGGCGCTCACGGGTGACGGTCTCGAAGGGCTCGGGCGCTTCCTGTTCGAGCAGCTCGGGGTGGTGCGGGTCTACACGAAGCTGCCGGGGAAAGAACCGGACCTCGGCACGCCCTTCACGCTGCGACGCGGTGAGACCGTGCTGGACGTCGCGTTCCAGGTCCACAAGGACATCGCCAACAACCTCAAGTACGCCAGGGTCTGGGGCACCGAGAGTTTCGATGGCCAGCAGGTCGGCCGTGATCACGCCCTTGTCGACGGCGACGTCGTCGAGCTGCACTGATGGGCCCGGGCATCGGAGCCGGACCGACCGTCATCGGCCGGGTCGAGTGTGCAGGGCACAGCACCGTGCGCGGCGAACGGCATAGGCTGGCGCCATGCCGTCGTGGAGTGCTGTCGTCGCAGCCGAGCCCGAGTTCGCCGAGCGTGTCCGCGCCCTCTTCGAGGCGGGCCGCCACAAGACCATCGCCACCCTGCGCGCCGACGGCTCGCCGCGCATCTCGGGGATCGAATGCGAGTTCACGGACGAGGAATTGCAGTTCGGGTCGATGCCGGGAGCGCGCAAGGGAGCTGACCTCCACAGGGATCCGCGCTTCGCGTTGCATGGGCCCACTCTTCACCCGGAGCCCGGCAAGGAGGGGGAGTGGCGGGGGGAGGCGAAAGTCGCCGGCCGAGCCTTGGCGGCAGGACCGATCCTCGCAGAAGGGTCGGCGGAGCCCCAGGGCGAGATGTTCGTCGCCGACATCACGGAAGTCGTCGTCACCGGTCTGAACGCCGATGCCACACGTCTGGTCATCGAGTCCTGGACGCCCGAGCGTGGTCTCGTCAGGGTCGAGCGTGTATGACGGGGTCGATACGGAGCCTCAGTCGCGGGTCCAGTAGTCGTCGATCCATCCGGTCACGGTGTGGCCGCGCCGCCTGACGACGAGCCACAGCGCAACCACGACCATCACGCCGAGGATCAGTCCGATCGAGAGCGCCAGCCCCCAGTCGGCGGTTCCGGTGAATGCCGCGGCGATGGCGAGCCCGAGGAAGGTCACGACGACACCCACCGGCAATCCGTAGCGGAGGATCGCGGGGGCGCGTTCGGGCTCGGCGTTCATGGCTCGATTGTCGCGCACATCGGTTCCACCCCTCGCCTGCGTTGGTATCGTGCCCGGACGTTCCAGGGAGTGTCTCGTGACGGCCACGATCGGCGACGTCGAAACCCACTTCTTCACCCACACATCGGCCGACGGTCCGATGGCGTGGCACTGCGCGTCGGGCTTGGACGAGTTCACCCTCGCCTACGAGACCTACGGCGAGCTGAACGAGGATGCCTCCAACGCCATCCTCGTCTTCCACGCCCTCACCGGGAGTCAGCACGCCGCCGGGTACAACCCGTCGGTTCCCGCGGCCGGGGATCTCTGGCAGCCCGAGTACCACACCGGCTGGTGGGAGGGGTTCATCGGCCCCGGCAAGGCGTTCGACACCGATCGCTTCTTCGTGATCTGCGCCAACTACCTGGGCGGTTGCTACGGATCGAGCGGCCCGTCGTCGATCGATCCGAACACGGGCCGCCCGTACGGCTCGTCCTTCCCCGACGTCTGCTTCGCCGACATGGTCGACGCCCAGATGAGGCTCCTCGACCACCTCGGCATCGAACGGCTGCGTGCCGCCACCGGCGGGTCGACCGGCGGGATCATGGCGGCGTCGCTCGCCACCCGACATCCCGACCGGGTGGAGCTGGTCATCCCCATCGCATCCGGCATCGAGCCGACGTCACTGCAGATCCTCCACAACTTCGAGCAGATCGTGGCCATCGAGAACGATCCCGACTTCGCAGGCGGCGACTACTACAGCGGCCCCCACCCCGATCGCGGCCTGACCCTGGCGCGCATGATCGGCCACAAGACGTTCGTGTCGTTGCGCGACCTCGACCTCAGGGCCCGCGACGAGGTGGTGCAGCCGCACGACGGCCCCGGCACGTATGAGCTCACCCACGCCCTCGAGTCGTACATCTGGCACCAGGCGACGAAGTTCGTGAAGCGATTCGACGCCAACACCTATCTGCGCATCATGCGAGCCTGGAGCACCTACGACCTGGCCGCCGAAGCCGACGTCGAGACCCTCGAGGACCTCTTCCTGCGGTCCAAGCACCATCGCTATCTGCTCTTCTCCATCGATTCGGACGTCTGCTTCTACCCCGAGGAGCAGGGCGACACGGCGCGCATCCTCGAGCTGGCCGACGTGCCGTACCGGTGGATCACGGTGCATTCCGACAAGGGTCATGACTCGTTCCTCCTCGAGCCCGAGCTGTACGCACCCCACATCCAGGCCCTGCTGAACGAGGAGTGGTGAGACGGCTTCGCCGTGAGGACCGGTAGCCTCGTCGCCATGCACCAACCGATCGGCGTGTTCGACTCGGGCATCGGCGGTCTCGGCGTACTTCGGGAGATCCGCCGGATCCTGCCGGAGGTCGACGCGATCTATCTCGCCGACCGGGCCTTTGCTCCCTACGGCGAGCGCTCGCTCGTCGACGTCAGGGAGCGCAGTGTGGCCATCGTCGACGAGCTGCTCGCCCGAGACTGCCGGGGAGTGGTGATGGCCTGCAACACGGCGTCCGCAGCGGCGCTTCGGCACGTTCGCGAGCTGTATCCCGGAGTCGTCTTCATCGGGATGGAGCCGGCCGTCAAACCTGCTGCCGAGTCGACCGAGGCCGGTGTGATCGGGGTGCTGGCGACGCCTGCGACATTCCAGGGCGAGCTCTACGCCTCCGTCGTCGATCGCCACGCCGCAGGGGTGCGGGTGCTGGCGCAACCTGCCCCCGGGCTCGTCGAGCTGGTCGAGGCAGGGCGCATCGACGAGTCGGTGCCGTTGCTCGCCCAGTACCTCGCCCCGATGATCGAAGCGGGGATCGACCGGCTCGTCCTCGGCTGTACGCACTTCCCGGCCTTGATCCACCACATGCGAGCGATCCTGCCGCCCCACGTTGCGATCATCGACCCGGCGCCGGCGGTGGCGCAGCAGGTCGCCCGGCTCGTCGAACCAACCGGAGCCGGTTCGATCACGCACCTCGTCACGATGCCGTCGGCTGCAACGGAGGTGGCGACGCAACCGCTGGACATCGCCGTGGTGACGGTGGCGTGACGGCTCTCCCGTATGGCTCTTGGCCGTCTCCCGTTTCGGCCGCGTCGTTGAACGCAGCCGGGATCAAGCCGGTCTCGGTCGTCACCGACGGTTCCGACGTGTGGTGGGCCGAGTCGCGGCCCGAGGACGGGGCCCGGGTGGCCTTGATGCGCTGGCGCGAGGGGCGCGTCGACGAGATGTCACCGCCGGGGGCGAACGTGCGCAGCAGGGCGCACGAGTACGGCGGTGGCGCGTGGTGGGTCGAGGAGGGAACGCTGTATTGGGTGGAGTTCGAGGATCAGCGGCTCCGGATGATGACCCCGGACGGCACGGTGACCGCGCTCACGCCCGAGCTTCCTGCGCCCGCCTCGGTGAGGTACGCAGACATCCGGCCGATCCCCGGCACCCACGCCGTCGTGGCCGTTCGGGAGACGCACCGGGCACACGACGAGCCGGTGAACGAAGTGGTCTGGATCCCGAAGGACGGTTCGGGCCGCGTTCGTGTGCTCGCAACCGGCGCCGACTTCTACGCGGCGCCGCGACCGTCTCCGGAGGGTGCCCGTCTCGTGTGGCTCCAGTGGAACCACCCCGACATGCCATGGGATGCGACCGAGCTGTGGGAGGCAGGCCTTTCTGGCGGCGCTCTCATTGATCCCCTGCTCGTGACCGGTGGTGGCGACGAGGCGATCGCCCAGCCGGAGTGGGCACCTGGTGGTGAGCTGCACTTCTCGAGCGACCGCAGCGGCCGTTCGGCACTCCACCGTCGTCTGGAGGACGGCACGATCGTCGTCGAGGTGGGCGGCGACTTCGACGTCGGCCTCCCGATGTGGGAGTTCGATCAGTCCCGCTATGCCATCGACACCGACGGCCACCTCGTCGTGGCAATGCGTCGTCCCCGGGCCGATGCATTGCTCTTCGATCGGTCGGGTCGGGTCCACAGCGGCTGGAACGAGGTGCGTCACGTCAGGGCCCTCGCCGACGGTCGGGTGGCCTACATCGCAGCCAACGCCCGACTCGATCGGGTCGTCGTCGTCCACGGCGACGCCCCCGAGATCGTGAGCGCCCCTGCCGTGCATGGGGTGTCGCCAGGCCATCTGCCGGAGCCGGAGGCCATCACGTTCGCCACGACGGACGACGAGGTCGCCCACGCCCACTACTACCGGCCGGCGAATCCCCGCATAGAAGCGCCCGCGGATGAGCTGCCGCCGCTGCTCGTGCTCGCCCACGGAGGGCCGACGGGTGCGGCGTGGCGTGGGCTCGACCTCGGCATCAGGTACTGGACGTCGCGCGGGTGGGCCGTCGTCGATGTCGACTACCGGGGGAGCGCCGGCTACGGCCGCGACTACATGCACAGCCTCCGAGGCCGCTGGGGTGTGGCCGATGTCGACGACTGCGTCGCGGCGGCTCGATTCCTGGTGTCACGAGGCGACGTCGACCCGGACCGGCTCGCCATCAGGGGTAGCAGCGCCGGTGGGCTCACCGTGCTCGCCGCTCTGACGTTCCACGATGTGTTCGCCGCCGGAGCCAGTCGCTATGGGATCGGCGACCTCATGACGCTGGTGGCCGACACCCACAAGTTCGAATCGCGCTACGTGGATCGGCTCGTCGGTCCGCTGCCCGGAGCCGAGGAGCTGATGGCCGAGCGGTCGCCGATCAACCACACCCACCGGCTGGATGCGCCGGTGATCTTCCTGCACGGCAGCGAAGACCGGGTCGTCCCGCCGGCCCAGGCAGAGACGATGGTGGCCGCGCTCGCAGCCCGCGGGGTCGAGCACGCTCACATCGTGTTCGAGGGCGAGGGCCACGGGTTCCGCTCCGCCCACGCTCGCACGCAAGCACTCGAAGCCGAGTACTCCTTCTTCGCCCAGGTCTTCGGTTTCGAGCCGGCCGACGACCTCGAGCCGGTCGAGATGCGCTGACGTCAGCCGGCGCGACCTCCGCTGAGGCGGCCCTGGAGCTCCTCCAGATCGTCCCATCGTCCTGACGCCGCCAGGGCGGCCTGCTGCGGCCAGGTCGATGGATCGTGCATGCGATACCGAGGTCCCGCATCGTCCAGAATCCGCTGGATGGTGTCGGTCGCCGCCTCGGCCAGAGCGGCAAACGTGCGGAGGCCGGCGTCGGTGAGGAGCCCGGCGATCTTCGGCCCGACGCCCTCGACCCGGGTCAGGTCGTCGGGAGCCGCGTCTTCCGCGCTCTGTGCCGACCGGTCTGTTGCGTCTGTTGCGACTTCGATCGAGTCGAGGTCGTCGCTGTCTTCGAGCGGCTCTGGTTCGCTCTGGACGGACATCGCCGAGACCTCCGCTGCTTCATCACGGAAGACCGGGCCGTCCTCTCGCGCCGAGGCCAGCGCATCTCGCGTCGTGTCGAGTTGGGAGCGCACCCGTTCGAGTTCGAGATTGGCCTGTTCCAGATCGTCGCCGGCTTCCTCCAGCTCGGCGCGTGACTCGTCGAGCTCCGACCGTGCCTGCTCGAGTGAACGCTTGGTCGCCTCGAGCTCGGTGCGGGTCGCGTCGAGGCTCTCCGCCGCGGTGGCAGCCTTCCGCGCGGCCTCATCGGCCGTGGCGCCGGCCTCCTTTGCCTCGAGCCGTGCCTCGGCGGCCTCTGCTGCCGCCGCGTTGGCTCTCTGCTCGGCCTCCTCGGCCCGTGCCGTCGCCGCCTTGGCGTCGGCCTCGTATCTCGCCATGTCGGCGTGTGCCTGTTCGGCCTCGGACTTGGCCCTGTCACTGTCGGCGCGTGCCTGTTCGGCCTCGGATTCGGCCTTGTCACTGTCGGCACGCGCTTGCTCGGCCTCGGCCCGGGCGGCCTTCGCCGATGTGGCGGCTTCGTCGGCGCGGGCGGCGCTCTCAGCGGCCTCGGCGCGCGCCGAGGCGGTTTCGGCCTGGGCAGCCTCTGTCCGCCGCTTGGCGGCGTCGACGAGGCGCTCGGCTGCCTGGGTCCGACCCTCGTACGAGGTTCGGGTCAGCCACCACCCCAGCAGTAGACCGACGACGAACGCAACCACTCCAACCAGCCAGGCCATGACTCATCCTTCCTCTGTCCTCCCGAATGCAACTATGACACCTCGGGCGACGGAAAGTTCGGGAAAGCAGTCCGGGGCGCTTGCCGGGCATGGTTTGCGACCAGAGCGCCGATGCCGATCAGCGGAACGTGCACGTTGCCGTCGGCGCTCTCGAGAGCCAGATGATCGGGAGTCACGGCGGCGACGGCTCCACGCAGCGGTGATGCGGCCACGGGGAGAACCTGGACCTCGGCTCGCCGCATCTCGAGGGTTCGGAGGGCAGCGGTGAACGAGGGCGGCGCGACCGGATCGCGCGAGCGGCCCGGCGACGTGGTGTCCAGGACGCGCATCACCAGCGGCGTCGTGAGATGGATGTAGGCGTGCCGTTCGGGGTCCATGCGGATGAGTGCCAGGTCGCCTCGTGCGTGCCGGACCGGGCCCGTGACCGTCGTGCTGCCGACCGTCACGGCAACATGCCGTCCGCGTGCCATGCACTCGTGGGCGATGTGGCCCATCGTGCGGCTGCGCAGGGCGAGAGCGCGAGCGTCGTGTTCGGCGGCTTCCGCCTCGCTGCGGAACTCCTCGAAGAGCCGGAGGCGCAGCATGCGCGCCGTATCGCTCATGGGATCGCCCGGGCCGTCCATCGTCGTCATCGTGCCCGAACGAAGCACCGAATACGACCCATCGACATGTGCGCAGGAATATCGTAGAGTATCGCTGTGATGTGCCGGACCCCCACCACCCGTCGGCCGCTCGATGTGAGGAGCGTTGCATGACCGGTGGCCAGGAGTATCCGGACGTCCTCGACACCGCACATGTCGCCGACCTGCTCGGCATGAATGTGCAGGTGGTGAGGCGCATGGCTCGCGAAGGCACCATCCCTGCCTACCGCATCCCGGGTGGCCGTTCGTTCCGGTTCTTCCGACAGGAAGTCCTCGAGTGGCTTCGCAGCTTCCCCGTGCATCCGCCCGCCGAAGAAGACGAGGACGCCGACTCGGCATCCGAGAACTGACCGGCGGGCCCGGCCCGCACACAACCGCATGAGGGGGGAGCATGATCGACACGCCTGTGCGTGCGTCGTCCGACGAGTCTGTTC
The DNA here is from genome assembly GCA_964347305.1 of uncultured Acidimicrobiaceae bacterium. GTDB lineage: Bacteria > Actinomycetota > Acidimicrobiia > Spongiisociales > UBA5794 > CAYFYC01. The sequence goes on along the minus strand of CAYFYC010000013.1, from coordinate 18,394 downwards.
CGGTCGTGGCGCGCCGGCCGTTGCGATCCAGGTTCGCCGCGGCGCATCTCGTGATGGTGCTGGCAGCGTTGGTCGCGTTCACCCTGGTTCTCGTCGCTCTCCGCGATCGCTCGCGTCACGCGTTCGTGGCGGTGGCTGCCGTGGATCTGGAGCAGGGCAGCCGGGTGGGCGCCGGGGACGTCGAGTTGCGGCGGGTCGCGGCCGAAGCAGTCGACGCGCTCGGCGACCTCCTCGATGCCCCCGAGATGCAGGACGCCCTGGACGAGGGTGCCGTGGTGATGCGCAGCCTCGTTGCCGGGACCACGCTTCGCGTCGACGATCTGCGCAGGACTCGCGCAGAGCTTCTTTCAGAGCGTGTGATGAGCATCGAGATCGACGCCGCGCATGCGGCCGGTGGCGCGCTGGTGATCGGTGATGCAGTCGACATCGTTGCTCCAGGAGGTGACGAGGGCGCCGAGCTGATCGCGGCGGGTGTCGAAGTGGTGGCAGTGCGGTCTGGAGGCGGTGGCCTGGGCTCGTCGACGCTGGTGTTGTCGCTCGCCGTCGACCCGCCCACCGCGCTGCGGCTCGCGGCGGCGGTGGCGAGTGATGACGTGTTCGTCCTCCGGGCCACGGGCGCCGCGCCGTTCGTACGCAGAGGCGGGTGAGCACGGATGCGTGAGCCCGCCGTCATGTTGACGCACTCGCCGAGAGGGTGGGCGCAGCAGCTCCACCTCCACCTGATGGACCACGGTGGCGCCCGGGTCGCCGGCTACGTCGTCTCTGCCTCCGACACGCTCTCGGAGGCCTACGACGTGCTGATCGCAGACGATGTCGCATCGTTCCTGACACCACGCCTGGTGGGCGACGTCCGGCGCCGGGGTGCCGGCATCGTCGGTGTGTTCGATCCGGCCGAAGCAGATGGCGCGGGCAAGCAGCGGCTCGTCGAGCTGGGCGTCGACGACGTGGTGCCATTGGACGCGGACATCGAAGAGATCGTCGAGACGATCGCCCGCGTGGCGGGCCCATTCGTGATCGACGACCCCGACATCGAACGACTGCGTTCCGAGGTGCAGGCACAGGTGTCTCCCCTCGCGGCGACGCTGCCCGAGCTCGTCGTGGTCACCGGCGCCTCCGGTGGCGTCGGGGCGACCGAGGTCTCGATCGGTCTCGCCGGTCGGATGCGGCGCCGGCACGATGGCGTGGCCGTCCTCGACGCAGACGAGCGAGGGCCGGCGCTTGGTCAGCGGCTCCGTCTCCCGCCCGAGCCGAATCTCGCCCTCGTCGTCGACGAGGTGATCCACCGCCACGGCGACGTGGCCCGGAGTCTCCATCGTCATGGCGGTCTCGGCGTGGAGGTGCTGCCTGGCACGCCGGACCCCCGTCGGGTCCGTCTGCGCCCGGATGACGTGGCGACGGTCGTCGGCGATCTGAGATCGTCCGGCAGAGCCGTCGTCGTCGACGTCGCACCGCGGTCGGAAGCGGAAGGGACCCAGTCGACGATCGCCTCCCGGCTCACCGCCATGGCGACGAGTGTCGTCCTCGTCGGCCGTGCTACGCCGGTCGGTTGCCGCCACATCGTCGAATGGCTCGCCGACGCAGGATCGCTCGAGGCGGACGTCCACGTCGTCGTCAACCACCACGACGGTGGCGCCTACACGCTCGGTGAGATCTCGGCCGAGCTGAGACGCAGGTTCGCCGTGGCGTCACTCCACGTCGTTGCCCACGACCGGCGGGTCGCCCGAGCTGCGTGGGACGGGGTGCCGGTGCGGAGCCGGGCGTTCCGGAGAGCCATGCGCCGGCTCGACGATGCGATCGCAGCGGCAGGTGTGGCGTGACCGTCTCGGCGTACGACACAATCCGGCGGGCGGCGCTGCGGCGGATCGAGCTGGAGCAGGTCGACCCCCAGGCCGATCGTGATGGTGTCGTCGCCGCCGTCGACGCCGAGATCGGGGCGTATCAACGCGCTGCTCAGCATCGCGGCGCCGACGCCCCGTTGCGCGACTCGGCGGACATGCTGCGCAGGGTCGTCCGGTCGATCTCCGACCACGGTCCGCTGACCGACTTGTTCTCGAGAACCGGTGTGGAGGAGATCTTCATCGAGGGTGGCGTCGTCACCTACATCGACGAGGCGGGGCGACTGCAGACGCTCACCGAGCCGACGTCGGCCGAGGAGAACCGCCAGGTCGTCGGTCGGCTGCTGGCCGGCACCGAACGACGCCTCGACGCCACCCACCCGATCGTTCAGGCCCGGGTGCTCGACGAGAGCGCCCGGCTCACTGCCGTCATCCCGCCCGTGGCGCCGGGGGTGTCGGCCACCATCCGGCGGTATTCGGTCCGCCGGGAGACGCTTCGCTTCCTGGTCGACGCCGGATCCCTCTCGATCGGCGCCGCCGGGCTGCTGTGGGCGGCCATGCAGGCGGGGGCGTCGGTGCTCGTCTCGGGCCCGCCCGGTGCAGGTAAGACGACGATGCTGGCGGCGCTGCTGGCCGCCGTTCCCGCGTCGCACTGTGTTCGCTGCGTCGAGGAGGTGCGGGAGCTCCACGTCTCGCTGAGCCCTCACTCGTCGTTCTACGAGGCGCAACCGGCGTCGGTGGGTGGCGAGGTCGTCGGGCTGCGGGAGCTCGTGAAGCTGGTGCTGGCGATGCGCCCGGATCGCATCGTCGTGGGTGAGGTGCGGGGCCCCGAGGCCTACGAGTTGACCAGGGCCGCCAATGCCGGCTGCGGCTTCACCTGCACGGTCCACGCCAACTCGGCGCGGGAGGCGCTGCGGGCCGTGGTCAATGCCGCGCTGATGGCGGGGGAGAACATCACGGAGTCCGTGGTGAGCCGGGTCTTCGCCTCCTCGATCGATCTCGTCGTCCATCTCGATCGTGACCCTGTCGGGGGGTTCGATGGCGAGCTCCGTCGCCGCACGTCGGAGATCGTGTCGGTCGGACCTGCGCTCGGTGGCGACTTCACCACCGAGTCGCTCTTCCACCGGGTCGATCTCGGAGCGCCGTTCGAGTGGACGGGTGCGCTGCCGTCCTCGTCGCTCGCCGACCGGCTCGGGGCGGTCTTGCCCGACGGGATGCGTCTCGCCGACGTCTCCGCCGGATCGGTGAGCCCGCTATGACGTCGCTCCTCGCCGCGATCTGCGCCGCCGTGTGCGCGTATCTCGCGACCGGTGCTGCGTTCGGCGTCCTCCCGGGTCGCTCGCGACGCCGCCGACGGCGTGTGTCAAGGCGCTCCCGGCATGCCGAGAGGCGGCCGAGCGTGACGGCGCTCGCACCGTCCGTCGTTGTGTTCGTGTTGACCCTCGCAGCGGCTTCGGCGCTGACCGGCACCGTGCGGGTCGCCGCCGTGCCGTCGTTGCTGGCAGCCGGGGTGCCGATCGTGCGTCGCGGGAGACAGCAGCAGCGGCGAAGAGGCGAGATCCAGAACGCCTGGCCGGACGGCCTTCGACATCTCGTCGCCTCGGTCCGCTCCGGAAGCACGCTGCCGCACGCCGTCGGCGAGCTCGCCGCAACCGGCCCACCGGCGCTGCAGGTCGCCCTCGGTCCGTTCCCCCGGCTCGTCAGGCTCCTCGGCTTTCAGGCGGCGCTGGAGTCCATTCGAGCCCGAGTCGCCGACCCGACGACGGATCGTGTCGTCGAGGTCCTGCTCGTCGCCCACGAGGCCGGTGGCACCTTGACCGCGGACATCCTCGAGGATCTCGCAGTCGCCACCACGGCGGATCTGCGCGCCGCCGAGGAGATCCAGACCGCAGCGCTCGAGCAACACCTCAACGCCCGCATCGTGTTCGTCCTGCCGTGGCTCGTCCTCGTGCTGCTCACCGCGGCCGAGGGTGCCTACCGCGACTTCTATCGGGGCACGGGAGCCGGGCTCTTCGTCATCGGGCTCGGTTCGGTGCTCACCACGTCGGGTGCCCTGCTGCTCCGCAAGCTCGGTGCGGCGGAGATCGAAGAACGTGTCCTCGCCGGGTCGGGCGGCCATTGAACGGCATCGGGCTCCTGGCACTCGCTGCGGCAACCAGCGCTGCGGCCGCGGCGGCGTTCCTCGCCCGGCTGGCCGTGCCACCGCCGGCTCGGCTGCGATTGCGGCTCGACCCGTACGTCGGAGGACGCTGGGCGATGGCCGCCGAACGTGGGCGAGGCGTCGCCTCGGTGCTGCGCAGCCTCGTCGCAGACATCGCAACGGCGGTGGGCCGGCTCGTCGATGCGTCCGGTGACGAGGCGCTGGCACTCCGTCTCCGGCAGTCACGCCTCTTCGATGGGCTCGCCGCCGAGGAGCGGGTCGCGGCCTTTCGGATCCGCCAGCTCGGGGCCATGGTCGGCGGGGCGACGTTCGGTGCCCTCTCCGGCGTCCTCACGGGACGGGGTGCCCCGATGGTGCTGCTGCTCGTGGGGCTGGGGGTCGGGTGGGGTGCCACCCTCTGGAAGGGGAGGGTCGATGCTGCGATCGAGGCGCGGCGCCGCACGCTGCGGATCGAGCTCTTCACGATCGACCAGCTCCTCGCAATGCGGGTGCGGCTCGGGCGTGGCGTCATCGGTGCGGTGCGGACCACGGTGCATCGGTCCCGAGGCGAGGTGGTGGCAGACCTCGCCGAGGCGTTGCGGCTCCACCGGGGAGGCCTGGCCGCATCGGACGCGTTCCGCAGGATCGCCGGTGTCAGCCCCGAGCCTCATGCACGCCGTCTCTACGAGCTGCTCGCCACAGCAGAGGAGCGGGGCACCGATCTCGCCGCGGCGTTGCTGGCGCTGGCCAACGATGTCCGCGATGACCGGCGGGATGCGCTGAGCAGACGTGCCACCAGACGGCGCGCTGCGATGCTGCTCCCGATTCTCGGACTCCTCGCCCCCGTCCTCGTCATGTTCGTCGCCGCCCCACTTCCCTGGATCATCTTCGGAGAGCTGCGATGAGCGCGACTTCCCCGCCCCGTTCCCGACAGGAAGGCACCACCCATGACCCTCATCCCGCTCACCAGCCCTGCAGTCCGCGACGCCGGGTTCCAGACCGCCGAAGCGATCGGCATCGCCGCCGTCGGCATCATCGTGCTGCTCGCGGTGGCGGCCGCACTCGAATCACTCGGCATCGAGGTCGTCACCTGGATGCGCAACTCACTCGTGCGCGGCTGAGCCCTGACGCCGGTCTCGCTGCCGTCGAGTGGACCGTTGCGATCTCGCTGACCGGCGCCCTGCTCGCATTCGTCCTCAACGTGGTGGCGCTCCAGTACGCAACGGGAGCCGTCCAGGCAGCCGTCGACGAGGGAGCGAGGGCGGGGTCGGCCTTCGGCGGCACGGTCGGACAGTGCGAGCGAGCCGCCCACATGGCGCTGCGCGGTCGCGGTGGCCTGCTCACAGGCTCGCTCGGCAGAGGCGTCACCGTACGGTGCTCCGTAGCCGACGGTGTCGTGACCGCCTCGGCGACCGGGACGCTGCGATGGATGTTCGAAGCGATCCCGGCGCCCCAGGTTCGCATCGAGAGCCACGCAGTAAGGGAGGCCCCGCCGTGAATCGGGATGGCGGCTTCGCATCTGTCGAGTGGCTCGCCGGCATCGCCTTCGTCCTGGTGCCCGCCGTGATCGTCGTGGTGTCGGTGGCCGGGTGGGCCGAGCGCACGCTCGCCGCACACACCGTCGCCGACGAGGCGGCGCGGGCCGCCGTGTTGGCGCCCGGCGATGCAGCCCTCCAGGCGGAGGCTGCTCGTGTCGCCGGGCTGATCGCTCGCAGCCGTGGCTTCGAGGTGGCGCCGTCTTGCGCCGCGCCCGATGACCGTTGTGTTGCCCTGCATGTGGGAGGCCGGCTCGTCCGTGGCGGCACCATCACCGTGCAGGTCGGCATGCCGATGCCCGGCGTGCGACTTCCGTTCGCAGGCACCGTTGGTGGCTTCCACGCCACCGTCACCGTGAGCGAACGGGTCGACGACCACCGCAGCATCCCACCATGACAGACGACTCCGGTGCCTCGGCGACCGCCGTCGTGCTGCTGATGGCGACGATCGTGTTGGGCGTGGCCGGCATCTCCGTCGATCTGTGGCGGGCACTCGCCGCCCATCGTGAGCTCGTCGGCCTCGCCGACGGCGCCGCCACCGCAGGCGCCACCGCGTTCGACACCGCGGCGATCTACGCAGACGCCACGAATCTCGTCCTGGACCTGGATGAGGCATATCGCCGCGCCTGCGAGCACCTGGCCGACCACGACCCAACGCTTCGGTGTGGTGGTGGCGCCACCGTCACCGTTGCGCTTCGGCAGGTGACCGTGTCGGCGCAGACCGAGCTACCGCTGACCCTGCTGCGTCTGCTCACGGGCGACGCATCCGGTGGTCCGCTCACGATCCGTGCGGAGTCCACCACCGTTGCGATCCAGGGAACGCCGCCGTGACCCAGAGCGCCACAGCCGGTCCACGGCGTGAGCGTGCAGACCATCGCCGTACGTCCGCAGGAGGGCGATTCCGAGACGGAGTGTCGGGTCCATGACAATCAGCCCTCTGGGCGTCCTCGATTCTTGACCCATTCTGGGTCGTGTCTGCGTCGTTCCGGCGTTCGAACCGCCCTGTCTGATCGGCCGGGAGCCGTCGGGGGCCACGCGCCGGACCTGCGACATCGTCGGGCACCCGGCTCGCACGGCGGTGCCGGAGGCTGGGGACCCCGGTACGCTCTGCTCCGTGATCCCGCAGACCATCGAGGACGTGACAGAGGCGCTGAACGGCCGGCGCTACATCGCCGATCGCTCGCTCAGCGTCGTCATCCACCTGGCGCTACAGCTCGGTCGGCCGCTGTTCCTGGAGGGGGAGGCGGGTGTCGGCAAGACCGAGATCGCCAAAGTCCTGGCCGCCATCACCGGGGAGGAGCTGATCCGGCTGCAGTGTTATGAGGGCCTCGACGTCAACCACGCCCTCTACGAGTGGGACTACGCCAGGCAGATGATGGCGATCCGGCTCGCCGAGTCGGCAGGTGGGCATGCCGAGGTCGGCGACATCATGTCGCGGGACTACCTCATTGCCCGCCCGTTGCTCCAGGCCATCGAGGCCTCCGCCGCTGGCCGGCGACCGGTGCTGCTCATCGACGAGCTCGACCGCGCCGATGAGGAGTTCGAGGCGTATCTGCTCGAGCTGCTGTCGGACTTCCAGGTGACCATCCCCGAGGTCGAGACGGTGCGGGCGAAGGAGCCGCCTATCGTCGTGATCACCTCGAACCGGACCCGCGAGATCCACGATGCCCTCAAGCGTCGCTGCCTCTACCACTGGATCGACTATCCGACGTACGACAGGGAGCTCGCCATCCTCGGCGCCAAGGCACCGGACGTGCCGGAGCGGCTCGCCAAACAGCTCGCATTCGCCATGGAGCGGCTGCGCGACATGGACCTCTTCAAGCCGCCCGGGGTCGCCGAGACGCTCGACTGGGGAGCCGCCCTCACGGTGCTCGGTCGTGACGAGCTCGACCCGACAACCGTCGACGAGACGCTCGGTGTGGTCCTCAAGTATCAGGAGGACGTCGACACGGTGCGCAGCGCCGGGGTCGCCGGCCTGCTGTCGTGAGCGACGCGCTCACCGCCAACCTCGTCCACTTCGTCCGCTACCTGCGCTCGCGGGGCATCGCTGTCGTGCCGCAGACGGCCCAGGATCTCGCCACCGCCGTCGACATCGTCGGGCTGGCCGATCGCCGGGATCTGTATGCAGCCTTCCGTGCCCTCTGCGTGAACCGGCCCACCGAATTGCCCGCTTTCGACGACGCCTTCGAGTACTTCTTCGGCTTCGGCGGATTGGTCACCGCGGCGAGCCGCAAGCCGGTGGCCGGGGCCCCGAAGCCCGCCACGACCCCGCTGCGGACCACCGTTCCCGTGGTCTCGACGGTGGGGGAGGACGCCATCGACCTCGACGAGATCGAGGAAATCATCGGTGGATCGCCCGCCGAGCGTCTCGCCACGCGTGACTTTCGCGATCTCAGCGTCGACGAGAAGGAGGAGGTCCGCAGAATCATTGCGAAGTTGCGCTTCGTGGCTGCGGACACGAGCTCCCGGCGGTGGGTGGGGGCGACGTCCGGTACCCGCCCCGATCTGCGTCGCACGCTGCGGCGGCTGGCCCGCCCCGAAGGCGATCTGATGCTGCTCGAGATGCGCAGCCCCAAGCCGCGCCGACGACCGCTGGTGGTGCTCGCCGACATCTCCGGTTCGATGGAGCAGTACTCCGAGATGTTCCTCCACTTCATGCACGCCGCAGGTGGGCGGCTGGGGCGGATGGAGGCGTTCGTGTTCGCCACCCGGCTCACCCGTATCACCCGGCAGCTGCGCCACAAACTGCCCGACGAGGCGCTGCGCCAGGTGGGCGGCACGGTCGAGGACTGGTCGGGCGGCACCCGGATCGGCGAGATCCTCGACGAGTTCAACCACACCTGGGCCCGGCGCGTCGCCAGGGGAGGGCCGATCGGGCTGATCATCTCGGACGGCTGGGACACCGGCGATCCCGAGCTGCTCGACCGGTCGATGCGCCGTTTCGCACGGTCGATGCACCGGGTGGTGTGGCTCAACCCGCTGGCGTCTCGGTCTGGCTTCGCTCCAGAGACGAGGGGCATGCGCACCGTGCTCCCGTATGTCGACGACTTCCTCGCTGCCGGCACGCTCCTGGACCTCAGAGAGGTGGTCTCGCTTCTAGAGTCGATACCGGCGCGACGCTGAGGTGACCATGCAGACCGATCTTCTCGACATCTACGACCGCTGGGCCGCGGAGGGCAAGGACATCGCCGTGGCGACCGTGGTCAGGGTCAAGGGCTCCGCCCCGCGGCCCGAGGGCGCCAAGCTCTTCGTGTCCTCCGCCGACGAGATGGAGGGATCCGTCTCAGGCGGATGCGTCGAGAACGACGTGTTCTTCCACGCCAAGGAGGTCCTCGAGACCGGCGAGCCGCGACTCGTCACCTACGGCATCGCCGACGAGGACGCGTTCGAGGTGGGTCTCACCTGCGGTGGCACCATCGACGTCTACATCGAGAAGCTCTGAGCCGATGAGCGTGCTCGCCGCCGTCCGCAAGCTCGTCGATGCCGAGCAACTGGGGGCCGTGTGCACCGTTGTGGGCGGGCCCGACCGGGGAGCCAAAGCTGTCGTCGACGTGGACGCCGGCTACGTCGCCGGTTCGTTGCCGGACCGCATCGCCGACGCCGTTCTCGACGACGCCAGGGCGCTCATGACGAACGAGCAGAACCGCACGCTCTCCTACGGCGACGACGAGGTGTACATCGAGACTGTCGCCCCCCAGCCGATCCTGCTCGTGTTCGGTGCAGGGCATGTCAGCCAGCCGCTGTCGCGCATGGCCCGGGAGATCGGGTTCAAGGTCGTGGTGTCGGACGCCCGTGAGATGTGGGCGACGAGGGAGCGCTTCCCCGATGTGGATGATCTCGTGGTGGCCTGGCCCGACGAGGTGCTTGCCCGCTACGAGCCGGATCGTCGCACGTATGTGGTGCTCTTGAGCCACGACGCCCGGTTCGAGGATCCGGTCATGCCGAAGGTCCAGAAGGCTCCGGTCCGCTACATCGGCGCGATGGGATCGCGCCGGACCCACCGGGACCGGGTGGCCCGGCTGCGTGACATGGGGTGGAGCGACGAGGAGATCGCCAGGATCCACGGCCCGGTCGGGCTCGATCTGGGCGCCGAGACGCCGGCCGAGATGGCCGTCGCCATTCTCGCCGAGATGATCCAGGTGCGGTATGGCCACGGCACCGGCATCTCCTTGCGGGGTCGGGAGGGCCGCATCCACATCCAGCGCGGCGACGAAGATGGAACGGCGTAGCCCGTCTGCAGCGAGAAGCAGCCTGGCCCGCCCCCGGCCGCGTGGAGAACGTCTGTTGTGACGAGGTCCGACGGCTGCGTCTTCTGTGCCATATCCGCTGGTCGGGCCGAAGCGAGCGTGGTCTACGAGGACGACGACGTCATCGCCTTCATGGACCTCGGTCCCATCAACGACGGTCACGTGCTCGTCGCCCCTCGAGATCACCGAGCGGGACTGGCCGATCTCACCCCAGAGCTGTCCGCCGCGATGATCGAGCTCGCGCGACGAATCGCCGGCGTGCTTCGTGACGGTGAGGTGGGCGCCGATGGTGTGAATCTGATGCTCTCGGACGGCGAAGCAGCCGGGCAGGAGGTCATGCACTCCCATCTCCATGTGGTTCCTCGCCACCGGGGCGATTCGCTCCAGATCACAGCGGATTGGAGTCGGCCCACCAGAGGTGCTCTCGACAACCGGGCACGTCGGCTGCGCGAGGAACTCGAGAGCCGGTCGTAGCCGCACCCGAGGCGAGCGAATCGCATGTCGTGGCCGCCCGTCGAGCGGCGTGTCGACGACGATGCAAACCGGGCTCCTGGCGTCACACCTCGCCACGTCTGCAGCTTGTAGCGAAGCGCTCGAGCGGGGGTCGCAACATGGGAGTTCTGGTACGCCGGATTCCATTTGCGAAAAGATGCACAAAGTGACCAAGATGCTGACCGCAACCTCCTGAAGGTCGTCGCCACGGCACTTCCTCTCGGGTTCTCGATGACGGATCGTGTCCGACGCATGGCTACAGCCCCAGTCGACAGCGCTGCTCCCGGGCGGGCGCTCCCACCCGCGGTTCGGGCGGTCCTGGTAGTTCTGTTGTTGTATTTCTTCCTCGCCGGTGTGCGGCTTCTCGAGGGTGGCATCAAGGGCTTCGGCAGCGACTTCACCGACACGCTCTTCGAGGGCGTCTCCAACCCGCTCGCCGGCCTCTTCGTCGGCATCCTCGGCACGGTGCTCGTGCAATCGTCGTCGGTGACGACGGCGACCATCGTCGGTCTCGTCGCCTCCGGCACCCTCGACGTCGGGTCGGCCGTTCCGATGATCATGGGCGCCAACATCGGGACCACCGTGACCAACACGCTGGTGTCGCTCGCTCACATGCGACGCAGCACCGAGTTCAAGCTCGCATTCACCGCGGCGACGATGCACGACTTCTTCAACCTCATCGTCGTCGTCGTGCTGTTGCCGCTCGAGATCGCCACGGGGTTCCTCCGCGCCTCGGCGGAATGGATCACGAGGGTGTTGTCGGGCGGCGAGCTCGGCGGCTCGTTCGACTCGCCCATCAAAGCCGCGGTCAAGTGGCTGGCCAGTCAGATCGAGTCGCTCTTCGAGGTCTTCGTCAGCAACGAGAACGCACTGGCCACGATCTCGCTCGTGGTCGGGATCGGGCTGATCTTCGTGACCCTCACGTTCATCACGAAGAACATGCGGGTGCTCATCGCCGAGCGGATCGAGAACTCGCTGAACGCCGTGCTCGCCAAGTCCGGGGTCATCGGCATGGTGGTCGGGATGATCGTCACGATCGCGGTGCAGTCGTCGTCGATCACGACGTCGATCCTCATCCCGATCGTCGCCGCAGGCGTCTTGACCGTGCGCAACGCGTTCCCCATCACGCTCGGGGCCAACGTCGGGACGACGGTCACTGCGCTGCTCGCCGCACTGGGTGCCGGCGCCGTCGACGGGCTCACCATCGCCGTGGTGCACACGCTGTTCAACTTGATCGGCATCCTGCTGGTCTACCCGTGGCCACCCCTCCGGTATCTGCCGGTGCGACTCGCCGGTGGCCTCGCCGATCTCGCAGCCGAGCGACGACCCCTTGCGCTCGCGTATGTTGGGACTACGTTCATCCTGATACCAATTCTGTTTGTCGTCGGATTGAGGTGAAGTCACATGGTCATGGATTTCTTCAGGCGGGGTGACTCGGACACGATCACCAACGTCGAGAAGCAGATCTCGGAGATGCTCACCGAGGGGCGCATCGTCTACGACAGCGCGATGGACGCGCTCTTCGGTGGCGGCAAGTCGAGGGCGACACGCAAGCACGTGAAGCGCACGGACCAGGGCATCAACGAGCTGCAGCGGATCGTGCGTCGCGAGCTCGTCGTCCATGGCGCCACCCACGGTCCGACCCAGCTGCCGTCGGTGCTGACGTACATGAGCGTCGTGAAAGATGCCGAACGCGTCGGTGACTACGCCAAGAACGTCTACGACCTCGTGCGCTGGGGCGCCGGTTTTGCCGACAGCGCCGATGTCGCCGAGCTCGCGGAGGCGAGGGATCTGGTCGGGGAGCTGATCACCGACGTCGCCGAGGTGTTCGCGGATCGGGATGCCGAGCGGGCTCAGGGGCTCGTTGCCAAGGCCGATGGATTCCTCGACTTCCACGACGACATGATCCGGGCGGCCTTCAACCGCGAGGGCGATGCGAGTGACGCCGTCGCCAGGGCCCTGTATTTCCGCTACTTGAAGCGCATCACCGCCCATCTCATGAACCTGCTCACCTCGCTGACGATGCCGCTCGATCAGCTCGACTACTACGACGAGGACGTCCTCGACGACGACGAGTAGCGAGTCGGAGTCGCCGATACGCGCGCCTTCCAATCTCAGATTTTCGTAATACGATATTGAGATGTGGAGATTCACGAGTCGGCACGGAGACATGGCGTCGAAGCTGCGGCCATCCTCCATGCGATCGACCACGCCATCACGGTTGTCGATCTCGAGCCCGATGCCGATCCTCCCAAGGTGCTGGGAATCGGACCCGATCGGGCGGGGAATCTCCTCGAGATCATCTGGCTCGAATTGGAGGCGGACGTGAACCTGGTGATCCACGCCATGCCGCTCCGGCCCGTCTTCTACGACCTGCTCCCGCAAGGCGGGGAGGACATGCAATGACAGAACCGAAACACCGCACCCGGAGCGGCCGAGATCTGAGCGAGAAAGAGATCGCAGCGATCTCGACCGAGGTCGCCGAGACCGACTACGACGTTGAAGTGCTCAAGACGCGCCGCCGTGGGCGACCTGCGATGGGGTCGGGTGCGGCCGATGTCGTCCCTGTGCGGATCGACCCCGAGCTGAAAGCGGCCATCGAGGCCCGCGCCGAAGCCGAGCACACCACGACGAGCGAGATCATTCGAGAGGCCATCCGGCGCTTTCTCGAGGTCGCCTGACAGGCCAGAGGCACTCTGTGCGGTTAGAGGCGGCCGGCGTCGACGATGCGTTGGAGGAATTGGGTGGTGCGGGGCTGTTGGGGTTGGGTGAAGAGTTGGGCCGGGGGTGCCTTTTCGAGGATGACGCCGGCGTCGAGGAAGCACACTTCGTCGGCGACGTCGCGGGCGAACCCCATTTCGTGGGTGGCGATGACCATGGTCATGCCGTCGTCTTTGAGGCCACGGATCACGTTGAGGACTTCGGCGACGAGTTCGGGGTCGAGCGCCGAGGTGATCTCGTCGAACAACATGAGCTCGGGTCGGGTCGCAAGGGCTCGCACAACGGCGACGCGTTGTTGTTGACCACCCGAGAGCCGATCCGGGTAGTCATGCGTCTTGTCGGCGAGCCCGATCCGCCGGATTTCTCGCCGGTCGACCCATCCTGGTCCCCTTGCCAAGAGATCAGCGCGGGATCAAGTGTCGAGGAACGAGTCAGCTCAAGCAGGTGATGAACGACGTAGTCCTGGCAGACACGCAACCGAGGTCCGTAGAAGGGCGATCAGCTGCTCGAGCGAGGCCATCACCCCCCGTCGCTCATCATCAAGAGATCGATTCCCTCTTGATCGACGGGCTGCCATGACCCAGATGCAACATCGAGGACAACACGAGTGTCGCCTGCGTAGGACTCTGAGTCGATGAGCGCAATCCGTGCGCCCACCTGCTGCAAGCGCTCCACGATCTGACCATCCGAGATGCATCCACGCAAGGCGCCGTCGACGAAGGTGTACACCGCTATCCATTGCCCTTCGACGGGGCCCGCAGCGATAACAGTCGGTGCCTCACGCGATGGGTCTGGAATGGCCCTGAAGAGCGCGATCACGGCCTCGCCACCGATCAACGCAACCCAGGTCGCCTCCTCTATCCCGCGAGTGTCCACCAGCAGTGGCACCGTTGGATGCGGCACAAGCTCAACGCCCGAGCGGCCATCAAGAATCTGGCGGTAGAGGTCGCGATCGTCGGCAGGCATTCGACCGCCGGTGAGCGGATCGCTGAAGCCTTGGACGTCGTCTGCAATCGCTTGGGCCGCTTTGAGCGCGTCCTCGTGTGTAGTCCGGAACTCACGAAACCGTGCTGCAGTTGTAGTCCCAGCCACATGCGCCTCCAAGATCGCACGGGGGTCGTCCCCGCTTGAGAGGGATGGGCCTGCGGCTGGCTCGAACCCACAGAAGTCGGTCGTGAGCGGCTCGCTTAGCCGATCGAGCACACGCTGATGACCGATGCTTGTCCGTTGATGGCTAGTGACTGGTTCGCGCAAGAGATTGGAAACCGGATCCCACACGGCCACCGAGTAAACCTCGCGAGACATGTCATTTACTATCAGAGCCGCTCGGTCCCCCGCCTCTACGTCGTCCCAGTAGAGGCTCTCGGTGGCGACGACAGCGCCAACGTGATCACGCACCCCTCGTGCCGAGTCGTCGATGGAGAAGCGAACCAACTCCGTATCGACCGACGTCACCGTCGCGAAGACGAGCGCCGCCACTCCACCCTCACGGACCTCCTCAAGGATGGCCTGCGCGTTCGCAACGTGGTCCACTGCGCTGCCAATCGTCGTCTCCGTTTCGGCATCGTCAGGAACCCGCTCTGATGACATGCCGCGCTCGCTCGGCGTAACACCGCTACCGCCGCACGCTTGAACGACCAACGCGAAACTGACCGCCAGAGCGAGCTGCCATACACGAACACGGCGTGGTCTCATTAGACACCTCCACCAAATAGGCCAACCTCGTCCAGTCGCACTTTGCTGTTGTGATCGTTGACGACCTTGAACCAGATCTGAACTCCCTCTACCCACTTCGTGGAGTTCTGATCAGTTCGTTGCAAGAGCAGAAGTTGGTCGAATTCCCACGATATCGCTCGCCACGACTGGCTCGGGGCGACGCTGTCCTCTTTCGACCAACTAGTCCATCCGCCTCCGACCCCTTGAGCATCTCCAGCATTCTTGACGACGAGATCCCCCGGGGGGTCATTCTGGGGACCCACGTAGTTCTCGTACGTCGGGTACTCGAACTCTCGGTATCTAACCCAGAGCTCCACCTCGCCGTTGCCGCTTGAGGCGTTGTTGTCGATTACCTGACCCCGGAGTGTGATCGGTGCATTGGCGAGGTTTGCCACCATGCCGTCGTAAGTGTCATCGGCTTCGGGATTCCACGGGTCGTAGGTAACGGTGGTCCGCACCTCGCCGCCAGAAGACAGGAGCGCTCGCTTGCTACCGGAGAACGACGAGCCGGTACCCGCTGACACGACACCGACG
>CAYFYC010000013.1:0-3164 GCA_964347305.1 uncultured Acidimicrobiaceae bacterium | reverse complement strand
AACAGCAGTCCATCTTCAAACCCAGCGTTGGCGGACCACATGTCCGGTCCGTCACTCCGCGACCACGATGCACCACCCGCATCATCTGCCTCTATGGTCTGCGCAGCGTTCGAGTTGATGGTCGCCGCATGGGACATGGTCGGGAAGTCGGATGAGCGATTCCAGAACGTCGCATCACCCGAGTGGCCTAGGCCGACCGCATGACCGATCTCATGGGCGAGCACGGCCCCCACGTCGTAGTGGTTCACCTCGGGCGTCTTCGAGAAGTCGTAGAAGTCATTCAACCCGATGTAGTCCGATCCCAATGCGCCGACCGGCCCGTTGGCTTCGCTGAAGGATCTCACTTGGAAGTCGGCGATACAGGACGGTCCCGGTGCGGTGACAATGATGGTCAGTGCCGTCGCACTCTCAACTGATCGCACCAACTCCCACTGGAACTCCACGAAATCGAGCTGGGCGTCAATGTCGGCGCGCGTGACGTCCGAAAGGGAATCCCGCACGCAGATCGAGACGGCTGAATCCTCGTCGAACTCGTGTGCGCTGAACGCTCCGACGTCTGCCAGCTGGAGCGCTACTAGAACCAGGACCACTGCGGCGACAGTGCCAATCCGGATGCTGCTGTCGGTAGCGTCTCGCAATTCCACCACCTCGGTCGCCGCAAATGGGGTTCGCCTGCGGCCTCGCTCGTAAGACGACCGCTTCGAGGTTCGTGTTCCCCGAACCTATCACACCTGAGGACACAGTCCACTCGAGCGTCGAGGGCGTCCTCTATTGATCAAACCCGACAGTTGGCATCGCTTGATGAGGCTCGCATCGCGCTATCAAGCGAGAAGGCCTTCACGAAGTGGGGCCTGGCCGCTCGATATGGGACTGTCCGATTCCTGTATCGGGTGTGACGCGGAGCCGATTCTCCGGTCGTCTCACAGCGGTGGAGCGACAGGGTGTCGATGCCGCCCTGCTGACGGTCTTCGGGCTCGCCGGACAGTCCCGTTGTCACAACCGGCCGGCGTCGACGATGCGTTGGAGGAATTGGGCGGTGCGGGGTTGTTGGGGTTGGGTGAAGAGTTGGGCCGGGGGTGCCTTTTCGAGGATGACGCCGGCGTCGAGGAAGCACACTTCGTCGGCGACGTCGCGGGCGAACCCCATTTCGTGGGTGGCGATGACCATGGTCATGCCGTCGTCTTTGAGGCCACGGATCACGTTGAGGACTTCGGCGACGAGTTCGGGGTCGAGCGCCGAGGTGATCTCGTCGAACAACATGAGCTCGGGTCGGGTGGCGAGGGCTCGTACGACGGCGACGCGTTGTTGTTGACCACCTGAGAGCCGATCGGGGTAGTCGTGGGTCTTGTCGGCGAGCCCGAAGTCGTCGAGTAACGCTGCGGCGCGGGCGGTGGCTTCTTCCCTCGGGACACCGTGGACTTTGATGGGGCTGAGGACGATGTTCTCCAGGACGCTCATGTGGGGGAACAGGTTGAACGCCTGGAACACGATGCCCATGCGTTGACGTACGGTGTTCGGGTTCACGGTGGGGTCGGTGATGCGTTCCCCGTCGAGGAGGATCTCGCCACCGTCGATCCCGATGAGCAGGTTGACGCATTTGAGCAGCGTCGACTTCCCCGACCCCGACGACCCGATGAGACACACCACCTCGTGGTCACCCACTGTGAGGTCGACGTCTTTGAGGACCGTTTTGGCGTCGAACATCGAACTTAGCGGAGGAGGTCCTGTCGATCCGGGTTCCAGAAATCCACCGAGAACAGCTCCCAGTGCGCACGGAGACCCATGACACCCTCTCGTCGCTTCCTCTCGACCTCCGAAGGAAAGACCGGAACAGCGACCAGGAACTCGACATGAACGTCGACGCCATGTTCCAGCACCGGAAGGACCTCGTCGCTGGGCCGAGTTACCAGCCACGTCGTAAACCCGGCCCCCGGCCACAAGGGAGACGACAGATCCAACGTATCGCCGTGGTCCAGTGCGGTCCGCGAATGAAACGGATAGGCAGCAAGCGCAGCCAGAGCTTCTGTAGCACCGGGTCGAGGAGGCTCGAGGCCGAGTATCACCTCGGCCCGGTGCGACTCGCCCGCTGACGTCGGCCACAGGCTCATTCCGACGGTCGCGTACAGGGTCACGCCTTCGTTGGTCTGGTCGGCGAGCCAAGTCAACACTGCGATCTCGCGATCATCGACCTCAAACACCTCCTTGCGGGCGGGGTCTCCCCAGTGCAGCTGATAGTGCTGTTCAAGGTGATGCGTGTTCATCCGGGCCCTCCGAACGGCCACCACGTACCCGACGGCCATCCCGATGGCCAGTACTCTCCGGGCGCTGTACCGATCGGTTTGGCGCCCTTGACGCTGTTGCATCTGGCGCACGCGCCAACCAGGTTGTAAGGGTCGTTGATCAATGCAGATCGAGTTGGCTTGTCGAAGTGCAGGCCCCCTGTCTCGGCATCCGTCCGCAGTGCCGTGACATGATCGACAGTTCGGGCCGGCGTCTTGCCGCAATAGACGCACACCGGATCGCGCGCCAGAATCGCGGCTCTGGCCCGTGACGGGACGCGTGAATACTGCTGCGTGCGGTTGTACGTGAACTCCACTACGCCGACCCCGCCCGTCGCCAGCGTAGGTGTTCTGGTTCCGTATTGGAAGGTACCGACGGCAATGACTGCGAGTCCGGCGCTTTCAACCATGACGGAGGTGATCCAGTCGTCGCTGCCGCAGTTGTGGACGCAGTGAGAGGCTGCGATGACCCGGGTGCCTTCAAGGTCGCCGGGGTTGTTGGCGAGGTGCTCGAACGCGGCCTGGCAGGCGTACTTTCCGACACATGGGCGTACGCCGCCCACCGTCGGATACCACCAGTCGTCGGCTCCCTCAGTGATCGCCGTCATGGCTTCACTGAGGTAGAACAACATGTCGGTGAAGTTGTCGAGTCCTTCGAGAACTTCGCAGCGGCACCGTTGCTTGCTGATGCTCTCGGGGGAATAATCGGTGTCGTCCCAACACACATTGGTCTCGAGGTCGCACGTCTCGTGCCCTGTCGGGTCATTCGACATGACAGGGTTGCCTCGTACGTACGTGTAGCGGTTGTGGTCCTGCGACTCGGCGGGGTTGGGGATGATGGTGTCTGCTGAGATGAAGCGTCTGAGGGTGGGGTCGTAGTAGCGG
>CAYFYC010000012.1:41606-53416 GCA_964347305.1 uncultured Acidimicrobiaceae bacterium | reverse complement strand
CCCCGGCCTGGATGGTCGAGCGGGCCGGCTTCGAATCGGCGAAGTACTCCCCGTACAGTGCGTTGACCTCGGCGAAGTCGCCGATGTCGGCCAGGAAGATCGTCGTCTTCAAGATGTCGTCCCTCGTCAGCCCCAGGTCACCGAGGATCGCGTCGTAGTTGGCGAGGATCTGCCGTGTCTCGGCAGCCACATCGCCCTCGACCTTGGTATTCGTCGCCGGGTCGATCGCCACCTGGCCGGCGATGAACACGAAGCCGTTGGCCTCGGTCGCCATCGAATAGGCGCCGAGGGCGGCGGGGCCGTGGGGGACGTCGGGAATCTGCTTGGGCAACACGCTCTCCTTGCTCTCGACGCGAGGCTAGCGGTGGGCGCCACTGCCGGTCGGCGCCACTGCCGGTCGGCGCCCGAGCCGGTCAGATCGACTGGCCGCTGCGAACAAAACGGGCGGTCGAAGGCGTCGGCACGTACGGCGCCCACTCCCCCGTCTGGGCGAGCCGGTCGGCGATCACGGCGAGGACCGCCGGGTTGTGGCCGATCCCGATGTGGGTGGCGAGCACTTCGATGTTCTCGGTGTGCGGCGCCGGGTCGAGCAGACACGACTCCCAGTGCACGATCCCGTCGGTCTTGGTGTAGAGCGATGTCGACGGCACGTCGGGCCGGGCGTAGTGGCGATTGCGATCGACGTTCGGATCGTGGAACCGGTCCAGGGCGTCGTACAGCGGCGTGGCCCGTGAATGGTCGATGTGCAGCATCCGCACCGGGCTCGCCAGGGTGATGACCTGACGCACGATGTCCGGATGGAGCCCAGCCATGCGGTGCGCATAGAGACCACCGAGCGACCATCCGATCAGGGACGTCCGCCGCCCCGAGCGACGATTCACCTCGAGCAGTTGCTTGACGATGCCGGACCGAACTGCCGGCGTCGGACCGATGTTCCGTCCCCGCTTCCAGGCATGCACCTCGTACCCGAGCTTCCGCAGCACCCGCCGCAACGGCGCCGTCGACACATCCGTCGCCATGAACCCCGGATACACGATGACCGGGTGCCCGTCCCCCTTCGGCAGCTTCCGCAACCACCGCAACGACGCCAGATGCGCCCCCATCTCAACCACGGACCCCACCTCCAGAGCCGTGTTCCGCCAAGAGGGCGCGTTGAATCGCCGTTCCCCAGTCATCACGCTCGCAGGGTAGGGGTTCCGGACAGAATCGGGTGGCTCGCTGTCACATGGTTGGCTGGCTCGCCGCGACCATCTCTGTCGTCGGCCCCTGGCGCCCAGCCGACAGCTGCCGCCGGGTGCTTGAGACCGTACGTGGCTCGCCCTGGCGGGCTCGCCTGGAATCCACCCCATTGACGCGACAGAGGTGATCGCGCAGGTGTCTGCGTCGGCCGATGTTGCGCGTGGTTGCGATGCGGGCGAAACGAGCGAGACAGGGGGTGCTCGAGGGGGAAAGGCCTCTGGCCGCCCCCTCGTCAGCGAGGGAGGGGACATGCGCCCCGACCGAGGAAACGAGCAGCGCCGAGAGGCGCTTCAAACAGAGCGTCGACGGCGGAGCCGTCGTAAGCGACCGCTCGGACAAACGCTTGCGTTTGGCCGAAACCAGCAGCTCGCTTCGCCTTCCGAGGCGAAGCGAAATCAACAAAAACTCTGACCGCACCCGCACGAACGCGTCTGGGAGGGGTTGTTGATGGCGAAGCCGCTGCCCTGGAGACCCATCTCCTTGTAGTCGATGGTGGCGCCGCCGACCATCGTCACGCTCTCGTTGTCGATGAGAAGACGGACGCCGTCGGTCTCGGTGACGATGTCGTTCTCCTCCACCTTGGTGTCGAAGAACATGTCGTAGGAGAAGCCGGAGCATCCGCCGGGGCGGACCGCGAGACGCAGCGCGAGCTCGGGATCACCTTCGGATTCGATGAGCTCGCGGACCTTCGCAGCTGCGGATGCCGTGAGCATCGGCGGAGCGGCGACGGGGGTCTCGGTGGCGGACTCGTTGGTGATCATCTCGGTTCATCTCCTCTGGCGGGCGGCAGCGGTCGCGCACCCGGAGTTGCTGGTCAGCAGACAGTATACGACGAGGCCGTGCGCTGTCTGCCCGGCCGTTCAAGGATCCATCGGCATATACCATGCGGGACATGAACTCCGTCCCAACCGTTTCGCACGATGCCGTCGAAGGCGCCCTCCGTGGCGTCATCGATCCCGAGTTGGGCGGCAACATCGTCGATCTGGGAATGGTGAGCGGGATCAGCATCGACGGCGGTGTCGTGACCATCGGCATCGCCCTGACCATCGCCGCATGTCCGATGCGGGACCAGATCGAGACCGATGTCGTCCGCAAGGTGCTGGCGATGCGTGGCGTCGACGACGTCAAGGTCGAGGTCACCGCCATGACCGGCTCGCAGCGCACCGAGCTCATGGAGAAGGTGCGGCTGCGGGCGAGGGAGAACGCCGAGCCGACGATGGTGAGCCCGCTGACCCGGGTCATCGCGGTGAGCAGCGGCAAAGGCGGCGTCGGCAAGTCGTCGCTGTCCGTGAACCTCGCCGTCGCCATCGCCGATCAGGGCTTCTCCGTGGGCCTCATCGACGCCGACATCTGGGGTTTCTCGGTTCCGCGCATGCTGGGCGGTCTCGACACCGGGCTCACCGCCAACGAGGACCGCAAGATCCAGCCGGCCGTCGTCCAGGGCATCCACGTGGTCTCGACCGGCCTCATCGTCGGCGACGAGGACACCGCCCTCATGTGGCGCGGCTTGATGCTGTCGAAAGCGCTCGAGCAGTTCCTCAAGGACGTGGCCTGGCCCCAGGATCTCGACTACCTCGTCATCGACATGCCGCCAGGAACCGGCGACATCCAGATGGCGCTGTCCCGGCTGCTCCCCCAGGCCGAGATGGTCGTCGTGACGACCCCGCAGAAGGCGGCACAGAAGGTGGCGGCCCGGGTGGCCGACATGGCCCGTCGCTCCCACATGCCGGTCGTGGGCGTCATCGAGAACATGTCGGGGTTCACCAACGAGGACGGCAAGCACTATGCCCTCTTCGGGTCGGGCGGCGGTCAGGAGCTCGCCGACGAGCTCGCCGTGCCGCTCGTCGCCAAGATCCCGCTCGACCCCTTCGTCGTGGACGGCGGGGACGAGGGCAACCCGGTCGCCCGTGCGCATCCGGACTCCCCGGCCGGGTCCGCCATCAACACCGCCGCACAGGAGCTCGTGCGGCTCGTTCCACCGGCCGAGGACGAGACGTGCACCGGCCGTATCGCCAAGATCTTCGAGGAACTGGCCGCGCCTCAGCCGGCCGAGGCGTAGCGCAGGAACCGGTTGCCGCCGGCGGTCTCGATCAACAGCCGGTCGCCTTCGATCCGGAAGCTCGTGGCGTCGAGCAGCGTCTCCAGGATCGCCTGCTCCTGCCGCATGATGCCCTGCTCGCATCCGATCTCGGTCCAGCCCATCTCGCTCACGCGGAAGGTGCCGTCGGTGTCCCAGTTGAGGGACCCGAAGAACGAGTTGCAGCCGGTCGAACCGCTGATCTCGGTGTCGGTGATGTCGAGCGTGGGCTCGGTGCCGGCGACGATCGACGACACGACCTGGGCGTCGCCGATGCTGTCGAGCAGCCAGGACCCGATGAGCGAAGCGTCGATCACCGGTGGCGGCTCGACGAACTCGAGTGCCGCCGATCCGTCGGATGCAGAGAGGACGAGCGTGCCATCACCGACGCTCCAGCGATCGATCCGACCGAGCGCCGCCATGCACGCCGATGCGGCCGCGGCCACCGCCGGCTCGCAGCCGATCTCGGTCTGGAACATGGCGCCGAACGAGATCGAGTCGCCCGACAGCGTGTAGCTGCCGCCGTAGCTGTTGCACCCGTTGGTGCCACCGGCGTCGCCGCTGGGTTCGAAGCGAATGGAGGGGGTGACGCCGGCGAGATCGACGGTCACACCGTCGAGGGCCAGGTTGCGGAGCCGCCATTCCACTCCGACCGGGTTGCCCGAGGGCTCGGGGTCGGGGTCGGCGTCGCTCCCGCAGGCGGTGGCGACGAGCATCAGGACGAGGAGCCAGGAGATCTTCATGTTTCGCATCATGTACGTGGGACGCCCGGCACGCCACAACCGGTTCCCGACGAGAAACTGCCCGAGACGATATAGCCTGGGGGCGTGGACTCGATACGACGCTTTCACACGCCGCAGCTGAGACGCCCCTACGCCGTGCTCGCCTTCGAGGGCTGGAACGACGCCAGCGACTCGGCCTCCGGCGTCGTCACCTACCTCACCGAGCAGCTCGGCGCCGAGGAGGCGTTCGCCGCCATCGACCCGGAGGAGTTCTACGACTTCCAGGCCCACCGTCCCCACGTCGGCATCGACGAGACCGGCCAGCGGGGTCTCACGTGGCCGGCCACCCGCTTCTTCGCGGCGCGACTTCCCGAGCAGGAACACGACCTCGTCCTGGTGCTCGGCGAAGAGCCATCCCATCGCTGGCGCACGTACGGCCGCACGGTGACATCGGTCCTCGCCGAGTGCGGTGTCGAGAAGGCGGTTCTCCTCGGCGGGTTCATCGGCCAGGTCGCCCACACCCTCCCCGTTCCCGTCTTCGGCGTCGGCAGCGCCGGCTTCGACGTCGACGGCTACGGGCTCATGAGCTCCGGATACGAGGGCCCCACCGGCATCGTCAGCGTCATCCACGAGGCCTTCAAGGAGGAGGGGACCCCGGCGTGCATGCTCTGGGCGGCCAACCCCCACTACCTGGCGGCGAACCCGAACCCGAAGTCGATGCTGGCGCTGCTGAGCAAGACGATGCTCGCGCTCGGCCTCGTGCTCCCCGTCACCGAGCTCGAAGACATCACCCAGGAATACCTGGCCCGGGTGAAGGACGCCATCGAGTCGTCCACCGACCTCGGCCAGTACATCGCCGATCTGGAGGAGAGCGAGGACGAGCCGGTGCAGCTCGATCCGTCGCTGACCGGCGAGCTCGTCGACGAGATCGAGACCTTCCTGCGGGACCAGCAGTGACCCTCGACGGGGTTCTGAGGTTCATCCATCTCATCGCAGCCGCCGTCTGGGTGGGCGGTCTGCTCACGCTCGGCGCCCTGGTGCCGATCGTGCGCCACAACGGGGGCTCCACCGAGCTCCTGCGGGCGATGGCTCGTCAGTTCGGACGGGTGTCGTGGACCGCCATGACCCTCTCTGTCGTGACCGGCGTGTGGCAGGTCGTCCGACTCGGGATCGATTGGGGCGCGTCGGCGCTGTCGTTGAAACTCGGCCTGGTGGTGGTGGTCGTGGCTCTGGCCGCGGTTCACCAGGTCACGGCGCGGCGCACGTCGCCGGCGCTACGGGGTGCCATCCAGGGCGTGATCCTGCTGCTGTCGCTCGGTATCGTCGCCGCCGCCGTCGCCCTCTGAGCGACCACGACGAACAAGCCCCGGGAGATCCCGGGGCTCGCTGCTCACTTCTTGCGCTTGTGTCGATTCTGCTTCAACCGCTTGCGGTACTTGTGCTTCGACATCTTCTTACGGCGCTTCTTGACCAGCGATCCCATGTATGACCAAACCTCGCGAGTGTGCGGAAATCGTGTTGGGGGGCGGCGGCGCGGACGGTTCCCCCCGGCGCTGCAGCCACCCCTAGGTTCGCGGATCGCAGGGTGCTGCGCAAGCCGCACCATCCGGAAACGACCACTGAGCGTGTACGACGCACCGCTAGCATGGCTCGATGCGTCCCATCATCGGCATCACAACGCGCCCCAAGCAGGTCCAGACGTCGGGGGGCGAGCTGGGTGCCGACACGTTGCAACACACCTATCGCGACGCCGTGGCCGCATCAGGGGCGGTGCCGATCCTGCTCGCGCCGGTGAACGGCGACGACATCGATCGGCTGCTCGATCGTCTCGACGGGCTGGTCCTCACAGGTGGTGGCGACATCCATCCCCGCTTCTACAACAGCGCCGTCAACGACGCCATGTACGACATCCACGAGTCGCGAGACCTCTTCGAGCTCGAACTCGCCCGTCGTGCCTCTGCACGGGCCATGCCGACGCTGGCCATCTGTCGCGGGATGCAGGTGGTGAACGTCGCGTTCGGCGGATCTCTCGTCGAGGACATCCCCGGCGAATACGGCACGGAGCACGCCGTGCTCGGCGATGGCGCCTTCCAGCGACATCAGCCGGTCCGCCTCGCTGCGGGCTGCGAGCTGGCAACGCTGTTCGGCACGACGGAACTGAAGGTCAACTCGATCCATCACCAGGCCGTGCGCCGCATCGCACCCGGCTTCATCGAGGTCGGGTGGGGCGAGGACGGAGTCGTCGAAGCGATCGAGCCGGTCGGCGACGCCTGGCCGCTCCTCGCCGTGCAATGGCACCCCGAGTATCTCCATGCCGGCGGCGACGTCGAGGCCAGCGTCCTCTTCGACGAGCTGGTGCGTCGCGTCGGTGGCACACCGCCGCCGCGCTGAGCCATCGTGCACGTCGCCTTCGTCTGCACCGGCAACATCTGCCGATCTCCGATGGCCGAGCTCATCGCTCGCCATCACTACGGCTCGGCTCACACCTTCGACAGCTCGGGGACATGGGCGATGACGGGGTGGGACATGACGGACCCCGCCAGGGAAGCGCTGAAAGAGATCGGCATAGAGGACCACGGTCACGTGGCGCGCCCCTTCGAATCGGCCGTTGCGGCGGAGGATCCGGACGTCGTCTACGTCATGACCGCCGACCATCTCGACACGATCCTGCGGGCCCGACCCGACCTGGCCGACCGGACGGAACTGCTCGATCCGGAGGGACGTGACATCTCGGATCCCTACGGTGGCTCCATCCACGACTACCGGCAGGCCCGCGACCGCATCGCACGCGCCCTCGACGCCAGATTCGGATGACGCTCTAGAGCAGACCCTCGTGGTCGACGTCGAGGACCATGACGACTCCCGTTCCGTCGAGCGTCTTCTCGGCGGCTTCGAGGACGTCGTCCATGTGCGCGGCGTCCGTGATCATGAGCGCCGTCGGCCCGGCGCCCGACCAGGCGGCATGGAACGCACCGGCTTCCAACCCGGCTTCGATGAGACGCCGGGTGATCGGCGAGAGATGGTCGCGATGCTGCTCGTGCAACTCGTCGCCGGTGGCGAGACGAAGCGACTCGGGATCGCCCGTGCGCAGCCCGTCGAGGAGAAACCCCATCCGACCGATGCTACGCGCCGCGGCCGAGAGCCTGATCGCGGCCGGCAAGGCGGCCCGGGCCAGGTGGGTGGACAGGTGATCATCGGGAATCGCCGCCACGAAGCGCAAGCTGTCGGCGAGGGGAAGCCGGCGCCACGTCGTCGATGTGGCCAGCACGAGGCCGCCGTGGACGGCGGCGGCTGCGTTGTCACCGTGGCCTTCGAGCTCGGAGACGATCTCGAAGATCTCGTCGCGTCCAGGGTCGCCACCGACTGCACGCATCGCGGCGCAGGCGGCGGCCGCGGTCACCGCGGCCGAGGATCCGAGACCACGCGAGCGGGGCACGTCGTTGTCGATGGTGAGCCGCACCGGGCGGCCGACGGCCGCATCGACGGCCCGGATGACCAGGTCACCGGGCTTCGGGGTGAACGTCTCGCCCCTCTCGTGGATCTCCCACTCGTCGGCCGCTTCGGCCGTCACGTGGCATCGCAGGTCGAGGGCGATGGCGAGCGCGTCGAATCCCGGGCCCAGGTTCGCCGAGGAGGCGGGAGCGGACGAAGCGCCGCTCATGGATGCGCCACCACGGGGGGCGCCAACAGATCGTGGTTGTGAGCGCATACCGTCATGTGCCGCGAAGGGTAGCTCTCGGCCCGGCCGCCGAATCGGTAGCCTGACCCGGTGACTGCCGTCATCGAGACCACCGGCCTCACCAAGCACTACGGCGACGTCGAGGCGCTCATCGACCTGGACCTCACCGTGGAGCAGGGCGAGATCGTCGGTTTCCTCGGTCCCAATGGCGCAGGCAAATCGACGACCATCCGGCTCCTCCTCGATCTGATCCGGCCCACCCGGGGCTCGGCGAGCGTCCTCGGGTTGGACACGCGTGGCGATTCACTCGAGATACGGCGCAGGGTCGGGTATCTCTCCGGCGAGCTCGCCATGTATGACGCGATGACCGGCGAGGAGATGCTGGGGTTCTTCGCCTCACTGCGTGATCTCGACGGCATCGATCGAGCACACCACTTCGCCGAACGGCTCGAGCTCGATCTGAGCCGTCGCGTCGAGGCCTATTCGTCGGGGAACCGGCAGAAGCTCGGGCTCGTCGCAGCGCTGATGCATGACCCCGAGGTGCTCATCCTCGATGAGCCCACCAACGCCCTCGACCCGCTCATCCAGCAGGAGTTCTACGCGATCCTCGACGAGCGGAAGCACGCCGGCACGTCGGTCTTCCTGTCCTCTCACGTGCTGCCCGAGGTGGAGCGCGTGGCCGACCGCGCCGCCATCATTCGCAGTGGCAGGCTCGTCGCCGTGGAGACCGTGGCCGAGATGAAGTACCTCGCCCGGCGCCGCATCTCGCTCCAGTTCGCCACACCCGTCGACACCGCGGTCTTCGCACAACTCGAGGGCGTGGTGTCCGCCGCCGCCCACGGCGACGGGACGCACGGGATCGACCTCATCGTGACCGGCTCCGTGGACGCCGTCGTCAAGACCGCAGCCCGCTACGAGGTCACGGGCCTCATCGCCGAGGACGGGGATCTCGAGGAAGCCTTCCTCGCCTACTACGGAGCGAACGATGCTGAGTAGCGTCTTCGCCAAGGCCATCTGGGAGCGCCGCCGCGGCTATGTGTGGTGGGCCATCGGTCTGGGCAGTCTCACCCTGCTCACGGCCGGCTTCTGGCCGTCGCTGGCCGACAGCGCCGAAGACTTCCAGCGTCTCCTCGAGAATCTCCCCCAGGGCATCCTCAGCCTGTTCGGATCGAGCGATTCGGCGGCCTTGCTCACCCCCTCGGGGTTCCTCAACAGCAGGCTCTACGCCAGCATCGGCGCCATCGTCATCTGTCTGTTCGCCGTGTCGATGGGCACCGCAGCCATCGCAGGCGAGGAGAAGGACGGCACCCTCGACCTGCTCCTCGCTCAGCCGGTGTCTCGGTCTCGCATCTTGCTCGAATCGTTCGCCGCGATGGCGGTTCTGACATTCGGGCTGGCGGTGACGGTGGGCGTCATCCTGGCGGTGCTCGACCCGCTCGTCGACACCGGGCTGGGTCTGCCGAACATCCTCGGTGCAACCGTGGGGGTCACGATCCTCGGGCTCGTCTTCGGCACCACCGCCCTCGCCCTCTCGGGCTTCGGCGCCAGGCGGGCGACGGTGATGGGTGTCAGCTCCGGGCTGGTGCTCGGCACGTGGTTCATCAACGGGCTGGCCCCGATCATCAGCGAACTGGCCTGGATGCAGAAGTTCACGCCGTTCTTCTGGTTCCTGGAGACGGAGCCGCTCGACGCCGGAGTGGGGCCCGAGCTGGGCGTGCTCATCGCGGTGATCGCAGTCCTCTTCGCCGCCGCCCTCTGGAGCTTCGAGCGGCGCGACGTGGCCGTCTGACCGGCGCCGGACCGTCAGGTCTCGAGGAACCGGGCTTCGTCACGCACGACCGTGCCGCCGATGGAAGCGGTCCCACCCGCCCACTTCAGGTGGATCGTCGAGGGCGCACCGATCTCCTCGCCTTGTGCGATCTCGAGCGAGCCCTCGGTCTCGCCCTCCGACGACAAGGCGGCGGCCAGGGCCACGGCAGCGCTTCCCGTGGCCGGATCCTCGTCGACGCCACCTGCAGGAGCGAAGAACCGAGACCGCACCGGACCACCGGAGCGGGCGAACGCCAGCAACCCGAAGGTCTCGCGAACGACGTCGAGGTCCGGAGACAGCGCGGTCACGGTTTCGGGAGCATCGAGTTCGGCGACGACATAGGGCTTGGGCATCGTCACCGTCCAGCATCTGTGAGGCGATGGGAGCCCGGCTCGCATGACCATCTCCTCGCCCTCTCGCGTGACCGCCTGCCCGAGCGATGTGTCGATCCACGCCAGGTCGCCCTCGACCCGCGTGGTGACGATCCCGACCGGGCACCGCATCTCGGCGACTCCACCCGGGCCGAGCACGTTGATCACCCAGGACGTGCCGACGAGGGGGTGGCCGGCGAACTCCATCTCGACCTGGGGCGTGAAGATGCGGACGTCGGGAATGTCCCCGCGTTCCCAATCGACGAACGTGGTTTCCGAGAAGCCCAGCTCGTGGGCGATTGCCTGCATCTGGTGATCCTCGAGACCGGTCACGTCGTTGACGACACCGAGCGGGTTGCCGCCCGCCTTCCCCCTGGTGAACACCCTCACGATCTGCACGGATCTCGGCATGGCGCGA
This sequence comes from uncultured Acidimicrobiaceae bacterium, assembly GCA_964347305.1. GTDB lineage: Bacteria > Actinomycetota > Acidimicrobiia > Spongiisociales > UBA5794 > CAYFYC01. The sequence continues at coordinate 43,100 of CAYFYC010000012.1, read as the reverse complement.
GGTTACCGAGCAGCCGTCTGCTCACCGAACGTCAGCGGACCTCGCTGATCTCGAAGAGATGCCTGTCGGGATCGCGGAAGAAGCAACGGATCTCGGCGCCCCAGTCGTGTGGCGGAGTGAGGAACTCGGCGCCTCGGCTCTGCAACTCCGCGTAGGCGGCCTGGCAGTCGCCGACGCGGATCGTGAACGAATGCGCCACGCGGGTCGAATCGTCAGGTGCGGCAAACGTGACATCGGGCTTGTCCTCGGTGGGATCGCCGCCGGTGACGAGGAGCAGCCAGGTGCCGTTGAAGTCGAACACGGCCGATGTTCCCCCGTACTCGCGGTACAGCTCGGCCCCGAGGACATCTCGATACCAGCGCACCGAAGCCTCGATGTCGGTCACGACCAGGATCGTCGTCAATGCCATGTCTGGGGTCGGGAAGCTGGTCATGTCGACCACGCTAGGTGACAAACCGGTGGCTGTGCGCGCGAATCGGAGCTACGGTTCCCCCAGGAACACCACACAGGGGGAGCCGGTGGCGCTTCGCAGCCGGTGGATCAGACCAGCAATCGGGGTCTTCGTCGCGACGATCGTGGCGTTGCTGCCGCTCATCACCTCGCCCGCTGCAGCGGTCGGCGGGCCCCAGCTCGTCATGGGGGTGGCACCGAGCGTCGGTGATGCGTGGCAGACCGTGCAACTCACCGACACCTACACCGACATGGTTGTCGTCGCCGTTCCCGAATACGACACCGCCACGACGCCGCTGGTGACGCGGGTCCGCAATGCATCCGGGTCTTCCTTCGACGTGAAGGTACAGAGCCCTGCGGGCGTCGCGGTCCCGACCGTGGCGGTCCGCTGGGTGGTTGCCGAGGTGGGCGTGTACACCTCGGCCGGTGACGGCGTGACGATGGAAGCCGTGAAGTACACGTCGACGCTGACCGGAGGCAAAGGCCGCTGGGACGGCGACGCACGCACCTACGGCAACCCGTATGCGGACCCGGTCGTCATCGGCCAGGTCATGTCGTTCAACGATCCCGACTGGTCGGTGTTCTGGTCCCGCGGCAGTTCCCCCCGCACATCCCCCGACGACGCTCTCCGGGTTGGGAAGCACGTCGGCGAGGACTCCGACTCGGTCCGGGCTGCCGAGACGGTCGGCTACATGGTCTTCGAGAGCGGCGCCTTCGCTGCCCACGGTTCGACCTTCGCAGCCGGCGTGGGTCCCGACACGGTACGCGGTGCCGACAACGGGGTGACGGCGTACTCGCTGCCGGCTTTGGGTGATCAGGTCGTCATCGCACAGACCGGCATGGACGGGAGCGAGGGCTCGTGGAGCGTGCTCGAACCGGGCTGGGACGGCAGCACCGAGATCCGCCTCTTCGTCGACGAGGACGACGTCAAGGACACCGAACGCCGCCACGTCACGGAGCAGGTGGCCTACCTCGTCCGGACCGGTGACGCTCCCCCTCCGACGACGACCACGCAGCCACCCACCACGACGACCACCACCACCA
>CAYFYC010000012.1:36415-41506 GCA_964347305.1 uncultured Acidimicrobiaceae bacterium | reverse complement strand
CACAACCGCCAACGACCACCACCACGACCACGCAGCCACCCACCACGACGACCACCACCACCACACAACCGCCAACGACCACCACCACGACCACGCAGCCACCCACCACGACGACCACGACGACTCAGCCGCCCGGTCCGACGTATGGCGAGGTCGTCGACGGCGACAATCCGCTCATCTGGTGGAGGCTCGGGGAGCTGACCGGCGCCGTGGCCGTCGACGCCGTCAGCGGTGTCGATGGCACGTACACCGGCGGAGTGACGTTGGGTGTGCCCGGCCTCGGTGACGCGGATCCGGCCGTGGAGTTCGACGGCATCGACGGCGTCGTGCAGATCGAGAGCAGCTCGGTGTTGAACCTCTCGAACATCGACGAACGCTCCGTCGAGCTGCTCTTCCGTGCGGACACCACGACCGGTCGACAGGTGCTGTATGAGCAGGGCGGGATCACCCGCGGCATCTCGATCTACGTCGCGGCGGACACCCTCTATGCCGGGGCCTGGAACACGGCGGACGACGCCACCGCCGACACGCCCTGGGTGGCCGGCCCGGTGTTCCTCAGTCACCCGATCGTTCCTGGCCAGACCTATCACGTCGTGCTCTCGCTGAGCCGGAGCGCCGACGCGCTCACCCTCTTCGTCGATGGCGTGGAGCGGGGCTCGCAGGGCGGGATCGGACGCCTCCATCCACATGGGTCACGGGCAGGCATCGGTGGCATGTACAACGCCGCACGGTTCCACGATCTCACCTCGGGGTCGACGCTCGGCTTCTTCTTCGACGGAGTGATCGACGAGGTCACCATCTACAACCGGGCCCTGCTCCCCTCCGAGGTCGCCGAGCACCATGCTGCGATCGACGCGGATGCGCCGCCCCCGCCACCCCCACCTCCACCGCCGCCGCCCCCACCGCCCGGCGGGTATCCGATCTTCATGGTCGCCGGCGACATCTCGACTTGTGACAACACCTTCGACACGTTGACGTCCGACCTCGTCGTCGACGTCCAGACCAACGAGGGCCCGATCAAGGCGATCACACCGGGCGACCTCGTCTACGAGCAGGGGAAGCTCAAGGAATTCAATGACTGCTACGACCCCACCTGGGGCCGCTTCAAGGCCGACACGATCCCGGCGCCAGGCAACCACGAGTACAACACGCAGGGTGCCAACGGGTACTTCAACTACTTCGGTGCGGCCGCGGGTGACCCGAACGAGGGCTACCACGAGGTGACGATCGGCAACTGGCAGATCATCTCGCTCAACAGCAACTGCAGCGAGATCGGTGGGTGCGAGGTCGGATCGCCACAGGAGACCTGGTTGCGGTCCGTGCTCGCCGCATCACACGCGACCTGCACGATCGCCCAGTGGCATCACCCGATGTACTTCCAGAACCAACAGACCGACCTCAAGACGGCAGCGCTCTGGCAGGCGCTCATGGATCACGACGCCGAGATGGTGCTCGTCGGACACTCCCACATCTATCAGCGGTACGCACCAATGGATGCCGCCGGCGCCGCCGACGCCGCCGGGCTGCGTCAGTTCATCGTCGGCACAGGGGGCCGTTCGGTGCACGATCCCCCAACGACACCATGGGCGACGGCCGAGCACACCGAGGCGCAGTTCGGTGTGCTCCGGCTCGACGTGACCGACACCACGTTCGCGTGGCAGTTCATCGACATCGCAGGCAACGTCCTCGACTCGGGCTCGGAGACCTGCCACTGACCGGAACACCGGCTCCGGGGTAGCCTGAACAGGAGACATGAACTGGTCCCGGAACAGCAGCGGCTTCAGGAATCGCTGGGCGGCGCGCATGGATCGTGACGAGTCGACGGTCTCGGCCGTCTCCATGTGGGCCTTCTACATGGTCGGGGCGATCCTGCTCATCGCTTCGACGATGGGCGCGCTCGTCTCGATCGTCTTCCTCAGCTCACCGCCCGACGGGTCCGTCTCGACACGCATCGCCGCCGGGGTGGGGCTCGTCGTGTCGATCGGCGTCTTCCTGCTCGGCCGCATGCTCACGGACGACTACCGCATCTACCCGAGCGACCGGTGACCGGACAGATCAGCGGCTACGACGGCCCAGCCGGCGTTCCGCCCACTCCCGCCATGCCGGCGACACGAGGCGGATGGATGCCAGGCGGTCGACGCCGGCGCCGTCGTGGAAGGCGTCGGCGAACTCACGAATCGTGATCGAGGGCCCGTGCACCGGTTCGATGTCGATGGAGTCGCCCGCACCCAGCTCGCCCTCTTCGAGGATGCGCAGATACGTGCCGGGACGCCGCGCCGCGGCGAACCGCTCCGGGAATCCCTGGTCGTACATGGCGATGCCCAGCTTGAAGCACGGCACTCGGGGCTCGCCCACCTCGAGAACGGCCGAGCCGATGTGCCAGCGATCACCGACGTGGGCGGCTCCGATGTCGACACCGGCGGTCGTCAGGTTCTCGCCGAACGTGCCCGGCGTCAGGACCCGACCCAGCTCGCCTGACCACCATGCGTAGTCCTCGGTCGCATACGCATACACGGCCTTGTATGCACCGCCGTGATGGCGCCGGTCGGCTTGACCGTCGCCGGCCACGGTTCCACCCTCGACCCGCCGGCGGCCGAGCACCGGCTTCTTGAAGATGCCGGTCATGACCTCGCGACCGTGGTGCTGCACCAGCTTGGGTTGAGCGACATTGACGGAGAGCAGAGAACCGGCCTGCGTGCGATCGTTCGAGGTGTTCATGCTGGCTCCCTCACCGGCTCGACCAGATCGTAGAGCTCGGCGAGGTCCCCGATCTCGTGCGTGACGAAACGACCATCCGGCAGCGGTGACCCGCTTGGGTTGAACCACGCAGTGTCGATGCCGTATCGCTCGCCCCCGCGCATGTCGGATGTCAGCGAATCACCAACCATGAGCGCCGTGCCGAGTTCGGGCCGACCGAGCTCGTCGAACACGAGATCGAAGATCGCCGGTGCGGGCTTCGCCACACCCATTTCGCCGCTGATGACGATCGCCGACATGTAGCGCTCGAGGCCAAGCCGATGGATCCTCGCTCGCTGCACCTCACCGATCCCGTTCGTGACGATGGCCATCGTCACCCGGGATCGCAGCTCCTCCAGCACCTCGCGAACCCCCGGATACAGGTCACCATTGGCGCCGAGCTCGTGGACGAAGCGTTCCGCCATGGCGCCAGGATCCACCGTCAGCTCGAGCGCCTCGGCGAGCTGCTCGAATCGCCTCGTCCGCACCTCCTCCGGGCCGATCTCCTGGCGCTCGACGGCACCCCACAGCCCGGCGTTGATTCGCTCGAACGTCGGGTGATGCGACCAGGGCTGGTCGACGCCGAAGCCGAGCATCGTGCGTTCGTACGCCACTGCCATCGACGTGTCGGAATCGAGCAATGTGTGATCGAGATCGAACAGCACGGTGGCGTACCGCTTGGAGGACGACATGCCGGAACACTACCGAGCAGCGCACCGCGGAAACCGGCCACACACGGCGAGCCCTCGCGTGTACGTTTGGACGCGATGGACCTGACTCGTGACCAGGTCACATTGGTGATCTTCTTCGTCGGATCGGTGCTGGCGGGCGGCAACGCCGTCGGCGTTCGCTTCAGCAACCGGGAGCTGGATCCGCTGTGGGGCGCGGGTCTCCGGTTCTCGCTGGCAGCAATCGTGCTGCTCGCGATCATGCTCCAGCAGCGGATCGCGATGCCAAGGGGCAAGGGCCTGACAGGAGCGATGCTCTACGGCGCCCTCACCTTCGGGGCCGGCTTTGCGCTCGCCTACTACGGCTTGCAGCGAGTTCCTGCCGGCATCGGGCAGACACTGCTCGCCGTGGTTCCGCTGGCGACCTTGCTGCTCGCCCTGGTCCACCACCAGGAACGACTACGCCACTCCGGGATCTTCGGCACGCTCCTGGCCATCGTCGGGATCGCCATCGTGACCGGGGCCGCCACGCCCGGCTCGACGCCGATCCTCTCGGTGCTCGCCCTCCTCGGTTCGGCGGCGTGTTTCGCCGAGGCCACCGTCATCATTCATCGCTTCCCTGCGACACATCCGATCGCTCTCAACGCGGTTGGCATGGTGACCGGGGCAGTCTTCCTCCTCGCGGCCGCAGCCGTCACCGGCAGCAGCTTTGCGCTGCCCGAACGAGCGGCAACGATCTGGGCCATCGCCTACCTCGTGTTCATCGGGTCGGTCATCGTCTTCGTGCTCTACGTTGTGGTGGCGCAGCGCTGGGAGGCCTCGCGGGCGGCCTACTCCTTCGTGCTCATTCCGATCTTCACGGCCATCTACTCCGCCTGGCTCGACAACGAGCGGATCGGATGGGGACTCGTGGTGGGTGGTGCGCTCGTGCTGACCGGCGTGTACGTCGGTGCCCTGCGGAAGCCCAAGATGGCCGGCCATCCGACACACTGATCGACGCCGCCGACGGTCTGGCGGTCACGGTGATCGGAGCCGGTATCGTCGTCTCGAAGCTCGAGAAGGATGCACGAAGCCATGTCCGCACGACACCTGGTCGATCGACTCTACGAGGCCTGGGCCGGTCCCGACCTCGACGCCGTTGCCGCTCTCTATGCAGATGACGCCGTCGTCGTGCGCCACGACGGATCGGTCCAGGGACCTGCTGCGATTCGCGGGTTCTGGGAGCGCTACCTCGACAACCACAAGCCGTATCGGCTCGACCAGATCATCGCGTTTCGCCAGGAGGGCGACGTGGTCCTGTGGGATGCGATGGTGACCACCGACGCAGGCAAACTGCTCACCTATCACGTGGCCACCGTCGACGACGAGGGTGCGATCACCCGCCACGTGCCGCTGATCCGCGGCTACTGGGGCCTCTGAGCTTCGAACCGCAGACGTGCCGGTCCACACGTTCGGGACCGGGTGGAGCGGGTGAGGGGAATCGAACCCCCGTATTCAGCTTGGGAAGCTGATGTTCTGCCATTGAACTACACCCGCGTGGTCGCAGCATCTTACCCGCGTGAACGAGGCCGCTCATCGTGCGAGAAGGCTGGCGATGCCCCAGGCAGCGATGAGCACGCCGACGCCGAGCAGCCACCACGCCCGGGTCGGGCGGAACTCGCCTTCGGCCTTCTGGGGCGTCTTGCCG
>CAYFYC010000012.1:32554-36405 GCA_964347305.1 uncultured Acidimicrobiaceae bacterium | reverse complement strand
AGCTGATGTTCTGCCATTGAACTACACCCGCGGGGACGGTCAGTGTACCGCCCGCAGCCGGACCGCAGCTATCCCGCAACCAGGCTGATGAGGCCCCAGAGGGCGATCACGACACCGACTCCGAGGAGCCACCACGCACGGCTCGCCCGGAACACTCCTTGGGCACCCTTCGGGACATTGCCCTGGCGGTGCTGGTAGATGGCGAAGCCGTTGCCGAGGATCATCGCCCCACCGATCGCCAGCACGAGCTGCGCCAGCAAAGAGTCCAGCCCGAGCACTTCGACGATGTCCATGGACCGGAGCGTATCGCCCTTGCGCCGCGTAGTTCCCGGACACCACCCCCTGTCGCGACCGCAAGGGATTGGCGCCGAAGGGGTCTAGCCGCCCGACTCCATCAGACCCACGACGTTGCCCGCCGGGTCGGCGAACATGGCGAAGATCACGGTGTCGGGGATCACCGTCCTCGGTACCACGGTGGTGCCTCCGGCTGCCTCGATGCGGGCGAGGTGATCGTCGATGCTGTCCACTTCGATGTAGATGGCGCAGTAGCTCGGGTTGCCTTCGGGGCCTTTGCCGACCCCACCACCCATCCCGATCGAGTCACCGCCCACCGTGTAGTAGGCGTCGAAGCCCGGGACCGCCTCGAGCTCCCACCCGAAGAGCGAGGCGTAGAAGTCGCGCTGGGTTTCACCGTCCGGACCCATGAGCTCGAAGTAGCCGACCTGGTTGGGCACGCCATCTCCTCCTGTGCTGGTGAGGCGAGCCTACCCCCGGCTCGACGGCCTGGCCGGAGAGGATCGTCCGCCCCGGTGCCCGGGCCGGGCTTTCCTTCCAGACGACCCAACACCCGCCCGATCGGCGGAGATCTCCGCGGAGACCCCTCCTCCCCGTGCCCAGGGGAAGATCTGATCCGGGGCCGATGATCACAGCACGACAACCACCCATCACCCACCCAGGAACAGCAGCACTCGACGTGGACCCCATCCCCATGTCCCCTCCCCCAGGGAGGGAAGATCTGATCCGGAGCCGCTGATCAGATGTAGCTGCGTTTGGCGACCTCTTCGAGCATGACCTCGGTGGCGCCGCCGCCGATCGGGAGCAACCGGGCGTCGCGGGCCATGCGCTCGACCGGGGTCTCTCGCATGTAGCCCATGGAACTGGACGCAGTCGTACAGGATCTGGTTGATGGCCTCGGCGCCGAAGGCCTTGACGCCCGACATCTCCTTGACGTTGTCCTCGCCCCGGTCGTGCAGCCACGCTGCGTGATACATCGAGGCCCTCACCGCATCGAGCTTGGCCTGGTTCATCGCCATCCGCTGCCGGATCGCACCGAGGTCGTACAGCGTCCCCCCGAACGCTTTGCGCTGCTGGGTGTGGGCGAGCGTCATGTCGATCGCTCGCTGTGCGGCGCCGACCCCCATGCCGACGAGCACCATCCGCTCGTTCTGGAAGTTCTTCCTGATCTCGTAGAAGCCGCGGTGCGGGGTCCCCAGCAGATGGTCATCGGAGAGCCAGACGTCGTCGAGCACGAGCTCGGCGGTGTCGGAGGAGCGCCAGCCGTGCTTGTCGAGCTTGCGCGACACGGTGAAGCCCTCGGTGTCGGCGGGAAGCAGGAACATCGAGATCCCGTAGCGGCTCTCGTCGTCGGTGCGGGCGGCGAGGATCGTCATGTTGCCGTGGACCGCGTTGGTGATGTACATCTTCGTGCCGTTGATCCGCCAGCCGTCGCCCTCCTTGACGGCCTTGGTGCGAATGCCGGCGACGTCGGATCCGGCGTCGGGCTCGCTGACGCCGATCGACATGATGATCTCGCCTGACATCGCGCCGGGAAGCCAGCGGGCAAGCTGCTCGGGGGTGCCCGAGTTGAGCAGATGGGGCACAGCCATGTCGGTGTGGGCGAGCACCGTCACGTCGAAGCCGGCGTAGGTCGACGAACCGAGCGCCTCCGAGAACACGGCGGACGCCACCATGCCGAGACCGAGCCCGCCATGCTCCTCCGGCACCCGCAGCGACAACATGCCGAGGTCGCCCATGTGGCGGAGGACCTCGCGCGGCACGAAGCCCGCCTCCTCCCACGCGTCGCCGTGCGGCGTCACCTCTTTGGCGACGAATTCGACCGTCTGCTGGTAGATGGCCTCGAGGTCTTCCGTCATCTGGGCGTTGCGCAGCGTCATTCGGGTTCGGTTCCTTTCGCGGGGCCCTCGAAGGTGATGAGGACCTGGTTGGTTGCGACCTGATCGCCGACGGCGACGTGCACGGCGGCCACCGTGCCTGCGCCGTCGGCCGGAAGTGAGTGGAGCATCTTCATGGCTTCGATCACGACGAGGACATCGCCTGCGGCCACGTGATCACCTGGGGAGACGTGGATCTCGGTGACGCCGGCCGGGAACGGAGCAACGAGGGCGTCGGCTGGGATGGTGGATGCGGAGCCCGTCCTCGACCATCGCTCGATCCGATCGACGACGCGGAAGGTGTGGCTGTGACCCTCGAGGTTCACGACGACGAGGCCCCGGCGGCTGTCGATCGACAGCGATCCGCTGTCGCGAGGTGTCGTGTCTGATCGCACGACCTCGTGCTGCGTTCCGTCGTGGTCCCTGAGACCGAGGGTCCGGCGTAGGAGGTGGGGGGTGAACCGGGCGTCACGCAGCGCAGCCCAGGGCTCGCCCGATGCAGCTCCGGCCGCGTCGCCGTGGTCCCACCAGGCGTGCGCTGCGACGGCGAGGGCCGCGTCATCGTCACGACGGGGGAGCGTTGCTTCGTCGACGAAGCGGGTCGTGACGCGAGCCGCCAGGTAACTCTCCTGGTCCACCAGCCAGCGATGAAACCCGGTGTTGGTCACAACGCCTCCGATGAGCAACCGGTCGAGCGCATCTCTGAGAGCGTCGATGGTGCCGGCACGGTCCGTCCCGGCGACGACGAGCTTGGCGATCATCGGATCGAACAGCGGAGTGACGACGGAGCCGGTCTCGACCGCCGACTCCCAGCGCACGTTCGGCGGCACCTCGAGCAGCTCGATCGTCCCGGAGCTCGGGGCGAACCCGGCCTGCGGATCCTCGGCGGTGATCCGGGCCTCGATGGCGTGCCCGCCCAGCCGCACGTCATCCTGGGTCACGGGAAGCGACTCCTCCTGTGCGGCTCGTATCTGCAGCTCCACCAGATCGAGGCCCGTCACCTCCTCCGTCACCGGGTGTTCCACCTGGAGGCGGGTGTTCATCTCGAGGAAGAAGTGGTCACCAGTGATGTCGTCGACGACGAACTCGACGGTGCCGGCCGAGTCGTACCCGATCGCCGAGGCCAGCCGGCGGGCCGATTCGCGAAGCCCCTTGCGGGTGGCGTCGGGAAGGTTCGGCGCGGGGGCCTCTTCGAGCAGCTTCTGGTAGCGGCGTTGCACCGAGCACTCGCGTGTGCCGAGGTCGACGACCGATCCGTGCCTGTCGGCGACGACCTGCACCTCGATGTGGCGGGGGCGCTCGATGTAGCGCTCGACGATCACGTCTCCGTTGCCGAAGAACCGCTCCCCCTCGGCCACAGCGTCCCTGAGCCCGGTTGCGAAACCGGCGGGATCTCGCACGATCCGAATTCCCTTGCCGCCACCGCCATGCGCAGCCTTGATGAGCACCGGGTAGCCGATGCGCTCGGCCGCTGCGCCGAGCGCGGCGGGTTCCTGCGAGCCATCGAAGCCGGGAATGACCGGCACCTCTGCGTCGGCAGCGAGCCTGCGGGCCTCGATCTTCGAGCCCATGGCTCGTATCGAGGCAGGGTCGGGGCCGATCCAGACCAGCCCGGCATCGATGACGGCCCGGGCGAATTCGGCGTTCTCGCTGAGGAATCCGTAGCCGGGATGGATGGCG
>CAYFYC010000012.1:27085-32544 GCA_964347305.1 uncultured Acidimicrobiaceae bacterium | reverse complement strand
CTCCAGCATCAGCCGTCGACTCTCCAGCTTCGAGCCCATGGCGGCCATGGCGGACGAGGGCGGTCCGATCAGCCGGAGTCCGGCCTGCTCGACCCGCTCGGCGAACTCCGCCCGCTCAGCCAGGAATCCGTAGCCGGGATGGATGGCGTCGGCGCCGGTCTCGCCGGCGGCGGCGAGAAGTCGGTCGATGGAGAGATACGACTCGGCGAGGGATGCGGGGCCCAACCGGACTGCCACCGTGGCCTCGCCGACGTGGGGTGTCGCCGCATCGGGATCGGAGTAGACCGCCACGGTCTCGTGCCCGAGCCGGTGGGCGGTGCGGATGATCCGCCGGGCGATCTCACCCCGATTGGCGACGAGGATCCGCATCGTCACATCCGGTACACGAGTCCAGGCCCGGGGGCCGGCTCGTCCTGGATGGCGGCGAGGGCGAGACAGAGCCCGAGCACGTCACGGGTGTCCGCCGGGTCGATGATGCCGTCGTCCCAGAGTCGCGACGTCGCGTAGTACGGATCGGAGTGGGTCTCGTATTGCTCGGCCACCTCGGCGCGCAGACGGGCGATCTCCTCCTCGGACGTCTGGTCGCCGCGCAGCCCGGCGAGCCGGATGTCGACCAGCACCGTCTGCGCCGTCTCGGCCGACATGGTGGCGATGCGGGAGTTCGGCCAGGTGAACAGGAACCTCGGGTTGAAGCCGCGGCCGCACATGCCGTAGTTGCCGGCCCCGTACGACCCCCCGACGAGCACGGTGTACTTGGGAACCGTGGCGTTGGCGACGGCGGCGACCATCTTCGCCCCGTTCTTGGCGATGCCGGCGGCTTCGGAGTCCTTCCCGACCATGTACCCCGACGTGTTCTGGAGAAACAGCAGCGGAATGCGCCGCTGCTCGCAGAGCTCGATGAAGTGGGTGGCCTTCAGCGCGCTCTGGTTGAAGATGATCCCGTTGTTGGCGAGCACGCCGACGAGGTGCCCCCACACCCTGGCGAAGCCGCAGACGACCGACTCGCCCCAGTCGGGTTTGAACTCGGCGAACCGCGACCCGTCGACGATCCGGGCGATGATCTCGTGCGCCTCGAAGGGGATCCGGGGATCGGCACTGATCACGCCGTACAGCTCGGTCGGATGGTGCGCCGGGGGCTCGGGCTCGATCCGATCGAGCCACGACTGGCGGTCGTCGATGCGGCGCCGGTTCGTGGTCAGGCAGATCTCGCGGAGCTTGGCGTAGGCCTCGGCTTCGTCGGCGGCGATGTAGTCGGCGACGCCGCTGACATGGGTGTGGATCCGAGCGCCGCCGAGGTCGTCCGGTTCGACGATCTCGCCGAGGGCGGCCTTGACGATGGGAGGCCCGCCGAGATAGATCCGACCGATCCCTTCCACCATGACGACTTCGTCCGACAGGGCAGGGACGTAGGCGCCGCCCGCCGTGCTCCCACCCAGCACGACGGAGAGCTGGGGGAGCCCGCATGCCGACATCCGAGCCTGGCGGTAGAACGAGCCCCCGAAGTGATCCTTGTCCGGGAAGACCTCGTCCTGGAGCGGGAGAAACGCGCCTCCCGAGTCGACCAGGTAGATGCAGCCCAGGTCGTTCTCGGCGGCGATGTCCTGGGCCCTCACGTGCTTCTTGATCGACGCCGGCAGCAACGAGCCACCCTTCACGGTGGCGTCGTTGGCGATGAACATCCACGGCACGCCGTGGACCAGCCCGATCCCGGTGACGATGCCCGCTCCCGGTGCCTCGTCGTCGTACTGCCCCCACCCGGCGAGGGTCGACAGCTCGAGGAAGGGCGAGCCGTCGTCGATCACCATGTCGATGCGATCCCGCACCATGACCTTGCCGCGCTCCAGATGCCGCTCGATCGACCGCTCCCGCTTGGGTCCGCCGTCGATGGCCCACTGCATACGTTCCCGAAGCTCTTCGAGCATGGCGGCATAGGCGGCCCGGTTCGTCGCATGGCCGTCGGAGCCGACGTCGATCCGGGACTCGATCTGTCGCATCACGGCGTGCTCCCGAAGCCATGCCAGAACCGGGACACCAGCTCGGCGGCGAGGCCCTCCACGGTCTGCGATCCCTCCGGGTCGTACCACTCGAGCGACGAGTTCATCGCTCCGAGCAGCATGAGCCGTGAGATCACGGCGGACCGCTTCCGGTCGTGGGACGGAGCGAGCTCGTCCAGCAGGTCACCCCATCGCGCCTCGTAGGCGTCGCGCAGCGGGACCACGACCTCCCGCACCTCGTCGGGAACCGTGTGGAACATCGTGACGTGGGCCGCGGTGAAGGCGCCATGACCGAAGAGCGCCTCGAGGTGGGCGGCGACATGGATGCGCAGGCGTTCCTCGGGCTCGAGCCCGGCGGCCTGCTCGGCGGCGACGTCGAAGGCACGTTCCACGGCGAGCATGCCCTGGCGCAGCACGTCCTCGATGATCTCGTCCTTCGAGGCGAAGTGGTAGTAGACCGAGCCCGCCTTCATGCCTGCGGTGGCGGCGATGTCGCGCAACGAGGTCTCGGCGTATCCGTTGCGGATGAACAGCGTGGCGGCGGCTTCGAGAATGCGGTCGCGGCCGGAAGTGGTGAGCGTGGTCACGAGGATTAACCTACCTAACGTTTGTTAGGCTGTCAATGGCGACCCTGACGTCAGCCTCCCCCCAGATGCTCGAGAAACCAGGCGACGGCGAGGTCGGCGACTGCGCCCAGCGCTCCCGGCTCTTCGAACAGATGCGACGCGCCAGAGATCACCTCGAGCGCGGTGTCGGCCGAGGTCATTCGCGCCTGCGCCTCACGGTTCATGGCGAGCACCGCCTCGTCGCGGCCGCCGACGATCAGCAGGGTCGGTGCAACGACGTGGGCAAGCGCAGCGCCGGCCAGATCGGGGCGTCCGCCGCGCGACACGACAGCGGCCACATCGCCGGGTCTGGCAGCCGCCGCGACCAGCGCCGCCGCAGCCCCGGTCGAAGCGCCGAACAGCCCGAGCGGCGCCCCAGGCATCTCCTCGCGACACCAGTCGATCGCAGTCGCGACGCGCTCACCCAGAAGAGTGATGTCGAATCTGTGCTGTCTCGTCACCCTGTCGATTACGTCCTCGTCGGGTGTCAGGAGATCGAGCAGAAGCGTTGCCAGACCGCCGGCCCGGAACGCAGACGCCACCGCCCGATTTCGGGGGCTCAGGCGACTGCTTCCGCTGCCGTGAGCGAAGACGACGAGACCACGAGTCGCTCCCGACGGGTGCCCAGCGTCGGCGGAGAGGACGACTCCGTCCGGGAGCTCGATGCTCACCGAGGAGGCCATCGGGCCGACTTCTCGGTCGCTCGACTCAGAAGGGCTGCGGCTCGACACCATGCGAATGCGCCTCTCGCCACCGTACGTTCAGGCGGCTCTCTCCCGACCCTACCGACGGAGCCCGCCGGCTTGGTCGAGGGCCACCTGTTCCGCCCGCCGTCAGCCGATCCCCGACCCGATCTCCCACCGCTCGACGATGTCGGCGAGCCCCAGCGTCCGGTTGTAGACGGCGACCTCGTCGATCTTGCCGTCGAAGTAGTAGCCGCTCCAGTTGCTCGTCCCGTCGTGGAACCTCGTGCCCTGGTCGACACCACCGATGCTGCTCCTGGCGACGTGGGCGAACACTCTGCCGACGCCACCGTCGCTGTCGACGAGATCGCCGTTCACGAAGAGCCTGAGCTTGTCACCGACCGACGTGAACGTCAGCGCCACGAAATACGTTTCGCCGGCGACGATGCCGTCGTAGCTGACGAAGGACGGCGGGAACGGGGTCGTCTCATCGTCGTTCACCTGATTCCACACACCGGCATAGAGCCGGTCGCCGGCCAGGTAGATGTTGAAGCCGCGCCCGGCCCCGCCCTCCTGCCACAGCACCTGCCGCTCGTTGGTGTCGTCGGCGCGGAACCACAACTCGATGGTGCGTCGCTCGTAGGGCCCACCGGTGTTGAGGGCGGCCCGGTTCGGCAGCCACACCCAGTCGTTGTTGCCGTCGAAGCGAGCCGCAGTCCCGGGCTCGCCGTCGGAGAGCAATGTGCCGGAGTTCGGATTGACGCCGTTGTACACCCCGTTGTCGTTGGCCTTCCGCGAGTCGCCGGCCATGTCGCCGCTCTTCTCGTTGAACCGCCAGTACATCACCGGCTTGTCGTCGAACACGGACTGCGCATAGGCGCTGTTGGAGATGTTCATGGGGACGTCCGCGGCTTGCGTCGTCTGGTTGGCAGAGTCGGTGGCCCTGACCTTCATCACGAACGGACCATCGGGCAGCCCCTCGTCGATGCTGAGGATCTTGGTGTGGAAGAGCCCCGTCCAGCTGTTCCATGTCGCCGGCATCCAACCCGTGCCGTAGTCCACCTCGACGGTCAGCGTCTCGTCGGCGTCCTCTGCGTCCCCCGCCGCGATCCTGATACTGTAGTCCCCGCTGATGACCGTGTTCGGTGCCGGCGTCACGAGATCCACGGTCGGCGGGGCGTCCACGTTGTTGTCGACGGTCACCCCGATGCTCGTCGCGTTGGTCTGGGCCGCGTTGGAGTCGGTGGCCCTGGCCTGGATGGTCTTGGCCCCGTTCGACTGCTGCGTCGTGTCCCACACGTACTCGTAGCGCTGATTCCCGGCATTCCACGACGTGGACTTCCAGCCCTGACCCGTGTTCACCTCGACATCGAGCGTGCCCGGCGCGTCCTCGGCGTCGGTGGCTTGCACTCGCACCGTCACCGACCCACCGACGGTCGCACCGTTCGACGGGTTGGTGATGGTGGCGGTGGGCGCCGCGTTTTCGTTGTTCACGGTGACATTCGCCATCGGTGTCGCCGACGCGTTGCCGTCGCCGTCGACGGCGCGCGCCTCCACCGTTGCCGGACCCTCGGGCAGCGCAGTCGTGTCCCAGATGAGGGTGTAGACACCGAGACCGGCATCCCAGAAGGCCTGCTGCCAGCCGCCTCCGTTGATCCGCACGTCGACGTCCAGCGTGCCGGCCGCGTCCTCGAGATCGTCGGCGCCGACCCCGATGGTGACGAGACCCGCGACGACGTCGCCGTCGGTCGGACTGGTGAGTGCCACCCCCGGCGCCGGGCCGGCGATCTGCACGTCGTCGATCGCCACTTGACCGGACTCCGTCTCGGTGGTCTTGCGGTTGTTGTAGGCACCGATGGTGACGGTGTGGCTGCCGGCCCCGAGCGTGCCGAGATCCAGCACATAGGTGGCCCAGCTCACCGTGCAGTTCGTGCATCCACCGTCGATCTGCACGACCCAGTCGTTCGGGGGCACGCCGTACAGCGTGCCGTCGACGGCGACCAGCGCCTCGATCCACTCGTCGAACTCATACGCCGAGGCGATCTCGACCCTGGTGCGGAACGACAGCTCGAGATCGGTCGGGCTCGCCAGATCGAGCGACGCCGACCATCCACCCGACATGCCGAAGATGTCGTCGTTGTCGACAGTAAGGACCTGGTCGACGACTTTACCAGGAT
>CAYFYC010000012.1:1427-27075 GCA_964347305.1 uncultured Acidimicrobiaceae bacterium | reverse complement strand
GTAAATGATATCGTCGCCGAGGTTCGGCCCTGCGTTCACGCCGGCCACCCACGCGCACCCCGACACCACCGATGGATCCGCCACCGGTGGGGTCGTAGACGCCCTCGACGTAGTCGGGCTCCGACGTGCCCCGGAAGGTGTCGTCGGAGTAGGCGAAGAGGCCGGCGCTGGGATCGAAGTTCTCGTGGAGGTAGGTGTTGGGGTAGCCCGCCGGGATGGCGATGGCGAATGGGCCGGTCGACGCCGACAGGTTCGACAGATTGCCGGACGGGTCGATGGCTCGCACGGTCCACTCGTGGGTGACCCCGGGGATCTCGATGTAGCGGAGCTTGGTGCCTGCGGTGCCGATGATCTGCTGACCGTCTCGATAGACGTAGTACCCGGCGACAGCGTCGTTGTCGGACGACGCATTCCAGGAGATCTCGACCTGCTGATTGGCCCGCTCGACCGCCGTCACGCCCGTCGGCGTGCTCGGCTTGGTCGTGTCGGCCGGAGCCTCGGTGATGGGAGGTGGGTTGCTCCCGGTGAATCCATCCAGCGGACAGTGGCGCACCAGTCCGCTCGGCAGCGGCTGACCCGACGTGATGAAGTCGCCGCCGAACCAGACACAGCCGTCGGGGGCGCCATGGATCGCCCAGCCGCCGAGCACGCCGGAGAAGTCATCGGGCTCGGAACCGACCTGAGAGATGTAGTCGCCGGTCTGGGCGTCGAACGCCATGTTGCCGTAGGCGTAGTCGAGCGGCTCGTTGACGCCGCCAGGCACGAACTCCCAGAGTTTCGAGCCGGCACCGTCGTTGAGCCAGCAGTGGCACGCCGTGTAGATCCGATCGCCGACCAGCTCGATGTCCTGGGTGTCGCCACCTCCGGAGAGCCCGCCGGGGGGCGGGCCGTTCCCCGTGAAGAAGCCGCGCAGCAGCGTGAGGTCGGTGGCATCGAGCATCTGGATGTAGTGCTGGGCACCGCCCACCCACACCCGATCACCGGCGACGACCACGTCGCGCTGGTCACGCTGGGAGTGGATGAACGTGAAGGGCTGCAGCCCGGCCACGCTCGCACCGGTGGCCGTGTCGACGGTGTGGAACCACGCCGAGTCCGGCGTGCCGTTGACGGAGGTGAACTTGCCCGCCAGGTAGACCCGATTGCGCGAGGCGTCGACGCCGACGCCCCACACCGCACCGCCGGTCGCCAGCGGCTTCCAGCCCGAGTCGATCGACCCGCTGCTGGTCGACACCCGGATCGCGTTCTTCACCGAGACAGGGCTCAGGTTCGGGAACGTGATGGCGTTGGTGAAGTTGCCGACCACGTACAGCCAGCCGCCGTCGATCACCATGTTGCGGACCGTGGGTGGTCCGATCACGAGCCGCTTCTCCAGGCTCGCCCGCCACGTCGAGACGACATGTCCCGTCTGCGGATCGAGCGCCACCAGACCGGACGTGTGCGGGATGCCGTCGACATTCGTGAACTCGCCGCCGACGAAGAGCTTCGAGCCGTCGGGCGACGCCTCCAGCGAGAACACCGCACCGTCGAGCTCCGGCCGCCAGAAGTCGATGAACTCGCCGGTCGTCGCATCGAAAGCGGCGAGATAGGGCTGGTCGTGCACGACCTTCGAGCCGGGGTTGAACCGGGTGTTGGTCACGGTGAGGTACCGGCCCCCCACGTAGACCGTCCCGCCGATCTGCTCGATCGCCCACACCTCCTGATCCTCCTTCGTGGAGAGGGACGGGCCGAGATCCTCGAAACCCCACGGGAGCTGGGGATCGTTCTGTGGATCGGCCACGGTGCGGGGGGCGGGCGCCGGCGAGATCTCGTCGAAGGGTCCTCCGACCTCGACCTCGGCCAGCGTGAGCTGTGCCTGGCCGTGCGTCTGCACGCGGATGTAGCGGCCGGTGCCGTTGTGGGCGATCCGCTCGAACGGCTCGGCCTGGCACCACCAGTCGGAGGTCGCCTGGGTGCAGTCCGGAGACGCCCCGAAGGAGTACTCGGTCACCCCCGCCTGATTGCGGGTGATGGTGATGTCCGTCGACGTGAAGGGAACGTCCGACACGAACACGGAGAAGTTCTCGAGGATCGGCTGGAACTCGGTGCGCCACACCTTGATCTCGGGGATGCTCTCCACAGAACCGAGGTCGAGGTGCCACCAGGCGTTCACGTCGAAGTTCGTCCGCGTGACCAGCGGCGTGCCGTCGGGCCCGTCCCAGGCGCCGACGTTGCCGTCGATCGCCTTGTCGGCGGTCCAACCCCCGGATGCTGTCGATGATTGGGTGGCCGTTCCGCCGGGTGCGAGATTGTCGGGGTGGACGTAGACGTGGCCGTCGGCACGCGCAGGCGCGGTGGATCCCACCGCACCCAGGGTGCTGGCGAGTACGACGAGCGTGACGATCCACACGCGCACGAAGGTCAAGGAGCTTCCCCCTACCTGCTGTAGCCCTACCTGGCGCTTCGCCCCCACCAACGAGACGAACGCTCAGACCACAAACGTACCCGCATCAGGGAATTACGACAATGGTGAGCCTCGGTGACCGCACGATGGCTAGTCACTCGACCTGTGTTGCGGTGGCCCGCTCGATCAGGTCTCGGGCGGGTTCGTGCGCCACGCCCGCCAGCCCCAGCCGACGAGGTGGTACTGCGCCCAGGCACTCCACACCGCCATGAGCACGAGGAGCAGGGCGGCGATCCTGGTCCAGGTCCGGAGGCTCGACGCGAAGTCGTCGAGACGACGCTCGGCGGCAGCGAGACTCGACGCCGTGTCCGCCAGCACACCGGCGGCGTCTTCCCGGGCATCGTCCACGAACACCGAGGCTGCTGCGATCTCGAGACCCTCGACATCGACGGGGAGCAGCGACACGAGCGGGTGCGCGTCGATCCCATCGGCGGCGAGGGCTGCTGCGGCAAAGCCGTCCTGGACTGCGCCCAGACGTTGCTGGATCACCTCGGGATCCTCGCCTTGTGCAGCGAAGGCCAGCCGGTCCGAAACCCGCTCCAGCGAGGCATCGACGCCGACGGTGAGATCGTCGACGAACCCCGACGCCCCAGTGAGCAGACGCACCGACCACAGCCCCCCGAGCACCGAGAGCACCAACCCGAGCGCACCCAGACCCATTGCCAGGATTCCTGCCGAGCGCTTCACCACACCTCCCGTAGTGTCGCCGTCAGCTTCGTCGGTCCGGGGCCCGATTTCCACTCCCCACCTGCCGATTCGCCGACCGCCCCTGCCGCGTGTGGCGAGGCTGGGGGCGACCTCGGACCGCCCTCCTCCGACGTCGGAGACGACCGCTACCATCGCCACCCATGATCCTGTCCGACCGATCGATCAGAGAGGCGCTCACGAGCGGACGCATCGTCATCGATCCGTTCGACCCCGACATGGTGCAGCCGTCGAGCGTCGATCTGCGGTGTGCCCATGCGTTCCGGGTGTTCGAGAACCACCGCTACGCCTACATCGACCCGAAGCAGTCGCAAGAGGATCTCACGTCGGTGGTCGAAGCATCGGAGGAGGAGCCGTTCATCCTCCACCCCGGGGAGTTCGTCCTCGGCTCGACCTTCGAGATCGTTGGACTGGCGGACGACATCGTGGCCCGGCTGGAGGGCAAGTCGTCGCTGGGACGTCTCGGTCTGCTCATCCATTCGACGGCCGGCTTCATCGACCCGGGGTTCAAGGGCCAGGTGACGCTGGAGCTGTCCAACGTGTCCAACCTCCCCATCGCCATCTACCCCGGTATGGCCATCGGTCAGGTGAGCTTCTACGAGCTCTCCACGCCTGCGGAACATCCGTACGGATCGGCGGCCCTGGGCTCGAAGTACATGAACCAGACGGGACCGACCGCGAGCCGCAGCCACCGCAACTGGGACGACGACTGACCTGGCCGGCGGACCGCCCGAGTCAGATGTCGGTGCCGTCCACGATCCAGGCCCGGATCGCCTCTCGACCCGGCTCGGTGAGCTTGCCGTCCTTGACGAACAAGGCCCGATCGACGTAGTCGACCGCTGCCGGATCGTGGCTCGCCATGATCACCGACGTCTTCTCACGCGACACGCTGCGCAGCAGACCCAGGACACCGGCCCCGGTGTTCGTGTCCAGTTCACCCGTGGGTTCGTCGGCCAGGAGATAGGCGGGCTCGTGCACCATGGCCCGGGCGATCGTCACCCGCTGCTGCTCGCCCCCGGAGAGCTCATCCGGGCGATGCGTGAGCCGGTGGCCCATCTCGACGGCATCGAGCGCGGCCTCGACCTGGCGCCGCGCCGCCGGCCCCGCCACGCCGAGGAGTCGCAGTGCGACGCCGACGTTCTCGGCGGCTGAGAGCAGGGGCAGCAGACCGGACGTCTGGAACACGAAGCCGAGCTTGGTGCGGCGAACGTGCGCAGCAGCGGCCTCACCGATGTCATCGACTCGTTTGCCATCGATGTGGACGGCCCCCGAGTCCGGCCGCATCAACAGGCCCGCCATGTGGATGATCGAGGTCTTGCCGGATCCGCTCGGTCCGAACAGACCGACGAACTGCCCGGCCGCGACCTCGAGCGACACGTCGTCGGCGCCGATGGCGCCGCCCGGGTAGACCTTCTGAATGGAGTCGAGGACGATGGGCATCAGTCGTCTCCGTCCTCACGCCGCAGTGGATCCCTGCGCAACACGATCCCACCCGACTCGAACCACGCCTCGGCCACGTCCTCGATGCCGGCCTCGACCAGCCAGTCCCGTGGCAGTTCGATGGAGCCGTCAGGGCCGACGGCGATCCGCTCGACCCGGTCCTCCGTCGCCATTCGGCCATCGCGAAGCCGCACGACTCGATCGGTCCGGTGCGCCAGCACGACGTCGTGGGTGACGACGGCGACGGTCAGCCCTCGCTCCACACAGAGTCTGCGCAGGAGGTCGTAGATCTCGAGCGATGTCTGGGTGTCGAGCTCACCCGTGGGCTCGTCGGCGAGTAGGAGTCTCGGCTCGGCGGCGAGCGCCACACACAGGGCGAGACGCTGCTG
Organism: uncultured Acidimicrobiaceae bacterium; assembly: GCA_964347305.1. Taxonomy (GTDB): domain Bacteria; phylum Actinomycetota; class Acidimicrobiia; order Spongiisociales; family UBA5794; genus CAYFYC01. Next base: position 22,101 of record CAYFYC010000012.1, on the reverse strand, counting down.
CTCGCCGCCCGACATCGTGGCGACCCTCGCATGGGCCTTGCTGCGGAGTCCGGTCGCCTCGAGCAGCTCGACGACGCGGTGGCGCCGCTCCCTGGGTCGCACGCCGGCCATCAGCATCGGCAACTCGATGTTGGCTGTCACCTTCAGGTACGGCAGCAGGTTGCGGCCGAAGTCCTGCCACAGGAACCCGACCTTCGTGCGGTAGTGCGAGACGAGCTGGCGCTGGGTGATGTCGGTGAGATCGGAACCGGCGACGTCGACCCGCCCCGCCGAGGCGGTCTCGAACCCGGCGAGGATCTTCAGGAGCGTCGACTTGCCGGAGCCCGACTTGCCGAGGATGGACACGAACTCGCCCTGTTGCATCGTGAAGTCGAGGCCCTGCAACGCGACGACGGCGACTTCGCCCTCGTTGTAGATCTTGATGAGGTTCTCGCACCTGACGATCGGTTCGCTCATCGCTCCACCTCCCGCAGGACCTCACTCATCCGACGTGCCGAGACGCGCCGCGTGGCCCAGACGACCGAGGCGATCATGAGCAGGGCGACGACGGCGACGTATCCGGCGAGAACCGGCCACGACACCTCGAGGATCACAGGGGGGCGGATCTCGGTTGCGGTCTCCCCCAGCTGCAGGAACGGGAGCATCGCCCAGGTCAGGCCGATCCCGCCGAGTGTTCCGACGAGTGCACCGAGCCCGAGTACCACCACCTGTTCCGCGGCGAAGGTCGTGGCGACGCCGCGCCGGGGGAACCCGAGGGCGCGCAGCACTCCCATCTCCTTCGTGCGCCTGGTCACGGCGAGGACGACGTAGGACGTCACTCCGGCGAGCGCGAGCGCAACGGACGTCGCCGCACCGACGAACAAGATCGCCACGAGCCCCACCTGGACGGGTCGGCTTGCGATCGCCGCCGAGGCTCCGGTGCGGGTGACAATGGTCACTTCTTCGGGAACGACATCGAGCCGGCGGATCACCAGGTCGGGGTCGTCGGTCTTCACCCACAGCTCGCCCGGGGAGATCACACGCGGCGGCACCTCGCCGAAGGTCCAATCGGCGGGGCCGTTCAGCGCAGCCGAGAGGGCCAGAAAGTCGGCCACGACGAAGCCCTGCCGACGAGGATCGGTCAGCGTGGGCAGCTCCTCGAGGACACCGACGATCCTGCCACCGAACTGCTGCGCCTCGATCGAGAGCAGCGATGACTCCCCCACCCCGAGACCGGCATTGCGGATGGACTCCGGGCTCATGATGACGTTCACGACGGGAGCCGGCTTGCGCAGCTCGGGCACCGTCGGTTCGGCTCTGACCCGCAGGGGCAGACCGATGAGCGTGGCCGTTCCTTCCCGGGCGAACGGGGATGCCGCCAGCTCGGCATCCGTCGGCGGCTCGACGTCCCGGGGCAGCTGGCTGTAGAAGGCGTCGACACCGAGGTCGGCAGCGACGTCTCGGGTCACGACAACTCCGCTGATCGGCTCCAGCTCTGCGAAGACATCGTCGAGAATCGATCGTTCGGCACCCGCAGTCACCGCGGTGATCTCCGCGACCAACAACTGCTCGTTGTTGGTCACCGCCTGGTCACCCCGGGTCGTGGCCCGCCGGCTCCGCTCGAACCAGATCGAGTGCACGACGAGCGGTGGCTCCACGCCACCGACCAGATCGTTGAGCGGCTCGCCGAGATCGACTTCAACGACGGACCACGCCGTGTCCACGAGATCATCATCGGCCTGGAACGTCCACGCCCTTCCTCTGGTGTCGAACACCTTCGCCAGCAGTCGCAGCGACTGGTCGGGCAGATCGTCGTCGACCGACTGCGTGCGGAGGTCGCGGGGCACGACGAGGCCTTCGATCCGGAGCGCTTCGGCATCGGCGGGAAGCTCGACGCCGAGATCCGGTGGGCCGTCGGGCCGCAGCTTGCCGAACTCGACCTCGGGCGAGTCCGGGGCGAAGTCGTCACGCCACGCCACCACGGCGGCGAAGTCATCGGGATCGACGGCGATCAACTCGGCCGGTTGTGATGCCGATCGCAGGGGGCCGCCGGCGGACCGATACACCGCAGCCGTCGTGAGGTCGGGAGGCGGAACTCGGAACCCGACCCCGGGGTCGATGATGCGCAGATCGGAGCCCGACTCGAAGGCAGCTCGGTCGCTGAAGGACGCTTCCAGGGTGTTGGCGTAGGTGAGCGCAAAGGCACCGAACCCGGCGGTGAGCCACACCAGCAGCGCGAGACGGCCATAGGGCACCGGGTTGCGCCCGAGATGCCACCCTGGAAGCGCGAGCGACAGTCCCCTGGCCCTCGTCATGGCATAGCCGGCGATGCGCAGCACGAGCGGCAGGAGACGGAGCAGCAGCAGCGCCCCGGTGAAGAGGAGCAGCACCGGGAAGGCGACCGCCAACGGGTCCAGCGTCACCTTGTCTGCGTCCCGGATGATGAAACCCCGCTGTACGAGCTGGGCCAGCAGCACGATCGACAGAGCAATGGCGAAGAGATCGAGGTTGTAGCGCTGCCAGATCGACGTCTGGGTCGGACGGGCCGCCAGGGAGCGCAGCTCGAGGACCCGCTTGCGCGCGAACGGAAACACGGCCAGACCCATGGACACGAACGTGACGAGCCCACCGGCGAGCATGTAGGGCACCAGCGACCGCGTCTGAGTGACTTCGAGGAACCCACCACCGGTGAGATCCGACAAAGGAGGCACGCGACCCGTCACCGCGATGAGGGCACGGGCCACGATCGGGGCCAGGAAGGCGGCGAGAATGGCCACCACCGCCGACTGGGCCACGTGGATGCCCACGGTCTGCGAATAGGAGGCACCCCGGCTGCGGAGGAGCGCCAGCTCGGGCCCCTCGCGTTCGAGGCTGAGGGCGGCGGTGAAGATGAGGAAGTAGAGCGCGCCACCCACCACCAGGGCCAGCATGGCGAGGATCGGGGCTCCGATGACCACGGAGCGAACGTCGAACCGATCCAGCACACCGTTGATCGGAGTCGACACGATGAGACGGCCCGCGGTGTCCTGACCGAGGTCGACGGCCAGCCCTCCCAGGGCGTTCCGCGCTCCCGGCACCTCGTCGAGCTGGAGCGCATCTCGCTCGAGCGGGAGCACGAAGCGCTGCGTCGCCGGCAGACCCGCATAGCCCCGCGTCGCCCGCGCCCATGGATCCGTCTCCGGGTCCACGGCGAGACCGCCTGTCAGGGCCTCGAAGGACTCGAGATCGAAGAAGGCGGCGCGGCGGGGGCTGTCGACGCCCCAGTACAGATCGTCGTCGTCCGCCGGTTCGACGATCGCGGCGATGCGGGCGAGCTCGAACTGCTGCGGAGCGCTCGGGAACGGTCGGGCGATGAACAGCTCCCCCACCTCACGGTCGATGACGTCGGCGAGGGCCGAACCGAGCACGATCGGCATGGGCTCCGCCCCGTCGCTCAGGTCTTCGATCGGCTCGGGCCACGCTCCCGCAACCACCTCGAGCCGGTCACGGATGCCGGGCCCCGTGAGCACCCGGAAGTTGGTCGCCTCTTGTGGTGGCTGTGGGTATGGCGGCGACGGCAGCGGGGCGTCATCGCCCTCCTCGGCGAGGATCCTGGCCACCTCCTCCTTCCACGCCTCACCGGCCGCGACCCAGTCGATGATGAACTCGGGGCCCGTCGGGATGACCGCAAACGTCCGGCTGCGGATCCGCTCCGAGATCGTCGGATACCACTCGTCGATCCGCTGGGCGCGCTGTTCTTCGAACAACGTGCGATAACTCTCTGCGGTCGCGGCGTCGTAGTCGTCGAAGTTGGCGAAGGCAGAGATGTCGACCTCGTTCGGCTGCGCACCCGTCAGCGTGAACCTGAGATCGACGGCCTGGACCGAGGCTTCGTAGAGCGGCACGACGACGAGCAATGCCGTCACGAGGGTGGCGCCGACGAGCGATCCGGCGAGGAGGCCTCGCTTGGCCCACACGCGGCGAACCACCAGATCAAGAAATGCGACGAGACGCATCAGCTCTTCCCTTGCCTCGACGGGCAAGTTACCCGAAGGAGCGCCGGAGCGCTCAGCCTCCCACGCCCGGCAGATCCAGGGTTCCGGCCCTGACACACGCAACAGCGCCCGTCTCGGTCGGAACCAGCGGCGGCGTCGCCTCGAAGCAGAGATCCCTTGCGTGCGAGCAACGGGGCGCGAACGTGCACGAGCCGTCGACCAGCTTGGTGAGATCCGGTGGTGCACCGGGGATGGGGTCGAGACGCCGCTGCGTGCCGGGGATCGACGCCAGGAGGCCGGCGGTGTAGGGATGCTTGGGGCGCCGGAAGATCTCCCGAACCGGGCCCTCCTCCACGATGCGCCCGCCGTACATGACGAGTACGCGCGTCGCCATCGAAGCCACCATCGCGAGGTCGTGGGTGATGAGGATCATGGCCATGCCCCGCTGGCGCTGCATGTCGCGCAGCAGGTCGAGGATCTTCGCCGCCACCTGCACGTCGAGGCCCGAGGTCGGCTCGTCGGCGATCAGGAGCCGGGGACCCTTGAGCAACACGGAGGCGAGCATCGCCCGCTGAGCCTGACCCCTGCTCAGCTCGAAGCTGAACGCACGGACGACGCGCGACGGCAGCTGCACCTCACCGAGCGCGTCCTCCACCCGCGCCGCGATGTCCTCCTTGGTGAGCTCGGTGTGCTCGTCGAGCACCTCTCCCGACTGCTCTCCGAGCTCGCGGGTCGGGTTCCACGATTCATTGGGATGCTGGAACAGCACACCGATCTCGGTGCCCATGACGTCGCGGTAGGCGTCATCTCGCAGCTCCTCCATGAAGCCGAACCGCTTGCGGATCTTGCGGCGGAAGCGCTTGGTGCGGCGGCGCTCGAGGTCCTGCGTCGGTCGCAGCCGGATCCCGTCGTACTCGACGACGCCTGCGGTCGCCACGGCGCCGGCCGACTGGATTCCGAGCGCACCGAGCACGGAGAGCGACTTGCCGGATCCGGACTCCCCGACGATGCCGATCACCTCTCCCGGTTCGATCTCGAGATCGAAGCGGCGCACCACCTCGACGAACTGCTTGGGCAGCAGGGGCCCGTACGGTTCGACGAGCACGGGCTGGGCGAACGGGTCGTCGAGACGATCCTCATCCGGAACGGCGACCCGGAGCCCGGTCACTGACAGCAGCGGCATCCGCCAAACCTAGCCCGGGGAGCCCCTCCCGGTGACTAGCCCGAACGGGAGCGGCGCAAATGGTCCGGCCGCCTCATCAAGTTGCGATACCACTGCTGCCGATAAACATGACAACAAACAACTTGGGCGGAGTTCCAGCACTCCAACCGGGACGCACCACCGGAGGTCCCCTTCCCTCCGACTCCTCCTCAGAGCGGCCGCCCAGGACCAGACGGCCCCCGCTTCGGCGGGGGCCGTCATTGTTTGCCCCGGGTCGTGTGCGAGGATGGATCACTCCATGGATCAGTCCCATCTCCACATCCTCCGTCTCGATCCGGTGCTCGTGCCCAAGCCATGGGGGGGTCGCCGCCTCGCCTCGTTCGGAAAGTCGCTACCGGACGACGGACCCTACGGAGAGAGCTGGGACGTCGCCGATCTCCCCTCCGAGATCGTCGGCACGGGTGCCGCCTCCCGCTCCGTGGTGGCCTCCGGACCGCTCCGCGGCTCGCCGCTCTGCGACGTCATCGGAGCGTGGGGATCCGACCTCCTCGGATCGGCGGCACCGACCGCGGCCGGCGACTTCCCGTTGCTCTTCAAGCTGCTCGACGCGCATGAGCACCTCTCGGTGCAGGTCCACCCCGACGCCGCCTTCGCCGCAACCGACCCGTCCGTGGCCGTCAAGACCGAGTCCTGGTACATCGTCGATGCCGAGCCAGGAGCCGTGATCTACAAAGACGTGCGCCCCGGAGTCACCGTCGACGACGTGGCCGGGGCTGCGAACTCGGAAGCGATCGTCGACCTGCTCCAGCCCGTTCCTGCGGAGCCGGGATCGTTCCACCACCTGCCCGCCGGGCTGGTGCACGCCCTCGGTGCCGGTGTGCTGGTTGCAGAACCGCAGACACCGTCCGACACGACCTTCCGTTTGTACGACTGGACCGCCGAATACGGCAGGGCTCCCCGCGACCTCCACATCGAAGACGCACTGGCGGCGCTTCGCATCCATCCCGACGGGGCCTTCGCTCTGGACCCGCTCGACGAGGCCGGATCACGCCGGCTCATCCACACCGATCACTACTGGATCACCGAGCACGCACTGGTGTCCGGCTCCGGTCCGCTCGGCGACGATGGCGAGCTGCGCATCGTGACCGTGCTGGACGGAGAAGCGGCCCTGAGCCGCCACAACAACGTGACATCGCTCCGGTCCGGAGACACGGTCGTCGTCCCCGCCGCCATCGTGGACGAGGTCGACGTGGCAACGACCATGGCGACCTGGCTCGAGATCGGTATCGCCGGTGGACCCGCCGGTTAGGCGCTTCGTCGCCTGGCCCCCGGCGTGACGATCGCCGCCAAGGCGTCTGCAGCTCGCTCGAGCACCTCATCGGGGCATGACGCCACCGTGATCCGTACCGCAGGCGGCGAATCGAGCCTGAACCGGGCTCCCGACCGCACTGCATAGCCTCTCTGCTGCATGCCTGCGACGACTGCGCCTTCGTCGCCCACCGGAACCCACACGTTCAGCCCGGACCGACCGGTCCCGGACACACCTCTCGCGGCGAGCAGCATCAGGAACCGCTCCCGCCGCCGTCGATAGGTCTCGGCTGCCGTTTCGAGCCCCCCGCTCGCCGCGGTCAGCAGACCGACGACTGTCCGTTGCAGCACGTGACTCACCCACCCGGTGCCGACAGCCTGACGCCCGCCGACACGGGTCAAGGTGGTGGGATCGCCTGCGACGACGGCGAGCCGAAGGTCAGGGCCCAGTGACTTCGACACGGACCGGATGACGGCCCAGCCCTCTCGCCCGACGGTGATGGGAGCATGGTCGGTGCCGGCGACGGGCCCGGCATGATCGTCTTCGACGATCAGCACGTCGGGATGGGATGCGATCACCCGGCGCAACTCGGCGGCCCTCGCCTCGTCGATGGCCGCTCCCGTCGGGTTCTGCGCCCGCGGGGTCACGACCACCGCATCACATCCCGTCGCCAGAGCGTGCTCGAGCGCCTGCGGCAACGGACCGGAGTCGTCGACCGCAACCGGGACCGCAACGAGATGCATCGCTGCCAGCAGATCGAGCACGGCCACATATGCCGGATCCTCCACGGCGACGCGGTCACCGGGACGCAGACGCGCACCGAGCACTCGCTCGAGACCGTCGAGGGCGCCCCCCACGACGGCCAACGAGGTGGCATCGATGCCATCGGCCTCGAACGCGGCGCCGAACAGAGCTGCGAGCTCCGAGTCCACCGGCGACGTGGAGTACGTGGCCGGCTCGTAGGCGAGGGCGCGTAGTGCGACGGTGAGATCGGGAAGCAACGCCTGATCCGGAAGCCCGCTCGACAGATCGACGAGTCCCTCGGGCACCTCGTTCCCGACCACACCTGCGAGCGGCGGCTGCTGCGCCACGAACGTCCCCGCCCTGCCCCTCCCGATGGTCAGACCCCGTTGCCCCAGGGTCCGATATGCCGCCGCCACGGTGTTCGGGGCCAGACCCAGCTCCTCGGCGAGCGAGCGGACCGGAAGCAACCGCTCCCCGGGGGCGATCGCGCCTGTGGCGATTCGTCGCTCGAGGTGTCCGGCGAGATCCGCTGCGTTGCGGATCGAACTCATGGGCGGTACGCTCTGCACTGATACATAATAGTGATTGTACCAGAACGTTATGCCCGATGATCCCACAACCCGCTCACGTGTGACCGCAGTGCCGGCGGCGACCTCCGCCGAGGCCATGCGCCATTTCGGTGCGCTGTTCCAGTTCGAGACCGACTGCTGGGACGTCCATGCCTCTCTCGACACCGGCGACTTCGCGTTGCTCGACGTGCGGTCTCCGGAGATGTACGCCACGGGTCATGTCGAGGGAGCCGTCAACCTCCCCCATGGCCGCATCGTGGAGAGGAACCTGACCGGGTTCCCGGCGGACACGACCTTCGTCGTCTACTGCGCGGGGCCGCACTGCAACGGCGCCGACAAGGCTGCGCTGGCGCTCGCCCGGCTCGGGCGACCGGTGAAGAAGATGATCGGCGGGGTCACCGGGTGGCTCGACGAGGGCTTCGAGCTGATCACGGCGCCCGCATGACCGATCGCACCACGTTCAAGCGCCTCCCGGAGCGCGGCACGCACGATCGTGACGTCATCGATGCGATCCTCGACGAGGCGACCGTGTGCCACGTCGGCATCGCCGACGAGCAGGGCCCGATCGTGATCCCGACGCTCTTCGCCCGCGATGGGGATGCGATCATCCTGCACGGCTCGCCCGCCAGCCGGCTCCTCCGCTCGGCGACCACACAAGAGATCTGCGTCACGGTCACGTTGACGGACGGTCTGGTGCTCGCCAGATCGGCTTTCCACCAGTTGGGGAACTACCGCTAGGTCGCCATCTCGGCCACGCCCCTCGAGATCACCGACGACGAAGAGAAGCAGCGGGCCCTGGACGTCCTCGTCGAGCATCTCGTCCCGGGGCGCAACCCGACACTTCGGCCGATGACCCGCAACGAGTTGAAGGGCACCAGGGTGTTGCGGCTCCCCATCGAACAGGCCTCGGCGAAGGTGCGAACCGGTGGACCGGTCGACGACGAGGAGGACTACGAACTTCCGATCTGGGCGGGTGTCATTCCGATGCAAACGACCTACGGCGCCCCCGAGACCGATCCGCTCTCACGAGTGCAGGTTCCGGTCCCGGACCACGCCACCGCATTTGGCGATCGGTGATCCGCTCCACACTCCCCGGCTCAGCGGGTGACCCGCCAGCTCGTCGCCCCGGTCGTTGCCAGACCGACACCGGCCAGCGCCTGGACGCCGACCCACGCCTCGGTGTGCCCCGCCGAATAGCAATCGATGGCACCCGCCAGGAGAGCGGCGCCGCCGATCGCGGTCAGCATGAAGGCTGCGGGCGCCCTCGTCATGAGACCGACGGCGGCCCCGAGCGCTGAAAGCCAGAACACCTGCGAGATGATGAGGCCCACCGCGCCGATCGTCGCCTCCGGATCCGGATCCGGCGCCACGGCGAAGACGAGCGACACGAAACCGACCCAGGCGATCGCGGTGACGATGGTGAGAAACCTGCTCGATTCGGCCGGAGACGACGGCCTGGCGGCCACCGGCGGAGCCGACATCGTGGTGGCCGCCGGTCCCTCGGTGTCCAAGGGGCGGGGGCGATCGGCCACGGCGGGAATCGTGTCGCGCTCGAGTTGCTCCGTCGTCGTCGGCATGCGCCGGTCCTCCTTCTCCGTGTCGTCGCATTGTGCCATGCCATGCCACAACGCGGTACGAGAATCGGCGAGCGAAGGGCGGGGCCGCCGGGACTCCGGTCCTCAGAGTTCCTGACGTGCGGACAGCGTCACGGCCAGCCAGAGGAGACCCGGGATCAGGGCTGAGGTCGTCACCAGCGCCGGCCAGAACTCCGTGATCGAACCACCGGCAGACAAGTCGACGAGCGCACCCGAGAGATGGGTCGGGAGCCACCGGCCGAGGGCCTCCGCAAGCGCCATGATCGGCATGACGAGCAGCACCACGATCGAGATCAGGACGGTTCCCAGCACGGTCTTCGCTCTGCCCGCCACCGCCGCGACCAGCGCAACGACGAAGGCGAGAAACACCACGGTGAGCACCGTTCCCAGCAGCATCCCCCCGACGTCGACCGGACCGATCAACACCCAGGTCTCGTACCAGGCGGCCGCCACGCCGGCGACGAACGCTGACGACACCGCCGCCGTGGTCACCACCAACCGCGGGGCGAGGATGCGTTGCATCGACTTCACCCGGGTTCTGAGGAACACACCCATCTCAGGGATCGCGTCGAACGCGAGGGCTCCTGCGGCCACGACCACTGCCACCAGCGTGCCGATCTGCATCGCATTCGACACGTACTGGGCGATGCCGTCCTGGGGCGTCGGAGGCGGGAACTCGATGACGGCGCCCTCGAGCTCACCTCCCGCGAACCCGACGATCTCGCCGAGGTAGCGCGCGGTCAGCGGGCCGACGAGCCCGAAGAACACGTACACGCCGAGGAGAGCCAACCATCGCCTCGTACGGACCAGGCGCAGCCATTCCAACCTCCACAGCGTCATCGAGTCACCTCGAGGAATGCTCGCTCCAGGGTGACCGCCTCGGGCACGACCGACACCACACGGGCACCTGCGGCGGCCAGCACTGCGGACAGGCCGGACTCGGCCTCGTCCAGTGAGGCGACCGTCACGGCCAGCTCGTCGTCGCCGAGAGCATCCACCGCCGTGACCCAGGACACGGCGGCCAACGCTTCGGCAGCGGGCCCCACCGGCGGCCGGCATCGGATGAGGTACCGCGGAACCGCCGAACCCACGAGCAGCTGGCGCAACGGACCCTGGAACAGGAGGCGTCCCTCGTCGAGGATCCCGACCATGTCGCACACCTCCTGCACGTCGCTGAGGATGTGCGAGGAAAAGAGCACCGTGGCCGAGCCACGCAGTCTCCCGATCAGATCGAGCACCTCACGGCGACCCAGCGGATCCAGAGCGGAGGCCGGCTCGTCGAGGAGCACCACTTCGGGGCCACCGACCACGGTGCTCGCGATCCCGAGCCGCTGCAACATGCCACGCGAGTAGCCCCGGACCACCCGGTCGGCTGCGTCGCTCAGTCCAGCATCGGCGAGGACCCCGGAGACGGCGCCGTCGTCGGCGACCCCACGGCTCAGCCACAGCGCGAGCTCGACGACCTCGCGGCCGGTGAGCCATTCGTCGAATCGAGGGGTGTCGGGCAACACCGCGATCCGGGCCGGGTCGGCACCGATCGAGATCCCTCCCGATGTCGCCTGCCGGAGCCCGGCCAGAAGGCCGAGGAGCGTCGTCTTGCCGGCGCCGTTGGGGCCCACCAGGCCGTACACCGATCCGGCGGGCACTGCGAGGTCGACCGCATCCAGCGCCGCGGTGGCGCCATACCGCTTCGTGAGCCCCGTCGTCTCGATCACGGCCGAGGTTCCCTCCCCGCCAGGAGGTAGACGATCCCGCCCAGGGGCACCGAGACGATGCACACGATCGCCCAGGCCCACTTGGGCATGTGGCGCACCTCACTCCTCGAGAGGTCGAACAGGCAATAGGCGACGAACGCGGCGGCCAGCACGAGCAGAGGAGCGATCGCAGCCCAGGGAACGTCCATGTCTCCTCCTCATGCAGATGGTGCGATACAGGTGATGATGATGACCGCTGTGACCGGAACGGTGCAAGCCGCCACCGCCACGCCGTTCGAACCGTCAATCCACCACCCGAAGCCCTACGCTCCCGGCCATGCGGTTCGGCGTGTGTTGGTACCCGGAGCAGTGGCCCGAGGACTCGTGGCAGAGCTCGGTCGATCAGATGGCCGAGCTGGGTCTCGACCTCGTCCGCGTCGGCGAGTTCGCCTGGGCCGCCTACGAACCGGAACGGAACCGGTTCGAGTGGGGATGGCTCGACCGGGCCATGGCGGCCATCTCCGCCGCCGGCATGAAGATCGTGCTCGGCACGCCCACGGCCACGCCTCCGGTGTGGCTGATGCTGGAACGACCATCCGTGTTGTCCGTCGGGCCCGACGGCCGACGGCGGGCCTACGGGAGCCGCCGTCACACCTGTCCGACGAGCGCCGCCTACCGCGACGAGTCGGCTCGGATCGTGAGTGCGCTCCTCGACCGATACGCGGATCACCCCGACATCATCGCCTGGCAGATCGACAACGAGCCGGGCAACCACGATTCGGCACGCTGCTGGTGTGACGAGTGTCACCTGGCATTCGCCCGCTGGCTCGAGGACCGCTTCGGCACGATCGATGCCCTCAACGAGGCGTGGGGCACCGTGTTCTGGTCACAGACCTACCCGGACTTCGCATCGGTTCGGCTGCCCGTGCCCACGATGACGAACCACCATCCGTCGCTGCGGCTCGCCGCCCTCAAGTTCGCCTCCGACCAGGTGGTCGGCTACCTCACCGAGCAGTTCGAGCTGATCCGGGGAAGGGTCAGGGACGACGTCGAGCTGACGACGAACTTCTATGCGGAGGACACGGCCGTCGACAACCGCCGCGTGGCCAGGATCGACGGTCTCGCTTCGATGGACAGCTACCCGCATGGCACCGGGGACGACCTCATCACCGCGTACCACCTCGACCTCACCGCAGGGGCATCCGGCCCGGACGGACGGGCATGGGTGATGGAGCAGCAGGCGGGCCCGGTCAACTGGACGAAGCAGAACCCGCAGGTTCCTGATGGCCAGGTGCGGGTGTGGACCTGGCAGATCGCGCTGCACGGCTACGACGCCCTGCTCTACTTCCGGTGGCGAGCGGCACGGCACGGACAGGAGCAGTACCACTCCGGCCTGCTCCGTCACGACGCCAGTCGCACCGGGGCGTTCGCCGAGATCCAGGCCACGATCCGCGAGATCAAGGCAATCGACCTGGCTCCACCCGAGCCCCGCATCGCCCTGGTCCACAGCTACAAGGACGCGTGGGCGATCGAGATCAACCCCCACCGCGAGGGCCTCACCCACCGCTCGATCCAGATGGGGCCCTATCGAGCCGGACGGCGGCTGGGCTGCGACGTCGATGTCATCGACTCGACGGACGACCTGGCTCGGTACGAGGTCGTGATTCTCGCCGCCACGCAGATCTCCACACCGGAGCGGCTCGCCGCCATCGACCGGGCGTTGGGTGCGGGCACCAAGATCGTGCTCGGCCCCCGCAGCCTCGTGCTCGACCGGGAGAACGCATGGAGTGACCGTCCGCTGCCTGCCGGCCTGGCCGACCGACTCGGAGCGCGGGTCTCCGATCATCTCAGCCAGACCGGACCGGTCACCGTGGCCCCATGGGGAGCACCCGCCGGAGAGTGGACCGACGTGTTCGAAGTGCACGACGCCGACGTGATCGCCACCTACTCGGGCGGGACCTACCTCGACCACCGACCGGCCGTCGTGCACAACGCGGGTCTCTACTACGCCGGGTTCTCCCACGCCGACGCATGGACGGCGCTGCTCGGGCACCTCCTCGACAGGTCGCCGCACCCCGCCCACGTGGAGGTCTTCGAGCGCGGCGACCGCACGTTTGTCATCGATCACGCCCGCACCGACGTCACCTGGAGCTGATCCGACACGGCGTGTCGCCGCTACCATCGGAGCCCATGCCAGTCTCCAAAGGCCGCAAGAAGGCCAAGAAACGACCACCACCGCCACCACGCACCGACGCGAAGGCGTCGAAGAAGGGGCCGTCGCCCACCTGGTACGTCGCGACGATGTTCGGGCTCATGGGGGTCGGGATCGTCGTGATCCTGCTCAACTACGTCCGGTTGCTCCCCGGCGCCCCGACGAATGCATGGCTCCTCGTGGGTCTCGCCGGGATCGGCGTCGGCTTCGGCATGACGCTGAACTTCCGCTGACGATCAGCCGCCGGCGACCTCGGGCACCAGCTTCACGACGATGTAGTCGTCGAGATCGATGAGCGTGCGCGCCAGTTCCCGAATCTCGGCCCGGCTGACCTCGAGCACGGTCGGGATCTGCTCCAGCACCTCGCTGAAGTCCTGGTCGGGACGGAGGGTGTAGAACGAGAGGATGCTGATCAGCAGCTCGTTGCTGAACAGCTCGAGTTCCCGCACCAACTGCTCGCGTGCGGTCTCCATCTCCTGTTCGGTGGGTCCACTCGCGATGAGGTCGGCGAAGTCGGCGGTCACCTCGGTGACGATCCGATCGAGGTCCTCCGGGTCGGCGCTGATCGCGACCACCAGCTCCATCGACTGCACCGGATCCTGCACGGCGGAGACGAAGCTCGAGGGGGAATAGGTGGCGGAGAGCTCTTCTCGGATCCGCTCCGTGAGCCGTTGCCTGATGATCAGATCGAGCAACCGCCCCTGCAAGCGCACCTCCTCGTCCAGCGGAATGGCGACATCCCATTGCATGAACACTTCGCCGAACTCCCCGACACCGGCCGCGACCGTACGTTCGGCGATGGACGCCGGGCGCTCGCGTCGCACGTTCTCCGGCGCCTCGAGCCGGCCGTTGCCCGGGAGCGTCGCCAGGTAGACGAGGGCGAGGTCGAGCACGGTCCCGGGATCGAAATCCCCGGCGAACACGAACACGAAGTCGCCTGCGTCGGCGAACCGCGCCTCGTACACCTCGAGCGCGCGATCGAGGTCGAACGTGTCGAGATCCTCGACCGCCGGTATCGGAGCGAACCGCTGATCGTCGAATCGCATCTCGGCGATGGCCACGCCGAGCGCGACCTGGGGGTCGGAACCGGGATCCTCTGCGGTCGCCCGCAGGCCGTCGACCTCGATGCCGAGAGCAGCCTTGGTCGCTCTCGGCTCGGTCATGTAGAGATGCACCAGCTCGAGGAGCGTGGTGAGGTCCTCGGTGGACGCCGAGCCACGAATGCCTTCCTGCGTCTCCCCGATGTAGGGGCCCACGGCAACGAACTTGTCCGACAGATAGCGATCCAGTGACACCTGATCGAAATCGGCGACACCGCTCTGCGTGACGATGTCGGGGATCAGCTGCGCCTCGACGGCGTCTTCGGCGTCGACGAGCGACCAGCCGCCGAGGCTCTGCGCACCGAACACGACCGTGCCTTCGACGATCTGCGTCGGGAACATCACGAGACGCGCCCCGTTCCCGAGCACCCCGACCTCGATGTTGGTGCCGGCGAGTGTGTACACACCGGTGATCCGGCCCCGTGGTGGCGGGTCGAGCAGGATCTCGATCTCGATGACGTCGTCGGAGCGTGGCGGGATGGTGGCGGTTCGGATTGCGTCGATGAGCGTCGCGAGATCGGCCTCGGTCGGCAGCGCGGCGGCCTCCTCCTCAGGAGCCACCACGATGACGAACGGCTCGGTCGATCGCACCGATGCCTGGAACGTGGCCTCGACCTGGGCGGTGTCCATCTCGTCGAGCAACCGTTTGCGAAGTCTCGCATCGTCTGCAGGGGCCGCGATCGGCTCGCCGCCGAGGAAGTTGTCGGCGAATGCGTTGGCGTAGGTCCTGTCCTGGACGGTGTCGGCGCGGTCGAGCGCCGAGTCGGCCCCGGCGACGAACTCCTCGATGACTCGATCCACCTCTTCGTCGGTGAAGCCATGGACGAGCACTCGCTCGACTTCTGTGAGCAGGATCTCGGCCGTGACGTCGAGCTCGTCGGCGTCGGCGAAGGCGATCACACCCGGGCTGCGCTGGGTGCGCACCAGCGGGTTGGAGGCGCGGGAGGCGCGGTGGAAGGGAGCGGCGCCTCGCAAGATGTCCTCGTCGAGACGGTCGGCAACGACGCTCCAGGCGACATCGAGCGCAAGCTGCTGACGCATCGACCCGACGGTGCCGGGCGGCAGCTGCGGAAGGGCGTAGTTGAGCTCGACGAAGCTCTCGCGATGCTCGGGATCGGCGAGGATGAAGAACTCGGGCTCCGCGGCGACCTCGGTGGCGATCACAGGTGGGGTGGGCCCGTCACGACCTGCGAGCGTCCCGAAGATCTCGATCACCTGCTGCTCGGCCGCATCGACGTCGACGTCACCGACCACCACGATGGCGATGTTGTCGGGCCGGTACCAGTCGTCGTAGAAACGGCGCAACGCCTCGGGAGTCGTCGCGTCGAGCGTCGGACCGTCGGCCAGAGGCTCCTGGCCTTCATACGGTGTGCCGCCGAGCAGCGCCGCCGTGACGCCTGCGAAGTAGCGACCCTCGTGGCTCTGGGACCGCACCCGCCATTCCTCCAGCATCACACCCCGCTCCAGGTCGACCTCGACCGGGTCGATCGTGGCGGCCGCCGCCCATTCCCGCAGCACGTCGAGACCGGTGGCGAGCAGGCCCTCGCGATCGACGGGGAGGTTCAGCTGATAGACCGTCTCCTCGTAGGACGTGTAGGCGTTGATGTCGGGCCCGAACTCGGAACCGAACGACTGGAGCACATCGATGAGCTCGTTCTCGGGATACTTCTCGGTGCCGTTGAAGAGCATGTGCTCCAGGTAGTGGGCGACGCCGTGCTGGTCGTCTTCCTCCTGGACCGAGCCTGCCTTGACGGCCAGGCGCAGCTGGGCGCGACCGCCGGGCCGATCGTTGTTCTTGATGTAGTAGATGATCCCGTTGTCGAGCGTGCCGATCCTGACCTCGGGATCGATCGGGATCGAGTCATCGTCGTCGTCGAAGGTGGGAATCGTCGCCGCGACCCGCGGCTGGAGGGTCGTCGTCGTGCTGGACGACGTGGTCGAGGTCGTATCGGGCGCCGCCGAGGTCGCCGCAGCGACGGTGGAACTCGTCGTGCCGGCAGCCGGCTCGTCGCTCGGCGAGCACGCTGCGAAGAACACCGAAAGGGCGAAGGCGAGAGCGACGATCCGACGTGTCCTCATCTGCTCTCTCGCCATCATGAGACCCCTTCGGACCGCCTCGATCCCACCTTAAGTGCCGCCGACGCCGCGAGCGCAGAGCCGAGGTCAGCTGCCGAGGGCACCGGCGATCCGCCGCATTCCTTCGGCCACATCCTCTGGTGACTCCGAGTACGAGATGCGGATGAAGCGGTGACCCGCATGGGGATCGAAATCGGTCCCGGGGGTGACTGCAACGCCGAGCTCATCGAGCCAGGACCGAGCCAGCGAACGCGAGTCGTCTGTCAGGTCCGCAACGTCGACGTACACGTAGAACGCGCCGTCTGGTGGCGCATACGAGAGCCCGATCTCGTCCAGCGCGTCGAGCACGATGCGACGACTCCGGGCGAACCTCGCGACATTGGCTTCGAGTTCCGCGGTCGCGTCCAGGGCCCCGAACGCCGCGAACTGGCTGAACGTCGGTGGTGAGATGAACAGGTTCTGGGCGAGACGCTCCACGGCCGTCCGCAGTCGAGTGGGAAGCACGAGCCATCCGAGTCGCCAGCCGGTCATCGAGAAGTACTTCGAGAACGACTGCACCACGATGGCCGATTGGCTGAACTCCCACGCCGTCGGCGTCGCCACTCCGTAGGTGATGCCGTGATAGATCTCGTCCGAGATGAGCTGGGTGCCGGTCTCGTCGCACCAGCGAACGACAGCAGCCAGTTCGGCTGCCGTCATCGCAGTTCCGGTCGGGTTCGAAGGGCTGGCCACCACGAGGGCGTCGAGCGGCTCGGCGAGATCGAGCAGTTCCGGTGTCAACACCCAGCGCGACTCGGGTCCGACCGGGATGCCGACGAGCTCGGCCCCGAGCGCCTCCATCATGTTCCGGTAGGCGGCGTAGCCGGGCTCCGAGATGCCGACTCGAGCCCCGGGATCGAAGACGGCGAGGAAGGCGAGCAGACAGCCCGCCGAGGCGCCGGCGGTGACCGCCACGCCCTCGGCGCCCACCGACACCCCGTACGTCGACCTCATGTGCATGGCGATCCGATCCCGAAGTTCCGGCATCCCCAACGCAGCCGTGTAGCCGAGCCGATCCTCGACGAGCGAGCGACGCGCCGCCTCGATCGCCGCCTGCGGCGCAGGCGTGGACGGCTGGCCGACCTCCATGTGGATGCAGTCGCCGTGGCTCTCGTCACGCTCGGCGGCCGCCTTCATGACCTCCATCACGTAGAACGGCTCGATCCGGGAGCGGTGCGACGTCGACATACCAGGGGGGACAGTAGAAGAGGTGATAGCGTCCGCGCCGATGCGAAGCAGCCGGCCAGTCCTCGTCGTCGTCCTGGCCCTGGGTCTGGTCGTCGCCGCCTGCTCCGACAGCACCTCCCCGACCACGGCGCCCGCATCGACGACCAGCTCTTCCACTGTGGTTGCCACGACGGAAACAGCCGCGCCACAGACGACGGAGCAGCCTCGTGTGACGACGACTCATCCAACGACGACGAACACGTTCGCCGTGGCGGACGGGAGTCTCGTCGGCCGACCTCTCGTCGATCCTCTCTCGTGTGGCTTCGGAGGGGCCCCTGCCCCCGATGCTGTGGAGATCACGTTCGTGCGCGATGGCTATCTCCTCGCCGCCAACCGCTTCGGGACGCTGCGGTGCGTTGCTCCCTTCGAGAACCAGGAGCGCGTCGTGTGGGGCCCCGCCGGCGATCGGCTCCTGCTCGACACCACACGGGTGACCGCCGACGGAGCATTCGCCGGCGTCGTCGGGACGGGCGCCTCCTTCACCCGACCGACAGGCCGGAACCTGGTCTGGGTCGAAGATGGCCGTCTGTGGAAGTCGGCCACCGACGGGACGTCGCTCCGGGAGATCTCGTTCCTCGGCGAGCACGTCGCCGTCGCCTACCACCCCGCGGGTGTCGAGATCGCGACCATCGGGATCGACGACGAGGGCCGCTACGGGGTGTGGGTGTCCCGCAACGACGGCACCGAGGCGCAGCGGGTGGTGACGGCCGAGGAGGCGACGATCAAAGAGGTGCGGTTCTCCGAGAGCTCGGGGTTCTTCCTGTCGTTCATCGCAGAGCACGAGGACGGGACGACGCATCTGCACGAGCTCACGCTGGTCGACGCCCAGGGCCTCGCTGTGCGCAACGAGTTCGACGCGTCGATCGCCCTCGAAACGGACCGTTCGCTGAGCGGCATCGTCGCCAACCCGTGGAGCGACGAGATCGCCGTCACGGAGGGCAGCTGTGCCGATCCGGAGGGACCGCGAACCCGCCTCCCCTGGGGTGGGAGCATCCCGTCTCCGCTCACCGACATGGCAACCGAGGCAGTCGCCTGGCTCCCGAACTTCGAGTTGCTGCTCGCCGTCTATCCGAATGGTTGCGACGGGATACGGGAACTGTGGATCGTCGGCACCGGCGAAGGTCTCCCCACGTTCGACAATCCGGAGTTGTTCGCCCGCGAGGTCGGCATCGCCGCGGTCCGGGCCGCCTTGCCTGATCCGCCGCAACCCCTCGGCGAGATCGACCTCGACGACTTCGCCTGATGACCCCACCGGAGGCCGGTCGGCCTCCACGGCACAGCGGAGAGCTTGTCCCCAGCCTGTGCACAAATCTGGGGAGAATCACACGCCTGTGATTCAGGCGAGCACCATCTCCTCCCGGCAGTGCCGGGGCGCACTCGCCTCGTCATCCTGGGCGTGAGTGACCGTGAGCCGCATACCGCATACGGTGCACCGATAGGCGACATCGACCTCCATCACCTCGTCCGGGTCGGGCTCGTCGGGGATCGGCATGCCGATGAGGTTCGCCACGTACACGGCCGCCACGAAGATCGACAGCGACACCGCGATCACGATGACCCACCCCATACGTCAGTCGAGGCGCTCGATGATGGTGGCGTTCGACAGCCCGCCACCTTCGCACATCGTCTGTAGGCCATAGCGGCCGCCGGTGCGCTCGAGCTCGTTGACGAGCGTCGTCATGAGCTTGGCGCCCGACGCCCCCAGAGGATGCCCGAGGGCCATGGCGCCACCGTTGACGTTGGTCTTGTCGTAGTCGGCCCCGGTCTCCCGCAGCCACGCTGCGATGACGCTGGCGAATGCCTCGTTGACCTCGAACAGGTCGATGTCGTCGATGGTGAGACCCGCCTTGTCGAGCACCTTCTGGGTCGCCGGGATCGGACCCGTCAGCATCATCACCGGATCGACACCGGCGAGAGCGAAGGAGTGGAAGCGGGCACGGGGCCGGAGCCCGAGTTCCTCGGCCTTGTCCTCACTCATGATGAGCACGGCGGCGGCGCCGTCCGTGATCTGCGACGAATTGCCCGCCGTGACCACGCCACCTTCCTTGAAGACGGGAGGCAGCCCGGCGAGCTTCTCCATCGTGGTGGTGGGCCGTATGCCCTCGTCGCGATCGAACATCTCGACGGTCCCGTTGTCGTTGCGTACCTCGATCGGGACGATCTCGTTGGCGAACCGCCCTTCGGACGTGGCGGTGTCGGCCCGTATGTGTGAGTTGTAGGCGAGCTCGTCGAGCTCTTCACGAGGGATGGACCACTTCTCGGCGATGAGCTCTGCCGAGATCCCCTGAGGGACGAGACCGTGGTCGTAGCGGTCACGCATCCGCGGCCCAAACGGCTTGCCAGGACCCTGCTGCATCGTGCTGCCCATCGGCACCCGCGTCATCGACTCCACGCCTGCGGCGATCGCGATGTCGTACACCCCGGCGATCACTCCCTGAGCGGCGAAGTGAGCGGCCTGCTGGGAAGAGCCGCATTGACGGTCGACCGTCGTCCCGGGCACCGTCTCCGGCCAGCCGGCAGCGAGGATGGCGTTGCGTCCGACGTTGGTGGCCTGCTCGCCCGTCTGGGACACACAGCCCATCACGACGTCCTCGACGAGCTCGGGATCGAGCGAGTTCCGCTCCACGATGGCGGTGAGCACCTCGGACGCGAGATCGACGGGGTGCCAGTCCTTCAGCTTCCCCCCACGCCTGCCCCCCGGCGTACGTACGGCATCGACGATGACTGCGCTGGGCATGCGGAATCCTTTCGGGGGTCGTTCCCGAGATTCTACGGCGAGCTCGCCGCCTGCCGAGCGGAGGAGCCTCTCGGCCCTGCGAAGGCGCCGCCACACGTCATCGAACAACCTGCAATGCGAGCAAAGCGAGCGAGCCCAACCAAACCCCTCGCAAGGGGGCGGGCATCCCCTCGACCAGCGAGGCGGAAGAGAACCACGAAGGGAAGGCGCCGCCACACGTCATCGAACAACCTGCAATGCGAGCAAAGCGAGCGAGC
>CAYFYC010000012.1:0-1327 GCA_964347305.1 uncultured Acidimicrobiaceae bacterium | reverse complement strand
CACCGCGAGACCACATCCGACGCGTCAACAAGGTGGATTCCAGTCGAGCCCGCCAGGGCGAGACACGCACGGCGACCGGGACGAGGCGGTCAGCACGCAGTTTGGTCGCCATCGGGCCGACGCAGGAGGGTCGCGCGCGAGCCAAACTGCCATGTAACAGTGGAGACGATCGGATTCGAACCGACGACCCCCTGGATGCAAACCAGGTGCTCTCCCAGACTGAGCTACGTCCCCTGGGGTGTCATAGTGTATCGCTGGTAGAGAGTGCGGAGGCGACATGCATGCGATCGTGGTGCGGGAGCGGGGCGGCCCGGAGGTCATGACGTGGGCCGAGGTTCCGGAACCGGTCCCTGCCGATCACGAAGTGCTCATCGACGTGGCCGCGGCCGGTGTGAACTTCATCGACACCTACCAGCGCTCGGGCGTCTACCAGCGCGAACTTCCGTTCACTCCGGGCCTGGAAGTGGCAGGCACCGTGGTCGCAGTCGGACCGGCTGTCGAGCGGGTGGCAGCCGGTGATCGCGTGGTGACGGTGCGGGCAGAAGGTGGCTACGCAGATCTGACGTTGGCTCCGGCGGATGCAGTGCTGACGGTGCCTGATGCCGTCGAACTCGACGTGGCGGCAGCAGTCGCGCTCCAAGGCTTCACCGCCCACTATCTCGTCACCGACACGTTCCCGCTGCAGCCCGGACAGCGCTGCCTGATACATGCCGGGGCCGGTGGCGTCGGCGGTCTCCTCATCCAGATGGCCAAGAGGCGTGGCGCCGAGGTGTTCACGACGGTCGGGTCCCCGGAGAAGGCCGACGTGGCCCGCGCCGCCGGTGCCGACCACGTCATCGAATACCGAACCGTCGACTTCGCAGAGGCCGTACGGGACATCATCGGCGAAAGGGGGCTCGACGTGGTGTACGACGGTGTCGGCAAGCGCACGTTCGACGCCGGGCTCGACCTGCTGCGGTCACGGGGGATGTTCGTGCTCTTCGGTGGGGCATCGGGACAGGTGCCACCGTTCGATCTGCAGCGTCTCAACTCCGGTGGTTCGCTCTACATCACACGGCCGAGCCTCTTCCACTACATGGGTGAGGGCGAGGCGCAGCAACGAGCCGACGACGTGCTCACGTGGATCGCAGACGGCTCACTCGACGTTCACATCGGGGCGGAGTACGCCATGGCGGACGCTGCTGCGGCGCACACGGCGTTGGAGAGCCGCTCCACGACGGGCAAGCTGCTCCTACGCTGAAGGTGACGGCATACCGTATCGCCGATAGACTCCCGCATCGTTTCGGGCCCATAGCTCAGCCTGGTTAGAGCGCATCCCTGATAAGGA
>CAYFYC010000011.1:44788-53422 GCA_964347305.1 uncultured Acidimicrobiaceae bacterium | reverse complement strand
ACAACCCCTTCTGCGCCTACGACGACGCCTACTCGTGCCCGCTGCCACCGGTCGAGAACTGGCTGACGGTGCCGATACGGGCCGGCGAGCGGACCTTCGACTGAGCTCGCAAGAGCCGATCGCGCAGTAGCGTCGGACCCATGAGCACGCCCCTCTGGAACCGAACACGTGCGATCGTGATGCTCGTCACCGTCGCCCTCTTCGCGGTGAGCTGCGCGGGCGATGCGTCGACCACGACGACGAGCGAGCCGACCGCTTCCACCTCGGTTCCCACGACCACCGCCCCGACCACCTCGACGAGCACGACGGCGGCGCCGACCTCGACGACGACGCCGCCGACCACAACGACCACCTCATCGGCCACGACGACGGAGGCGACGACGTCGACGACCACCGTCGCACCGTCGACCACGACCACGCTCCCCGGGGAGCCGATCGACATCGGTCCCCGAGCCGGCGACGTCTTGATCGTGGCCGGGGTCCGCTACGACGACGTACTCAATGTGCGGGAGATCCCCGGGCTCGGGGGGACCATCATCGACACGCTCGACCCCCTCGCAACGGGGATCACCGCCCTGGGCAACAGCCGGCTGCTCCCGGCGTCCCTCTGGTACGAGATCGACACCGGCTCGGCGATCGGATGGTCCTCGAGCCGCTTCCTCTACCACCAGGGCTTCACGGATGATCTGACGGCTGCAGTGGTGGCCGACCTCGGCGAGATCCCGACCGGATCGACCGTCGACGAGGTCGCCGCCGTCGTGGCGATGACCCGGGCGAGCGAGGAGCCGATGTCGGACATCACCATCGCTTCCGCAGCCACCACGAGCGGCGATTTGCGCGAGATCATCGTCGACGTGATCGGCCTGGGCGACGACGCGCTCGGCGGCGAGCGGCTGCACGTCTTCGTCGAACCGCTCGATGGCGGCGGCTTCTCGCTCGACACCGTGGAGCGAACCCTGCTGTGTCTGCGCGGCGCCACGGAGGACGGCCTGTGCGTGTGAGACGGGTCAGGACAGATGAGCCCGGCCGGTACGTGGAGCTACCGGGTGGCCGAGTCTTCGTGGACACCGCGGGCCGCCGGCTCGAGGGTGCCTTCCCGCTCGTCGTGCTCGTCCACGGCGCCGGGATGGACCACACCGTGTGGGATCCGGTCGCCGACCATCTGGGGGCCCACGCCACGAGTGTCATGAACATCGACCTGCCCGGTCACGGACGGACCGGCGGCGAGCCGGCCGAGACCATCGCAGCGCAGGCGGGCCTGGGCGCCGAGCTGATCGAGGCGTCAGACCAGGGAATCGCGTCCGTCGGCGGGCACTCGATGGGTGGCCTCATCGCGCTCGAGCTCGCCGCCACCCGGCCGGAGCTCGTCGATCGACTCGTCCTCGTCGGCACCGGAGCCGCCATGCCGGTCAGCGATCGCCTTCTCGATGCGGCTGCGGACGACCTGACGGCCGCCCACGCCTTGCTCGACCGATGGTCACACAGCCGGACCGTCGACGACGCGACGAGGGCGATCACGAAGGCGATCCGGGACCGGACTCCGGCAGGCGTGCTGCACACCGCCCTGGTCGCTTGTGATCGCTACGAGGACGGCCGGCGCCGCGCCGCCGCCGTGCGGGCACCGGCCCTCGTGATCGTCGGCGCCGACGATGTGATGGTGTCGAGCGACGAGGTCACGGCCCTGGTCGACGCGCTGCCGGATGCCCGATTCGTGAGCGTTCCGGACGCAGGCCACGACACCATGGTGGACGCACCCGGTGCGGTCATCGAGGAGATCGAGCGCTTCCTGGCCGATCAGCCCTCGTCGTCGTAGACGACGTTCCAGTCGCGGGCCGCCTCGACGAGATGCTCGCTGACCTCGCGGGCGCGGTCGAGCACGTCGCACAGTTTCTCCCGGCCGTACATGACGTCGACGAGCGAGACGTCGAAGCGGCCGACGAGGTTGAGCCGGCGCAGCGACTGCTGATCGAGAGCACCGAACGTGTCGACCTCGGACACGTCGATGGGGAGCTCGATCCCGGCGACGCCGGCGAGATCGGCCGACAGGACGATGAGGTCGGGCGGAGCGCCCAGCGCAGGCAAGCCCCAGTTGAAGAGCAACTGCGCCGTGTACTCGCCCTCCGGCTCGTCGCCGTTGCTCTGGAGCGCAGCCACCTCGTCGTCGAGACGGAGGATGTCGCGCGGATCGATGTCGAACGCAACGTTGAGGTCGACGGGCCCGTCGCATGCCGACTCGGGATGCATGTCGATCTCCCACGCCTGCCGCAACGAGAACGTCTCGATGAAGTGGCGCTCGTCATGGACATGGAACCCATGGTCGACGGCATGGTCTTTGAGATAGGTGATGAACCCGGCGAGATCGATGGCCATACTGCGATGCTACCGCCGAGAGCGCTGCTGCCGGTCTGCGCCTCGTTGACACGCGTGCGGGCCCCGCGGCATCATTCGGGACAGCGCACTTCAGGGTGCCTCCCGTCCGCGGCAAGAGCCGAGCTCACCTGATCTCGATTGCATGCTTCACGCGATCTCTTTTCGCCCGCGGCAGCGGACACGGGCAGTCACGAGAGGAGGTCGCCCATGGCGACGAAGCAATTGCCGGCCAACCCCAACATCACTCACCTCAAGAACCAGGCCAAGGACCTGAAGAAGGATGTCGAGCGCGGCGATGGCGACGCCCTCGATCGAGTGGCGGCCATCCACGGCGACCGACCCGGAGACGACTTCACGCTGCGCGACGCCCAGTTGGTCATCGCCCGCGAATACGGGTTCGACGGGTGGCATGCGCTCAACACCGAAGTCGGCGAGCGGATGGTCGAGGAACGAGACCTCCATCGCTGGTTCGGCGTGCAACTGAACAACGGCACCTGGAACGAGATCGACGCAGGTGAGATCGGACCCGACAGCCCGCTGTCGGATCGCGAGACCGTGCTCTACGGCGCGTACGCCGGGGCCTACCACTGGCGCCAGGTGCCCGAGCCGGCGACGACCGCACGCGGCGAGCACCTCATCGCCCGCACCGCCATCCTCACCGGGTTCTACGACATCGCCGCACGGCACGCCGCCCGCTGCCTCGAGCTGCTCGAAGCGTCACCCGACGAGGCCCAGGACTGGGACTGGGCGTTCGCCCACGAGGCCATCGCCCGCGCCGCAGCGGCTCGCGGCGACCTCACCACGGCTCGCACGCATCACGGGACGGCCCGGCGGCTCGGTGAGGCGATCATGGGTGAGGTCGACCGCACCATCTTCCTCGACGAGTTGCAGCGCGAGCCCTGGTTCGACGCGATCGATTGAGCGTCAGGTCTGCACGAAGCGCCCGTCGCCGCAGTAGACGTTGAAGGCCGCGCTGCGGACGAACCCGATGATCGTCATGCCGAGCTCCTGGCCGAGTTCCACGGCGAGCGAGCTGGCAGCGGAGACGCCGGCAACGACCGGGATGCCGGCCACGGCCGCCTTCTGGGCGATCTCGAACCCCACCCGTCCCGACACCATGAGCACGGACGGCCCGACGGGCCAACGCTCGGCGGCGAGAGCCCCGACCGCCTTGTCGACGGCGTTGTGACGTCCGACGTCTTCCCGCACGACGAGCAACTCCCCCTCCTCGTCGAAGATCGCAGCACCGTGCAGACCGCCGGTCTGAGCAAACACGGTTTGTTCGACGGCGAGACGTGCCGGCAGCCCGAGGATCATCTGCTCGGTGAGCGCAGGGCCGGCCGGTGCGGGCCTGGCCGCCACCATGACGGCGTCGATCGATGCCTTGCCACAGACACCGCAGGACGACGTCGTGTACAGATTGCGACGGAACTGCTCGGGGTCCACGGTGACGCCGTCTGCGAGGACCACCCGATATCGACCCTCTCCTACGGGTCCGACCGGGACGACATCCTCGATCTCGCCCGGCCCCAGCACGATGCCTTCCGTGAGTGCGAAGCCTCGGGCGAGATCGGCGTCGTGGCCAGGCGTCCGCATGAGCACCGCGATCGGTGTCTCGCCGAGCCTGAACTCGACGGGTTCCTCGGCCACGAGCGCATCGTCCTCGACAACGACTTGCTCGTTCTCGTGACGGTGGATCGGAAAGCGTCGGACGGAGGTCACGACAGCGTCCGCACCACGAGACCCGCCTTCACTTTCGGCTCGAACCAGGTCGACTTCGGCGGCATCGACCGGCGCATGTCGGCGATGCGCATGACGTCGGCGACCGTCGGCGGATGCAGCGCGAAGCCCACGGCGTAGTCGCCGGCGGCGAGGGCACCCAGCCCTGCAGGGCCGGGGACGTAGCGCAGCCGCAGATCGCTTCTCGGCTCCGTGATGGCGAGGTGGGGCCCCAGCACGTATTCCTGGAGCATGACGGCGTCGAGCGATTCGTAGGGATCCGCGGGCACGAGTTGCTTCGGGAACGCCAGCCGATACCAGCGGTCCGCCAGGTACATGCCGACCACGCCAGCCTGACGGGGACGAGCCTCGTCGTGCCAGTTGACCGCCAGCTCCTCGACCACGAGGTCTTGGCGCAGCGCGGCCAGAAAGGTCCGCGGATCGTGCTCGGCGAGATCTACAACCCCCCTGTGATACCCGAAGAGATCTGTCTGGTCGTCGGCGACGAACACCGCCGGGATGTATTCGGAGGAGCGGGGCTCCGGTCCGGGATCGGTCCCCCGCTGTGCGGCATCGAGACGGGCGGCTGCGGCGATGCGGTGGTGACCGTCCGTGACATACATCGGCCCCGTCGCCGCCAGCCGTGCCGCGATCGCAGCGACGAGTTCCGGATCCGTGACGGGCCAGAGCTGCTGCCTCGAACCGTCGTGCGACGTGAAGTCGAGGTGGGGCTCGGTGGCCGTGACGAGCTCGTCCAGGATGTCGGCGAGGCGAGCATCGGCGCGATGCGTGACCGCCACGGGATCGGTGTGGGCACGAACGATCTCGAGATGGCGGAGCACGAGATCCTCCGTCTCTTTCCGGGTGTCCTCGTGGGGCCGGACTGCTCCGGTTTCCAGGCCCGAGAGGGCGAGATCGCCGATGAGGCTCGTGTGGGTGCGACGCTC
Source organism: uncultured Acidimicrobiaceae bacterium (assembly GCA_964347305.1). GTDB lineage: Bacteria > Actinomycetota > Acidimicrobiia > Spongiisociales > UBA5794 > CAYFYC01. The sequence continues at coordinate 48,386 of CAYFYC010000011.1, read as the reverse complement.
CGACCCGACCCGGTAGACGTAGAAGGCGGCCCGGCCGGTCGGCTCGAGGAGACCCCCGGCGATCATCTGCGTCAGGCGCTCGGCACCCTTCTCGTCGGCATCGGTGCTCGCACCGCCACCTCGGCTGTCGATGGCTCCACGCAGCACGTGGAGGATCGACGACTCGTTCCCTGAGACGAGGGCCTCGAAGCGATCGACCGTGATGCTCGACACCGCCGGAGCGACGATCGACGCTGCGAGGTCGGGTCGCGGCAGATACGCATCGAGTGGCCGCACGAGTGGCTTCGACCCGCCGATGGCGCCGACCCGCACCGCCATGACATCCGGGAGGGCCTCGAGCTCGTCGATCACCTTCCGATCGGGTACGCCACCGACGTGAATGGTGGCACTCGCCGCCCGCGCTCCGACAAAGATCCGGTTCTCCATCTGCTCGACGTTGAGATGCGCTCGACGCAAGACCTCGAGCACCGAGGCGAGCACCCCGACGCGATCGGCGTGTCGGACTGTGACCACGGCCGCTCCGACGGGTTCGATCATCACGTTGACGGCGTTCGGGATCGCTCCCCGCCCGAATGCGGTGATGAGCTCGACGACCTCGTCGGCCACGGCGGTCTGGGCCTGCTCGGTCGACGCCCCGATGTGGTGGGTGGCGTAGACGCGCGGGTGCTGGGCGAAGGTGGAGGAGACTTCGCCCGTGCCGGACGACGGCTCATCGGCGAAGACATCGACTCCGAAGCGAAGGTCCTTCTCGTCGATGGCCTCGAGCGCCGCGGCCTCGTCGACCACGTCACCTCGCGAGGTGTTGATGACCACCGCACCCGGACGCAACGCGGCCAGCAACTCACGGTCGATGAGACCACGGGTGTCCGGTGTGGACGGGACGTGGACCGTCACGATGTCGGACGCAGCGGCGAGCTGCTCGATGGAGTCCACGAGGATCGGATCGATGTCGTCGACGACACGTTGTGCCTCGGCACCCCGCCCTGCCCGATCAACGAGGACGACGTCCATGGCGAAGGACTTCGCCCGCACCGCGACCTCCTGCCCGATCGAGCCGAAGCCGATGATCCCGAGTCGCCGACCGGCCAGCCCAGTCGTCCGGGACCATCGCTGCTTGTTCCACTCCCCCCTGCGGAGATCGATCACGTTGTCGGGGATGTTGCGGTCGATGGCGAGGATGAGACCCATCGTGAGCTCGGCGACGGCGATGCTGTTCTTGCCGGGCGTGTTGGCGACCACGACACCGCGGTCCGCCGCAGCTTCGACATCGATGGTGTTCACGCCTGCCCCGGCCCGCACCACCAATGCCAGGTCGTGCGCCGACTCGATGACCGGTGCCGTGACCCTGGTGCTGCGAACCACGAGCACCTCGACGCCGTCGAGTGCCGAGGCCAGGTCGTCGGTCCCCAGCTCCGGCCGGAAGAGCACCTCGTGACCGGCGACGCGCAGCCGCTCGAGGTGGGACTCGGGGAGCTTGTCGGCGACGAGGATGCGCATCGTCGCCGAGTCTGGCAGGTGGCCCGGCACGGAATCGAATGGATTGCGCTCGTGTTCTCACTGGCAACCGAACATCCGAGGAGCTTTCACGCATGTCGAAACGCGGAAGAGTCAAGACCGAGCCCGGTCAGAAGCGAGTGCGCGCCTATCTGGCCGGGACACTCGTGGCCGACACCACCTCCCCTCTCCTGGTCTGGGAGAAGCCGTATTACCCCACGTACTACATTCCCGCAGCCGATGTGAACACGGAACTGCTCGAGGCGACGGGCGAGACGACACGATCGCCGAGCCGCGGCACGGCCACGCTGCACACGGTGGCGGTCAACGGCACGGAGGCCGTGGAAGCCGCCGCCTGGTACACAGAGTCGCCGATCGAGACGATCGAGGACCACATCCGACTCGATTGGAAGGCGATGACGTCGTGGTTCGAGGAGGACGAAGAGGTGTTCGTCCATCCGCGCGATCCCTACACGAGGATCGACATCCTCCCCAGCTCGCGCCACTTCCTGATCGAGGTGAACGGAGTGACCGTCGCCGAGTCGACCAACGCCCGCATCCTGTTCGAGACCGGACTGCCTGCCCGGTACTACCTGCCCAAGACCGACGTCCGCATGGATCTCCTGGAGGAGTCCGACCTCCAGACGTCCTGCCCCTACAAGGGCACCGCGAGCTACTACCACGTCCGCGCCGACGACGGGCTCGAGGAGAACATCGTGTGGTGGTATCCGGCGCCGCTCGAAGAGTCGAGCCGGGTCGCGGGCTACGTGTGCTTCTACAACGAGAAGGTCGACATCCACATCGACGGCCGGCTCCAAGAGCGCCCCAAGACCGTGTTCGGCTGAGATCACCGGCCTCCACGCAGGAAGCGACGCCCGCCGGCTCGTACGGCGGGCGTCGCACATGGGTACGCTCCTGGGATGCGATGGGGAATCCTCAGTACGGCCCAGCACGGCCTCAACCGTTTGGTGCCGGCGATCCAGAACGCAGACGGTCACGAGCTCCTCGGGATCGCATCCCGCGATGCGTCCCGTGCAGAGGCGACTGCCGAGCGCCTGGGCGTGACGCGCCACTACGGCGACTACGACGCCTTGCTCTCCGATCCCGACATCGATGCGATCTACAACCCCCTCCCGAACCACCTCCACCTCCCGATGACCGTCGCCGCACTCGAAGCGGGCAAGCACGTCCTGTGTGAGAAGCCGGTCGGCCTGAACCGGGACGAGGTCGTGGCGCTCGGGGCGGCCATGGAGCGCACAGGTCGACGGGCGATGGAGGCGTTCATGTACAAGCACCATCCCCAGTGGGATCTCGTCATGCGGCTCATCGCCGAGGGCCGGATCGGTGACGTGCGGATGACCCAGGCCTGGTTCAGCTACTTCCAGCGCGACAACTCCAACATCAGATGGGTCCCGGAATACGGAGGCGGGGCGCTCTACGACATCGGCTGCTACACCATCAACTCGGCGCGCATGGTGTTCGGGGAGGAGCCCCAGGACGTGGCGGCCGTCATGAAGATCCATCCCGACCACGGTGTCGACTCCGTGACCTCGGCCGCCCTCGAGTTCTCGGCAGGACACGCCACGTTCACGGTCAGCGTCGAGCAGACGCCGTCACAGACGATGATCATCGTGGGCACCGAGGGCCACATCCACGTCGAACGGCCCTTCAACCCGTGGATCGGCAGAGACGCCCTCGTGAGGGTGCATCACGAGATGGACATCGAGGAGCACATCGTCCCGGAGGACGATCACTTCCGGATCGAAGTCGAGCGCTTCGGCGATGCCATCGCCACGGACACGCCCTTCGTGGTCACCCACGACGACAGCCTCGCCACCATCACGGTGATCGACGCCGTCTTCGCTGCGGCCGAGAGGTGAGCGTCCAGCCTCTCTGGTCCCTCGATCCCGGGATCGCCCACCTCAACCACGGCTCCTACGGGGCGGTCCCCGTGCCGGTGCTCACCGCCCAGGACGAGCTGCGCCGAGCCATGGAGCGAAATCCGATGGCCTTCATGGACGACGTCTATCAACCCGCTCTGGAGCATGCCCGCACCGTGCTCGCCGATTTCGTGGGCGGAGATGCCGCCGGGCTGGTGTTCGTC
>CAYFYC010000011.1:4790-44778 GCA_964347305.1 uncultured Acidimicrobiaceae bacterium | reverse complement strand
ACGAACGCGGTTCTCCAGTCGCTCGCTCCGTCGTTTGGACCGACGTCGAACATCGTCCTCACCTCGCACACCTACAACGCCCTGGCCAACACGGTCGACCTCGTGACGGCGCTCACCGGCGCCATGAAGCGGGTCGTCCAGGTGCCGTTCCCGATCGACTCGCCGGCCACCGCCACCGAGGCCGTCGTGGGTGCGGTCGACGACGACACCGCGATCGTGGTCGTCGATCATGTCACCTCGCCGACCGGCATCGTGCTGGACGTGGCCGCCATCGTCGGAGCGTGCCAACCCGACGTCCCCGTGCTCGTCGACGGCGCTCATGCGCCGGGAATGCTGCCCATCGACCTCGGTGGCCTGGGGGCATCGTTCTATGTCGGAAACTGCCACAAGTGGCTGTGCGCCCCGAAGGGGGCGGGCTTTCTGTGGGTCGCCGACCGGTTTCGCGATCTGATGCGTCCACCGACGATCTCACACGGCATGAACGACCAATATCCGCACTCCGGATCGCGGTTCCATGCGAGGTTCGACTGGACCGGAACCGACGACCGGACGGCCTGGCTGGTGGTGCCCACCGCCATCGCGACCATTGCTGCGTGCTCCCCCGACGGCTGGGAAGCTGTGATGCGAGACAACCACGATCTCGCCGTGGCGGCGCGGTCGGTGCTGAACGAGCGAATCGGTCTGAGCGACGCCGCTCCGGAAGCCATGCTCGGGGCGATGGCGGCGCTGGTCCCCGTCCCCCACCACGACCCGCGGCAGCTCAAGCGCGTGATGCGTGACGAACACGGCATCGAGTTCGCGCTCACGCCGTGGAGCGACGGCTCGATCGTGATCAGGGTCTCGGCGCAGCGCTACAACTCGATCGACGAGTACGAGCGATTCGCCGCGATCCTCGCCGGCGAACTCAGCTGACGATCAGATCGAACAACAGCAGACCCGAGCCCTCGAACTCGACCTCGAAGATGCCGGGGATGGACGCCGTGAAGGTCACGGATCCCGGCTCACCCGGTGCAACGTCCGCGAACACGTCGTAGCCATGGACGTGGATCTCGTCGCTGACGTCGGCCGTCACGATGATCTCCACGACGGCATCCCGGGCGACCTCGTACTCCTCCTCGCCGACCAACTCGCCGTTGGCCCATTCGACGGCGATCACGGTGACGCGGGCTGCAGGATCCTCGGTCGTCGGTGGGACGGTGGTCGTCGTCGTGGACGAGGTCGTGGCCGTGGTGGTGGTGGCCGTCGTCGCAGGGACGCCGGTGGAACCTGCAGCGGTCGTCGACGTCGCCTCCGCCGAGGTGGAGGTCACTGCCGTGGTCGATGTCGCTTCGGCTGCCGTCGTGGTGGTCGTCTCGGCCGACGAACCTCCGCATGCGGCGAGCAGCACGGCGACGACGACGCAGGTGAGGGAGAGGTGGGTGGTCCGCATCATGCCGGGAGGCTATCGCGACTCGGCCACAACCTGGTCATCCACCGGAGCCACGACTTCGACGACGAAGACCGCCAGGAGCGCGCCCAGGAGCTGTGCGCCGAGAAACCCGGGTACGGACTCGACGGAGATGCCCGCAGGGGTGTCGCTCAGCGACCGCGCCAGCGTCACAGCCGGGTTGGCGAAGGCCGTCGACGACGTGAAGAAGTAGGCCCCTGCGATGAAACCGCCGACGGCCGCCGGTATGGCACGGATCCAGGACCGACGGACGAGCACGAAAATGAGCATCACCAGACCGAGCGTCGCCACGATCTCTCCGAGCCCGGCACCTGCGCCCCATCTGTCGGTCGTGCTCCACGCCACGGCCGGCAACTCGAACATCAGGTTGGCCACCATCACGCCCACGACGCCGCCGGTGATCTGGGCGAGCACGAAGGGCGCCACGTGCGCCGACGGAAAGCCCCCGAGCCGCCAGGCGGCCAGGGTCACCGCCGGGTTGAAATGCGCTCCGGAGATCTCGATGAAGATCGCGATCATGACCGCCAGCACCGCACCCGTCACGATCGCGCCGATGAGGAGCGCCAGGCCGGCATCATCGGTGAGACGTGCGGCCATGATGCCGCTGCCGACGACGGCCGCGAGAAGAAAGCCCGTGCCGACGAACTCGGCGATCACTTGCCGGCGAAGCTCCGTCATGGGGACGCAGGCTACCGTCGACCTCGAAGCTGCAACCGCGACGTGGGCAGCGGGGTTCTCACTGGTGAAGGGCCGCGCACACGGAGGGGCAATGCCCGACACCGACATCGACACCGACACCGACACGGCGCTGCGAGTGCGACTCGCCGCCGATCATCGAGCCGCCTTCCGCGACTACGTCGACGCATACCAGCACTCGATCTACTCGGGCCTGCGACGGCTCGTGGTGTCGGCCGCCGATGCCGAGGATCTCGCCCAGGAGACCTTCGTGCGAGCGTTCCGTGCCTTCGAGCGGTACGAACCGGAACGGATCGAGTCGCTGCGACTGAGCGGATGGACCTGGACCATCGCCCTGAACCTCGCTCGCAACGCGGCACGAACCAGATCACGCCGACCCGTCACGGTCGAAGCGACGTGGGACGGACCCGACCCGGACTCGAGCGTCGACGATCTCGTGGAACACGACGAGTGGGCCCGGCGGCTCGAGGCCCTGAGCGGGCCGCAACGCACCGGTGTGGTGCTGCGGCATGTCGTGGGGCTCTCGTACGACGAGATCGCCGACGCGACGGGTCGAGCCGTGGGCACCGTGAAGGCCGATGTGCACCGGGGTCTCGCCAGGCTCCGCACCATCATCGACGAGGAGGCAGCATGAGCACCCATCTCGAGAACGAACTGGCGGCGCTCGCCGACCATGCGCCCGAGGGGTTCACCGACCGGATCATGGTGTCGGTCGGCCTCACTCTGTCGTACGACGTACTCGAGGGTCCGGTCGGACCGCTGTGGATCGTGTGGGGTGTCGACGGCGTGACCGACGCCATTCCGGCGGCCACCGAAGCGGACCTCATCGACATCCTCTCGCAGCGTGATGTCGCGGCCGTGCGTGGCGAACTGCCCGAGGCGCTGGCGACAAAGGTCAGGCGCACCCTGGAGACGGGCAGACTCGGCACCCTTCCGGTCGACCTGTCTCGCCTGACCGAGTTCCAGCGCGAGGTGCTGGCCAAGACCGCCGAGATCCCACCCGGCGAGATGCGTCCCTACGGCTGGGTGGCCAAGGAGATCGGCAACCCCGGTGCGGTGCGGGCCGTCGGATCGGCCCTCAACAAGAACCCGGTCCCCGTCCTCATCCCCTGCCATCGGGTGAGCCGCAGCGACGGTCACGTGGGCGAGTATGCGTACGGGCCCGAGATGAAGCGAGCGCTGTTGAGGACCGAGGGCGCCGACCCCGACGTGCTCGACGAGCACGCCGAGTCCGGCGTCCGCTACACCGGCAGCGATACCACGAAGATCTACTGCTTCCCCACGTGCCGCCACGCTCGCCGCACCACGACTGCGCACGGCGTGACGTTTCGATCGCGGGACGATGCCGAAGCCGCCGGGTACCGGGGCTGCAAGGTGTGTCGACCTGCCGCATGAGGTGACAGGCCGCCGGTAGCATCGGCGCCATGCACGTCGGCAAAGCCACCATCCAGCCTGCGCAGGACCCCGACAAGCTGATCGCGACCATCAACGCATCGGTGATCGGTGAGGACGAGGTCGTGGACGGCCCCTTCGGTCCCCGCCGGGTGACCTACGCCGATTACACCGCTTCCGGACGCGCCCTCACCTTCATCGAGGACTACATCCGCGAGACGGTGCTGCCTCTCTACGCCAACACCCACACCGAGTCGTCCGGGACCGGGTTGCAGACCACGAGGTATCGCGAGGAGGCGCGCCAGATCATCCGGAGTTGTGTCGGCGCCGATGACGAGCACGTCGTGCTGTTCACGGGATCCGGCTCCACTGCCGCGATCGCCAAGATCGTCGACGTGCTCGGGCTTCGCATCGCGTCGAACCTCGAGGATCGCCATCACCTGACCGGTCACATCCCTGTCGAAGAGCGCCCGGTGGTGTTCATCGGGCCCTTCGAGCACCACTCCAACGAGTTGCCGTGGCGGGAGTCAATCGCCGACGTCGTGACGATCAGGGAGGACGCCGACGGCCATGTGGATCTCGCCCATCTCGCCGAGGAACTGGCGAAGCACGCCGACCGGCCGTTGAAGATCGGCTCGTTCTCGGCGGCATCGAACGTCACCGGGGTCATCACGGACGTGGGCGCCGTCTCCTCGCTGCTGCATGCCCACGACGCCCTGTCCTTCTGGGATTTCGCCGCGGCCGCTCCCTATGTCGGCATCGCCATGAATCCAGACGACGGCAACGACCTCAACTACAAGGACGCCATCTTCATCTCACCGCACAAGATGATCGGGGGCCCGGGTACACCGGGGCTCCTCATCGCCAGGCGGGAGCTCTTCGACAACCGCGTCCCGACCACTCCCGGCGGCGGCACGGTGGCCTACGTCAACCCCGAGGAGCACGTCTACCTCTCCGACGTCGAGCACCGAGAGGAGGGCGGGACGCCTGCCATCGTCGAGTCGATCCGGTGCGGGCTCGCCTTCCAGCTCAAAGCGGCCGTCGGGACGGATGTCATCCGGGAACGTGAGGATTCGTTCATCGACCGGGCCATCGCCAGCTGGGCCGAGCACCCCAACATCGAGGTGCTCGGCAATCCAGATCTGGACCGACTGTCCATCGTCTCGTTCGTCGTGCGTCACGACGATCGCTACCTCCACCACAACTTCGTGGTGGCGCTGCTGAACGACCTGTTCGGGGTGCAGTCCCGGGGCGGATGCTCCTGCGCCGGTCCCTACGGGCACCGGCTGCTCGGGATCGACCTCGAGCGATCGCACGAACTCGAACGCGAAATCCTCGGGGGCTGTGAAGGCATCAAGCCGGGCTGGGTGCGAGTCAACTTCAACTACTTCATCAGCGAGACGGTCTTCGACTTCATCGTGAAGGCCGTCGAGTTCGTCGCCGACCACGGAGTCCACTTCCTCCCGCTCTACCGCTTCGACCCCGACACCGGGCTCTGGGTGCACCGGGAGCCTCGGGCGGAACCGCCGATGAGCCTGTACGACGTCGACTACACGAGTGGATCGATCGAATACCCGCATCGACGGCGCCGCGGATCGGAGGACGATCTCACGGGATATCTCGCCGAGGCGCAGCAGATTCTCGAGCAGCTCATGACCGGACCCCGGCCGGAGCCATTCGGCATGCCTGACGTGTCCGCCGACTTCGAGGCGCTGCGCTGGTTCCCCCTCCCCGACGAGGTCGACGCCTAGCCGGGGCATCGCGTTCGTCGACCCGTCACCCTGGTGCGCATGCGCAGCCCGGCGAGGCGCGCGAGGTCATGAACGACGCCTCATCGCTGCCAAGATCCCTCAGCGGTCGAACCCGGCGGCATGCGTGGCGAACGCGGCACCGAGTTGCATCTGACCGGCTGCAGCCTTGATCTCCGCCGGCACGTCACCCATGAAGAAGAACGGTCCCGGGGTGGCGATGGCGAGGAGCTGAGGGAAGTGATTGGCAGCGGTCGTGCTCAAGTGGAAGCCAACGGCTCCCGCGTCTGCGAACTCGTCCCGAACGAACAGAGCGTTGTCTTCCTCGGACACATAGATGTGAACCGCTTCGGCGCCCGGCTCGTTCTGTTCCATGGCTTCGGTCACGTCCTTGTAGATCGAGGTCAGCTCCTCGAGCTTGCCCGGATTCGCGGTCCACTTGTAGACGACGGTGACGTGGTCGGCGTTCATGTCTCTCTCCTGCCCTCCCGGGGCCGATCGCCCCGTACTAGAAGTAACCGTCCGGTTACCTTGAAAGAAGGTAACTGAATGGTTACCCTACGTCAAGCCGGGGAAGGGACGCATGGGCGCACGCAAGGGGTACGACAGAACCGAACTGCTCGACAGGGCGATCGAGCTGTTCCGGCTTCGCGGCTTCAACGGCACGAGCACCGCCGCTCTCGTCGCAGAGCTCGGGGTCAACCGAAAGAGCATGTACGCCGAGTTCGGCTCCAAACAGGGCCTCTTCGAAGCGGCGCTCGAGCGCTACGACGACACACACCTCACCCGAGTGCTCGCCCCCATCGAGGCGCCGGACGCCGGCGCCGACGCGATTCGGGCCGCCTTCGCAGGCTATGCCTCGGCGAGCGGTGGGTGGGCCCAGGGACGGGGTTGTCTGCTGTGCAACACGGCCGTCGAACGCGGTGCTCTGGATCCGGCATCGGGTCGATTCGTCGACGCATACATTGAACGCATCAATCGAGCATTCTCTCGGGCGCTGGCCAACGCCCAACGGTCGGGAGACATCGACGGAGGCGCCGACATCGATCAACTCGCCGCCTTCCTGACCACCGCGCTGATCGGTGTCGCCGCCAGCATCCGGGCCAGGGCTCCGGCGGAGCAGGTGGAGGCGGCATGTCGAGTGGCGACGAGCGTGCTGGACCGGACCGGCCACGGCCGGTGAGCGGGACCGGATGACGAGACACGGTCACACCAATTGCACTCGTATTCGCAGGTCGACCCGCCTCGCTCATCGGACCGGGCCTCCGATCACGTCGCCTCCCAGACAGGGCTCGACTGAAGGAGCGGCGAACCGCTTGATACCCCGCGGTCCCGTGTCGATACCTGACACGGAGCAAGCACGGAGACGCGGTGAGCACCCCTGGTTCGGACATGACACCGCTCGGCATGACCGAGGCGTATCACACCACCCAGGAGTGGCTCGCGTTCATCGGTGAGCCGACGACCCGGATCGAGGATCCGGCCGACGGCGTGCTCCAGCTGTACACGGAGCACCGCATGGTCAGGATCCGAGTCGGGCCCGATCCAGCCGGCCAGGGGGCGGTCATCGCGATGATGCGTGCCGCCGCCGAGAACGAACATCTCGATGTGGCCATGTTCTCCCCCACCGGATACAACCCGAGCGCCCTCGAGTTCGCCGAGATCCGCGGGATTGCCCTCTTCGCACTGACCCCGCTCGGTGACGTGGTGGGCGAGACGGTTGCTGCTCGATCGCTGATGCCGGCAGCCGAGTTCATCCCTGCATTCAGCGAGCGCGCCCTTGCGACGGCAGATCCGCTCTTCGATAGGCACCAGCCGGAACCCAAGGACGATCTCGAGATCACAGCCATCGAATGGACCAGCTGCCCACGGTGCGGCGTCCGCCAGCATCCGAACCTCGCCACGTGCGCAGCATGCGGTGCATCGCTGGACGCCGCCGACGCCGATGAGTCCGCCGACGCCGCCGTTCCGACGGCCCACGGCGCACGTGATTCGGAGATCCTGTACTCACTCACGTGCAATACCTGCGGCTCTCACGACATCGAGGTCGCCCAGCGCTGACGAAGGCCGCATGCTAGATTGCTAGCATGGAGAAGCAGCAGTTCAACGTGTACCTCCCGGCCGAACTCGTGAGACGGGTCAAGCATGCCGCCATCGATTCGGACACGTCGTTGTCCGGGCTCGTGGAGAGAGCGCTCACCGCCTATCTCGAGAGCTTGGCCGGCAGTCGCGAGGAGGCGGAACGATGAGACCGATGCCGATCGTGTACGTGACGGACATGGAGCGATCGCTGGGCTGGTATCGCCGCGCCGTCCCCGGCACGGAGGTGGTGAGCAGCTCGCCGTACTGGTCCGAGCTCCGTTCGGCGGGAGCCTCGTTTGCGTTGCACATCACGGACGCAGTGACACGCGGCACCCAACTCGGACTGGCCTTCACCGCCGACCGTCCTCTGGAGGCCATCGTCGCCCACTGGGAGGCGGGCGACGTCGCGACGACGCGGGACATCGCCGACGAGGCCTTCGGCCGCAGCGTCGTGATCACCGATCCCGATGGCCTCGTCATCCAGGTCAACGAGCACGAGTCCGAGCTCTATCCGTGACGTGGGATCCGGCCCGGTACGGTCGCTTCGGATCCCAACGATCCCGCGCCGCCGTCGAACTCCTGGCCGGCGTCCGGCTCGACGATCCCGCGGTCGTGCACGACATCGGGTGTGGACGAGGTGAGATGGCGCGCGTCATGGCGAAGCGATGGCCGGATGCGCAGGTGATCGGGTCGGATCTCTCGGAGGAGATGCTCGCCACAGCCGAGGAGGGCGGTGGCCGGGTCGAGTGGCGCAACGTCGACCTCACCGATTGGGCGCCGGAGCCCGTGCACGATCTCCTTTATGCCAACGCCGTGCTGCACTGGCTGTCCGACCACCACGAGACGCTGCCACGGCTCGCATCTGGGCTGCGACCCGGAGGGGTGCTCGCCATCCAGATGCCGCGATCGTGGCCACAGCCGTCGCATGTGACGTTCAGGAACGTGCTCGCAGCGACGGTCCCCGATCGCACCGACCTGCACGACAGGTTCGCCACGAATTGGGTGCTGCCGCCCGCCGCCTATCGCGAGATGCTGCTGCCGCTCTTCGACGAGATCGACATCTGGGAAACGACGTACCACCAGGTGCTCGAGGGTGAAGACCCCGTGCTCGAGTTCGTGAAGGGATCGCTCCTCACGGCCGTGATCGAGGCACTCACCGATGAGGAGTACGACGCCTTCGAGGCGGCGTATCGAAGGGCGCTTCGCACGACCTATCCGACGAACTCGGACGGGACCACGACATTCCCGTTCTCCCGGCTGTTCATCGTGGCGTCCGGAAGGGGACGATGATCCGTAGACCCCATGTGACGTACCACATGATCCCGGGGACGAGATTCGCCACCGAACACAGGCGCGAGCTCCCGGCGCTCACCCTCGCCGTCGCCCGGTTCATGGGCGTGGAGGCATTCCGCGCTCGCACGCTGGCCACGTCACCCGATCGATTCACCGCCGACGCCTCTCGGTGGAGCCGCGCCGTGATCGACTGGCTCGACGTGGATCTCGACGTCCACGGCGTCGACGCAATCGATTGGGCCCGACCCCATGTCGTCGTGGCCCTCCACGAGGGGATGCTCGACCCGATCCTCTTGCTCGCCACGTTGCCTGCGCCGCTCCGATTCGTCGCCCGCGCCGAGATCGCCGACTGGCCCGTGATCGGCTCCACGTTGCGGACCTCCGGGCAGATCCTGCTCGATCCTGAGGATCCGTTGGCGGCTGCGAGGACGCTGCTCCGGGAAGGCAGCGAGGCCGTCGCCGCAGGCTTCTCGCCCGTCGTGTTCGCCCAGGGCACGGTCCTCGGCATCGAGGCGGCGTTCGAGTCGGGCGCCTTCGGTCTCGCCCGAGCAGCCGACGTGGAGATCGTGCCCGTGGTCATCGCCGGCACCCACCGGATCTATGAGTGGCCCTTCAGCCCCGTCGTGCGGAGGGGTCAGGTCGCAACCGTGCGGGTCCTCGCCCCGCGCCACGGTCCGGACCCATTCGAGCTCGAAGCCGAGATGCGGGCTGTTGCACTCGAGAACCGGCACGCCCCGGTCAGACACTTCGATCCCGACCGGGACGGCTGGTGGGACGGTTACCGATTCTCGATCTCGGAGGACTACCCCGAGCTCGCAGCCCGGGTCGCCCAGCGGCGTGCTCAGCGTTCTTCGCGTCGCGCCATGAGGTAGGGACCGCCGACCATCACTCCCAGTCCGGCGAGCCCGATGGCGAGCAGGGGCAGCAGCAGCCACACCGACTCCCCGGGCACATCGTCCTGGGCCGCGATCGACGGCGCCGCCACGACGAGCGACGTGGGCACCGCCCCGGTGGTGGCATCGGCGACGACGAAGCTCCGAAGCTCACCCCGGGTCTTGGTCGCGACCACTGAAGGACTCAGCCCTGTATCGACCCATCGGGGTGTGGCTCCCTCGGCCGACACGGCCAGGTCGTAATCGATGTCGCCAGGGGCTCCGTCGACGACCACTTTCGTCACCCAGGCCTCCTGCGGAACCCACTCCATCCCGACGTCGCTGCGTAGGTCGTCGAGCAGACCGGTGCTCGCCGCCTCGGAGACCACGACCTCGACACCACGGTTTCCATGGAGCAGCGTGGGCACCTCGTCGGTGAGGAGATACACGTCTGCCTCTACGACGTCGCCCGGCGCCTTGCCCATGGCGAGGATGTGCAGCGGCACCCACGGATCGTCGGTGGGAATGGTGACGTGGATCGGTGTTCCGTCACCTGCCACCTGGCCGAGCTCGGCAGCGCGGGCAGCGTCGAAGCGTGCAGCCATGAAATAGGGGCTGCGCGCCGAGTAGTACTCGAGCACCTCGGCGGCGTCCGGCGGCAGGTCGTAGCCGTGGGTGTTGGCCCAGTCGACGACGTCCGCGCCACCGCCCTTGAGCACGACGATGTCGAGCGCATCGATCTCGGTCTCGAGAATGACCTCGACGCGACCCTCCAGAGCGGCGTCCTCGCCGACGGAGGCAAAGGCGAGGAACGGCGGTGGCGGGTTGAACTCGAGATTGAGCCGCTGCAGTGTCCAGTCACCGCCTCGCTCCACGGACGTGGGCAGATCCGGCAACGGCGTGATCGACCCGAACTCCTCGACGCCCGCGGCGTACTCGAATGATGTGACGTAGTGCTCGACCCCATCGTGGTACGCGGCCAGCGTCGTGGTCCGAAGCAGCTGGACGGTGCCGTTGGGTGCGACCAAGAAGCCGCACGCCGCGGCCGGCCCGGCACCGACAACGGCGAGGATTGCAGCGGCTGCGATCACCGTCGAGAGTCGGGAGCGTGTTCTGATGCGCATGGTTCCTCCGTGCTCGTGCTCGGGCTGTGACGCCGGGTCACCGGCCGGAGGTTCCCGCAGGGCACCGGCTGCGAGCTGACCGTCGGGGGCGAGCGACGCGCTCACACCACGCCGGGTCCGCGTCCCCCGACCTGGAAGTGGGACACATCGAACCTCGCACGAGTGTTGCTGTTGGACACGAATAGGCTCGCCGGATGGAGATGGACCATCGATCGGGAGTGCGTTGGCTGGCGGCGACGGCCGCATGGAACGTGCTGTCGAACCGCGTCATCCCGCCGCAGGCCTATGTGGCGGCGAACCTCGGCGCTGCCGGCACATCGGTTGCCGTGGCGCGCCGCACCACCGGCTGGAGAGAGCTCGGCCTCGCCGCCGATCGAGTCGGTGCCGGCCTGGGGTGGGGTGCAGTGGGTGCAGCCTCGGTCTCGGCGGCACTCGTGGCAGCGAGTCGGCTCCGAGCCACAGCCCGGTTGTATGCCGACGCGAGAACCACGCCAGAACGAACGAGAGTCGAGACGCTCCTGCGCATACCCCTCGGTACGGTCGTACTCGAGGAGATCCTCTTTCGCGGCGTGCTGCCGACACGGCTCCCATGGCGCCGGGCGTCGTCGCTGGCCTTTGGCGCATGGCATGTCCTGCCGACGATCAGCGCCCTCGACATCAACGAGGTCGACGATCCCCGTGTGCGGACGCGCACGATCGTGGCCGGCGTCGTCGGCACGGTGGCGGCAGGCGAGGCGCTGGAGTGGTTACGAAGGCGCAGCGGGAGCCTGATCGCCCCGGCCCTCACGCACTGGGCCGCAAACGCCGTCGGGTATGTCCTCTCGGCCTCACACGAGTCCCGATCCGGCCTCAGTCGATCGTGATGACGACCTTGCCCTTGGCGTTGTTGTCGCCGAAATAGACGAGCGCCTCTCGTAGGTCGTCGAGAGGGTACGTACGGTCGATGCTCGGCTCGAGATCTCGCGACTCCACCAGGCGTGCCAAGTGCCTGAGGTCGTCCTTGTTCGGCTTCGCCATGAGGAGACGCGTCGTCTTGTTCGTCAGCCTCGTGAGCAGAGACCCGAGGACGGCGAGCTGCAGCAGCCTGGGCATCGAACCGCCCACCATCACGTAGGAACCACCGGGCTCGAGCCGACGACGAAACGCCAGGAACGAGCGCCTGCCGGCGAAGTCGATCACGAGCCGGTAGCGCCGGGGATCCTCGGTGAAGTCCTGCCTGGTGAAGTCGAAGACGTGGTCGGCCCCCGCCTCACGCATCGTGTCCTGCTTGGCGGTCGTGTCGATGCCGGCGACCTCCGCACCCATGGACTTGGCGAGTCGGATCGCGAACGTCCCTGCGCCGCCCCCGCCTCCGTTGACCAGCACCCGGTCACCGGGCCCGATCGGACTCCGCTCGGTGAGGGCCTGGTAGGCCAGCCCTGCGGCCTGGGGCAACGAGGCCGCCTCCTCGAAGGAAACGCCGACGGGCTTGTGGACGAGAGGACCGGAGGCAGGTCCGACCATGTACTCGGCGAACGAGCCCGAGCGCGACCACAGCAGGTCGCCGAACACTTCATCCCCGGGAGCGAACTCGGTCACCTCTGCACCGACCTCAGCGATGACACCGGCGACATCCGATCCCAGACGAGGGTGGGAGGGGCGTCTGAACCCCGATCCGCTCAGCCTCACATAGAAAGGGGTCCCCGTGAGTGCCTCCCAGTCCGATCGGTTGATCGACGCCGCCCGCACCCGAATCAGTATCTGGCTCGGACCGACCGACGGCCGATCGACGTGATCGACATCTACCGCGTCCGGCGAGCCGTACCTCTCGTAGACGGCCGCCTTCACGTCGCTCTCCTCCCTCTCACTGCCAGACCAACACCAGCATACAGCGTAAGTCTGTGTCCGTCGGATGGCACCAGGTCGACGGCTACATTCGAGCGCAGCCGACCCGGGAGTACCCACGCATGGACATGGCAGAGCGGACCGAGCTGGAAGCACGCGGTAGCAGCTACGACTTCTCCAACCTGAAAGCGCTGTTCATCAACTGCACCCTCAAGCCCTCCCCGACGCTGTCACACACCCAGGGGCTCATCGACATCGCGCGCAACATCATGGACAAGAACGGCATCACGACCGACTCGATCCGATTCGTCGACCACGACGTCCCGCCGGGGGTGTGGCCGGACATGACCGAGCACGGCTTCGACACCGACGATTGGCCCGAGCTCTACGAGAGGGTCCAGGAGGCCGACATCCTCGTCATCGGATCGGCGATCTGGCTGGGTGAGAAGACCTCGGAGTGCACCAAACTCATCGAGCGCCTGTACGGCAACTCCGGTCAGCTGAACGAGCACGGACAGTACGCCTACTACGGCAAGGTCGGTGGGTGTCTCATCACCGGCAACGAGGACGGGGCGAAGCACTGCTCCATGAACATCCTCTACTCGCTGCAGCACCTCGGGTACACGGTTCCGCCCCAGGCCGACGCCGCCTGGCTGGGCGAAGCGGGACCCGGCCCTTCGTACCTCGACGCCGAGTCCGGCGGGCCGGAGAACGACTTCACCACCCGCAACCCGACGTTCATGACATGGAACCTCATGCACATGGCACGGCTGCTGAAGGAGGCCGGCGGGATGCCGGCGCACGGCAACCAACGCTCGCATTGGGATGCAGGATGCCGGTTCGACTTCGAGAACCCCGACTACCGCTGAGCCGTCAGAGTGACCGCTCTTTCAGAGCGACCGTTCCAGCCACGCACACGTGAGATCGGAGCCCTCGCGCAGAGGTTCGCTCTCACCCGTCGGCTCGAAACCGGCCTTGGCGTAGAGCTGCTCGCCGACGTCGTTCCCGATGGTGACGGCGAGCCGCGCCGACGCGGCGCCCCGCACCTTGCCCCACAGGAACGCTGCATCGAGCAACGCCCGACCTAGTCCCTGCCCGCGCGCCTCCGGAGCCACCCACATGCCGAAGATCTGGAGCCGACCGTCGCTGATACGGGCGAACGACATGCCGGCAGGCTCGTCGGTCTCGGCGAAGAACGTCACCATGTGATCATCGTTCAGCACGCGTTCGAACCCCTCGCGCCAGTCGCTGTCCGGAGCGTCGACTCGCTCCTCGTACAGCGTCCGGAAGGAGTCCGGATCGTCCCTGAGGGCGCGCAACCGGAGGTCTCGAAAGACCTCCCACTCGCCTGCCAACGCTTCGCGCACGTGCATCGCCCACAACCTACGCACCTGGAACGGACTTCGCTGCGAGAAACTCGTCCAAGCATCGTGGCCGTCACCTGCGTCACAACTACATGCAGGAGAATGGCGAGGACCGATGGCACGTCCGGACCGACACATGGGCACCACAGACCGACCCCCACCGCTGCGGGTACCGGGCCTCGCCCTGGCACGGCACGAAGGATCTGTGGACAGTGCTCCGAGCCGACGGTACGTACCAGTTGCCGAAGAGTGTGTTCTGGAGCAGCAACTTCCCCGGCGGAGTGGTCGAGAAACGACCCGAGATCGCGATGACGTGGCATCGGCTCGATACGGCCGAGCCACCGATCGTCGAAGAAGGACCCGGAACGAACGCCTTCACCGGAGAGGAGGGCTGGCTCATGATCGCCGGGATCGATCCCGATGTGCGCAGCTGCTGGAAGGTGACGGCGACCTACAAAGGCGCCACGCTGAGCTACGTCGCCAACACCTCGAGCTGACCGCACGTTGCCCACACCCGAGGTCGGCCGCAGGTGTACTGTCGCAAAATGGAGATCAAGCACCAGGTGACCGTCTTCGACGCTGCCGATCTCGAGGCCGAGAGCGCCTTCTGGGCAGCCGTACTCGGGGGTGAGGTCGACCGCGACGACGGTTGGCACATGGTCATCGTCGACGGTCGGCCACGTATCGGCGTTCAACATGCGCCCGACCACGTGCCACCCGACTGGCCCGACGGCTCTCCCCCTCAGCAGATGCACCTCGATCTCTGGGTCGACGACTTCGCGGCTGCACACGAGAGGGTGATGGCGCTGGGTGCAAGGATCCTGCAGCCCGCACGCGGCGCCACCGACGGAGACGACTTCCAGGTCTATGCCGATCCTGCGGGACATCCGTTCTGCCTCTGTTTCATGGCCCGCGGCGGACCCGTTCCCGAGAGGTTCACGGCGACATGACGCTGCTCCGCGACGCCGCTCTCGCAGACGCCGGCGGGATCGGCCGGGTACACGTCCGGGCATGGCAGGCGGCGTATCGCGGGGGCCTCATGCCCGACGAGTACCTCGACGCGCTCTCGATCTCGGAGCGCACCGAACTGTGGCGCGAAGCGCTGGGACAGCGGCTCGGCCCGAAGCGCGCACGGCTCGTCAGCGAGGACGCGGCCGGGGCGGTGACCGGTTTCGTCCTCGTCGGACCCGAGGGGGGCGACGACGAGGCCGCAGCCGGTCAGTTGTTCGCCATCAACGTGGACCCCGAACACTGGGGCACCGGCGTCGGGGCGGCGCTCCACGACGCCGCGCTCGAGCGCCTTCGCGGGTTCGGATTCGCGGGCGCCGTGCTCTGGGTCCACCCCGACAACGAACGAGCATGCCGTTTCTACGAGGCCCGCGGCTGGCGCTGCGACGACGTGGAACGTCGCGAGGAGATCATGGGCGTCGAGGTCCCCGAGGTCCGCTACTCGATCATCGTCGATTGAGGAGAGCAAGGTGCGGCGTTCCGCAAGACTTTGACCTGTCGGTCGACGTGTGGTCTACTGCCGGCGACATAACGCGCTCATCCAGAGCGGCGGAGGGACAGGCCCTGTGAAGCCGCGGCAACCAACGAGCGATCGTGGGTGCCAATGCCTGATCGATGAGACCGACCGTCAGCGGGATTCCCGCTCGCGGCGCTCAACACCGAGCGCGTAGAAGCGAGACGAAGGGAGTCCTTTTTCAATGTTCGTGAACCTCATCAGAGGCGTGGGCACCGCCGGTGCCATGCCCATGTGTCGCTCTCGGGTGCCTCGCCCGGGAGCCAACCGCTCCTGACGAACGCCACCACCCGAGAGCAACTCCCGGCGTTCGACCGTTCGTTTCAGAACCAGATCAAGGAGAGACACATGACCATCGAAGTGACGAGCCGTCTCAACGACGTCGACATCGAGACCGTCGGCGCCCTCATCGGCGCCGTTCAGGAAGACCAGAGCAACGCCCACACCACGTGGAAGGCGAACGTGAAGTGGAACGGGGCGTTTCGTTCCGAGGTCCGCATCCGCGACTTCGCTCCGATCCCTTCGGACGAGCCCGCCGGACTGGGTGGCCACGACACGGCGCCGAACCCGGTCGAGCAGCTTCTGGGGGCGCTCGGAAACTGCCTCATCGTCGGCTACGCCGCCAACGCAACTGCGGCGGGCATCACGATCGACGATCTCGAGATCGATCTCGAGGGAGACCTGAACCTGCACACGTTCCTCGGTCTCGACGACGACGGGCACGCCGGCTACCACGCCGTCCGGGCCAACGTCAGGATCGAGTCGCCGGCGAGCGACGAAGAGATCGCACAGCTCCACGAGCGAGTCGTGGGCACGTCCCCGGTGGGCCACACGCTGGTCCGGCCGATCGACGTCGCCATCGACATCGATCGTTCGTGAGGGACCCGGGCCCGGGCGGCACGTTCGCCCGGGCCCGCTCTTCACCTGGAGATCCCATGATCGTCTTCATTGCACTCGTTGCGGTCAACGTAGGGGCGTGGTGCTGGTTGGCAGCCACGGCCGCGACCCAGCCAGATGCAGAAGGTCACCTGTTCGACGGCTCACGGCCCTTCTCGACCCGACACTGACCCGGCGTCTCCCTCTCGCCGTCGGTGGGAGGCGACGGCGCCGGTAGCCTGCCCCAACGGAGGTGGCAATGGCAGAAGAACACGACTTCGGGTTTGCGACTCGGGCCATCCACGCCGGGCAACCGCCCGATCCGGAGACGGGCGCCAGGGCGATGCCCATCTACGCCACGACGTCGTTCGTGTTCGACGACGCCCAGCATGCCGCCGACCTCTTCGCCCTCCAGACCTACGGGAACATCTACAGCCGCATCGGCAATCCGACCACGGCCGCATTCGAGGAGCGCATGGCGTCGTTGGAAGGTGGGCTCGGCGCCGTGGCCACCTCCTCGGGCCAGTCGGCGCAGCTCATCTCGGTGCTGACCATCGCCCAACAAGGCGACGAGATCGTCGCCTCCAACGCCCTCTACGGGGGCACCTACACGCAGTTCGACGTGACGCTGCGCCGCATGGGCATCGACGTCACCTTTGCCGACTTCGCAGATCCCGACATCGTCGAGAAATCCATCACAGACAGGACGAAGGCGCTCTACGCCGAGACGATCGGCAACCCGGGGGCGACCGTGCTCGACATCGCCCGCTACGCCGAGATCGCCCACGCCAACGGTATCCCGCTCATCGTCGACAACACGTTCGCAACGCCCTACCTCTGCCGTCCCATCGAGCACGGCGCCGACATCGTCGTGCACTCGGCGACGAAGTTCATCGGCGGACACGGTCTGGTCCTGGGCGGCGTGATCGTCGAGTCGGGTCGGTTCCCGTTCGACAACGGCAAGTTCCCGCTCATCGTGGAGCCCTCCCCCGCCTATCACGACCTCACGTTCTGGGAGAACTTCCGTGAGTACGCCTATCTCACCAGAGCCAGGACCGAGGTGTTGCGTGACGTCGGCTCGGCCATCTCGCCGTTCAACTCGTTCCTCATGCTGGTGGGACTCGAAACGCTGCCGCTGCGGATGCGACAACACGCCGAGAACGCCAAGGCGGTCGCGCGGTTCCTCGCCGACCATCCGGCGGTCAGCTGGGTGAAGTTCCCCATCTTCGAGGACAACCCGTGGACCGGTCTCGCCGAGCGGTACCTGCCCGAAGGCCCCGGCGCCATCTTCACGTTCGGCCTCGAGGGCGGCTACGAGGCCGGCGTTCGCTTCATCGAACGGGTCGAGCTGGCCTCGCATCTGGCAAACGTCGGCGATGCGAAAACGCTCGTCATCCACCCCGCCTCCACCACCCACCAGCAGGTGCCCGAGGCGGAGCGCACGGCGATGGGTGTCGGATCGGACACGATCCGGATCTCGGTCGGCATCGAGACCCTGGACGACATCCTCTGGGACCTCGGCAACGCCCTCGATGGAGGAGACGAATCGTGACCACGACCATCGCCCCGCCCGACGCCACGGCCCAGGAGCGTCTCAGGATCATTCGCAACGCCGAGTCCATCGCCCTGGTCGGCGTGTCGGCCAACCCCTTGCGATCGTCCAACTTCGTGGCCACGTATCTCGTCCGCACCCCCTATCGGGTGTACTGCGTGAACCCCGCCTACGACGAAGTGCTCGGCGTGAAGTGCTACCCGACGCTCGCCGACCTCCCCGAGGTGCCGGACATCGTCGACGTGTTCCGCAATCGGGACGCCCTCCCCGGCGTCACCGACGAGGCGATCGCCATCGGGGCACCGACGATCTGGTACCAGCTCGGGCTGCGACACGACGAAGCGGCGCGCACGGCCGCCGACGCCGGGCTCGACGTCGTGCAGGACCGCTGTCTCAAGATCGAGCATGCCCGGTTCAGCGGCAAGCTCCACCTCGGTGGCTTCGACACCGGGGTGATCTCCAGCAAGCGGCGGCGCCCCGTCTGACGAGGGCACGGTCACGAGTCGGCAGGCGATCCGTCACCGCCGGCCGTCGGTCACTGCTGCTGGGTCTCGATGATCGTGAACACCCCACCCTGGGGA
The DNA here is from genome assembly GCA_964347305.1 of uncultured Acidimicrobiaceae bacterium. Classification (GTDB taxonomy): domain Bacteria; phylum Actinomycetota; class Acidimicrobiia; order Spongiisociales; family UBA5794; genus CAYFYC01. Next base: position 26,405 of record CAYFYC010000011.1, on the reverse strand, counting down.
TCGCGGACCACACCGATCCGTCCTGCGGGCGTGTCCATCGCCGGCATGAGGGCCCCTCCCCCGAGCTCCTCTGCCCGAGCGATGATGGCGTCGGCGTCGTCGACCGCGAAGTACACGCCCCAGAACGGCGGTGTCCCCTCGGGGAGCCGGGAGAGCGGCATGATGCCGCCGTTGTACTTGTCGTCCTGCGTGCCGTCGCCGTCGATCTTGTTGTCCATCACGACCAGCCAGTACGGGATGTCGCCTGGATAGGCCTCGAAGTCCCATCCGAGCACATCGCCGTAGAACTTCTTGGAGGCCTCCATGTCCGGTGTCGCCAGCTCATTCCAGTTGAGCGCGCCGTGGACGTTGAAGACCTCGGCCCCACGCGTGTCCCACGACTCCCACACGGCGAACATCGCCCCGTGCGGATCGGCGAGAAACGCCATTCGACCACTGGTGAAGACGTCCATCGGCTCGACGACCACGCTGCCGCCTGCAGCCTTCGCCGCGGCGACCGTGTCGTCGACACTCGCCACGGTGACGTAGCTGTTCCAGATGGGTGGCACCCCCTGTTCGAGCATCTCGGGTGTGTGTGCCCCGAGACCGGCGGCATCCTTCCCGTCGATACGAAACATCGTGTAGACGTAGTTCCCGTCGGGATCGAACTGGTCCTCCGCTTCCCAACCGAAGAGACCCGAATAGAACTCCTTTGCTCCTGCGACATCCGGGGTCGTGATGTCGGTCCACGAAAAGAGACCGAACGGATAGCTCCCACCCATGCGCGACAACCTCCTGGTGCGCGTACGACCGCCGATCGCGGTCACTTCCAACGATATCGACGAACCGTGATGTTTTCGGTGTGAGTGCAGGACAGGATCGGACACGTCGCTAGGTTCTGGGGCATGGACAACACCCAACCAGAGATCGCCGAGGAAACGCCGGCTCCCGACGAGGCGGCCGTCTCGGAGGAGCCGACGACATCGGCGCTCGCCGAGGTCGATGACGGCGGGTCGGATGCCATCACCGAGCCCGGCAAGCTCATGCGGATCGCTTCGATGGCGCGAGCGATGCTGATCGAGGCACGCGAGGCACCCATCGACGAAGCCGGGCGTGACCATCTCAAGCAGATCTACGAGCGGACCGTCGACGAGCTCTGCGAGGTCCTCCCCGATGCACTTCGTGAGGAGCTCTCGACCCTGTTCGTGCCGATCGACGGCGGAGTTCCGAGCGAGTCGGAGCTGCGTATGGCCCAGGCCCAGATGGTCGGCTGGCTCGAAGGCCTCTTCAACGGCATCCAGGCCGCGGTCATGACCCAGCACATGGCAGCTCAGGCCCAGCTGGTGCGGATGCGTGATGCGGTCGAGGAGAGCTCCGGACCCGGCCAATACCTCTGACCCGGATCAGCGAGCGCCCACCAGGCCGGCCAGCTTCGAATCCCCCGCTTCGGCGAAGGCTGCCGACGCCGCCTTCGCCGCCATGGCCGCCATGTCCTCGAGCCCGATGACGGATCGCGAGGCCAGCGAAACCCGCCAGGCCACCTCGGCCTCCTCCCGGGCGGCTTCGGTCGTCTCCAGGGCCATGGCCAGCCGGGTCAGCCAGGCATGAGCTCGCATCACCGCTTGGTGATGGATGGCCGATGGGAGATCGTCGGCGACTGCGGCGACGACTCCGGCCGCCTGCGCCAGGCTCCCCATCTCGGCGGCGGCCCGGCCCGCCACGGCATCGGCGGCGCGAGCCGCCCATGTCGCCGCCCCGACAGCGGCCTGTGCATCGCCACCGAGCAGCTCGTTGAGCAGCACATACGACGCCGCGCAGCGCAGCGCGACATCGGCGAGCTCGTCGAGTGTCGACACCCGTCTCGCCACGGACTCGGCCACGGCGATGGACTCGCGAGCGATGCTCAACCTGGTCAGGGTGTCGGGAGTCCGGCCGAAGATCGCCGCGATGTCGTGATCGGTCGCGATGAAGTCCTTCACATCCATTGTGGCGCCTCCAGGATGCGGTCCACCGCGTCCGGATCGGGTGGGAGGTCGAGCGAGCGCTCCTCGGCCTTGATGGCGAGCGCGATCTTCTCGACGACACCGCCCAGCTCGACGTCGGTCACCGGCTCGGCCATGACGGCGTGCCACTGTTCGGAGGTGCCTCCGTATCGAGAGGCCATGGCCACGGCGACCGGGTCGTAGAAGGCCATCGCCCCCGCGCCTCCATCCGGGTGGAGGGCGGCGCGTACCCAGCGGACCCAGGTGAGCACGGCGAGACCGGTCTCGGTCACCCGGGTATCGCTCAACCGGCTCACGAGGTCCACGCCCAGCTGCTTCTCGTAGTCGGCCATGCGCCGGTCGAGCCCGGCGAGTTGCTGAGCCATCGATTCTCCGACGGCGAGCAGCCTCTCACACACGGCGTCGAACGCACCGGGCTGCGGCGCCAGGTCCGCGACGATCTTGGCGACGGATCGTCTCGCCCGCTCCAGCTCGTGCTCGCTCGGACGCAGATAACGCAGGCCGTCGTGGGACAGGAGGTGCAGGAGGGCTTCGACCCGGGGCTCTCCCCGCTCGGACGTGTCGAAACGCAACTCGACCGGATCCGGCGGCAACGGCTCGGCCCGGCGCCCTTCGCCATCGGAGGACGTCCGCCACGGATCGGGCCCCAACGCCAGACCCTGAGCGCGCGGTCGCGCCCGTGGCAGCTGATGGGGCTGGGCCCCGGGAATGGATGGTGTCACCGAGACGGCCGCACGCAGTCTGCGAACGGCGACCATGAAGCCGATCACCGCGGCGACCGAGGCGATGGCGAGCGGGACCAGGAGCCATCGCACGAGATCCGTCGCATCGATCACGGCCGCGACGACCAGCCCAACCGCCAGGCCACTGGCAGCCGCCATCAACACGATCCCGCGCGGAAACTCCGTACGGGCTGCGGTATCGGATTCCATCTCGGGTGACGAGTCGTCCACCCCTCCGCGCCTTCCGTACCTCGGGAAGCAACCAGCCGGCACTGTGGTTGCACCACAAATCGTAACGCATCGGGTTCGGCCGCCACCGGTGTCACTACCGTGGCCCCATCTCCGCCAACCGAGAAGGCTGATGCACACCGAACCACATCTCTTCGTCATCTTCGGCGCCACCGGTGACCTGACCCGCCGGAAGCTCGTCCCCTCGCTCTTTCGCATCATGGACGAGAACGGGGTCGGCACCGACATCACGCTGCTCGGGGTGTCCCGCGGCGAGGTCGGCGACGAGGAGTTCCGGAGCTGGGCTCGCGAGAGTCTCGCCGAGCACGGACTCGAGGATTCCGAGCTGGCCAAGTGGTGCGACACCAGGGTGTTCCATCAGTCGACCCCATCCGGATCGGACGGCCTCGAAGGACTTCGCGCACGCATCGAGGAGATCGAGGAGGACCTCGGATTGCCTGGCAATCGTGTGTTCTACCTGGCGCTCCCGCCCCGGGCGTTTCCCACCATCATCGACCAGCTCGGAGCCGCCGGCCTCCATGAGGGCCCGGGCTGGACCCGGCTCGTGATCGAGAAGCCCTTCGGACGTGATCTGGAGAGCGCCAGGGAACTCAATGCGCTGGTCCACAGCCACTTCGACGAGTCCCAGGTCTACCGCATCGATCACTATCTCGGGAAGGCGACCGTGCAGAACCTCGTGTCGTTCCGTTTCGCCAACCTCCTGTTCGAGAGTGCGTGGAACCGGGATCGCATCGAGGCCGTCGAGATCACCGTCGCCGAGACCCTCGGAACGGAAGGCCGTGCCGGGTACTACGACCACGCAGGCGTGGTGCGCGACATGGTCCAGAACCACATGACTCAGCTCCTGTCGCTCATCGCCATGGAGGCGCCGTACATCTTCGATGCCGACGCGGTGAGGAGCGAGAAGGTGCAGACGCTCAATTCCATCGAGCCCGTCAGGCCCGATCACGTCGTCTACGGCCAGTACGACGAAGGCGAGATCGACGACGAGGAGGTGGCCGGTTACACGCACGATCCGGAAGTGGCGGACGACTCGACCACACCGACGTTCGTGGCCGTGAAGCTCGCCATCCACAACTGGCGCTGGCAGGGAGTGCCGTTCTACCTGCGCACCGGCAAGCGGCTGCCACGCAAGGCCACCGAGATCGCCGTCCGGTTCAAAGCGCCACCGGTGTGCATCTTCCACGGCACCAGCGACAGCTGCGGCCACGAGAACGTGCTCGTGCTGATCCTCCAACCCAACGAGGGATTCGTGCTCCGGGTGGACGTCAAGTCGCCCGGTGAGCCACCGGCGATGACCACCGAGTCGCTCAAGTTCGATTACCGGGATTCCTTCGACTCGATCCCCGATGCGTATCAGACGTTGCTGCTCGACGTCATGGAGGGAGATCAGACCCTGTTCGTCCGCGGCGACGAGGTCGAGGCGTCGTGGGCCGTGTGGCAGCCGCTGCTCGACGGCTCCGTCGAACCGATCAAGTACGCCGCCGGCACATGGGGCCCCCAGGCGGCAACGCAGAAACTGGGCATGAAGCGCTCGTGGTGGACCAGCTGAGGGCTCAGGCGTCCAATTCCTCGATGAGCTCTTCGTCCATGTCGGTCGCGCGGTCACTGCTTCCAGCTCGCAGATCCACCACAAACGTGGTCCGAGACCGTCGCAGCAGGTTGGATCGCGAAGAAGGAGAGAGGACGAAGGGGGTCTGAGGATTGGGATCCTCCCCCCTCGGCTTCTGACCGGGGAGCTTGCCCTCCAGCCGCGCCACGCGACGTATGCGTCGGCGGGGGCGCCGGGAGAGGAATCGTGCGAGCGGACCCTCCCTCATCCGACCAGGCTACGACCACGTGGCGTGTTCGCCCGGCATTTCGCGCCCTGGCGACATGACATCTCGTTCGGCGCGACCGCTGGTACATTCCCCATGGTGCTGAGCGACGAATTGCGGGAGCGCATCAGGGCGCTGAAGGGGATGATTCCCGAGGGCAGACGCGTGCGCTCGGACGCCGTCATCGACCTCACCACCACCGCTCCGACGATCGATCTCTCCGAGGGCCGTGACGAGCCGAGGTGGATCGAGGACGAGCGGGTCGTCGATCTCTTCCCCGCCGTCGAGCCGGTCCCGACCCGTGGGTTGGGCGCCGTGCCGCCCCTGGCCGCCCCGGTGTTCCGGACGCTCGCCAAGCCCGATCGAGAGCTGGCCCACCTGGTGGCAGCCGGCTTCTCCGACGAAGAGATCGCGCTGGTCCTCGACACCAGTCCGGCAGCCGTGGAACTCGCCGTCCGATCGCTGCTCACGCTCTGTGGTTTCGAGAATCGCCCGGCGATGATCGTCGGCTGGCACGCCGGCTGAGCCCGCGAACCTCGGACCGGGGCTAGCCTCGCCGCCATGCACGACGACATCGTCAAGACCGTCGACGACCTCATGCCGGCTCTCATCGATGATCTGGCGAGCCTGGTACGCATCCCGTCCGTGAGCGCCCCCGGCTACGACACAGACGAGGTGCGCCGCTCTGCTCATGCGGTCGCCGAGCTCCTCCAGGAGGCGGGCTGCGCCGGGGCGCGGCTGCTCGAGATCGAAGGCGCCCACCCGGCGGTCTATGCGGAACTCCCCGCCGAGGACGGAGCACCCACCGTGCTGCTCTACGCCCACCACGACGTGCAGCCGCCAGGTCCCAGTGAAGAGTGGCGTGGCGACCCGTTCGAGCCGCTCATCGCAAACGGCAGGATGTACGGGCGCGGTGCCGCCGACGACAAGGGCGGCCTCACGGTGCACCTCGGTGCCATCCGGGCCCTCGGTGCATCGCGACGGGTCGGCATCAAGGTGTTCGTCGAGGGCGAGGAAGAGCTCGGCTCGGGTCACCTCGCCGCCTTTCTCGAGACATATGGCGATCTCTTGCAGGCCGATGTCGTCGTCATCGCCGACTCCGGGAACGTCGCCCTCGGTGTCCCTTCGTTCACCACTTCGCTGCGCGGTCTCGTCGATTGCCAGGTCGAGGTGAGGACGCTGGGCGATGCGGTGCACTCCGGGGTCTACGGCGGTGCGGTGCCCGATGCGCTCATGGCGATGTCACGGCTCCTCGCGAGCCTCCACGACGATGCCGGGGAGGTGGCCATCGAGGGCCTCGCCACAGCAGAACTCGCCGACCATGACTTGGAAGCGGAGGCGGTGCTCGCCGACGCGGGCGCCGTGCCCGGACTCTCGCTGATCGGGTCGGGGTCGCTCAGCTCTCGCATGTGGGGCAAGCCGGCGGTTTCGGTCCTCGCCCTCGACGCCCCGAGGATCGACGAAGCCATCAACCAGATCGTGCCAGTGGCGAAGGCCGCGGTGAGCCTGCGGATCCCCCCGGGTCAGCCCGCCGCAGATGCGATGGCAGCGCTCGTCACCCACCTCGAGTCGAACGCTCCCTGGGGATCACGGGTGACCGTCACGCCGGGCAGGCATGGCGAGGCGTTTCATCTGGGTACGAGCGGGGCCGGCTACGACGCCTTCCGCGAGGCGTTCGAGACGGCCTACGGCGAGACCGCGGTCAACGTCGGCATCGGCGGCTCGATCCCTTTTGTTGCGGCGTACTCGGAGATGTTTCCCGACGCCACGATCCTGATCACCGGGGTCGGAGATCCTGCGAGCCGCTGGCACGGGCCCGACGAGAGCCAGGACCTCGCCGAGCTGCGACGCGGCATCATCGGAGAGGCACTGGCGCTTCGCATGCTCGCCTCCGGATGACGCCGGTCCGCATCGCTGCGGTCGTGCTCGCACTCACTGCGTGCAGTCAATCGACGCCCGGCGCCAACACCACGGACCCGAGCAGCACGACGAGCGCCGTGTCCCCCACCGCTACCGCCGTGCCGGAGAGCACCAGCACGACCGTCGACGGTTCGGTGTCGGCGACCGACTCGCCTGAAACGACGAGCGCCGCCCCGACCACGGTCACGACGGCCGCCCCGGTCCTGATACCGCCGTCGCTTCCGCCCGATGGCTCGATCTGTGATCTCTATGACGATCCCGTCGTCCTGAGCCGGGTGGCCGACACCCGACTCGTCGAGATCTCCGGCATCGCCGCCTCGCGGACGCACGACGGCATCATCTGGGCGGTCAACGACTCGGGGGATGCTCCCGTCATCTACGCGCTCGACGATGGCGCCACGGTGGCCGATGTCGCGCTCAACGCCGTCTTCCCCATCGACTGGGAGGACCTCGACATCGGTCCTGGCCCCGATGGGACCGACCACCTGTATGTCGCCGACGTCGGCGACAACCTCGGTTTCCGGCCGTGGATCTCGATCTTCCGGCTGCCGGAACCAGATCCGGCGAGCGGCGACATCGCTGCCGATGCCGAGGAACTCGAGCTCGTGTATCCCGACCTGGACTCCATCGATGCGGAGGCGTTCGCCGTCGACCCCATCACCGGCGACGTGCTCGTGATCCCGAAGCGACGAGGCGAGGTCGGGGTGTATCGGGCAGCCGCAGAGGTTCTCGACGACCGTACGACCATGGAGCGGATCGCCACGCTCGACCTCGGCGCCGAGATCACGGCGGCGACATTCAGCCCCAATGGAGATCGCCTCGTGCTGCGGGGCTACCGGACGATCTGGATGTGGCCCCGTCTCACCACCGACCTCGTCGACGTCTTCGACGAACCTCCGTGCGAGCCGCCATCGGCACGAGAGCGACAGGGCGAAGCCCTCACCGTCGCTCCTGACGGGAGCCTCGTGACCATCAGCGAAGGCGGCAGACCCGACATCAATGCCGTGCCGCTCGGTTGACCATGATATGAGTCATTCGCTATCAGGTTTTCGCAGTACTGGGAATAGTTGAGTCGCTTACAGCATTACACTCGTCACGGTACCCGGTGCACCACCGCTGCTTGAAAGGCTCGAATCGATGAGTGATCTCTCGACGCTCGCACTCCCCGTTCTCCCGTTGCGCAACGGGATCGTGTTCCCGAACATGGTCGTCACGGTTGCCATCGAAAGCGCCGAGGCGCGTCGCGCCATCGCCGCCGCGGAGACGTCGGGCGGGCGTCTCCTCCTCGTCCCCCGGATCGAGGGCGACTTCGCATCCGTGGGCACCATCGCCGAGATCCAGGAGGTCCAGCGCGACGATGTGACCGCCGTTCTCATCGCGGGCGTCCGCCGTGCCCGCATCGGTTCCGGCCGGCCCGGCTCCGGTGACGTGCTGTGGGTCGAGGCCCACCCGGTCGAGGACGAGATCACGACGACCCGGGCTGCCGAGCTCGCCACCGAGTTCCGCGCCGTCGTCAGCGAGATCATGGAGCATCGCGGCATCGGAGCCATCGCCTCACGGCTGCTCGATGTCGACGATCCCGGCCAGCTCGCCGATCTCGCCGGATACTCGCCCGACCTCTCGCTGGCGCAGAAGGTGGAGGTGCTGGAAGAGGTCGAGGTCGAGGCGCGACTCGAGCTGGTCCTTCGATGGATGAACGAGATCCTCGCCGGCATCACCCTGCGCGAGAGGATCCGGGAGGACGCCACGAGCAGGATCGACAAGTCGCAGCGAGAGTATGTCCTTCGGCAGCAGCTCGAATCCATCAAGAAGGAGCTCGGCGACGGCGACGACGACGTCGCCGGCGAGTACCGATCGAAGCTCGCCGATCGTGACTTCCCCGAGAAGGTCGCCGAGGCGGTGGAACGCGAGATCGATCGGCTGGAGCGCATGAGCGAGCAGAGCCCCGAACACTCGTGGATCCGCACCTGGCTCGACACGATCTTCGACATCCCGTGGGGTGTGAGCTCCGAGGACGCCCTCGAGCTGGGGTCTGCACGAGACGTCCTCGACGCCGACCACACGGGCCTCGACGAGCCCAAGGAACGAATCATCGAGCACCTCGCCGTGCGCAAGCTGCGCGAGGAACGAGGCCTCGTCGCCGCCGAAGGCGGCAGGGGCAGCGGGGCGATCATGCTGCTCGTCGGCCCACCTGGCGTCGGCAAGACGTCTCTCGGAGAGTCGGTCGCCCGGGCCCTGGGTCGGTCGTTCGTGCGTGTCGCCCTCGGCGGCGTTCGCGACGAGGCCGAGGTGCGCGGCCACCGCCGCACCTATGTGGGTGCCCGTCCCGGCCGCATCGCCCGCGCCCTCATCGAAGCCGGCTCGATGAATCCCGTGTTCCTGCTCGACGAGATGGACAAGGTCGGCGCCGACTGGCGCGGCGATCCGTCGTCGGCGCTCCTCGAGGTGCTGGATCCCGCCCAGAACCACACCTTCCGCGACAACTACCTGGAAGTCGATCTCGACCTGTCGAACGTGCTCTTCATCGCCACGGCCAACGTCCTCGACACGATCCCGGGGCCGTTGCTCGACCGCACCGAGGTCATCCGCCTCGACGGCTACACCGACGAAGAGAAGATCGCGATCGCCCGGGATCATCTGCTCGGACGGCAGATCGAACAGGCCGGCCTGACCAACGACGAGATCGACGTGACCGACGACGCCCTCGCCGCCATCATCGACGGGTACACCCGCGAGGCAGGCGTGCGGAACCTGGAGCGTCAGCTCGGCAAGATGGTCCGCAAGGCAGTGACCCGGATCGCAACCGATCCCGACGCGGCCCCGATCGTCGTCGACACCGATGCGCTCAAGGATCTCCTCGGCAAGCGCAAAGTGTTCCACGACGAGGCAAAGGACCGGCTCGCAGTGCCCGGCGTGGCGACGGGTCTCGCCGTGACCGGCACCGGTGGAGACGTGCTGTTCATCGAGGTGACGGCCATGGACGGTGAACCGGGGCTCACCCTCACCGGCCAGCTCGGTGACGTGATGAAGGAATCGGCTCAGATCGCCTGGAGCTACGTGCGCTCTCACGCGACCGATCTCGGCATCGAGCCGGCGCAGCTCGACCGGCGCTTCCACGTGCACGTCCCTGCGGGGGCGATCCCGAAGGACGGACCGTCGGCAGGCATCACCATCACCACGGCCCTGGTCTCGTATCTCACCGGGCGTCAGGTCAAGGACACGGTCGGCATGACCGGTGAGGTGACGCTGCAGGGACGGGTCCTGCCGATCGGTGGCGTCAAGCAGAAGGTGCTCGCCGCCGCTCGAGCCGGGTTGACCGAGATCATCCTGCCCGAGCGGAATGCAGACGACATCGACGAGATCCCGGAGTCCGTCAGGGACACCATGGTGATCCACGTCCACACGGACGTCGGGCAGGTCCTCGAGACCGCCCTGACATGAGAGAGCGGGGTGGCCGTCACACCCCCATGTGACGGCGCCACCCCGGATCTGGAGACATCAGCCGCCCGGGCTGAACTCGCTCACCTCGACCTTGGCGTCACCGTCTGTCAGCCGGACCACGATTCGAGACACGTGGTCGAGCGAGCGCGAGGCGAATCGAACGACGATCAGGTCGCCGGTGTTCTCGACCACCTCGAGCTTGAACCCGACGCGGGGTCCTGCAGCCCCGAGGCGCAACCATTCGTCCGTCCAAGAGATGCGAATCCACCCGCCCTTGGAATCGATGGTGCGCCGCTTCACGTCGTCCTCCGGCAGCGTCGTGGTCGTCGTGGACGGCGCCACCGTGGTGGTGGTCGTCGTCGTGGATGTCACGGTCGTGGTCGTCGAAGCGTCGACGACGGTCGTCGTGGTCGAGCCGTCCTGCACCGTCGTCGTGGTGGTGTCGATCGGCTCCGTGGTCGTTGTCGACGCGCCGGGTTGTGTCGTGGTCGGCGCAGGAGACGTGGTCGTCTCGGTGACGCTGGTCGAGGTGCTGGCGGGTGGTGCGGTCGCTGCATCGCCCGGATCGACGATCGTGCTGCTTGGAGCGACCGTGGCCCGGGTCGTGGAGGAATCGTCACCCGTGTCCGCCCCGAGCGCGACGACGTCGCCGGCGGCCTCGAGAACGGACGCAGGCTGCGGGGACACGCGCTCGCCAACGCTGCCGACGGCGGCACTGGAGACGCCGATGGCGATGACGGTGAGCGCGAGCCACCCGATCAGAATGGACAACCGATTCACCGCTGCAGTGTCTCGCAAGACGTCGCCCGGTGCGCTAACGAGCGGCTAATCGGGGTTCAAAGCAAGCGCGAGAGAGCGACAGGGGCTCCCCACTGATTTAACGTTGCGCCATGGCTTCGATTCTCCTCATCGAGGACGACCAGCGCATTCGCGAGTCCCTGGCCCGCACGCTCTCCGACGGCGGGCACGAGATCCGCTCGGAACGGCTCGGCGCCGACGGCGCCAGGACCGCGGTCTCGGAGGCGATCGATCTCGTCGTGCTCGATCTCGGTCTCCCCGATCTCGACGGCTCGACCGTTCTTCAGATGATCCGCAGCGTCTCGCGGGTACCCGTCATCGTGGCGACGGCGCGCGACGAAGAGGCCGAGATCGTGAGGCTCATCAACCTCGGGGCCGACGACTACGTCGTGAAGCCCTTCAGCGCGGCTCAGCTCGAGGCCCGCATCCGAGCCGTGTTGCGCCGCGTCGGCGGCGAGGCCGACAGCGATGTCATCCGCGTCGGCGCTCTCGAGATCGACACGGCGTCCCACGAGGTGCGACTCGACGGCGAGCTCATCGAGCTGACGGCCAAGGAATTCGAGTTGCTCGCGTATCTCGCATCCAGAGCCGGCGTGATGGTCTCGAAGCGGCAGCTGCTCGCCGAGGTGTGGCGCCGGCCGTACGGGGGCGCCGACAAGACGGTCGACGTCCATCTGTCGTGGCTGCGACGCAAGCTCGGCGAGACGGCGGCCGAGCCGCGCTATCTCCACACCAAACGCGGAGTCGGGATCAAGCTCGTCGATCCCGGTGACGGGTGAGGCGTCGCATCGTCCTCGTGGCGGGGGCGGCGACCCTGACCGTTGCTGTCGCCTTCGTCGTCCCACTCGCCGGACTCGTCGCTCAGCTCGCCAGCGATCGCGCCGTGAGCGCGGCGGAGGCCGATGCCGCCCTCGTGGCGAGGGTCGTCGGCACCAGCGAGAACCCCGAGCGCGTCTTCGGCGCCGTGGTCGGGCAAGGCTTGCTCAACGACCGGCCCACCTCGCTCATCCGGCCCGACGGAACCGTGCTCGGCGCCGCACCCGGGCCCGACGAGAACATCCCGGCAGCGCAGGCGGGAGTGGCACGGGCACGGGTCGAAGCAGGTCAGGTGGTCTACGCCCCCATCCTCTCCGACGAGGGGACCCTCGTAGTGCGCGTCCTGATTCCCAACGACCAACTGAGTGAGGGCGTTCTCGGATCGTGGATCGTGCTGGGTCTGCTCGGCATGGGCCTCGTCGGCCTCGGTGTCTTCGCCGCCGACCGGATGGCGCGCACCATCGTGCGGCCGGTGAGCTCGCTGGCCCATGCGGCGACGGAGCTGGGCAAGGGCGACCTGGCCACGCGGGTCACGCCCGACGGTCCGCCGGAGATCGTTGCGGTCGGCGTGCGCTTCAACGAGCTCGCCGGAAGGATCGGCACGATGCTGGAGCTGGAACGTCGCAACGCAGCCGACTTGTCCCATCGGCTGCGAACGCCCCTCACCGCCATGCGACTCGACATCGACCAGGTCGACACCGAGGAGGACCGAGAACGCCTTCTCGCCTCGCTCGACGAACTCGAACGCACCGTCACGCACATCATCGACGAGGCGAAGCGCACCATGCGGCAACCCGCCCGATCCGACATCGTCACGGTGCTCGAGGAGCGGCTGTCTTTCTGGCGGCCTCTCGCCGACGAAGAGGGACGGGCCGTCACGGTCGAGCTGCTGCAAAAGCCGCTCTTCGTCCCAGTCGGCAAGGGCGATCTCGTTGCCGCCTTCGATGCGCTCATCGAGAACGTGCACGCCCACACGCCGAACGACACTCCCTACATGGTGTCCATGCACGCCACCGGAGGGATGGTCACCGTCACCATCGCCGACAAAGGCCCCGGATTCACCTCCAAGGAGGTCGAGAAGCGCGGGGTGAGCACGTCGGGCTCGACCGGGCTCGGCCTCGACATCGCCCGACGCACGGCCGAGACGGCGGGCGGTCGCCTCGCCGTGTCGTTCACACCGGGCGGCGGAGCGAGCGTGCACGTGGCGCTACCGATCATCGACTGACGGGACACCCGACGGCCCGGCCTAGATTGCCGCAATGCGATGGATCGGGCTGACCGTGGCGGTGTTCCTCTTCGCGGCTGCATGCGGCGGGTCGACGCAGGCCGAGCCCGGGGCACCCGGAACCAGCCTCGATGTCACGGGCGGCACGCTCAACGTCGAGTGGTCCGTCGACATGTGCGACGAGCCCCTTCTCGACCCGATCACCGTCATCCTCTTGCACGGTGCGGCGTTCTCCGCGAGCACGTGGGTCGACACGGGCACGCTCCGGGCGCTCTGCGAAGCCGGCCTGACCGGGGTCGCCGTCGACCTGCCCGGCTTCGGCGAGAGCGCTGCGTTCGAGCACGACCCGGCGACACTTGTCGACGACGTCGTGGCCGGCGTCGGCGGCCGGGTCGTTCTCGTGGCACCCTCGATGAGCGGCAGCTACGCCTTCCCCTGGCTCGACGGCGACCCCATGATCGCTGCCGGCTTCGTCGCGGTCGCACCGGTCGGGGCAGGCGCATGGCAGCCGCCACCCGGTCTCGACGCCGCGGTGATCGGGGTCTGGGGCAGCGGCGACGACGTCGTTCCCGTCACCGAAGGTGAGGCGCTCACGTCACGTCTCGATGATGCTCGATTCGCGGTGATCGAGGGTGGGGGCCACGCCGTCTACCTGACCAATCCCGACGAATTCAACGACATCCTCGTCGCCTTCGTCAGAACACTTCGAGCGTGAAGCGAGGGGCCGGCCGGGCCCCTCGCTTCATTCGGATCCCCTGCCGGGGATGCCCTCCCTCCGGAATCACGTCCTGTCGATGGCCTGTCGCAGCGCACGTCCGACGAACACCGAGGCGAGATGCGCCTTGTACTCCTCGGAGCCGTAGAGGTCCTCGAGCACCGTCACCCCCTCGGTCGCTCGCGCCGCCGCCGCGGCGATGGCGTCGTCGGAGCCGTCCGATCCGATGATGGCTTCCATCGAGCCTTCGGCGAGCATCGGCTTCGTGCCGACTCCCGTCAGCGCCACGCGGGCATCGTCGATGGAGCCGTTCGAGCGCTTCACCCACGCTGCGGCACCGGCGACGGCGTAGTCCGAGTGGCCGCCTCGCCTGCCCAGCTTGTCGTACGAGGACCCTTCGCCGGACCCCGTCTTGGGCACCCGCACCTCGACGAGGATCTCGTCGGGTTGGAGCGCCGACATCAAGGTGTCGACGAAGAACTCGGACGCAGGGATCTCCCGCGTGCCGCTCGCCGACCGGGCGACCATGGTCGCTCCGCATGCGAGCGCGGCGGCGGGTTGGTCGGCGGCCAGGTCGGCGTGAGCGAGCGCACCGCACGTCGTGCCGCGGTTTCGCACCTGGGCGTCCCCGGTCCACGATGCCGCCTCGGCCAGTGCCTGCGCGTGGGTCGTGATGAGCCCGTCGCGCGCAGTCTGGGCATGGCGGACGAGGGCGCCGATGGTGATGCTGTCGCCGTTCTCGGCGATGGCGTCGAGCCCATCGATGCGTCCGATGTCGATGACGGTGCCCGGCGAGAGCAGCCGCAGCTTCATCATCGGGATGAGGCTCATCCCGCCCGACATGACCTTGGCGCCCGGGTTGGACGCCAGCGCATCGAGCGCTTCTTCCAGACTCGTGGGAGCCACATAGTCGAATTGTCTCGGATACATCGCTATCCCCTCGCGTCCTGGATCGCCTGCCACACCCTCCGTGGACGGAGCGGCATGTCGATGTGGGTGACCCCGAGATGGGCGACGGCGTCGACGACGGCATTGACGATCGTCTGCGCCGAGCCGATCGTTCCCGCTTCGCCGATGCCTTTCACCCCCATCGGGTTCACGTCCGTCGGGGTGTTGGTCCAGCCCAGCTCGAAGGACGGCAGGTCGCCGGCCGTTGGGATCGGATAGTCGACGAGCGAGGCCGTGAGCAGGTTGCCCTGCTCGTCGTAGATGGCCTCCTCGAAGAGCGCCTGCCCGATGCCCTGGGCGATGCCGCCGTGGATCTGCCCGTCGACGATCATCGGGTTGATCCGATTGCCACAGTCGTCGACACCGATGTAGCGGAGGAGCTCCACGTCACCGGTGTCGGGATCGACCTCGACCACGGCGAGGTGCGACCCGAACGGCCAGGTGGCATTGCCGGGCGAGAACACGGCGTGCGCCTCGAGACCCGCTTCCATGCCGTCGGGACCCTTGTGCGGCTTGAACGCCACCTCGGCGATCTCCGCCCATGTCACCCGGTGGCCCGGGCTGCCGACGACGTGTGCGCCTCCATCGGCGAACTCGATGTCCTCGGCGTTCGCCTCGAGCATGTGAGCGACGAGCTCGGCAGCCTTGGCCCGGACCTTCTCGGCCGCCTGGAACGTGGCCGTCCCGTCGACCGCAGCCGACCGGCTGCCGAACGTCCCAATGCCCATCGGCGACTCCGCCGTGTCACCGTGGGTGACCCGGACCTTGTCGACGGGGATGCCGAGCCGGTCCGCAACCACCTGGGCCCAGGTCGTCTGGTGGCCCTGGCCGGACGGTCCGGTGCCGATGATGACCGTGGCGGACCCATCGGGATTGACCCGAACCAGTCCGCTTCCCGAGAACGAGCTGGGCATGCCGTAGTGATCCCAGCCGAACCCGAACTCGGCGAGCACCGAGGGGGCGAAACCGCACACCTCGACATACGTGCTGAGCCCGATCCCGATGAGCCGGCCCTGCTCCCGCGCCTCGGTCTGCATCTTGCGCAGGCCCTCGTAGTCCACGTACTCCAGCAGGGCGTCGAGGTTCGTCTCGTAGTCCCCGGTGTCCATCGTGAGCCCGATCGCCGTGGTCGCAGGGAACTGGTCCTTGGAGAAGAAGTTCCTCTTCCGCACGGCTGCCGGATCCATCCCGATCTCGCGGGCATACATGTCGATGATGCGCTCGACGTAGTAGATCGCCTCGGGCCGCCCGGCGCCGCGATAGGCGTCGGTGGTCTGCGTGTTGGTGTTGACCAGCTTGACCTGCCACGCGAGTGGGATGTCGTACTGGCCTTGCGCCACGTACAGACCGAGCACCGGGATCGCCACCGAGAAGTTCTGGGTGTAGGCGCCGATGTCGGCGATGGCGTCGAGCTCGTACCCGAGGATCTCGCCGTCCCTGGTTCCGGTGATGGTGGCGGTGCCGACCCAGCCCCGTCCATGGATCGTCGCCGACGATGCCTCGCGTCTGGTCTCGGTCCACCGCACGGGGCGTCCGATCGCCTTGGAGGCGAACACGCAGAGGAAGTCCTCTGCGTAGACGCTCAGCTTGGCGCCGAACCCGCCGCCCACCTCGGGGGCCACGGCGTGTACGTCGTGCGACGTCAGACCGAAGACCTTGGCGATCGCCCCTGCGAGTGCGTGCGGGATCTGTGTGGAGCTGTAGAGCTCCACACGGTCGTAGCCGGCCTTGTAGTCGGCGACCACGGCCCGTGGCTCGATGGCTGTCGGAATCAGCTTCTGGTTGCCGAACTCGTGACTCACCACGACGACGTCGTCGCGTTCCTTGGCGGCGGCGATGGCGGGACGATGGTCCTCCAGCTCGAAGACACCGGGCCACCAGTCGTGCGAGAGCCACGTGAGCAGCACGTTCGACTCCGCGCCCTGGTGCGCCATGATCTCGTCCTTCGCCGCCTTGCGCATGTCGATGACTGCGGGGAGGGGGTCGTAGTCGACGAGCACCGCCTCTGCCGCATCCTGGGCGATGTACCGGTTGGCGGCCACGACCATCGCCACGGCTTCGCCGGCGTGATGCACCGCACCGTCTGCGAGCAACGGCCGCAGCGGCCCCACGGGCACCTGGGCGAGCAGAGTTCCGAGCTCGCGGACGTCGTCGGCGGTGAACACCGCCTCGACCCCGTCCATGGCAAGCGCCGCCGACGTGTCGATCGATTCGATGTTGGCGTGGGCGAACGGGCTGCGGACGAACGCGACGGCCAACTCACCGGAGAGGTGGATGTCGTCGACATAACGACCCTGGCCGCGAATGAGCGCCGGGTCTTCCTTCCGCTTGACGATGCCGCCCATCGCGCTGGTCGTTGTCAGCGTCATGAGCTCGCCTCGAAGTCCTGGGTCCAGTCGGGTGGCGCAGGCTCTTCACCGCGCATCGTGGCGCCGGCGAACTCCACCGCACGCACGATGTTGTGGTAGCCGGTGCATCTGCACAGGTTGCCCTCCAGACCGTGCCGAATGTCCTCTTCGGTCGGGTTCGGGTTCTCCTCCAGGAGACCGACCGCGGACATGATCATGCCGGGCGTGCAGTAGCCACACTGGAGTCCATGCCGCTCCCAGAACCCCTCTTGAACGGGGTGGAGCGAGCCGTTGCTGGCCAATCCCTCGATGGTGACCAGGTCGGCTCCATCGGCTTGGACGGCGAACATCGTGCAGGACTTGATCGCCGTACCGTTGACGTGGACCGTACATGCTCCGCAGTACCCGGTCTCACACCCGACGTGGGTGCCGGTGAGTCCGAGGTGCTCGCGAAGCAGATGTACGAGCAACGTGCGTGGCTCGACGTCTACTGACACGTCCCGGCCGTTGACGGTGAGAGAAATCTCCATCGCACCTGCCTTTCGCCGAGCTTGATGTCGAAGCTAGCAACGGCGCCGGCCGGATGTCGGAGGTTTTCTCGCGACCGACGGCCTCACGACGGTCCGGACGCGGCGAGGGGAGCCGCAACTGCGGCTCCCCTCGAGGTTTCGTGGTGGCTGATTCAGCCGACGCGCTCCACATCGACACGGATCACAGGACCGCTCCAGCCGTGGACTGCCGTGCTGAGGTCACCGTCGTCGGTGATCCCGGGGTGTGGGTGCACCACACCGTTCTCGGCGAGCGCCGGGTTGGACATGCCGGTCTGGCCGAGCCCGTCACACGGAGGCACCAGATCGACGTACTCCTGGGTGTTGATCTCCGTACCGGCGTCGTAGGCGAAGCCATAGAACGTCTGCGAGCCGCTGCGATTCAGCGTCGCCGAGTTGAGCCCGGCGAAACCATCGTTCGTGCAGATCAGCATGCCGACGACCGTCAGCTTGCGGGCGCCGGGACCGGCGGTGACGTAGGCACTCGCAGAATCACCGGGCGCAATGGGTGCGGACCCGGCGACTGCGGCGTCGAACACGACTCCGCTCAGCTCGGCGACGAGGTCGGGAACGCCACCGTTCTCGGCGACGGACTGCAGACCGGACGATGCGGGCTCGCCGACGTTGAAGGCCTCGATCGGACCGCTGTGGGTGGCGACCACCCATGGGGTCTGGGGCTGCCCGTCGGTGATGTTCGTGATCGTCACCCGGTACTCGGCTTCGGATCCGGCTTCGGCCGGCCCGATCGCGACCAGGGCGAACAGCGCCGCCAGGAACGCGAGACCGACGGCGGTGCGAGTGAGCCTGTGGCTCTGAGTCATGATGAATAGCTCCTTCGTTCGACTCCAGAGCCAGTGTTTCAGACGCGTCTTGCGCCACCCGGAACGGAGCCTGAACGTTTTGTGAAGCAGCGCCGACGTCCGTCAGCCGATGCGGTCGAAACGAGCGAGGGTTCGCACGGTTCCGAGCGTGAGGTGGCCCGACCAGTCGCGCTCTGCGGTCGGCCAGGCGTCCGGATGATGCCCGAACCAGGACCACGTCGGCTTCCAGGAGCCGTCGGCCGACTGACGCACGATTTCGAAGTCGAGGTGGGCGTCGACGAGATCGCTCAATCGCCGATGGAGCGCCTCGGATGGATCTGTCACCACGTCGAGTGGTCGCACGACGTACCCCGCCCACGCAGCCGGATCTCGCTCCACCGACGCCTCGGCGAGGTCGCCATACCGGTCCAGCAGGCTCGCACCCTGCTCGCCGCCGAGTCGCATTCCGAGGATGCGAATGCACTCGAGGTCGTTCACGCTCAGCGGGGCGTCGAGACGATCGACGACGTCGATCATCGGCAGCAGGACACGATCGACGATGCCGGCACTCTCGGGGCGGTCGGCCCAGATGAGGTGGGCGAGCACCTTCGCTCGCGGGTTGACGACGAAGCCGTCGAACGTCTCCTCGAGGGACTCCTGGTCCCACCACGGCGCATGTGGTGCAGGTTTCAGTTCCTCCGGGAGGAACCGCCACACGCCACGATCGTCGTCGAACACGGCCACGAGGTAGGCCACGGCGTCGGTCACCAGCTCGTGGGAGGGATCGCCGAGCTCCATCGCAACGTCGAGGGCAGAGAGCGTGGCGAGCACCGACGACTCGGCGGCCCTCAGATCCGGTTCGAGGGCCCGCCCGAACCCCCCGTCGTCGTTCTGGAAGCGGCTCAGCTCGTCCCACACCGCGTCCTCGGTGCCGTCCTCGAGATGAAACCGCCACGACTCGCGGTCGAGAGGTCGGGCGCTCTTCATGACGAACTCCCGGGCCGCGTTCATGGCCCGTGGCGAGAGCTTCAGCATGACGGACACGATACGCGTACGTTCATCTGGCCGCCGATGCCAGTCGGTCTCTACCATCGAGACGCCGCCGTCCCTGGAGTGCACCATGAAGATCACAGAAACGATCGAGGTCGATCGACCCGCCGACCAGGTGTGGGAGCTGTTCCAGGACGTCCCGGCCCTCGCCGCATGTCTCCCCGGCGCCGAACTCACGGAGGACAAGGGCGACGGCATCTACGCCGGCAAGGTCGGGGCCAGGCTCGGGCCGATGACGGCCAACTTCGAGGGCGAAGCCACGGTGACGGTCGATGCCGAGGCCCGGACGGGCGCCGTGAAGGGCAAAGGCATGGACCGCGCCGGGGGCAGCATGGGTCAGGTGACGATGCGGTACGCGGTCATGGCACGCGACGACGGCGGCACTACGGTCACGGTCGACGCCGACGTGCTACTGAGCGGCGCCGCTGCGCAATTCGGGCGCACCGGGCTCATCAAGGAGATGTCGTCACGACTCATCGGCGAGTTCGTGGCGTGCGTCGAGGCCAAGCTCGCAGCAACGACCCCCGAGGAGGCGGCAGAGGTCGGTGCCGGAGAGGTCAAGGGCCTGTCGCTGTTCTTCTCCAGCCTGCTCTCCACCATCCGCCGTTTCTTCAAGCGGCTGTTCGGGTCACGCGACTGACGCCGGCATGGAGGTGGAGCCCGCGACTCGGGCCTCAGCTCGCGTCGCTGCGCGCCTCGGCGAGCACGATGTCGATCGGTGTCGCCGCCAGATCGCCGAGCTCCTGGACGTATTCGTAGCCGAACCGACCCTTGATGCAGAGGTTGCCCTCGGTCACCGAGTGGTCGAATGGTGAGGTGACCTTGACGATGCGGTTGTCCTGCACGTGGAGATCGAGGTTGCACCCGACACCGCAATAGGAGCACACGGTCCGGGTCACGGTCTGAGCGTCCTCGTCCCACAGCCCGGCGCCGCGCAGCTCGAATTCGCTGCGGAACTGCAGGGCACCTGTCGGGCACACTGCGATGCAGTTGCCGCAGAACACGCATGCCGAGTCGGTCAGCGGCGCGTCGAACTCTGTGGAGACGCGTGCGTCGAAGCCGCGGCCCGCGATGGCGATGGCAAACGTGTTCTGGGCGTCCTCGCCACATGCCTCGACGCACTTGTAACAGAGGATGCACTTGGCGTAGTCACGGATGTAGAGGGTGTTGTCGACCTTCACGTCCTGCTCGACGGTCTCTGCGACCAGTCCGGAGCCGACGTGATGGTGACCGGCGGTGCGGCGATCACGATCGTCGCTCGGCGGCGCCGAAGGCCCGTAGCGGTCGGGATCGACCTCGTAATCGTCGAGCCACCCCGCAACCGAGTCGTCTGCCAACGACAGGTCGACAGACGACGCCAGGAACTCCAACACCATCTTGCGGCTGTGGCGGACGCGCTCGCTGTCGGTGGCGATGGTCATCCCCGACTCGGCGGGGCGGGAACACGACGGCACGAGGGTGCGACTGCCCTCCACCTCGACCACACAGACGCGACAGACATTCACAGGGGTGAGCGTGTCGAGATAGCAGAGGGTCGGCTGTTCCTGCCCGATCTGTCGGCAGGCATCGAGGATCGTCGACCCCGGGGCGACGTCGACGGGTCGACCGTCGATCGTGATCGTGATGGTGGCGACCTGTGTCACGAGGAGCTCACCAGCCCGAGATCGACGGCAGATCGGATGGCGATCGCTGCGGTGTGACCCAGCCCGCAGATCGATGCGTCGCGCATCACGCGATCGATCTCCTCGAGCAGGGCGGTGTCCAGCGGCCGACCCGAGTCGATGTGTCGCGCCAGCAGCTCCTCCTGCCGCACCGTGCCAACCCGGCACGGCACGCATTGTCCACACGACTCGTCCCGGAAGAAGGCGGCGATCCGGCGCACCAGGTCGGCGAAGTCGGCCGACTCGTCGAACACCATCACGACTCCTGAGCCCAGCGATGCGCCACGATCGCGAGCGTCTTCGAACGTGAGCGGCATGTCGAGCGCGTCAGTTCCCACGAACGATCCGGCCGCACCACCGAGGAGCACGGCACGCGGCTCACCGATCGCCCCGCCGGCGAGGTCGATCACCGTGCCGAGCGTGGTGCCCATCGCCACCTCGTAGAGACCGGGCGCGGCGACCGCACCGGACACACAGAAGAGCTTCGTACCGGTCGATTGCGCAGTGCCTGTCGTCGCAAAGGAAGCACCACCGTCGAGCACGATGCGTGGCACGTTCACCAGCGTCTCGACGTT
>CAYFYC010000011.1:2760-4780 GCA_964347305.1 uncultured Acidimicrobiaceae bacterium | reverse complement strand
CGGCTGGAATGCCGATCGACGTAGACCAGTCGGCACCGCGTGCCATGATGTGCGTTACGCAGCAGAGCGTCTCGACGTTGTTGACCACGGTCGGTTTGCCGAAGAGCCCGGACTCCGTGGGGAAGGGAGGCTTGTTCCGGGGCTCCCCTCGCTTCCCTTCGATGGACTCCATGAGCGCGGTCTCTTCGCCACAGATGTAGGCGCCTGCCCCCTTACGGATCTCGATGTCGAAGGCCTTCCCGGAACCGGCGACATCGTCGCCCAGGAACCCGGCTGCACGCGACGCTTCGATCGCCGTGTCGAGCGCCTCGATCGCGTCGGGATACTCGCCGCGCACGTAGATGTACCCCTTGCGAGCACCCACCGTGACGCCGGTGATCGCCAGCGCTTCCACGACACGGAAGGGGTCCCCCTCCATGAGGACCCGGTCCTTGAACGTGCCCGGCTCGGATTCGTCGGCGTTGCAGATGACATAGCGCTCGTCCGCAGAGGCTGCCGCCACCGCACGCCACTTGACGCCGATCGGGAAGGCCGCCCCTCCCCTGCCGCGCAGATTCGACGCCTCGAGTTCGGTGATGACGGCCTCGGAGCCCATCGCCAGGGCCGCTCGCAGCGCCTCGAAGCCGCCGGCGGCGATGTGGTCGTCGATGCTCGACGGGTCGATCGTGCCGATGCGGTCGAGCAACGGGCCCGCCACGCGCACGGGACGGGCCCGCGCGCCGGCTCGCTCTCGCCACGCGTCCTCGCCGCGCAGCGCTGCCAGGACCTCGGCAGCGGTGGCGTCGGTCAGGACCGCATCTCGCTCACCTGCGAGCTGGAGATACACCGCAGGAGCACCGTCGCATTGGCCGAGGCACGGGCTGGGCAACCAGGTCATGTCCCCGTCGATCGTGCCGGCCGAACCGATCGAGGACTCGAGCACGGCGATGATCTCGTCTGCGCCACGACTCCGGCAGCAGATGTCGTCGCAGACGTGGGCGACACGGGCAGGTCGCTCCTCGGTCGACAGCAGCGCATAGAAGCTGGTCACGCCGTACGCCTCGGCGGGGGGTACCAGGAGACGCTTGCAGATGTAGTCCATGGCGCCAGGCGAGATCCACCCGATCTCGCCCTGGATCGCATTCAGCGCAGGGAGCAGCAGATGACGTCTCGCTGCGGCGGCGTGAAAACCGCCGAACGCCACATGGCCATCGGCAGCCGTCCGAGCGTGAGCGCCATCCCAGCCGGAGTCGGGTGCGCCGAGAAGCTCATCGACAACGGCTCGTTCCTGCTCCGTCGCCGTCGCCTCCATGAACTTCAGATCCATGGCGACCCCATCAATCGACCCGCTCGATGCGGACAGCCGTTGCCTTGAACTCGGCCGTTCCCGACTTCGGATCCCAGGCATCGATGGTGAGCTGGTTGACGTCGGCCTCGTCGGGGAAGTGGACCGGCATGAAGACCAGACCAGGTCGTAGCGACTCGTGGAAATAGACCGGCACCTCGATCGAGCCGCGTCGCGACGAGACCCTCACGATGTCGCCCTCGGTCAGCCCCCAGGCGGCGCCGTCCTCCGGGTACACCTCGATGATGCCTCCGGTGCGCATCGGGGCGTCGTAGCCGCCGCTCTGCACACCTGTGTTGTAGGAATCGAGCCGGCGACCGGTGGTCATCCGGATCGGGTATTCCTCGCTGAGCTCGTCCACCGGAGGCGCCCATTGGGTCGGTATGAACGGCGCAGGCTCCCGTGGGAGCGGATCCTCCCAGAGCCAGGCATGGAGGAACGGGGTGCCCGGATGATCTTCGTCGGGGCACGGCCACTGGATGCCACCCAGCTCCTCGAGGCGGGCGTACGACATCCCCCCATGCATCGGGGAGAGGCTGCGCAGCTCGTCCCACGCCTCCTCCGCCGTCGGCATCCCGAAACCGAAACCCATCCGCTCGGCGAGCAGTGAGATGATCTCGAGATCGTCCTTCGCCTCGCCGGGGGGCTCGAGCGCCTTGCGGACCCGCTGCACCCTCCGCTCCGAGCTGGTCACGG
>CAYFYC010000011.1:0-2664 GCA_964347305.1 uncultured Acidimicrobiaceae bacterium | reverse complement strand
AGCGCGGTCATGTCGCCCCGCTCCATCGCCTCGAACATCAGCGAGATGTGCTTGCCCGCCTTCGGGGGAATCGGGAAGCCCCACTGCGCCTCGAACTTGCCGCGCGCCTCGGCGTCCTCGACGTTCTGGAAGCCGGGGAGCTTGTTGGGAAGGGCGCCCATGTCTCCGCCACCCTGGACGTTGTTCTGGCCCCGGATCGGCACGAGCCCGGAGCCGTAGCGGCCGACGTGCCCAGTGAGCAGCGCCAAGCTGATGAGCGCCAGGACGTTGTCGGTGGCGTTGTGGTGCTCGGTGATGCCGAGCGTCCAGCACAGCTGCGCCGTCTCGGCCGTGGCGAAGTCGTGCGCCATCTGGCGGATCACGTCTGCAGGCACCCCGGTGACGGAGGCGCCACGTTCGAGCGTCCACTCGTCGACGGCCTCGGCGTAGGCGTCGAACCCGGAGGTCGAGTGACGGATGAACTCTTCGTCGGTGAGACCGGCGGCGATGATCTCACGACCGACGGTGTTGGCGAGGGCGATGTCGGACCCGACGTCGATACCGAGCCAGACGTCGGCCCATGCGGCCGAGCTGGTGCGGCGCGGGTCGATGGCGTACATCTTCGCCCCGTTGCGGACTCCCTTGATGAGGTGGTGGAAGAAGATCGGGTGCGCCTCGCGCGCGTTCGAGCCCCACAGGAGGATGCAGTCCGTGGTCTCTATCTCTTCATAGGAGGAGGTGCCTCCTCCGGCTCCGAGCACTGCCGCCAGACCGGCGACGGAAGGAGCGTGTCAAGTTCGGTTGCAGGAGTCGATGTTGTTCGATCCCAATGCCACCCGCGAGAACTTCTGCGCCAGGTAGTTCATCTCGTTGGTGCCCTTGGAGCACGAGAACATGCCCACCGCATCACCGCGGTGAGCCGTCAGCCCGGCTGCGGCGGCATCGAGCGCCTCGTCCCAGGTGGCCGGTCGCAACGCGCCGTCGCGGCGCACGAGCGGCGTCGTCAGGCGGGGTCGGCGTTTCGCCACGTTCCATCACCTCCTTCCCTGCGAGATCGCTTCGCAGCCTATCGACTCAACCGAGCGGCTGAAGCTCGCCGGCTTTCCACACCTGTTCGATGTTGTCCTTCAGGTTGGAGAAGTCGAGCGGGTCGCCGTCGACGACGACGAGATCGGCGAGCTTGCCCTCCTCGATCGAGCCCAGATCCTCTCCGAGCCCCATGCAGTCCGCGGCACTCTGGGTGGCGGCGTAGAGGGCCTGCCCGGCGCTCATCCCGCACTCCATCATCAGCAGCAGCTCCCCGAGATTGGTGCCGTGAGGCGACACCGGGCAGTCCGTGCCCATGGCGATCTTCACGCCGGCCTCGACGGCGCGCGTGATGGACTCGCGGTGGATCTCGACGACCATCTCCGCCTTGGCGATCGACTCGGGCGGAATCGGCACACCTGCCTCGGCCGCCGCGATCACACCCTGGGGAGCCAGCAGCGTCGGCACCAGCCACGTCCCCTTCTCCAGCATCATCTCGATCGCCTCGTCGTCGAGGTAGATGCCGTGGTCGATGGACCGGAACCCGGCGCGGACGGCGTTCTTGATCCCGTCGTACGCCTGGGCGTGGGCCATCATGAATATGCCTGCCGCCTTGGTCTCGGCGGCCATCACCATCAGCTCCTCCATGCCGAAGTGGGCATGCGTCGGATCGTCGTTCGGTGAGAGGACGCCGCCGGATGTCGCCACCTTCAGCACATCGGCGCCGGCTCTCACCAGCTCACGCACCGCCCGACGCACCTCGTCCGGCCCGTCGACGACGGTGTTGGGAAACGCAGCGCTCGGAGGGCCGAACGTGTGCCCGCCCGAGGGCAGCCAGTCGTCACCGTGGCCACCGGTCTGGCTGAGCATGCCGATGGCGATCTGCTTGCGCGGTCCCGGCACGATGCCCTGCTCGACGGCGGCCTTCATCCCCGCATCGGCGAACGCGGCATCGCGCACAGTCGTGATCCCGCAGTCGAGGGTCGCTTGCATACCGGCGATGGCCTCGTAATAGATCAGCCCGGGTGGCGTCCGCACCACCTTCTGGAAGTCGATGTGCGACAGGCCCAGGTGGACGTGGCAATCGATCAGGCCCGGCAGGACGTGCTTGCCGGAGACGTCGACCGCTTCGCCTCCATCGAGACCGGGCCCGACCTCCACGATCCGCTCGCCCTCGACGGCAACGTCGGCCACCCACGTCGACCCATCCGGTCGAACCACCGTCCCACCACTGAACACACGCCGCACCGTGACCTCCTCGCTGCTCCACCTCGGTCGACGCAGGCTAGAGGCGCGGCCGAGTCGACGCTCGGAGAGCGGCAACGGCACCATGCAGCGTCCGACGGTGTGGGTCAGCCGTTGGACTCACACGCCACTCGACAACACAGGTGCACCTCCCCCGTCCGGCTCCGCCGGCCGACCCCTCCACCGGCGGAGGCGAAGAAGAGCAACGAAGGAAGAGACGGGTCCACGACCTGCGAGGCGAGCGCAGCGAGCGAGCCCTAGCCGCGCGCCATCACGCCCGACGCGTCAACGGAGTGGATTCAAGGCGAGCCCGCCAGGGCGAGCCACGAACGGCGTGACACCACCGAGCGGCAGCCGGAGGCTGGGCGCCAGAAGCCGACGACACACCGAGTCGCGGCGAGCCAGCCGACCATG
>CAYFYC010000010.1:19966-53483 GCA_964347305.1 uncultured Acidimicrobiaceae bacterium | reverse complement strand
GAGGTCATCCAGTACTGCTACCGGCGCTACGGGCGGGAGCGGGCGGCGATGGTGTCGAACGTCATCACGTACCGGGCCCGGTCGGTGCTCCAGGATGTCGGCAAGGCCTTCGGGCTGACCCAGGCGCAGGTCAACGCCCTCACCAAGTATCTCGACACGAGGAGCCCGCGCGCCATCCGCAACGAGGTGGTCCTCCCCGAGGGGCTCACGAGTGAGCTCATCTACGACGTCTGCCACCGGCTCGACGGGTTCCCCCGACACCTCGGCATCCACTCGGGAGGCATGGTCGTCGCCAAGCGGCCGCTGTGGGAGACGGTGCCGCTCGAGTGGGGTCGGATGGAGGACCGCTCGGTGCTCCAGTGGGACAAGGACGATTGCGCCGCGATGGGCATCGTCAAGTTCGACCTGCTCGCCCTGGGTGCCCTCAACGGTCTCCACATGTCGGTCGACGCCATCGAGGAGGCGCATGGCATCGACATCGATCTCGCCACGATCCCGCAGGAGCCGGTCATCTACGACATGCTCACGAGAGCCGACACGGTCGGCGTGTTCCAGGTCGAGTCGCGGGCCCAGATGGCGACGCTGCCGCGCATGAAGCCCAAGACGTTCTACGACCTGGCCGTGGAGGTGGCCCTCATCAGGCCGGGCCCCATCCAGGGCCACTCCGTGCACCCGTACCTGCGGCGCCGCAACGGCGAGGAGGAGGTGCGGTACCCCCACCCGCTCTCGAAGTCGATCCTCGAGAAGACCCTCGGGGTGCCGGTCTTCCAGGAGCAGCTCATGGAACTCGCCAGGATCTGCGCCGGGTTCACCCCCGGGCAGTCCGACCGGCTCCGCCAGGCGATGACCCACAAGCGTTCCGACGAGGCGATGCAACGGTTGCGCGACGAGGTGTTCGCCGGGATGGCCGGCAACGGCATCACCGGTGCGGCGGCCGAGGAGATCTGGGAGAAACTGCAGGGATTCGCCTCGTTCGGGTTCCCCGAGTCGCACTCGGTGTCGTTCGCCTACATCGTCTACGCCTCGTCGTGGCTCAAGTACCACTGGCCGGCCGAGTTCTTCTGCGGCCTCCTCAACGCTCAGCCGATGGGCTTCTACACACCGAACTCGCTCGTCCAGGACGCCATGCACCACGGCGTCGTCGTCCTGCCCCCCGACATCAACCGCTCCGAGTACGACTGCACGATCGAGCACCACGATGCCGACCCCGACGACGTCGCCGAGTACCTGGGGATGCGCTGGCGGCGGGGGAGAGGCGCCTACGACGACCCGATCCGCTCGGCAGTCGCGGTCCGGATCGGGCTGCGATACGTCCGCAACCTCGCCGAGAAGGAGATCACCCGGATCGAGGCGGCGCGGCTCGCCGCCGGACCGTTCCGGTCGGCGGAGGATCTGGCGCAGCGCACCGGGCTCACCCTCGACGCCTACGAGGGGCTGGCGGCATCCGGGGCGCTGGCGAGCTTCGGCATCGGGCGTCGGGAGGGGATGTGGTCGGCGGGAGCCCTCGCCGAGCTGGGGCCGGGACGGCTCGCGCTGTCGGAGGGGACGGTGGCCCCGACGCTGTCAGCCATGACCCCGCAGGAGGAGGTCCAGGCCGATCTGTGGTCCACGGCGATCACCGTGACCCATCCTGTCTCGTTCCTCCGTGAGGAACTCGAGGCTTCTGGCTGTCTCACGGTGTCGACAGCGTTGTCGTTGCGGCGGCACGGGACCCGGGCGCGGGTCGGCGGCATCATCACCCATCGGCAACGGCCGGGCACGGCGAACGGGGTGCGCTTCCTCAACCTGGAGGACGAGACGGGGCTGCTCAACGTGGTCGTGCTGCCCCCGGTGTGGGACCGCAACTACGAGCTGGCCCGCAAGGCCGTCGGGGTGGTCATCGAAGGAGTGCTGGAGTATCGCGACGGCGTCACCAACCTCGTCGCCCACCGCTTCGAGCACTGGCCCGTCGACGGCATCCAGAGCCGCGACTTCAGGTGACTGCTGCCCGGTACTCGTTCACCGTGGATGCGAGGCGCTCGACGGCGGCCGGTGTCTGCGGGTCGATGAGCACGATGAGATGATCGATGCCGACGTCGTCGCATCGCTGCAGTGTCTCCACCGAGAGCGGGAGCGGCACGAGGTCGTCGGGCACACGCAGCGGCAGGCCCTGTGCGCCCTCCGTCTGCACCCAGATCTCGGCCGACGACCAGAGCTCGTCGGGGTCGCGGCCGGCAGTTGCGGCGTGGGTGGCGATGTGCGTCGCGACGTCGGGGAACCGCTCGGGCCGGTTCCAGAACGGGCGGTCCGTCCAGTGGACGTTCCAGCCCATGGCATGTGGCAGCGTGATGCCGAGCATCCGTGGCCCGAGGCTCCCGGCCATGATCGGGATGTCGAGCGGCACCGTGGGTTGCGTCGCCCAGTCGGTGTCGAGCCACGACGACGACCCGCTTGGTGCGGGGCGGTGGACCGGCGACAGCCACGTGTCTTCGAGCGTGTGGAACTCGCCGTGGTACGAGAACCGCTCTCCGGCGAGCAACCGCAAGATGATCTCGAACGCCTCCTCGAACCGACTCACCGGCCGATCGAAGGGGAGTCCGAGCATCGGATACTCGTAGTCCCCCGACCCGGCGCCGAGCCCGAGGACGAGCCGGCCGCCGCTGATCTCGTGGACGGCAGCTGCCTTGCGGGCCAGGATCACGGGACTCGGGTAGTAGTTCGTCGAAGCGACGATCGGCGCCAGATCGACTCGATCGGTGATGGCAGCCAATGCGGCGAGGGTGGTCCACACGTCCCAGGGTCCGCCGAACGGCTCGAAATGGTGGTCCTCCGACCACAGCGAGTCGAGCCCGCCGTGCTCGGCGGCGATCGCCATGTCACGGATGTGCGCCCACGTGACCAGGACCGATGGGTGCATTGAGCTTGAGTCCGATCTTCACGCGGCGAGTGTATGCCGTCGGCACATGCCGATCAGAACCTGTTGATCCACCACCAGATCACCGCCGTCGAGAGGGAAGCCACGGCGATGGCCACGGCGAGCAGCGTGCGACCTCGGACGCGTCGTGCCCTCGGAGATGCAAGATCAAGGCGGATGCGGTCAACAACACGCCGAGCCCGATGGCAAGGCCGGGCTGTCGCCACGAGTGGTCCTGGTAACCAATGGCCCACACGAGCGGGAAGGCGAACGGATGACGCTTACGTCGGGTGGCCTCCGCATCACACGCTGCCCGGCCGCCAATCGACTTCCAGTTCGCGGATCGCCATGGCTGTCGCGGTGGCGAGGAGATCCAAGGCGGCGTCGACCACCTCGGTGTGGCGCTCGGCGTCGCCGGGAGCACCCAGGGGGCGGCCCATCGGGTGTTTGACGACGACGGCGCGGGGGAGCTTCATCTCCTCGACGACGTGACGGAAGGCGCGGACATAGATCGACACCGTGGGGATGCCCGCCTCCTCCACCGCTCGCTGGACGTGTCCGACCGACACGTGACAGACCGGTCAGACGGGGACGAGGAGCATCACGTCGATCTCCATGTCCCGAAACCGCTCGATCCATCCAGGGAGCACGTTCTTGTTCAGCCTGCCCTGCGAGGTGGCGCCGGGGAACGAGAACGCCGTCTCGACGAGGGCGCCGACCCGCCCGTCGGCGACGGCGCCGCGCAACGGGGCGAGCGGGAAGGTGACGTTGTGATCGTGACGGGCGCTGTGGACGGCGTAGCCGCCGTGGCGCACCCGCAGGTCGTCGTGTCCTGCGTCGACGGGGATCTCGGACAGCTCGGGTGTCTCCCGGAGGAACTCGGAGATGCGCCGCTCGGCCTCTTCCTGGGACATGTCGGCAACACCGAGCGGCTCGGGATCGTCGCCCTCGAGGAAGTGGCCGGAGCTGGTGAGGAGCGCCAGCCGGCTCTCCGCGAGCGGCTTCGGCACCGGGGTGAACGGGCCGTCGTCGTAGACGTAGCGCCGGGCCGCGCCCTCGGCAGGCGTGTAGGCACGGATCTGCCACTCGTGGACGAGGTCGTGGATGTCCTCGATCCGGCCGTGGTCGTAGGAGGCGGCGATCGTGCTCACCAGCTGGTGGAAGAACTCGCCCGCTTCGGATGGTGGCAGCGACTTGAGGAACTTGAAGTCGAGGTGCGATCGAGACCCGTAGGAGAACGAATCCTTGAACTCCTCGAGCGTCTCGACAACCCGGTCTGCAGCAGCGCCGGGGTCGGTCACGACGGCACTGCCCGGAAGATGGCCAGCGCCTTTTCGATCTCTGCAGATGTCACGTCGAGATGCGTGACGGCACGGATGAGCCGGTGTCCCAGGGGCAGCACCCACACGCCGGCGGCTTCCAACTCGGCGCACACTTCGACGGCGGTGCGCTCCGTGCCGATGTAGACGAGATTGGTGTGCACCGAATCCACGTCGACGGTGTATCCCGGCGTCTCGGCGAGACCGCGAGCGAGTCGCCGTGCGTGCTCGTGGTCCTCGGCGAGTCGCTCCCGGTGGTGCTCGAGCGCATGGAGCGCGCCGGCGGCCATCATCCCCGCCTGCCGGAAGCCGCCCCCGTGCATCGTCTTGTACCGGCGGGCGGTGGCGACGAGGTCGGCAGACCCGGCGAGGGCCGACCCCATCGGCGCTCCGAGCCCCTTGGAGAAGCAGACACTCACCGTGTCGAAGCCCGCCGCCCACTCGGCTTCGGGCACGTCGGACGCCACGGCTGCATTCCAGAGCCGGGCCCCATCCAGGTGGGTGGCGAGGCCGAGCGAGCGCGAGGTGGTGACGACGTCGTCGAGACGGTCCTTCGGCCAGACCGTGCCACCGGCGGCGTTGTGGGTGTTCTCCACGGCAACGAGGGTCACGGGTTGGAAGAGGTGTGCAGGCATCGTCTCGGTCGGTTGCGGCACCGCAGCACGGACGTCGTCGCCGGTGAACGTGCCCGAAACGCTCGGGAGCTGGTGGATCGACAGCCCCGAGATGGCGTTCGCGGCGCCGACCTCGTGCCAATCGATGTGGGCGTTCTCCGAGGCCAGCACGACGTCGCCAGGCCGGCACAGGCTGCGCATGCCGATCTGGTTCGACATCGTCCCGCTGGGCACGTAGACCGCCGCTTCCTTGCCCAGCAGCTCGGCCACCCGCTCCTCGAGGGCGTTGACGGTGGGGTCGGTGCGGAAGAGATCGTCGCCGACCTCGGCCTCTGCGATGGCGCGCCGCATCGCCGGCGTGGGCTTCGTGACGGTGTCGGAGCGGAGGTCGATCATGGCGGTCAGTCTGGCACGCGACTCAGACGAGCCGCTCCAGCATGCGCGGTTGCAGCAGGAACGCCAGTTCTCCGCGTGCTCGGGGCGCCTGCGCCCACGACGGGATGCCGAGATCGATACCGGCGACGGTCGCGGTGCGGATCTGGGCGCGAGCACCGGTCAGCTCGAACACGAGCATCCCCCAGGTCGGTTGGTGGCCCACGACCATCACCGTGTCGTGCTCGTCGTCGACGTCGAGGAGCTCCTCGAGCGTCTCGTGGGCCGACGCTCCGTACAGCCCGGGGCGTCGCTCGATCCGGCAGTTCCAACCGCCGGCCTCGGCAGCCAGCTCGACCGTCGTGGCTGCGCGCACCGCGGTCGACGTGAGCACGTGGTCGGGGACGGCGCCCATGGCGGCGAGCGCTTTGCCCATGGCGGGGGCATTGCGAGCTCCACGATCGTTGAGCGGTCGATCGTGATCGGGCACAGCATGCGTCCAATCCGACTTGGCGTGGCGCATGACGAGCAGCCGTTTCATCGGAACACCTCTCTACCGTTGCTGCATGATCCGTTACAGCATCGACGTGGACGCACTCGACGTTACTCACCTCGGCGGGCCCTTCTTCGTCGGATGGCCCGATCCTCCCGATCCTGCGACCCATCTGCGGATCCTGCGGGGCGCCCGGCATGCCGTCGTGGCACTCGACGGGGATGCAGTCGTCGGCTTCGCCACCGCCCTCGGCGATGGTGTGCTCGCCGCCTTCATCCCACTGCTCGAGGTGACTCCCACTCACCGGGGCCGGGGGATAGGGTCGGAGCTCATCCGTACGTTGCTCCAGGACATCGGGCCGCTGTACGCGGTCGACGCCGTGTGCGATCCGGAGCTGGTCGGCTTCTACGAACGGCTCGGATTTCGGGCCGGCACCGCCGTGGTCCGACGCGAGTATCGCCTGCAAGCGGGGCGCCCGGGCTGAGGCGGTTTCGGTAGCGTGCGCGAATGCAGATCCGCCGTCTGGGCGCCGATGGCGTGGAGTTCGTCTCCCGCATCGATCGCTCCGAGCACATCGACGTCGAGTACGAGCTACGTGACGGGACGATCGTCGAGCGTCCCGTCACCATGGCCGAGGTCCCGCCGTGGGATCCGGTCGGTGACGGGCCACACAGCGTCGCTGCCGAGATCGCGTTCTGTCGGCGCGTGGTGGACGAGGGGGGAGTGGTCATTGCCGCATACCGGGAAGACGACGTGGCCGGTCTGGCAATCGTCGACGCCGGGCTCGAGGCGGGTCTGGCGTGGCTCGCGTTCCTCCACGTGAGCCGACCGCATCGCAGACGTGGCGTCGCCACGGCGCTGTGGGCGGACGCCGTCTCGGTCGCCGCCGGGGGCGGGGCCGCAGCGATGTATGTGTCGGCGGTTCCGACGGGATCGGCGGTCGGCTTCTATCTGAGCCGGGGGTGTCGCCTGGCGAACCCCGTCCACCCGAAGCTCTTCGCAGCAGAGCCTGACGACATCCATCTCGTCTGCGACGTGTGAGCGTGGCGCCACTGCGTCAGCCCGATGCGATCGCACTCCAGCCGCCGCTGTGCTCGCTGACGAGACCCTCTGCGGTCACGACCAGGGTCCCTTCGAAAGTTGCCGAGGCATAGCGGTACGTCGTCTCGTCGAGTCGCTCGTACGTCTGTGTCCGGCGTTCGACGTGATGCTCCGGGAAGGACACCATCGCCACGGTGATCTGCGCCGAGTCGCCCACGTCGAGCCCGAGGCGGAGGATCGGCAGCGTGTTGGTCGCCGGGGTCCAGCCGAGATCCACATCCGTGGCGCCGAACAGGTCGAGGATCGGTTCGTCGCCGACCGACCACGTTCCTGCGCCGTCGGAGGTCAGCGCCAGACGCCGGTCGTTGCCCGGGCCCTGGACATGAGCGCCGACGACCGTCGTGGCGCCGGATGCATCGGTCATGACCGAGTACCGGATCTCGAAGGGAGCGTCGTCGATCACGAGGAGCGAGGTGCCGGACAGCCGGATCCCTTCCGGACCGCGGTCGATCACGGCGCGGTCCAGGCCGCTTCCGTCGTGGCGCCGCCACAGCATCGATCCCATGGCCCGTCAACCTAGCTCGGTGTCGGCAGCTCGCCGAGCAGCGACTCGGCGAGTGGCGTGAGATCGCCCGGTCGCCACACGGCGTGAACCTCACGGCGGGCGATGACCCCGCCGTCGACGAGGCCCGGTTCGGAGAGCGCCACCGTCGGAGGGAGCACCGTGGCCGCACCCTCGAGGACGGCGAGCCGGCTCAACACCGAAGGGTTCGAGGACTCGGCGATGACGTCGGGAACGATCCCGGCCGCGGCGAGACCTGCATCGATGGCGGCGCGGGTGTGCGACGTCGCCGGGTAGAGCACCCACTCGTCGTTGCGTTCCGGTGGCTGATAGACGTGCAGCGGCTCTGCGACCAGGAGTCGTGATGGCAGGCCACCGGGCACGGGGGCGACGACGATGGCGAGATCCAGCTCGTGGGTGAGGAGACCGTCGATGAGCCGGGACGACGCACCGACGCGCACCCCGATGTCCGCACCGGGGTGCGCTCGCTTGATCCGGGTGACGGCGTCGGGGGCGAGGTAGAGCGCAACGGCGTCGATCATGCCCACCGTGAGACGCCCGGTCTCTCCGGTGAGATGGCCCGCCACGTCCCGGGCGAGTGCATCGGCCATGCCCACGATGGTCCGGGCCCGATCGGCCACGAGGTCGCCGAGCGAGGTGAGTCGTCGTGAGCGTCCGGCAGCTGCGAAGAGTGGCGTTCCGGTGAGCTTCTCGAGACGTGCCATGGCCTGCGACAACGCACTCTGCGTGATTCCGAGCTCGTCGGCCGCCGCCGTGAACGTCTCCTCCTCGGACACTGTGACGAGCGCGCGCAGCAGCCGGATCGTGAGTGCATCGGTGTCCATCAATGATGAAGATTAGCTGATGCAACTAGTAGAACAATGCATTGGTACTGATGAGTGTGACACCGTAGCGTGGACCACATCACCCCGACAACGAGGAAGCGATCATGTCGAAGCTGCGCATTCTCACCCCCGGCCTCGGAGCCGTCTCGACCACGCTCATGGCCGGTGTCATGCTCGCCCGGCGTGGCCTCGCCGCACCCGTCGGCTCGCTCACCGAAGGCGGTGCGCTGGCGTCCGACGAGCACGCGACGCTCGACGACATCGCCTTCGCGGCATGGGATCCCCAGGGCAGGAGCGCGCTCGACGTCGCCCGCCTCTCCCGGGTCTTGACGCCGGAGCACATCGCAGCCATCGGCGACGAGCTCGCCGCGATCAGACCGATGACGGCCGTCTTCGATCCGAGATGGGTCGCGGCGCTCCCGGACGCCGTCCACCTGAAGCAGGGCGGAACCAGGATGGATCTCGCCGAGCAGTTGATCGCCGACATGGAGTCCTTCGGGGACGATCGGCTCGTCATGGTGTGGTGCGGGTCGACCGAGGCCTACAGCACGCCGACCGCCGTGCATGGCGACCTCGACGCGTTCGAGCGTGGCCTGAAGGACGACGATCCGGCCATCGCCCCCAGCCAGATCTACGCCTACGCCGCGTTGCGGGCGGGCGTGCCGTTCGCCAACGGCGCACCGAACCTCACCGTCGACGTGCCGGCGCTCGTCGAACTCTCGCTGCGCGAGGGCGTCCCGGTCGCCGGCAAGGACTTCAAGACCGGCCAGACGCTCATCAAGACGATTCTCGGCCCCGGCATCAAGTCACGGATGCTGGGGATCAACGGCTGGTTCAGCACGAACATCCTCGGGAACCAGGACGGCCTCGTTCTCGACCACCCGGACAACTTCAAGACCAAGGAGGTCTCGAAGCTGGGTGTGCTCGAGTCGATCCTCGAGCCGGAGCGGCACCCCGACCTGTACGGCTCGATGTCGCACGAGGTGCGGATCAACTACTACCCGCCGCGTGGTGACGACAAGGAAGGCTGGGACAACATCGACCTCTTCGGCTGGCTCGGCTATCCGATGCAACTCAAGGTGAACTTCATGTGCAGGGACTCAGTGCTCGCCGCTCCCATCGTGCTCGACCTCGCCCGATTGCTCGACCTCGCCAACCGCGCCAGGCGGGGAGGTGCCCAGGACTTCCTCGGCTTCTACTTCAAGGCGCCCCAGTCGAGCCGCCCGGGCCCCGTCGTCCACGACCTGTTCGCCCAGGAACGTGAGCTGATGGCTATGACGGAATCGCTCCTCGCGGAGGTTCAGAGCCTCTCGACGATGTGATCGATGGCGGCGACGAGTCGCTCCACATCGGTCGGCTCGACGTTCGGGAAGCAGGCGATGCGCAACTGGTTGCGACCCAGCTTGCGGTAGCCGAACACGTCGACGATCCCGTTGTCGCGCAGGACGGCCTCGATGGTGTCGGCGTCGACTCCCTCGAAGTCGATGGTGACGACGGTCGTCGATCGATGGTCGATGTCCTTCACGAAGGGCGAGGCGAAATCCCTTTCG
Source organism: uncultured Acidimicrobiaceae bacterium (assembly GCA_964347305.1). Lineage (GTDB taxonomy): Bacteria > Actinomycetota > Acidimicrobiia > Spongiisociales > UBA5794 > CAYFYC01. The sequence goes on along the minus strand of CAYFYC010000010.1, from coordinate 43,794 downwards.
TCCGCCCAGTCGTAGAGGGTCTGCGCCGACGTCGCCGATCGGTCGATCGCCCACTGCAGCCCACCCATGTCGAGCATCCACTCGATCTGGCGGCGGAGCAGGAAGAGGGTGGCGAGGGCCGGCGTGTTGTAGGTCTGGTCCTTGCGAGAGTTGTCGACCGCGGTCCTCAGGTCGAGCGACGGCGGGATCCAGCGCCCACCGGACGCGAGCCGCTCGATGCGGCTGATGCCGAAGGGTGAGCAGATCGCCAACCACAGCCCACCTTCGGCACCGAACGCCTTTTGGGTCGAGAAGTAGTAGACGTCGGTCTGGGTGACGTCGAGGGGCGCGGCGCCCGCCGCCGACGTGGCGTCGACGACCATGAGCCCGTCACCACCGGGACGAGAGATCGGAAGCATCACTCCCGTCGAGGTCTCGTTGTGGATGACGGCGTAGACGTCCACGGAGTCGTCGTGCACCGGCGTCGTGCCCATGCCGTAGGGCACCTCGATGATCTCCGGCTCGTCGAGGTGCGGAGCCCCGGCGGCGACGGCGGCGAACTTGCTCGAGAACTCTCCGCAGACGACGTGCTGGCTGCGGCGCTCGATGAGTCCGAATGCGGCGGCATCCCAGAAGCCCGTGGCGCCCCCGTTCCCCAGCACCACTTCGTAGCCTTCGGGCAGGTCGTAGAGCTCGCGGAGGCCTTCGCGCACGGCACCGACGATGGCGCGGACCGGCGACTGACGATGGCTCGTGCCCATGAAGGTCGCACCGCTCACACCGAGCTCGAGGAGCGCTTCCTTGCGTACTTTCGACGGCCCGGAACCGAACCTGCCATCGGAGGGGAGGAGCTCGGCCGGGAGCTGGATGGTGGGGTGATCGGTCATGATCCTCACAGGGTAGGGTGCGCCGGAACCGGCGTGAGAGCCGTCGAGGTGCGAGGCTACAGACATGACGACCGAGACCAACACCGCACAGGCCGTCTCCGGAAGGGCGCAGGCCATCGCCCCCTCGGCGACGCTTGCCATCACGAGCAAGGCGAACGCACTCAAGGCCCAGGGACTCGCCGTGGTCGGCTTCGGCGCCGGCGAACCCGACTTCGCCACGCCGCAACACATCGTGGAGGCGGCGGTCGCCGCTGCTCGAGATCCCAAGAACCACAAGTACTCACCGGCCGCGGGCCTCCCCGATCTACGCGAGGCGGTGGCCGCCAAGACCGCACGAGACAGCGGGCTCGACGTGGCTCCCTCCCAGGTCGTCATCACCAACGGCGGCAAACACGCCGTGTACGCGACGTGTCAGGTGCTCCTCGACCCCGGAGACGAGGCGCTGCTGCCTGCCCCGTACTGGGTGACCTACCCCGAGGCCATCGGCCTGGCCGAGGGCGTTCCCGTGGTGGTGCCGAGCGACGAGACGACCGGGTACAAGGTGTCGGTGGACCAGCTGGAGGCGGCCAGGACCGATCGCACGAAGCTCCTCGTGTTCGTGTCGCCGTCGAATCCGACGGGCGCGGTCTACACCGCCGACGAGGTGGAAGCCATCGGGCGTTGGGCGGCCGAGCACGATATCTGGGTGATGACCGACGAGATCTACGAGCACCTCGTCTACGGCGACAACACGTTCACGTCGTTGCCGGTTCGGGTCCCCGAGATGGCCGATCGAACCGTCGTCGTGAACGGCGTCGCCAAGACCTACGCGATGACCGGATGGCGAGTGGGGTGGCTGATCGCTCCGTCTGCCGTGGCATCGGCCGCGGCACGGCTCCAGTCGCACACCACATCGAACGTGGCCAACGTGTCACAGCGGGCCGCACTCGCCGCGGTCTCGGGCCCGCTCGACGACGTGGCGGCGATGCGAGAAGCGTTCGACCGCAGGAGGTTGCTCACGCACCGCCTCCTCAACGAGATTCCCGGTGTCGTGGCACCGGAGCCGCAGGGAGCGTTCTACGCCTTCCCCGCGATGAAAGGCGTGCTCGGTCGTCGTCACGGTGACACGGTCATCGAGTCGACACTCGATCTCGCCGCTGCTGCACTGGAGTCGGCGCTGGTGGCGTTCGTGCCGGGGGAGGCGTTCGGGGCACCCGGCTATGCCCGATTCTCCTTTGCGCTCGGTGACGCCGACATCGAACGGGGGCTGACGAAGCTCGCAGAATTCGTCGCCGAGCTCACGTGACGGTCGCGGAGCCGCTCCCTCGGTCGCTCAGCCCTCCAGCCAGCGCACGACCTCATGCCACGTCCCCGAGCCCGGATCGATGAGCTCCATGTGGCCCACTCCCTCGCGGCGTAGGTAGGTGACGTTGTCGCCGCGCTCCTGAGCGGCTGCGACGTACGCGTCGGCGATCTCGACGGGAACGTCTTCATCGGCCGTTCCGTGCACGACGAGCTGCTTCGCACGCAGCGGCTCGCGATGTGCAGGCGAGTAGGCCTGCAACTCCCTCGCCGTCAGGGGAAGGGCGTCGTCGACGAGCTCGGCCACAGCTCCGTTTCCGACTCCGAGCTCGTGGGCCATGGCGAGATGGCTCACCCCGGCGAGCGACACCACCTTCCGGACGCCGACACCGTCGAGCTGTTCTCCGGCCACCCACTGGGCGAGATGGCCGCCCGCCGAGTGCCCGATCACGGTGACCTTGGTCAGCTTGAGCGCGCCCGGCTCGAGCCCGTTGAGGTGTTCGACCGCTCGGGCGACGTCGTTGGGCGTCTCCGGGATGCCGCCACCCGTACCGACCCGCCGGTACTCGATGTTCCACGTCGCCCAGCCTCGCTCCGTGAGGTCGATCGCGAGGCGATCCATCGTGTCGAGGGTCCACGGATTGCGCCAGAAGCCCCCGTGCACGAGCACTGCCACCGGATAGGGCGGGTCGTCGGCCGGCAATCGCAGCTCGCCGTGATGATCCGGCAGCTCGTCCCCGTACCCGACACGCCGGCCCGGATGACGGGTGATGGCGACGAGGCGTGACAGCGCATCCTCGTACCCCCCGATGCCCCGGCCTCCGATGGCATAGACACATGCGGGAGCGGTCACCGAGGTGCGACGCCACTCCTCTCGGGTGTAGATGTCGGAGATGTGCACCTCGACCGTGGGGAGCTCGGTGGCGACGATCGCGTCGTGGATCGCATAGCTGTAGTGGGTGAAGGCGCCACCGTTGAGCACGAGCCCGTCGTACTCGGTTCGGGCGGCGTGGAGGCGGTCGATGATCGCCCCCTCGTGGTTCGACTGGAAGGTGTCGACCTCGAGCCCCAGTGACTCACCGAACGCTCCGACCCGGGCGTTGAGCTCGGGGAGGGTCGTGGTGCCGTAGACCTCGGGCTCGCGCACCCCGAGCAGATTCAGGTTCGGACCATGGACCACCAGTATGCGTCGCATGGCCCGAGGGTACCGCTCGACCCCTCAAGCACGCGCGATATGTCCGTCCGCGAGGGTGCCGGCGTGGGCGAGGATGGCGGGATCGAGGGGTGTTGGGACGAGGGTGCCGAGCCGGCCGACCTCGGACAGCACCGCGGCGACCACGGTGTCGTTGTCGAGCCCGGGGCGCCCGTCGGTCAGCGCCCCGGTCACGGAGGCGTCCATCCTCAGCCCGAGTGCTTCGTAGACGGGTATCAGCACGTCGTTCACGAGGTCGGCCCCATCGACGACCACGACACCACCGATGTGTGCCGCACCTCGCGCGAGTCGCTGACCGACCCCCATGACCTTCCTCGTGCCGTCGAGATTCACGGAGAACTCACCGGGGCAGTACTCGCCGGGGATCTCTCCGACCCGCGCGTCGAGCCCGAGGGCCGCGAATGCCCTGGTCATCACTCCCGACAGCATGCGGAATCGCTTGTGGATGTCACGGGTCGGGTCGGGTGTCGGCACGGTCCAGTTGAAGGCGAGCGTTCGCTCGTGGAAGACGGCGGCGCGACCGCCGGCGAGACGCAGCACGGGGAGGAAGCCTCTGTCCCTGGCGATTCGGACGGCGTCCTCGAACCCCGGTGTGATGGCATCGTGCTTGCCGAACGCGACGATCCGCCCCGGACGATGGATCCTGAAGGCCTCGCCGATGCGGCCTTCCGAGGCGGCGAGCAGCATCGCCCGCGAGACGGCCGTGTCGAGCGCATCGGCATCGGGGTAGGCCTCGTCGATCACCGCGATGCGGCGCGGCCCGGTGGTGACGGTCACGGATCGCAGGCTACCTCTGCCACTCCACATCGATGCCCGGTGTTGTCCGGGACCGTCGGTAGGCTCCCGCCATGCGTACAAGGGCCTTCTTCGTCGTGGCGGCGCTCACCGTCTTCGTTGCCGCGTGCGGCGAATCGGGTCTGCTCGACGATGTGGGGGACCGTTCGCAGCGTGCCGTCCTGGGCGAGACGACCACCACGAGTGAGGTCATCGTCGACGTCGAGGACCAGAGCGAGCCGCCCGTCGCCCGCTCGGCGGAGCTGTCGTGGTGGAACGACAAGATCCCCGACCCGTCACGCGGCGAGCCGTCGTTCGTCACCCAGCAGGTGTGGGCCAGGAGCGACCGCCAGGACACCCACATCCAGGCGAGCCGCGCCGAGATCTCGGATGCACTCCCCGGCATCCGCTTCCCCGAGCTGGTGCCGGGTGAGGTGGTCTGGATCACCTCGCAGCTCGTCTTCGACGTCGCCTCCGGCGTGCTCGATCTGGAGACGTCGGCTGCCTTCGGCATGTGGCCGGTCGAGCCCTACTCGGTGTCCGGCGGGTCGAGCGCGGTGCTCAGGGTCGGTGTCGCCAACGAGTCGCAGCGGGAGATCTACGCGGACCCCATCCCCGAGTTCGTCGAGGACGGCATGACGATCCTGTGGGTGGACGGCACGTACCGGTACGAGCTGTTCTGCCGCTCCAGCCTCTCCGAGGAGCTCTGCTGGCGCATGCAGGAGACGTCCGACATCCTCCGCGACCAGATCCCGCCCAGTGTCCTCGATCCAGACCTCGGAGTCTGATTCGTACACTCGATCACACCGGAGGTCGGTGTGGCCGTGATCGCCCTGTCCCGAGTCGAGATCGTCGCCGACGGCACACGCATCCTGCGTGGATGTGATGTGACGGTCGACGACGGCGAGTTCTTCGCGCTCATCGGGCGTTCGGGTTCCGGCAAGAGCTCCATCATCAAGGCCATCGCCGGTCTGCTGCCACTGTCCTCGGGTGAGGTGCGCTTCGACGGAGAGGACGTGACCGGCATTCCCACCCACCGGCGAGATCTCGGGCTCGTGCTCCAGGGCCAGGGGCTGTTTCCCCACCACGACGTGCGATCGAACATCGGCTTTCCCCTGAGAATCAGGAAGGCCCGCCCCGACGATGTCGTCAAGCGGGTGATGGCCGAGGCGAGGGCGCTCGGTGTCGACCACCTGCTCGAACGACTGCCAGGCCATCTGTCCGCAGGACAGCAACAGCTCGTGCAGATCGCCAGGGCGGTGGTCCGCAGGCCCCGGGTGCTGCTCATGGACGAGCCACTCGCCAACGTCGACATCGAATCGAAGCATTCGTTGCGGGAGAGCATCGTGACCCTGCAGCGTGGCTACGGGGTCACCACCGTGTACGCCACCAACGATCCGCTCGAGGCCATGACGATGGCGGACCGGCTCGGGGTCGTCGAGGACGGGCGTGTCGTCCAGGTCGGCACACCCGACAGTGTGCGCGCAGCGCCGATGAGTCGTCACACCGCACTCCTCACCGGTGCGATCGCCCTCCTCCCCGCCGCCGTCGAGGAGGACGCGACGGGCCCGGTCGTGGTCGGCGGCGGACTCCGGCTCCGGGGGTGGGGCGACGCCTTGCGTGCAGCCGTCGGTGAGGAGGTCACGCTGGGGCTGCGACCCGAACACGTGGTCGCCGGGTCGGATTTCGTCGCGCGTGTCGCATCGCGCAGCATCGAAGATCGGCGCACGGTGACGTGGCTCGACACCGGCGCGGGCAGAGTCATGAGCGACACCGTGGCGGGTGCGACGGGCTCGACGGCCGGGTGCTCGCTGGCCGGAGGGTTGGTGTTCGACGCCGGCGGGAGTCTCGTCGTCGCGGTCGGCGGCTGACGCGCGTCCGGGGAGGGCGGTGGGCCGTCCTAGGCTCGCACGCTGAACGGAGGTGACCCATCTTTCACGGATCGGGCATGTGGTCGTATCTGAGATACGACGAGGAACAGGACCGACCCAAGGTCGACAGACATCTGTTGCGACGCGTCCTGTCGTATGCGGGTGCCTACCGGGGGAAGATCGTTCTCATCCTGGTCACGATCGTCCTCATCTCGTTCATCTCGGCCCTTCCTCCGTTGCTGATCAGGGAGCTGCTCGACACCGCCATCCCCGAAGCTCGGGTGACCGGCGATCTCGGCCAGGTGACACTCCTCGGTCTCGGCATGCTGCTGGTTCCGCTTGTCAACGGCGTCATCGGCGTGCTGCAGCGGTGGGCGTCTGCCTCGACGGGCGAGGGCATCATCTTCGACCTGCGACGCCAGCTCTTCGCCCATTTCCAGAGGATGTCACTGAGCTTCTTCACCGCCACCCGGACCGGCGAGGTGATGAGCCGCCTCAACAACGACGTCGTCGGGGCTCAGCAGGCCGTCACCGGCACGTTCATCACGGTGGTGTCGAACATCGTCTCGGTGGCGATCGTCATGTCGATCATGTTCGGCATCGAATGGAGGCTCACGCTGCTCGCCGTGGCCGTGCTGCCCCTGTTCCTCGCCGCATCCCGTCGCGTGGGGAAGGTCCTCCGAGTCATCCGGCGGGAACAGCTCGAGCACAACGCACGGATGAACTCGCACATGCAGGAGGCCCTCGGGGTGTCTGGAGCGCTGCTGGTCAAGCTGTTCGGGCGGGCCGACACCGAGGACGATCGGTTCGCCGAGGAGGCGGGAACCGTTCGCGACCTGGGCGTCAGGCAAGCCACCATCGGGCGGTGGTACTTCATGGCGCTGGGTGTGATGAGCGCCGTCGGGACCGCCCTCGTGTTCTGGGTCGGCGCCGCCATGGTCGTGAACGGCACCCTGGAAGAGGGCGATGTCGTCGCCATGTCGCTGTACCTCACCCAGCTCTACGGCCCGCTCTCGGGCCTGTCCAACGCACGGGTGGAGTTCGCAACGTCACTCGTCTCGTTCGAGAGAGTGTTCGAGGTGCTCGATCTCGAGCATGAGATCGCAGAAGCGGACGATCCCATCCCCCTCGAAGACATCGTCGGTCGTGTCACCTTCGAGCACGTGTCGTTCGACTACAACACAGGCAGTCGCGGCCTCGAGGCCGTGCGCCGTTACTCGTCGCGGATGGAACTGGCCGCGGACGTGCCCCAGGCCGCCGGCGACGGTGTCGCGTTGCGCAACGTCGACTTCGAAGTCGCGCCCGGTGAGCTCGTGGCGCTGGTCGGGCCGTCCGGCGCCGGCAAGACGACGACCACCTATCTGGTGCCTCGGCTGTACGACGCCACCGAGGGTCGGGTGCTCATCGATGGCGTCGACGTCCGTCGCGCCCGCCTGGACGATCTGGCGGCAGGCATCGGGGTCGTCACGCAGGAGGCCTATCTCTTCCACGACACGATCGAAGCGAATCTGCTGTACGCCAAACCGGAGGCGACCCTCGAGGAGCTGCGTGCCGCGGCTTCCGACGCCAACATCCTCGAGTTCATCGACGGGCTGCCCGAAGGGTTCGCCACGAAGGTGGGGGAGAGGGGCTACCGGCTGTCCGGGGGTGAGAAGCAACGGCTCGCCCTGGCCCGCGTGATCCTCAAGGATCCACGCATCCTGATCCTCGACGAGGCGACCGCACACCTCGATGCCCAGAGCGAGGCATTGATCCAGGAGGCACTGGAGCGGGTGATGGCCGGCCGCACCTCGTTGGTCATCGCCCACCGGCTGTCCACGATCCTGAGCGCAGACCGGATCTTCGTGCTCGACGGCGGGCGTCTCGTGGAGTCGGGCAGCCACGGCGAGCTGCTCGAACGTGAGGGGCTCTACGCGGATCTCTACCGGACGCAGTTCCGGGTTGCAGAGGAGGACGCTCCGCTCACGCCCTGACTGCGGCTGCGTCGACCCAGGAGCCCTCGATGTACTCGGCCACCATGCCGTGGTCGGGCCGGAAGTCGGGGTGGGGATCGTGCAGGATCGCAGCGATGGCCTCGACGGCATCGAGGAGCCTCGGGCCGGGTCGGGACAGCCAGGCGCTGCCGTCGATGGCGACCACACGGGGATCCCCGAGTTCTTCGAGGCGGTCGGTGGCGACGACGCCGGCGGCATGCTCGAGCGACGTGGCGAGATCGAAGCCGCAGAAGCTGAGCACCAGGACGTCGGGGCGGGCGGCGGCGAGAGCGTCCCACGTCACCTCCTGTGAGCGCTCGCCGCTCGTGCCGAGGACTTCGCGTCCACCGGCGGCCTCGACCGCATCCGGCACCCAGTGCCCGGCGGCGAACGGCGGGTCGGGCCACTCCAGCACTGCGACCCGGGGGCGTATCGGCTCTGCCAGCCGCTCCCGGACGTAGTCGAGTCTGCGTTCGAGGTGCGATCGGAGGGCGAGGCCCGCCCGGGCGTCGCCCAGGGCACGACCGATGCGCTCCGCCTCGGCGGGAAGGTCGGTGAGCCGGTGTGGGTCATAGGTCAGGATCTGTGGGGGATCCTCGAGGTTGGCAACGACGCGCTCGACGTGCGACCCGTCCACGGCGCACACCGCACAGGTGTGCTGGGTGATGATGACATCGGGCCGGGCCGACAGAAGTGCGCCCTCGTCCAGCCGGTAGATCGTGGACGACTCAGCAACACCGTCCTTCACCGCCCGGTCGATCTCCGCAGGTGTCCTCGCAGGCGGGAGCAGATCGGCGGTCACGACGGGAACGTCGCCGATCTCCGCCGGATGATCACACTCGTGCGTCCGACCCACCAGCGCATGACGTTGCTCGAGCGCGACCACGAGCTCGGTGGCCGCCGGGAGGAGCGAGACGATGCGCATGCCGGGGACCCTACCCGGTGACCTGCGTGGTCGATCGAACGCACCGGCGCGGCCGTGACGGTCAATGACCGCCGGCGAATCGGGCCTCCTCGTCGAGAGGGACGACCCTGTTGCGGATCGTGAGACCCCAGAGAAACACCAGCAGCGCAAAGAAGCTGAACAGCAGAAACGGGCCCTGCGGTCGCCAGCTGTCGAACAATCGGCCCCCGATGCCGGTTGCGGTCATCACGCCGACGGCGCCGAAGAAGCTGAACACGCCGATGACGCTGCCGCGGATGTCACGGGGAGCCTGCTGGGCGATGAGCACGCCGCTTGCGATCAGCCCGCTGATCTCGCCCAGACCGATCAGCGTGGCGCTCACGTAGATCATGCCTCCGAGCGGATCGTCGACGAGGATGGTCGAGCCGTACCCGACCGATGAGATGGCAAGTGCGATCAGCACGTTCGTGACCCGGTTGAGCCGATCGGCGATCACTCCGAACAGTGGAGCGCTGAGCAGCACCACCCCCTGCGAGACACCGATGATGATCCCGCCCGCGGCGAGGGCCTCTGCCGTCGTCAGACCGGCCTCCGTCGTCCCGTAGGTGGTCACCCAGAGCGTGAAGAAGGTGCCGACGACCGCGAAATCCCCGCGCGAGACGAAGGCGGCCGCGTAGGCGAGCGCGACGCCGGGGTCCCTGGCGGCGAGAAACCCCTCGCGGGTCCGGATGGTCCAGGGCTTCTTCTGCTCGCGCTGGAGGTTGGTCCGCCCTTTCAGCCCAATCCAGAGGACGAGCGCCGTGAGCAGCCCCACGGCGGCGGCGATGAGATACGTTCTCCGTGCCGCCTCGACGGCCGAGGCGCCGCCGTTCTCGAAGATCTCGGGCAGCTGCAGCAGCACGAACACCGTGATGAGCGCACCGAGTCCGTTGCCGATGCCTCCGATTCCCGATCCCTTGCCCCGGTCCTCGTCGATCACGTAGTCGGCGATGACCGTCGCCAGCATCGTCGTCACGGCAGAGGCCCCGAGCGCGAAGATCCCACGAAAGAGATACAGCTCCAACACGGACTCGACGGATGCCGTGAGGTACGCGCCGGCGCCCATGAGGAGAAAGCCGGCACCGAACACGATCCGCCGCCCGAGCCGATCGGACACCACGCCCCACCCACCGATCGACAGCAGGATCACGACCTCGGCGAAGAGAGCGACATTGCCGCTGAGCACACCCTGCTCGGCTTCGGCGATGCCGAGCAACTCGGTGAGCACGAATGGCTGTGCCTGCGGCGCAAACGTGAAGAGCACGAGCGACATGACGGAGGCGACGTAGTAGACGAGGAGATGGCGCTTCGTCGTGCCCGGCGTCAGTCGCAACGGGCCGAACCGGAGCCCCCTCGGGTCGTCCACCATTCCCTCTCCCACCACTCGTGTCGGCAGGTACCGTACGCCGTCGGGGTGATCCGATGGGCCGCCGACGGCGGAGAGGCACTCGCGATGCCGTCCCGGGTACTCTCGGACCATGCTGTCGCAGGTCGTCGCAGTCACGAGCGTCGTGTTCCTCGCGACGGCGTGCGGAGGACCATCCGGGCAATCCGAACCCCCGGTGTCGACGACCGGTTCCTCCGACGTCGACGGCACGTCGACCACGGCAACCGGTGACATCGTCCCGCCCTGTGCCGACGTCGTGGACGTCCGGGTCGAAACCGATGGCGATGCGTTTCGCTTCCACGTGACCGTGCAGAGCGGGGACACGGGCTGGGCCAAGTACGCCGACGCCTGGGAGATACGGACGCCTGACGGGTCCGTCCTCGGCGAACGGGTCCTGCTGCATCCCCACGAAACCGAGCAGCCGTTCACGCGATCGCTGGCGGGCGTCGTCGTTCCGCAGGGAGTCGACGAGGTGGTCGTCGCCGCCCGCGACAGCGTCAACGGCTATTGCGGCGCAACGATGACGGTTCCGGTGCGACGGTGACGTACGAGGTGTGGACGGGTCACGGGTTCGTGTCGCTGCCGGCGGCGACCAGCTCCGGCGAGCTGGTGATGACGCCGAATGTCAACGGCATCGTTCGCCACGTGGATCGGCCGGACCACGTGCTGCTGCAGCGGAGAGACAAGCCAGGCGAGAGTGTGCGAGGGCGGCTGGAGGTGCCCGGCGGCCGGTGGCGGGCCGGAGAGCGTCCCGAGGAGGCGCTGGTGAGGGAGATCGCCGAGGAAACGGGTGTCGAGGTCACCTCCATCGCCGGCATCGACGACGCGTCCACACCCGCCGATCACATCGGGATGGCGGTTGCCCGTCCGGTGGCGGTGATATCGGGCTTCCGCAGCGCCTATCCCAGCCTCCACGTCGTCTTCGACTGCACGGGGACAGGCACGCCTCGGTCCCTCCCCGGCGAAACGGCCGACCCGGCGTGGTGGAGTGTCGCAGAGGTGCGGCGGCTCTTGGAAGACGACCCCGCCGCGTTCGTCTGGCAGAGCCACGCCATCCTCACTGCGGCGCTCTGACCTCGGGGGGCGATCAGTCGGTCGCGGCGAGGAACTCCACGATCCGGGCTGCCACCGTTGCTCCCTGATCCTCCTGAAGGAAATGACCGGCGTTCTCGACGAGCTGGACGGGGCCGGCGCCCGGGATCATGTCGGCGAGTCGCTCGCCGACCCGGGGGCTGAAGATCGGATCCTCGGTCGAGAAGAGCACGAGGCATGGGTCCGTCCACGTGCGGAGCGTCGCAGCGACGTCGCGCATCGTCGTCGCTCCCGGGGACTCGCCGTCGAGAGGGACGATCAACGGGAAGCGGTGGGCGCCGGTCTTGAACGTGACATCGGGGAACGGCGCCTCGTATCCCGCAATCACTTCGCCCGGCCACTCCGTCACCGCCGAGCGCCCCATGATGAAGCCGATCGGGAGATCCGGGTTCGCCTCGACGAAACGACGCCACTTCATGAAGCCGTCGGAAGGTGGACCGTGGCCCGTGAACAGGCCGGTGTTCATGACGACGAGGCGCCCGAAGCGCTCTCGAGATTCCACGGCGCATCGCAGTCCGATGGGTCCTCCCCAGTCCTGCACGACAGCCGTCGCCTCGCGCAGGTCGAGGTGCTCGAAGAGCGCGTGCATGATCGCGACGTGCCGGTCGTAGGTGTAGAAGTCGGGGTCGGTGGGCTTGTCGGAGCGTCCGAACCCGGGGTAGTCCGGGGCGATGGCGCGGTATCCGGCGGCGACGAGCGGCGGGATGATCTCGCGGTACAGGAACGACCACGTCGGTTCACCGTGGAAGAGCACGACGGGGCGACCTTCGCCTTCGTCGAGATGATGGATGTGCAGCCCGTCGATCTCGACGTAGTGCGGCGTGAAGTCGTAGCCGGGGAGCCCCTCGAATCGGTCCTGCGGAGTTCTCAACACAGAGGGAACGGTCATGCCTCTTCCCGGTCGTCGGGGGTGCTGTCGGAGCCGTCGCCGCGCGCCGGCGGGATCACGAGCACGGCCTTCCCCGACTCGGTCATCACGCGAGCCGACACGCTCTCCCACGCGGTCTCCTCGAAGATCTGGCGGGTGGTGCCGAGGATCACCACGTCCACGTCGAGCTCTCGCGCCAGGGTCGAGATCGTGAGCGCCGGATCTTCTCCCTCCAGATAGCGGGCCTCCGCCTCGATCTCGACGCCGTGCAGCGCCTGCACGATCGGGTCCGTGATCTTCTTGCCGCGTTCTGCGACGTAGCGGGCGATGAGAGCGTCCTCCTCGCTGCGCCAGGGCGCCTGGGCGCCATCGTCGAGGGGATGCCAACGATCCGATCGGAGATCTTCGAGAAACGAGCGCGGCACCTCGATCACGGTGGTGACGGTGACCTGTCCCTCGCCGGCCAGCATCCGCTCGGTGAACTCCACGCACGGGCCGGGGCTGAGCGCCCCGGTCGTCGCGATCAGGACGTGCATCGGCGGATCCTATACGGGACAGGGTTCCCGGCGCTCGGGGCCCCTCTTACCGTTCCGTGAACACGGTCTGCATCCGAAGACGAGCAGCGAGTTCCTCCCTACCATTCGCGGCATGCAACCAGACGGTTCAGGCGCACGCGTGCTCGTGGTCGACGACGAGCCGATGGTGCGTGAAGTGGTCACTGCCTACCTCGAGCGAGAGGGCTTCCGCGTGACCGAGGTCGACAACGGTTCCGACGCCCTCACCGCCATCATGACGGGCTCGCCGGACGTCGTCGTGCTCGATGTGATGCTTCCGGGCGTCGATGGGTTTCGCATCCTCAGCGAGATCCGCAAGTCGAAGGACGTTCCTGTGATCATGCTCACGGCGAGAACCGAGGAGCCCGACCGTGTGCTCGGCCTCGAGCTCGGCGCCGACGACTACGTCGTCAAGCCCTTCTCGCCCAGAGAGTTGGCGGCCCGCGTCCGCTCGGTGTTGCGCAGGGCCCGGCCTCCGGCAGCTGCAGAGCATCTCGAGTTCGACGATCTCGTCATCGACGGGGCGACCCGCGAGGTTGCAGTACGCGGTGAGGTCGTCGAGCTGACGCCGAAGGAGTTCGACCTCCTGGCGTTCCTCGCCTCCTCGCCACGCAAAGTCTTCTCTCGCGGCGAGCTGCTCGTCCATGTCTGGGACTCCTCTCCGGATTACCAGGATCCGAGCACCGTCACCGTCCACATCCGCAGACTGCGTCGCAAGATCGAGATCGACGCCGAGCAACCCCGCTGGCTCAAGACCGTGTGGGGCGTGGGCTACAAGTTCGAGCCATGAGGGTGGTACTCGCCCTCCTGGGTGCCGTGGTCCTGGGTTTGGTCGCATTCGAGCTCGCCCTCGAGCCGTCGAACGCCGACCGAACGCAGGTGCTCGTCATCTTCGTGATCATGGCTGCGGTGACGGCGCTGGCCGGGCTCGTCATTCCCCGGTACACGGGGCGTCTGCGCTCGTTGCGCTCGGCCGTGATGTTCCTGGCGATCGCCTCGGTTGCCGTCGTCGCCTTCGCGGTCACCGTCTCCGCCCAGCTGATGTTCTTCGAAACCCATGACCTCGTGCTCCTGATGGTGGCGGTCGGCTTCGGCACGGCTCTCGGGGTGACGCTCGCGGCGACCGTGTCCAAGCCGCTCGAAGCCGATCTCGCCGCCATCCGCCGCACGGCAGAGCGGGTGGCCGACGGGGACCTCTCCGTCCACACCGGCATCGATCGACCCGACGAGGTGGGAGCCGCCGGCCGCGCCATCGATTCGATGGTCGAGCAGCTGGCGGCCGCCGTCGCGGACAGGGAAGCAGACGAGAAAGCCCGCAGGCAGTTCTTGGCCGCCGTGGGTCACGACCTCCGTTCACCGCTCGCCGCGCTCACCGCCGCCGTCGAGGCGCTCGAGGACGGCATCGCTCCGGACCCGGATCGCTATCTGCGAGCGATGAGAGCCGATCTCACCGCCATGTCGCATCTCGTCGACGATCTCTTCCTGCTGGCGACCATCGAGGCGGGAAAACTCGAGCTGGATCGCGACCCCATCGACGTCGCCGAGCTCGCCGACGAGTCGATCGATGCGTTGCACGCCATCGCCGATCGGAAGGGCATTTCACTCCGTCTGGACGTGGAGGGCGGTGCGCCCGCCAGAGGCAGCTCTCACTCCCTGGGACGAGCGATTCGCAATCTCGTCGACAATGCGATCCGCCACGCTCCGGAGGGCAGCCAGGTGGTGGTTCGCGTCACCGCCGAGGAGGACGTCGTGCTGCGTGTAGAAGACGAAGGGCCGGGCTTCAGCGGTGAGCTCGTCGAGTCGGCGTTCGAGGGCTTCGTCACCGGGGATCCTGCCCGCTCTCGATCACGCGGCGGTGCCGGTCTCGGGCTCGCCATCGCCAAAGGGGTCGTCGAGGCACATGGTGGTGCCATCTGGGCAGAGGAAGGCCCCGGGGGCAGGGTTGGATTCAGGCTCCCGGTAGGCTCGGCCACCTGAGCAACCAAGGGGAGTTTCGTGTCTTCGGACGTGAGCAGAGAGGATCTCAACAAGATCCTGTGGTCGATCCCGAATGTGCTGTGTCTGGTGGGATCACGTCACCAGGACGAGTGGAACGGCATGACCCAGTCATGGGTGACCCAGGTGTCGATGGAACCGGTGCTGGTGGCGATCGGCGTGGACGTGACCGCGGTGACGAATCGTCTCATACGCGATGGCGGGTCCTTCTCGGTGAATCTCTGGGATCGCTCCGACACGAGGCCGTTCGTGAAGTTCTCCAAGCCCGCCACCAAGGAAGGCATGACGCTGAACGGGCGTCCGGTCCGTGAGGGGATCACCGGCGTGCCCATCTTCGAGGAGGCGGTGGCGTGGCTCGAATGCACGGTGTGGCAGACCATCGAATGTGGCACACACGATCTCTTCCTCGGCGAGGTCGTCGACGCCGGCTACACCGCGAACGACTCGGGCGACGTGCCCGCGGTTGCACGGATGGAAGACACGCGGATGAAGTACGGGGGCGTCAAGCGCCATTGACCTCTTCCGGCGGCGGCAGGAAGCCGGGCGCTCCCACCTCCAGCCAGTGTTCGTACGCCTCGTCGTCAGGCACGTCCCGCTGCTGCTCCGTGGCCATCAGGTAGCGATGGTTGAGGAAGTCGGTGTAGCGCTGAATCGGGTTGTCGCCAGGGAAGTCGGCTGCGATCCGGCTGAGCCGGGGCTCGAAGATGTCGACCCGCCAGCGGATGGCGGCCAGCGACTTGCCTGTCACCGACGTCGCCGGCTGTGCCTCGTAGTGCCGGAGGTCGCTCAGGATCAGCCGCGCCTGGTATTCGGAGGCGTCGAGACGGGTGAGCTCGCGCAGCCGCGAGCTGTGGTAGCGCCGGCCGCCGACCTCGACCGAGAACCGCACCACGCTCGATTCCCCGTCCTTGGCAGGCCGGTATTCCATGTCGGAGACCTCGAATCCCAGGTGGTTGAGTCTGCCGATGTGGTCGTAGACCTTGTAGCGCTCGGCGGGTCCGACCACGATCTCCGTCGTCAGCAGATCCCAGAGCCTCTCGTACCGTTGGATGACGTCGGCGCCCAGTCCCATGTCGGCCACGTCGATTTCGAGGCCCTGGGATGCGGCGAGATCCGCCATGCCGCCGGCCACGTTGACCTCCATGATGTCGAGGTCGTGATACCGCTGACCCCGAGTGAGCTCCTCGTGCAGCTCCGCTGTCTCCGCGTCGATCATGATCGCCTCGATGGTTTCCGCATCCCAGCGATACAGCACGTTCGAGAGCGAGCAGTCGCCCCAAAAACACCCGGCCAGATGCAGCTCGACGAGCAGTCCGGCGAACGCGTCGAGCATCCGCTCCCTGTGCCGCCCGAAGCCGCCACCTTCGATGAGCTCTCGATAGGAGAACGCAAACGACACGTACTGGGTGATGACGGCCGCCGACCACTCCTCCGTGGGGTCGACCCACGGGCGCTCGACGATGCCGACGGGGTGAGCCACCGGCCGGATCTTCGATTCGAGCTCGCGGAGGCAGTCGTATTCGTGGTGGGCGATCCGCTTCGGGAGCTCTTTGAGCGCATAGATTCGATCGTCGTAGGCGACGAAGCGAACGACGTGGCGGTGGATCCCGGTCGGCACCTCGACGGTGCGTCCCCCTTCCCACTCGCCGATGGACACCGACCAGTCGAGGTCGAGGAAGTCGGGATGACCGACCCGTGTCGTGATGACTGCCTTGCTCATGGAGCGATTCAAGCAGCGCCCCACGGCCACACCGGGTTCCGCCGTACCGGTCCCGACTACGCTCGCCGTCCATGGAGGACATTCCCGTTCCAGCCCGCATCGAGGTCGATTCCGGTACCGGCGTCACGCTGACCTGGGAAGACGGATCGACGGCGCGGTTCACGGCGGCGGAGTTGCGCGCGGCGTGTCAGTGTGCAGCCTGTCGAGAACCGGCAGGCAAGGAGGCGACCCGGCTCGTGCTCGACGGCGTGGCGCCGGTCACGATCGAGAAGGCGTCGCTCGTCGGCGGGTACGCGATCAACTTCGTCTTCGGTCCGGACGGACACGGGACCGGCATCTACCCGTTCGGGGAGCTCAAGCACCTCGCCGAGGAGTGAGCGCAGTGTTCAGCGGATCGCGCCCTCAGGCGCCCTTCGGCTGGCAGGTGGGACACCAATAGGTCACCCGGTCGAGCGCTCCGTGCGTGGTGCCGGCGATCGAGTCCGGGCAGCGCCGACACTTGCGCCGTGCCCGACCGTAGACCCAGAGTTGCCGTCCCCGCCCGCGGTTGCCGGTCGTCGAGCGGTTGGAGGTGGAGCGGTTCGCCCTGAGCAGCCGGGCCGAGGTGTCCACGAGCCGGGCCACGGCGGAGTCGTCGAGCGCCTCGACGGGCGTGTCCGGATGGATGCGTTCGAGAAAGAGCACCTCCGACTTGTACACGTTGCCGACGCCCGCCATGACACGCTGGTCGAGGAGCAGATCGGCAACGGTGGCGGCCTCGGAGTCACGGACCCGCTCGACCACGGCGGACACGTCGACCTCGTCGTCCATGAGGTCCGGGCCGAGATGGGCGATCGCGTCGAGGACGTGAGCGGCCGGGGCGAGCTGGACCGTCGGCGCCGCAAAGCACACGGCCACGGTCTCCGGGGTCCGAAGGACGACACGCGCCTTGCCCGGCGTGATGCTCCAACGATCCTCCGGCGCATACACGTGCCACGAGCCGGTCATTCCCAGGTGAGTGCGGAGCACCCACCCGTTGTCGAAGGCGACCAGCAGGTGCTTGCCGACGGCCCGAACCGACTCGACGTGACGTCCGCGGAGGCGACGGTGCTCGCGACGGATGTCGCGGGCGCTGCCTTCGACCCGCTGGACGACTCGCCCCGTGACCGCGTCGCCGACACGGCGGGCGGCGAGGGCGAGTGTGTCACCCTCGGGCACGGTTGCGGTTCCTCGCGCTGCTCCGTGTGCCGCGTCGAGTGAGGCCCTTGTACCCGACGGCGAATCCTGCGGTCTCGAGCGCTGTTCGCAGCGGTGAGGCCAGCGCCGGTTCGCCGTCGATCGTCGTGATCGTGGCGCCGTGGGGGACCGCCAGCTCGATCGCGGCCACCACCAGGTCCGTGTCCTCGGAGAACGTGAGCAGACGGCGAGCTCCGGGCTCGGCATGCAGCACCAGTCGGCCCCCGTCGAGCACACAGCGGGCGCCGGCGCGCCGGGTGGGCTTGCCTGCACCGTGGTCGGGCCATGGCACCAGTGCCCCGTAGGCCTGCGCAGGATCGGTGGCGGCGAGCATCACGACTTCCGAGGTGGCGTCCGCACGTAGCCGGTCGACCGCTCCCGGCAACGCGAACTGAGCACCGCCGGCGCCCTCGACGAAGTACCCGCGACGCACCCGACCGGCATCTTCCATGGCCGCCAGGACGGGGTAGAGCGCGGTGAACCCGCCTGGAACGCCCTCTGCGGCGACCGCAGCGCGAGTGACGATCCCGTGCCGTTCGAGGAGCTGCTCGGCGAGTGCGGTACCGAGCTGCTCCGGTGCCGGAGGCACGGCGGTTCGGACGAGCTCGGCCGTGAGGTACCACCGACCGGTTGCCGCCGGTGGCGTCGAAGCGCTGATCGCGGGCGGTCCGCGTCGCGCCGACCTCCTGGTCCCCCACGTGAACGCTCGCAGCGGTGCCAGCGTGTCGTTCGTGACCTCACCCGACCACACCAGATCCCAGAGCGCGGCGAGCGTCTCCTCGGGGTCCCCGCCACCTGCGGCGATGTACAGGTCCCGGAAGAACGTCGCGCCTCTCTCGGCGAGGTGGCCACGGACCGCCTCGTGGATGGCGCCGTCCGGGAGCTCGTCACCCGGCCCCCGGTGGAGCAACGGAACATGGTCCCGAAGGTAGAGGGCCATCCGGCCGTCCTTCGTGCCCAGTGGCTCGAGACCCACCCAGACCACCTCACCGGTCGCCAGCAGTTCGTCGAGCAGGGACGGCGAGTAGTCCATCCGGCTCGGCAGGATCTCTCGCTCCAACGTCGAGGCGATGAGTGGAGTGCCCTGGAGTCGACGGAGATGTTCGAGGAGCCGCTCCCGATGTGAGCCTCCTCCACCGATGCCGTGCCACGCGGGGAGGAAGCCGGCGAAGGATTCGGGCTCGACGGCCTCGATCTCGCTGCGCAACTTGGCCAGACTGCGCCGCCGCAGCCTGCGGAGGACACCGAGGTCCACCCACTCCTGGCCGTGGCCTCCGGGCCGGTACGCGCCGGACGCCACCTTGCCGGAGGTCTCGAGCCGGTGCAGCACCTCGTCGACGACAGCGGTCGGCAGACCGATCGCTGCGTTGACGTCCTCGGCGGTGAATGGACCATGGGTCCTGGCATACCTGCCGACGATGTCGCCGAGCGGATCGATGGCCGGCTCGAGCAAGGACTCGGCGATTCCCGGCGGGGGGGATACACCGAGGGCGTCGCGGAGTCGGGCGACGTCTTCGACCACGGCGTGCCGCTCCTCGGCGGCGACTCGCACGGTCACGACCCTTCTCGCCGTCTGGAGCGACTCGAGCCAGCCGGTGACGGCGTCGGGCTCGACCGACCGGGCTGCGATGTCACCAACCGTCAACGGACCGAGGTCGCGCAGCAGATCGGTGACCCCATCTGGTGATCGGACCTTGCGTCGATCCACCAGGTGCTGAAGCTCGAGTTCGACCTCCGTCACGGCATCCGCATCGAGCAACTCCCGGAAATGCGGATCGCCGAGCAGATCCCGCAGCAGCTCTCGATCCAGCGTGAGGGCGGCGGCGCGCTTCTCGGCGACAGGTGCGTCGTACTCGTACATGAACGAGGCGATGAAGTCGAACAGCAGCGACGAGGCGAACGGACTCGGACCGTCGAGCGCGACGTCGGTGACCCGGATCCGCCGATCGCGGATCTCACCGAGCACGTCCGCCAGCGCAGGGAGATCGAAGTGGTCCTGGAGGACCTCCCGGTAGGTCTCGAGCACGATCGGGAACGACCCGTATCGCTTGGCCACGGAGAGGAGATCCGAGGCGCGGCGTCGCTGTAACCACAACGGTGTGCGTGAGCCGGGTCGTCTCCGTGGCAGCAGCAGCGCCCGGGCGGCGGCCTCGCGAAACCGCGACGTGAACAGGGCCGAGTCGCCGACCTCCTCGAGCACCAGCCTGTCGATCTCCTCCGGATCGACCAGGACGGCGGTCGAGGGCGGTGGATCGTCGACATCGGGGAACCGGAACATCATGCCGTCGTCGGTCCAGATGACGTCGACGTCGGAGCCGTGTTCGCGAAAGCGATGACGGGCGGCGAGCGCCCACGGTGCATGGACGCGCGAACCGAAGGGGGAGAGCACCACCATGCGCCAGTCGCCGATCTCGTCGCGGAACCGCTCGACGACGATGGACCGATCGGTGGGCAGCGTCCCGGTCGCCTCCCGTTCCTCGGCGATGAATCGGGCGAGATTCGATGCCGCCCACGAGTCGAGCCGGTACCTCGACTCGAGCATCTCTGTGGCCGCGGCCAGATCCAAGGTTCCGAGCTCACGGACGAAGGCGCCGACCGCCCTGCCCAGCTCGAGGGGGCGACCCGGACCGTCGCCGTGCCAGAAGGGCATGCGTGGTGCGCTCTCGGCGGGAGCCGGCACCACGACGACGCGGTCGTGATCGATCTCGCTGATCTTCCAGGACGTGGATCCGAGGACGAAGGTGTCACCCGGACGCGACTCGTAGACCATCTCCTCGTCGAGCTCTCCGACCTTGCCGCCCTCGGCGAGCACCACGGTGTAGAGGCCACGGTCGGGGATGGTGCCCGGGTTGGTCACGGCCAGCATCCGGGCGTTGCCACGCGGTTCGAGGAGGTCTTCGACGCGGTCCCACACGATGCGAGGCCGCAACTCGGCGAAGTCGTCCGACGGATACCTCCCGGCGAGCATGTCCAGCACGCCGTCGAAGGCGGTTCGCGTCAGCTCGCGATAGGGCGTCGCCTGCCGCACGAGATCGAAGAGCTCGGATGCGCGGCGCGATTCCGTGGCAACCATGGCGACCACGTGCTGGGCGAGCACGTCGAGCGGATTGCGAGGGATGGCCGTGGACTCGATGGCACCGGCGTACATCCGGTCGACGACGACGGCGGTCTCGAGCAGATCGCCGCGATGCTTGGGGAAGATCCTCGCTCGCGAGGGCGCTCCCACCTGGTGACCGGCCCGTCCCACCCGCTGCAGCCCCCTGGCGACGGAGGACGGTGACTCGACGAGGAGCACGAGAGCGATCGCCGCCATGTCGATCCCGAGTTCGAGTGTCGAGGTGGCCACGACGCCCCGGAGCTCACCGCGCTTGAGACGGCCCTCGATCTCGATGCGTTGCTCGCGGCTGACGGAGCCATGGTGTGACTGGACGAGCTCCTCGCCGGCGAGACGGTTGAGTTCGGCGGCCAGACGTTCGGCCAGGCCACGGCTGTTGACGAAGAGCAGCGTCGAGCGGTGCTCGAGCACCAGGTCGAGCAGCCGGGGATACATCGCAGGCCAGATGGAGCGGGAAGGGGGGTCGGGGGGCAAGAGCTCGTCGACGTCGGGTGGAGTCTCTTCCGGTCTCGTCATGTCCGCGACGGGCACGACGATCTGGATGTCGAGCTCCTTGTCACGTGGCGCATCGACGATGGTGACCGGTCGAGGTGTCCACGTATCGTCTGCGACGGTCCCGCCGCCGAGGAACTCACCGATCCGTGACAGCGGTCGCTGGGTCGCCGACAACCCGATGCGCTGAGCAGGTTCGTCCGTGATCTCATCGAGACGCTCCAGGCTGAGCGCCAGGTGCGAGCCGCGCTTCGTTCCCGCCACGGAGTGGATCTCGTCGACGATGACGGTGCGCACCGGGGACAGGATCTCACGAGCCCGTGACGTGAGCATGAGGTAGAGCGACTCGGGGGTGGTGATCAGAATGTCCGGTGGATGGCGGAGCATCGCCTGCCGATCACGGCTCGGCGTGTCACCGGTGCGCATCCCGGTCGTGATCGCAACCGGGTCGAGGTCGAGGCGGGCCGCTGCCTGCTGGATGCCGACGAGGGGAGCGCGCAGGTTGCGCTCGACGTCGTAGGCGAGCGCCTTCATCGGCGAGATGTAGAGGATGCGACACCGTTCCCGGGGCGGCGGGGGAGGCTCCGATGCCAGCGAGTCGATCGCCCAGAGAAACGCGGCGAGCGTCTTCCCGGAACCCGTCGGGGCGTGGATGAGGGTGTGGGCTCCGGTGGCGATCGCCTCCCAGCCCCCGGTCTGCGCCTCCGTCGGCGCGGCGAACGAGCTGGTGAACCACTCGCGGGTGGGTGCGGTGAAGCGCTCGAGAGTCACGTCCGGAGCGTACCGGGTGTGTGTGACATCGAGGCCGGTCGGATCGGGTCGTGTCTGGAAGTGTCTGGCAGCCGAGGAAGACGCGATCCGTCCGACCAGGCAGTGCCGGTGGGGCGCCATGCAAGAAACCCTCGAGTGGTGGTCGAGGGTTATGCACCGGGAATGACAAAATCGACTTACGCGCGGTCGCGCGCGTAAGACGCAGGCGCATCGGCCTGGGGAACACCGCCTGTCGCGAGGCGACGATCAGCCGGCCGCAACCACGAAAGCCTTCGCCAGCTCCGGGTCGACTGCGTTCGTGGTTTCGCCTCCCGGTTTGGTCGCAGTGCCGACGATGCAGCCGTCTGCGACGGCCAGCATCTCGGCGGCGTTGGCCACGGACGCCCCGGACCCCACGTAGACGGGCGTGTCGCTCGCCGCGCGCTTCACCGTGCGGACCCGTTCCAGGTCCGGCGCGCTCCCTGTTCCTGAACCCGAAACGACGACGACGTCGGCGCCGCCACGTCCCGCCAGGTCGCGGGTGGCGTCCTCGAGTCGCAGTCCCGGCGGCGGGGTGGCGTGTTTGACGAAGACGTCGGCCATGATCGCCACGTCGGGGGCGAGGTCACGACGCAGCCGCAGCACATCGGCGGCGCGTCCGATGATGGGGCCCTGATCGGTGTACATCGTTCCGCTCAGGACGTTCACCCTCACGAAGCCCGCTCCCGTCACGGCGGCGATCGCGAGCGCCGAAGAGACGTCGTTGCGCAACACGTTCACGCCCACCGGGATGTCGATCGACGAACGAACCGCATCGACGGCGCGCGTCATCGCGGCCACGGTCACCGGCGGCACCTGGTCGCGATAGAAGGGCGCATCTCCGTAGTTCTCGATCATCACGCCGCCGAACCCGGCGTCGGCGAGCGTGGTGGCGTCAGACACGGCGCGCGCCAGGATCTCGTCGAGATCGACCTCGTGGGAAGGGGCGCCGGGAAGCGCATCGAGGTGCACCATCCCGACGAGGCGCGGCACCCCCATCGGGGCTCAGAACGTCCGGACGATCTGCAGTGCTCGCTCGGCGCCGTCGCCGACCGCCTTCAGCGCGGTCGCATCGGGATCGAGACGCCGCACGGCCACCCGGCAGAACTCGCCGGCGAGGCCCTTGATGACGTTCTCGGCCTCTTCGGGCCCGTAGACGTACCGGGCGTACTTGGGACCCATCAGCTCGACCCTGATGCCGTCTTGCGGGTAGGGCTCACCGGCCTGCTCGAACGTCCACGGCAGCATGCGTTGTGCCAGCCATGCGACGTGGCGGATGCGCGGGCTGTCCGGGATCGGCTCGCCTTCCTCGTCGATGAGCGGGTGCTTGTGCTCCATGGCGGCCTTGATGTCGAGCCCGTGCGCCCAGGTCTCCATGAGCCGCACGGTGGCGAACGCCTTCGGGCTCATGGAGCTGATGAGCCACGGAATGCGAGCGTTGCCTCGCCGTCGAGAGAGGGCGTCGACGACGCTGGCGCGCCCGTTGCGCCACCACTCGATGACGGCCTGATACCGCAGCTTTCGACCTTCCTCGACCTGGGATGCCACCCATGCGTCGAAGTCGGTGATACCGGCATCGTCGAGTGCGTCCTGCCCTCGTGTGATGACGTCGGCGGCCAGGGTCTCGGTACCGGCGAGATGGCTGACCGTGTCGTGCACGGTCCAGTCGTTCACGTCCGT
>CAYFYC010000010.1:0-19923 GCA_964347305.1 uncultured Acidimicrobiaceae bacterium | reverse complement strand
AGCTGGTGGACCTGCTCTATCGGTACGGGGTCCGGTCGTTCACGTCCGTGGGGGTTTTCCACTCGCGCTCGTGGAGTCGCTGGAGGAATTGGTCCAGGGACTGCTGTTCGGCGACGAGGTCGGAGAGTATTTCACGCATGGGACTGGAGATTTTAGTTCCTGCGAACGGCAACGGCGCCGTCTGACCATGAATCGACCGGTTTCAGGCCGTGGTGTCGTCGCCGGTGTCGTCGCGGCCTGCATCGTTGAGCCGGTTCACCAGCTGACGGAGCCGCCCGTGCTGTCTGCGGTCGAATTCGAGCGCCAATCGGGGGAGCTCGGGATGATCGTCATCTGCCACTTCACGCTCGGACGGAGCCACCTTCTCGATACGACCGCCGGCGAGGATGTCGGCGAAGTCGTCGTTGAGCGCAGCCACCAGCGCGTCGTCCGGCTCACGCCGTAGCCGCAACACGAGCCGCCCGTCCACGTAGCGCTGGGAGTGATACGACGAGTAGAAGTGGACGATCTCGGCGCACGCCTCGTCGATCGAGTGTGTGTGGAGGAAGAGGCTCGTGTCGTCGGGTGAGATCATCCCCTGCTTCTCCAGCACCGCCACGAAGTCGAGCCACGCCTCCCAGTACCGGGAGCCCGCGGTCTCGAGCAGCACGATGGGGTGGAGGTCGCTCTTGCCCGTCTGCACCAGGGTGAGCAGCTCGAAGGCCTCGTCCTGTGTGCCGAAGCCGCCGGGGAAGAGCACGAATGCATGCGACTCCTTCACGAACGCCAGCTTCCTGGTGAAGAAGTACTTGAAGTTGATGACCCGGGAGTCGTCGATGTGTGGGTTGGCGCTCGCCTCGAAGGGCAGTCGGATGTTGACCCCGAAGCCGTGGTCCGGCCCTGCGCCGAGGTTGCCCGCCTCCATGATCCCCGGTCCCGCACCGGTGACGACCATCCACCCGTGGTCGCGGACGATGCGATCGGCGAAGGAACGAGCGAGCTCGTAGTTGGGGTGGCCCTGCGGCGTGCGCGCCGATCCGTACAAGGTGACCTTGGGGATGTGGCGGTACTGCGAGAAGACGAGGAAGGAGTAGCGCATCTCCTTGAGCGCGGCATTGACGAGCTTCAGGTCGCCGCGTTCGGTGTCGTCGCGCAGCATCTTCAGCCCTGTGACCAGCATCTCGGCGATCAGGTCGTCGTCGTGGTCGTGATCGCCGTGACCCTCGACGCCGTCGATGGCGTCGTGGACGAGAGCATCGAGTCGTGCATCGAGGTCCTCGACACCGAGGCGGTAGTTGCGCATCGGGCAAACCTAGTTGAGCCCCGGCCGTTCGCTTGCGATCCCGGGGCGGCGAACGGGCCAATGCATCGAACCCGCCATCGAAGCCCTAGGACGACTTCCCGGGTCTCGCAGACGAATCGATGGCAGCGAACAGTTGCCATTCGCCTTCGATGCCCTTGAGGGCCCGTGCGCCGCGGTCCTCGAAGACGATCCCGGAGCCCATGACGAGATCCTTGACCGTTCGCGAGACGAGGATCTCACCGGGGCCGGCCGCGGCCATGATCCGGGCCCCGAGATGCACGGCGAGGCCGCCGATGTCGTCACCACGGTGCTCGACCTCACCGGTGTGGATGCCGGTGCGGATCTGCAGGCCCATGCCGTCGATCTCATCTACGAATGCCGCAGCAAAGCGGAGCGCCCGCCCTGGCCCGTCGAACGTGGCGAGGATGCCGTCCCCCAGCTGCTTGACGAGGTGGCCCCCGTGGCGACCGAGATCGGTTCGCGCGATCTCGTCGTGGAGGTCGAGCAGCCGATGCCACTCCTCGTCACCCAGGGAGCGAGCCTGCGAGGTGGAATCCACGATGTCGGTGAACAACACGGTGGCGAGCGACCGCTCGAACACCGGCGGCGATGTCGTTCCCACCAGAAAGTCCCTGATCTCGGGCAGGATCTGGTCGGCGAGCGCGAAGTACGGGTAAGCATCGGCCGGTCCGGACAGCTCCACGAGGCTCCCATCCGGCACGTGGTCGGCGATGAAGCGGGCGTGCTCGATCGACGGGAACCCACTCGATGTCGGGTGCAGGACGAGCGTCGGTACCTCGATCGTCTCGAGCGCCTCCCTGGCGTCGGAGACGATGACGCCCTCCATGTAGGCCCGCACTCGTGATGGCGATGTCGTGGCCCGCATCAACCGTCCGATCCATCGCTGGAACGAGGGGTCGTCGGCCCGGCTCGGCACGAACGCGGCGAGCTGCTCACCAGTGCCCCAGTCCGCGGTGAAGGCATCGGCGATGGCATCGACGAAGTCGGGTGGAGCCCCGATGGCGTAGTCGTCGGCGACGAGAAACCGAGCCGACGTGTTGAACAGCACCAGTGCCCGCACCCTCTCCGGATGGGTGGCCGCAAACAGCACGGCAACGGGTCCGCCGTCGCCATCCGCGTAGATGGCTGCATCTGCGGACCCGACCTCGTCCATGACGGCGGCGATGTCGCCGGCGAACGCCTCCCACGGCGGCAGACCATCGACGTCGAGCGGATCGGACGCGCCCGAGCCCCGGCGGTCGATCCGGATGATCCTGGTGAACGACGCGAGCCGCTGCAGGAAGAGCCGGATGCGCGGCTCCTCCCACTCGAGATCGAAGGAGCTCAACCAGCTCGGGGCGATGACGATGTCGATCGGCCCGTTGCCGATGACCTGGTAGGCAACGCGCTGGCCATCGACAATGGCGTAGCCCGTCACGGGTTCCACGCCGCCAGCATACGAGAATGGGCACGGCGGGAACCGGGCGGAGAGAGGAGACCCGCCGCGTGCGTCACATCGTGTGGGACTGGAACGGCACCCTCTTCGACGATCTCCACATCGTCGTCGAGGCGGTGAACGCCGCCCTCGACCCGTTCGGCGCCGAACCGATCGATGCCGACGGGTACCGAGACAACTTTCAGCGTCCGGTCCATCGGTTCTACGACGTGCTACTGGGTCGCCCCGTCGAAGACCACGAGTGGCGAACCATCGATGACGTGTTCCACGATGCGTACCGGCAACGGATCGGCGATGCCGATCTCCACGTCACCGCCCGACCCGCCATCGAACGCGTTGCAGGGAAGGGTGGGTCCCAGTCGTTGCTGTCGATGTGGTGGCACGACGAGCTGATCCCGGCTGTCCAGCGCTTCGGGCTCGATCACTACATGGTGCGAGTCGACGGAAACCGGCAGGGGGCAGGCGATCGCAAGGCCGAGCAGCTCGCCCGGCATCTCGAGGCGCTTCTCGAGCACGGCATCGACCGCCGCCACGTCGTCATGATCGGCGACACGTTCGACGATGGTCATGCGGCCCACGCCGCAGGCATCGGCTGTGTGCTCTTTGCAGGTGGCGGCAGCCACCATCGTCACGAGCTCGAGGCGACGGGTCTTCCCGTCGCCGACACGCTCACCGAGGCGCTCGACCTCGCCGGGATTCTCTGACGCCGGGAACCTCGCCGGTCACCGGCGAGACGTGGCTCACCCGTAGGGCGTCTCGGCGGGACCGATGCGGACCACGGCGGCCCAGACCGTGTCGTAGTGGTCACGATCGAAGCGATCGATGTGGGGGAGCACGAACTCCTCCCAAGCCGTCCGCAGCGGGTCGGGACGATCCGCATACATCCGCAGCCCCGCAGGGATCCGGTCGAGCACGGTCCTCAGGCTCATCGGCGTCTCGACCCGGGTCCTCGCATCGGTCGACGTGAACGAGGCGTTGATCTCGACCGCGAGCCGGGCGATGAGCTCCCGGAACGAAGGCTTCATCTCGGGGTGGCGCCGCTCCAACATGCGGTTCAGCTGGTCTTCCTCCGGGAAATCCTTCTCCCAGATGATCCACCGGTCGGCGAACGCCTTGTTGAGCGTCTGGGTGCCGGCGTAGTCGCGCAGATCGGTCGGGTTCAGGGTGCCGAACACCCGCACGTCGTCTCGGAGCCGCACCATCTCTCCGATGGGGAGCTCGAGCGCCTGGTGGCGGTCGAGCAGGCCGTGGAGCGCGAACAGCGTCTCGGCTCCGGCTGCGTTGAGCTCGGAGAGGTTGATGATGGCGGGTCCCCGCAGCGCCCTAGTGATGTCGCCGTCCTCCCACCGGCTCTCGGTCCCGCCCTTGCCGTCCCCGTGGAGCTTGATCGATCCGATCAACGTGATGTCACGTACTTCACCGGTGAGCGGGATGCGGTAGTGGGGCGCCCGCAGCAAGGCCGCGAACTGCTCGATGTCGTGGTCCTTGCCGGTGCCCATGTGTCCGCGCAGCGCCAGATGCAGCGGGTGCTCTGTGAAGTGGGCCCGGCGCACCGACTCGAGCTGGGCGAGGCGATAGAGCATGCCGAGGTCGACGTAGTGGGGATCGGGCTTCGGGATGTGCTCCATTCGATGCTCGTAGTCGGGGAGGCGGTCGTCCACCTCCACGACGGGCAGTTCGATCGGTTCCCCGACACCCGTCGGGTCCGTGAATTCGACGGTGTCAGGCATCGACACTCCTTCTCCTCGTGTTCTCACTGGTTGCGTCCCGGCGCAGGCCGGGTGCCATCGATTGATCGGCGAACGGGTCGCCCGTGGTCGTCCACCACGTACGTCCTCCCATGTGGGCGATGGTGCGGAACAGGGTGCCCCGCACCCCGTCGACCATCGCCCTGGCGAGCACCTCGGGGCGCTCGACGACCTGGTTGCGGCTGTAGGCGGCCTCGACCGTGTTGTCGCCGATGCCGATGCCGAGCACCACGGTGCCCGAGGCTTCGACCGAGTCGACGGAATCGGCGAGAGCGGCGACCGAGCCACGCGTCATGCCGTCGGCGAGCACCACGAGGATGCGGGTCGCCGCCTTGCGGTCGGCGAGGCGTCGAGCGGCAAAGGCGACGTTGTACTCGTCCACGTTCGCCGCCTTCTCGAACATCGATATGGGAGGGGATTCCGCCATGTCACGGCGCACGGCGCGGCTCGCCTCGACGGGCGCCGCCGCCATCCAGAAGAGCCCGGCCATCACGTCCTCGGCCGCCCGCCATCGTGCGTCGAACGACTTGACGAGGTAGTGGTTGACGGTGCGGGTGAGCCGCTCGGCCGCTCCACCCTGAGAGCGACGGAGGGCACCCGTGGCGGCGTGCTGTCGATCGAGAAACACCTGCTCGGTGTCGTCGCCCGCTGCGGCGAAGGCGCGATTGAAGAGCGCCACCTCGAACTCGATCTGCAGCTCGTCGGCGAGCCGGGCCAGCGTCCAGGCGCCGAGGGTGGCTGCCGCGAGCGCCCAGGGGCGGCGCCGTCCTGCCTCCATAGGCCGCGGCTGCAACATCGACGCCGATCCGTCCACGAGCAGGCTGACCGCGTAGGAGCGCTTCGTGGGGAGGTCGCGTCGCTCGAACATGCGCTCGTACAGACCGGCACCCAGCAGCAGTGCGGCATACGGGGAGAGGTCGCCCGCGTCGAAGCCGGAGCGGAGTCCACGGCGTTGGTTGGCGAGGAACAATGGGTAGAGCTCGCCCGACACCCTCCGCTGGGCGACTCCCCAGCGGGTGGCGGCCTCGGCGAGCAGGGTCCGACCGTCCGGAGCGAACTGGGCGAATCGGTCCGGGAAGTCGGCGACGACGAGCTTGCCGCCCTGGCCGGTCGGCAGGTAGACCGTGGGCGCTTCACCCACCTTCAGGATCTGGTCTGTTGCGGGATCACCCGCCTGGTCGGCGTCGCCGCGGCGCCCCTCCTCTGCGGAGACGGACTGCGCCGCCGCACGGGTCTCCTCGTAGGAGGCGGCATCCTGCAGCGGCGGCGTGATCATCCTCACGGCGTCGACCGACTCGCTGATCGCGCTGTGATCGGCTTCGTGCTTGGCGTCCTGGATTCGCTTGGTGTCCGAGGCCTCCACCTCGTTGATCAGCCGGTGGCGCCTGGCAATCGCCAGGAGGTCGAGCGCATGACCTGCGACGTCCCACGGATCGGTGGCGGAGGCGATCTGGTCGGTCACTGCGATCGCCTCGTCGAGTGCCCCGGCAACCCGTGACTCGACCATTCGTTGCAACTCGTTCCGCTCTTCGTAGCCGCCGACCATGAGAAAGCAGGCGAGGGAGAACTGCCCGAGTGGTCGCGCCTCCCTGAATGCATCCCTGCGAGCCGCCCGGTAGAGATCGCCGAGCACCGATCGCGCCCCATGGAAGTCGGCGAAGAAGCGTCGCTCCTGGCGAGCGTCCTCCACTGCGAGGAACAGCGCCTCCACCGGCGATCCGCCCGCCTCCCGGAGCGCATCGAGGAGCGAGACGGCGGTCTCCGGCGGTGTGGCGGGTCGATCACCACCGGCGATCGGCTCGTCGTCGAAGACGCCAAGGGCTTCGAGGGTGGCGAGATCGTCGTCGAGCTCGTCGTCGAGTGCGGCAGGGGCGTCCGCCGTCGACGCCGGGTCCAATCCGAACAAGGTGGTCGGGTCTGAGATGGGTGGTTCGGCGATGATCCCGGGAGCCGCCCCACGACGATCCTCCGGGATCCAGTCCGGGGGGATCGGGCGCTTCTCGTCGAAGTCTGTGGCCATGAGATGCACGACCTCGTGGAGTGCCGATGTGAGGGCCACCTCGGTGGGGGTGACCGGCGCCGAGCGGGCGTATGCCGCCTGGAACACGCCGGGATCGATGACGATCTCGTTCTCGCCGACCGACGCCTGCGATCCGAGCTTGACCTGGAGCTCGTCGTTTCCCGACAGCGATCGGGCGAAGCGCAGGATCGCCGGCGCCACCCGCTGGTACCGGGCGACGACGGCTTCGATCACCCGCTCTTCCGGCGGCAGGATCTCACGAAGCACGGACTGGTCTCGGGCAGGCACAAGGCTGCCATTGTCTCACAGCTGTCAAACGATCCTGCGCCGGATTGACACGGCGGCGTCGGGGCCCTCGACAACAATGAGGAGAAGGGATCGGGAGCCGATAGTGCCGAGCCGAGAGCGTCGCCCAGGTGACCCCACAGCCGAATACCCCTCGATCGAGATCGAAGGCCAGGGGGGTCTGACGCGCACGTCGGCAGGTGAGCTCGAGATCGCCGGCCCGGTCGAGATCGTGCTCGACCCCGATGCCGGCGACGAGCGGCTCGAGCTCCATCTCGATGGCACGTTCATCACGAGCGCCGTGATCGGCCTCGAGCACCGGTCGGGCTCGTGGCGCGTGTCGATCGAGCCGACGGAGGTCGACTTACGCGTCGGCGAGTTGCGACATCGGGCGAGTCACGACCTGCTGACGGGTCTCGCCAACAGGGAGGCGTTCCTCGCGGCGCTCGAGGCCTCGGTGGAGACCAGCCGCCCGGGGAAGGGGCCGTCGGTCTTCCTCGTGGATCTCGACGATTTCAAGTCGGTCAACGACAGCTTCGGGCACGACATCGGGGACGAACTGCTCACCGAGATCGCCAGACGGCTGCGCATCACCTCGCGACCGATGGACACGGTGGCGCGGCTCGGTGGGGACGAGTTCGTGGTCCTGTGTGACGGCGTCGGCGACCGGGGCATCGCCAACCGCATCGCGGATCGCATCGTCGCCGCGCTCGGCACCGTGGTCGACGTCGCCGGGCTCCAACTCACGACGTCGGTGTCCGTGGGAGTTGCAGTCGGCTCCCCGGGCGTGGACGCGGAGGAACTGCTCAGACGCGCCGATGTCGCGATGTTCCGTGCCAAGGACTCGCCGCTGGCGGTGGCCGCGTACGTCGATGAGGCGGTTCCTGACGAGCGTGTGATCACGGCGCGACAGATGCGCGATGTCGTCCGGAGGGGTGCGTTCGACGTCAGGTGGGAGACGATCTGGAGGGTCGCCGATCGCGAGCCCGTCGGGGTCAGGCCGATCGCGTTCCATCGCCTGGCCGGTGGCGAGGAGATGCTCCTGTCGGACCTCCTCGTCAAGATCGGAGACCCGGCGTTGAAAGCGGCGGCGGGCCGCCGTGTGATCGAGCGGGCGGTGGCCGAGATCGCCGGGCACCCCACCGGAGGGGTGCGGCTCCACCTGCCGCTTCGGGCCAACGAAGTGCTCGACTTCGGGGTCGTCGGCATGCTCACGCAGATCATCGCCCGAAGCGGCATCGATCCGGCAGCCGTGGTGCTCGAGATCGCGGGCGACCTCCTGGGTCGGCGCGCCACGGACGTCGCCCTGCCCGGTCTCCACGACGCCGGGGTCAGGTTGGCGGTCGAGGGCTTCGCCGCCGGCAGGTCCGGGCTGGCGTTGCTGCAGGCACGCGCCGCAGACCTTCTTCGCCTCGACCCGGCCCTGGTCCGCGACATAGAGACGGACGAGTCCCGCCGCCGCACGCTCGCCGCGCTCATCGATCTCGCCCACGCCAACGACATGGGGGCGCTGGCGACAGGCGTCGCAACCGCCGAACAGCTGGCCATGCTCGTGATGCTCGAGTGCGATCTCGCCGAGGGCCCGCTCTTCGGTCCTGCGGAGCCTCTCCTCGCCGGCGATGGATGATCTCGTCGTCGACCGTCGGCTGACGATCCCGGGTGTCGAGCTCGAAGAATCCTTCAGCACGCCCGGCGGCCCCGGTGGTCAACACGCGAATCGCGCCGCCACCCGGGTCACACTCTCGTGGGACGTCGGTGCGAGCTCCATCGAACCGAAGCTGCGTGAGCGCATCGAGCGCGGGCTCGGGACGGCCCTGGACGCCGGGAGGCTGCAGGTGACGATCGGCGAGTCGCGCTCGCAGTGGCGCAATCGGCAGCTCGCCAGACGCCGCCTCGCCGAGCTCGTGGAGGAGGCATTGCGGCCGCCACCACGACCGCGGCGCCCGACGCGTCCGACGCGCCGGCAACGGCGAAACCGTCTCGAGGAGAAGCGGAAGCGCGGCGAGACGAAGCGGCTCCGGAGGCGGCCGGGCGCAGACGACTGAGTCCGGCCGCTGCGATTGCCACCGCCGCTCCTACAATCCGCGGCAATGCACTACGAGCTCACCACCCTCCCCAACGGTCTCCGGGTCATCACGCAGGACATGCCGTCGATCCGATCCGCCACCATCGCCATCTGGGTCGACACCGGAAGCCGCGACGAGGCTCCCGTCGAAGCAGGCACCAGCCACTTCCTGGAGCACCTGCTCTTCAAGGGCTCGGAGCGCATGAGCGCCCACGACATCTCCGAGGCCTTCGATGCCGTCGGCGCCCGCCACAATGCCTTCACCTCGAAGGAATACACGGCCTACTGGGCCAAGGTCCGTGACGCCGACCTGTCGCTCGCCGGCGAGATCCTCGCCGAGATGATTCGCCGACCCGCCTTCCGTCAGGAAGAGATCGACTCGGAGCGACACGTCGTTCTCGAGGAGATCAACATGAACGAGGACGACCCGACGGACGTCGCCCACGAGCTCTTCATCCGGGCTCTCTGGCAGGGTCACCCGCTCGCACCGCCGATCCTCGGCACCAAGGACTCGATCACCAACATGACCCGCGACACGATCGCCGGGTATTGGAGCCGCCGCTATTCGCCGAAGTCCTGTGTGGTCGCCGCGGCGGGACGGGTCGATCACGCCGCCCTCGTCGGACAGATGGAGGAGCTGCTCGGCGACTGGGAGGGCGACGAGAAGTCGCGTGAGCTCACACCGCCGGCCATCGTGCCCGAGGTCTCGGTGCGGCGCCGCGACACCGAGCAGGCCCACCTGGTCTTCGGAACCGACGGGTTGGCGCGGGGCGACGAGCGGCGCTGGGCGCTGACCCTCGCCGATCACGTGCTCGGCGGCGGCATGTCGTCCCGGCTCTTCAGGGAGATCCGAGAGCAGCGTGGTCTCGCCTATGCGGTCCACAGCTTCCGCATGCCCTTCGCCGACACGGGTGCGGCTGCCGTGTACGTGGGCACCACACCGACTCAGACCGACGAGGTGCTGAAGCTCATCCGGCACGAGCTCGACAAGGTGATGGCCGACGGTCTCAGCGACGACGAGCTGGACAGGGCGAAAGGCAACGTCAAGGGCAGCCTGGCGATGTCGATGGAGGACTCGAACGCCCGGATGACACGGCTCGGTCGGGAGGAACTGACAGGTATCGAGCATCTGTCGGTCGACGACATCGTTTCGCGCATCGAGGCCGTCGAGAACGAGGACATCATCGACGTCGTGCGTCACGTCTACAGCGGTCCGAAGGTGATCGGCGCCGTGGGACCCTTCGACGCAGAAGACCTCGAGGAATTCGTCCAGTGACGTCCGTCGGCGTCGCCGGTGCGGGCGGGCGCATGGGTCGCATGGTCGCCACCGCCGTCGCCGGCGTCGATGATCTCGATCTGATCGCCTGCTACGACCCGGGTGGGGGAGACCCGGTGGGGTCGATGGCCATCTCGACCGATCCGGAAGCGCTCGCCGGCGCCGACGTCATCGTCGAATTCACGACGCCCGACGTCGTCATGGACAACGTGCGGAGGTGGCACGACTTCGCCGCCTCGGTCGTCGTCGGGACCTCGGGCTTCGACGCCGACCGCATCGCCGACGTGCGGGGGCATTGGACGAACGCACGCAGCCGGTGCCTGATCGTCCCGAACTTCTCGATCGGCGCGGTCCTGATGATGCGGATGGCCGAACTGGCGGCGCCTTTCTTCAGCGGCGCCGACATCGTCGAGCTCCACCACGATGCGAAGGTGGATGCCCCCTCGGGGACGGCGCTGGCCACGGCACAGCGGATGGTGGACGCTGGTGTGCGTGACGAGCGGCTCGTGGCCTCCGAGGAGTCGATCGCCGGAGCCACGGGGGCCAGGGTGGGCCCGGTCCCTGTCCACTCGGTGCGGCTGCCGGGGTTGGTCGCCCACCAGCAGGTGCTGCTCGGTGGACCGGGTGAGACGCTCACGATCCGCCATGACACGACGGATCGCATCTCGTTCATGCCAGGTGTGTTGCTCGCGGTGCGGCAGGTGCGCGAGCTACCCGATCCGGTGACGGTCGGGCTGGAGTCGTTGCTGGGTCTCGCCTAGAGGCGCAGCGCTCAGCGGTAGCGCCAGATGATGCGGCCCTTGGTGGGGTCGTAGGCCGACACCTCGACCTCGACACGGTCGCCCGGGATGATGCGGATGAGCCGGCCCTTGCGCATCTTGCCCGCGGCGCGGGCGATCAGCTCGTGACCGGAGTCGAGCTTCACCTTGAAGCTCGCATTGCGCAGGGTCGCGGTCACGACGCCTTGCGCCCTGAAGACGTCGTCTCCTGAAGCCAAGTGGCGATCTCTCCTTCGTCTGGTTCGTGTGTGGCGTCCACCTCGCGCAGGCCCGGCGACGGTCGTGCAGCGGGAACGGAACAGAGTCGCAGCGAGCTGCGACGACACAACGGTAGTCGGTGTCGGATGCGAGCCGGTCGATGTCCGCCCTCTAGCCTGGTGGCATGGCACGATCCTTCCAGGTGACCTTCGATGCGCACGACCCCGCCCGGCTCGCCGAGTTCTGGGCGGAAGCGCTCGGCTATGTCATCCCGCCGCCACCCGAGGGTCACGAGAGCTGGGACGCCTGGGCCGTCGCGATGGGGATTCCCGAAGAGCGATGGAACGACGCCAGGGCGCTCGTCGATCCGGACGGCAACGGACCACGGCTCTTCTTCCAGAAGGTTCCCGAGGGCAAGACGGCCAAGAACCGCGTGCACCTGGACGTGAACGTCGCCGGCGACGCTGCCGACCGGGACGCCCGTTGGGCGGCGGTCCAGGCCGAAGCCGACCGTCTCGAGGGCGTCGGTGGCGCCCGGCTGGTCGAACATCGCGGCATGGTGGGGGAGCGCTGGATCGTGATGCTCGATCCCGAGGGCAACGAACTCTGCCTGCAGTGACGGCGCCCAGGTGGACTGGGTGCGAGGGTGTGGAACAATCGCGCCCATGAAGCAGAGTGCACCCGACATCGACGTAGCCGGCTATCCGTCCGAGTGGATCTTCGACATCGCCCTCAAGGACGGTTCCACCGTGAGGATCCGGCCGATCCTCCCGACCGACGGTCCGCTCCTCGAGGGGATGTGGGACGCGCTCTCGAAACAGAGCCGGTTCTACCGCTTCTTCCAGGTGAAGGAACGGCTCGAGCCAGAGGAGATCGTTCGTTTCACCGTGCTCGACTACGTCGAGCGCATGGCGTTCGTGGCGGTCGACGAGGGCGAGATCATCGCGGTCGGTCGCTACGAGATGCGAGCGGCGAGCCGGAAGGAGGCCGAGGTCGCGTTCGCCGTCACCGATGCGAACCAGGGGAGAGGGCTCGGGACACGCCTGCTCCTCCTGCTCACCGACTACGCGAGACAGCAGGGCATCGAGTCGTTCTTCGCGTTCGTGCTGCCCGAGAACCTGGCGATGATGCGCGTCTTCCGCAATGCGGGCTTCGAGCTGGAGCGCCGACTCGAGGAGGGCCTCTACGACGTGCGGTTCCCGACCGCGGAATCCACCGAGACGGTGGCCGTGCGCGAGGACCACGAGCGGCGATCGATCGCAGCTTCGATCCTGCCGATCTTCTACCCGCGCTCGATCGCCGTGATCGGGGCGAGCCGCAACCCGGAATCGATCGGCGGCCGTCTCTTCGCCAACCTCGTCACCTCCGGTTTCGCGGGGCCGGTGTACCCGGTCAACCCGGGGACACCGGTGATCAAGTCGATCCGGACGCATGCTTCGGTGAAGGACATCGACGACCACGTCGATCTCGCGTTCATCGTCGTCCCGTCACCTCACGTGCTCGACGTCGTCGCCGAGTGCGCCGAGAAGGACGTCAAGGGCGTGGTGGTGATCTCAGCGGGCTTCGGCGAGACGGGCGAGGACGGGGCCGCCCTGGAGGCCGAACTCCTCGAGCTCGTCCGCTCCGCCGGGATGCGGATGGTGGGGCCCAACTGCATGGGCGTGCTGAACACGGATCACGCCGTGACGATGAACGGCCAGTTCGGTCCGCAGTTCCCCCCGCACGGCAATGTGGCGATGTCGAGCCAGTCGGGTGCACTCGGCATCGCGATCCTCGACTACGCGGCCCGGCTGAACATCGGCATCTCGAGCTTCGTGTCCGTCGGCAACAAGGCCGACGTCTCCGGCAACGACCTGCTCCTCTACTGGGAGGACGATCCCGCGACGGATGTCATCCTGCTCTACCTGGAGGACTTCGGGAACCCGCGACGGTTCTCGCGTATCGCCCGCCGTATCGGTCGTCGAAAGCCGATCGTTGCCGTGAAGTCCGGGCGTACCGCCGGCGGCGCCCGTGCCGCCAGCTCGCACACCGGTTCGCTGGCGAGCCTCGACGTGGCGGTGGACGCCCTGTTCAGGCAGGCGGGCGTGATCCGCACCGATACGCTCCAGGAGCTCTTCGACGTGACGTCGTTGCTTGCCAATCAGCCGCTGCCGAAGGGCCGGAGGATCGGGGTGGTCACCAACGCAGGCGGCGTCAACCCCGGGGGATGTGCGAGCGGTCTGGTGCAGGCGGCCCCGGCATCCTGGCCGTGGATGCGCTCGAGGCCGAGGGGCTCGTCGTCGGCGAGTTCTCCGAAGCACTCCAGGCGAGGTTGCGCGGCCACCTGTCGCCGGATGCGTCGGTCCGCAACCCGATCGACATGATCGCCTCGGCGGGGCCCGACCAGTACGTGGCCTGTCTCGACGAGCTGCTCGACTCGGACGAGGTCGACGTCGTCATGGCGATCTTCATCCCGGCGTCACCGAGCGGGGTTGCCGAGACCGCGGCTGCGATCGCCAGGGCGGCACGCGAGTACGACGGCGACAAGACCTTCGTCGCGGTCTACATGTCGGCCGAGGGAGCGCATGAGGAACTCATCTCGGGCACGGTGCACATTCCGACCTACCCGTTCCCCGAGCAGGCGGCCATGGCGCTCTCCAGGGCCGTTCGCCACGCCGAGTGGCGCGGGAGAGAAGAAGGCAGGCGAGTCCGATTCGACGACGCCGACACCGCGGCGGCCGCCGCCATCATCGAGGGCGCGCTCGAGCGGCTCGGTGCCGAAGGTGGGTGGCTGGAGCCAGAGGAAGTCGACGGCGTGCTCGCGGCCGTCGGGGTTCGAACGCCACGCAGCGACGTCGTGGCGACCGCAGAAGAGGCGGTTGCCCTGTGGGAAGCGTGGGGGAGCAACCTCGTACTCAAGGTCGTGTCGCCGTCGGCGCTGCACAAGTCCGACGTGGGGGGCGTCGCACTGGATGTCTCCGGGGCGGATGCCATCACCGAGGCGTTCGCCGCCGTGACAGCTGCCGTGCCGGATCCGGAGGGCGTGCTGGTCCAGGAGTTCGTCCCCGGTGGCCACGAGGTGCTGATAGGGATGACCGAGGATCCCAACTTCGGTCCGCTCATCGTGTTCGGACTCGGCGGTGTCTTCGTCGAGCTGATCGGTGACGTGGCGTTTCGGATCAACCCCGTGACGGACGTCGACGCCAGGGAGATGATCTCCGAGGTGAAGTCGGCGCGGCTCCTCGACGGCTATCGGGGTGGCCCTGCCGGGGACGTCGACGCCGTGACCGAGACCATCCTGCGGATCTCCATGCTCGTCGACGATGTCCCCGAGATCGCAGAGATGGACCTGAATCCCGTGAAGGTCGCAGAGCCCGGTCAGGGCGTCAGCGTCGTGGATGGGCGCATGCGGGTGCGCCCGGTCGTCGGGTCGTGGCTGCCGAGTCGTCGCGACATCATCGCCACGGTGTAGCCGCCGTCGTCAGGGCTTGCGCTTGCGTCCCCGGTTGCGCGGGAAGTGTGTCGGCGTGTGGATCGAGCAGGTCGGTCGTTTGTTGTAACGGGAGAGCACGGTCTCGCATTCGGGCTCGGCGCAGGTGCGCTTGCCGTCGATGGTCTTGGGTGCTCTCGGTCTCGACTGCACCGATCGACCGCGCTGGGCGATGATTTCAACCATGGTGCCATCATCCACATCGTGGATAAAGCCTGCGTTAACTCGACGTGAGAACCACCTGAGTCGGTAGGTTTCGTGCGACGCCGGTGCCGACCGGCGATCGAGGAGGGGAAGGCGTGTCGTCGAGTACGAGCGAAGAGATCCTGTGGCTGGACGACGACGGCGTCCGCATCGGGGTCGCCACGGCGTTCGGCCCCCGCATCGTCTGGTGTTCTCGACCGGACGGTGACAACCTCCTCGCCGATCTCGGCGATCTGGCGCTCGATGCGGGTGACGGACGCCGGTATCACCTCAGGGGCGGGCACCGCCTCTGGGTCGGCCCGGAGCTGCCCGAGCTCACGTACCAGCCAGACGACGACCCGGTGCGGGTGGTCCGCACGGAGGACACGATCACGGTCGTCGGTCGTGCCGACGACTTCGGGCTCGTGAAGACCATCGAGGTGTCGCTCACTTCCGATGGTGGAGGGGTCGTGGTCGATCACACGGTGAAGGGCACCGCAGCGGCGACGCTCGACGTCGCCCCCTGGGCGATCACGCAGCTTCGCCCCGGTGGGGTCGGCGTCCTCCCGCTCGGGTTGCCGGGCGGTCCCACCAGTGATCTCCAGGCGGCACACCAGCTGGTCATGTGGCCCTATACCGACGTCGGCGATCCCGCCCTCCGCATCGGCCGGTCTGAGGTCGAGATCTCGACCGACCTCCGGTCGGCGACCAAGATCGGCACTCCGCTGCTGCGCGGGTGGCTGGCATGTGTGTTCGACGAGGTCGTGTTCGTGAAGCGCGCCAACTCGTCGAGCGGCGAGCGGTTCGTCGATCTCGGCGCCACCGGCCAGATCTATGCGTCACGTGACTTCATGGAGCTCGAGACCCTCGCCCCGATCGGGTCGGTCGCCAACAACAGCACCATTCACCATCGCGAGATCTGGGAGCTCCACGATCGACCCCCCGGCGATCCGGGACGAGCGGTGGCTGCGCTCGGTCTGGACGGGCACGCGGCGTGAGCCACGTCGTCGGCATCGACACCTCGACGACCGCCACCAAAGCCCTCGTCGTCGACCGGTCCGGTGCCGTCGTCGCCACCGCCGCCTCGGAGTACGGTTACGAGACACCCCGCCCGTTGTGGGCCGAGCAGGACGCAGCCCGATGGTGGCCCGCCACCGCACAGGCGGTTCGGGAGGCGATTGCACGCTGCGGTGTCTCTGCCGCCGACATCGACGCCGTCGGTCTCACCGGGCAGATGCACGGTCTGGTGATGCTCGACGACGCCGGGCGGCCTCTGCGTCCCGCCATCCTCTGGAACGATCAGCGGACCGCCGCCGAGTGCGATCTGATGCGCGAGGTCGTCGGCAGAGATCGGCTCATCGAGATCACAGGCAACGATGCCCTGCCCGGATTCACGGCGCCCAAGGTCCTGTGGGTACGTCACCACGAGCCCGATGTCTTCGCGGCGACCCGTCACGTCCTGCTCCCCAAGGACTACGTGCGCCTCCGAATGACCGGTGAGTACGCGACGGATCGGGCGGGAGGATCCGGGACGCAGCTCTTCGACATCGGTACCCGCACATGGTCGGCAGCCATCCTCGATGCGCTGGACCTGCCTGCCGCGTGGTTCCCCACGACGCACGAGGGGACCGACGTCACCGGTCACGTCACGGCCGAAGCCGCCGAGGCCACCGGTCTCCGCGAGGGCACGCCCGTCGTCGCCGGTGGTGGGGATCAGGCCGCAAACGCCGTGGGCACCGGGGTGATCGCACCCGGAGCGGCGGCGCTGTCGCTAGGCACATCAGGAGTCGTCTTCGCCGCAACCGACAGGCCCCAGATCGAACCCCAGGGCAGGCTGCACGCCTTCTGTCACGCGGTGCCGGGGGCATGGCACCTCATGGGCGTCATGCTGTCCGCCGGTGGCAGTTTGCGCTGGTATCGCGACACGCTGGCCCCGCAGATGTCGTTCGACGATCTCGTGGCGGAGGCGACGACCGTGCCGGCCGGTTCAGAGGGACTCCACTTCCTCCCGTATCTGACCGGCGAGCGAACTCCGTACCCGGATCCCGAGGCGCGAGGCGCGTTCGTCGGGCTCACCGTGCGTCACACGAGGGGCCATCTCACGAGAGCGGTGCTGGAGGGGGTGGCGTTCGGGCTGCGCGACGGGCTCGACCTCGTGACGGCAGCCGGGGTCGACCTCGAGGGTGCGATTCGCGCCTCTGGGGGTGGTGTCCGCTCCGCCACGTGGCGCCAGATCATCGCCGACGTGCTCGAGACGCCGCTGGCCACCATCGACACGCACGAGGGCGCCGCCTACGGCGCCGCCGCGCTCGCCGCCGTCGGCGCGGGGTGGGATGACTCGGCGGATCGGATCACGTCCACTTGGGTCGAGGAGGTCGATCGAACCGAGGTCGGCGCCGACGCAGCCGTGTACCGCGATGGTCACCGGCGACATCGGGAGCTCTATCCGGCGCTCCACGCCTGAGATCTGCTCAGAACAGGGCGTTGGCGAGCTGGCGCCGGTAGGTGATCGTGGTGGGGTGGTCGTCGCCGAGAACTCCGAAGATGTCGATCATCGCCGTGCGCGCCTCGTCGAGGGACTCGTTGCGCTTGCGGACCACGGCCAAGAGCATGTCGAGCGCGGGCTCGTACTCGCCTCCGCCTGCGAGTGCCGATGCGAGCCGGATGGCAGCATCGTCGTCGTCGGGGTCGACCTCGACCGCCGCGCGGAGATCGCCGAGATCATCGTGGCGGGTCTGCCCAAGGCGCGCGGCCGACTGGAGCCGCTCGACCTCGGCGGTCGGTGCCAGCTTTCCGAGCACGATGAGCGCTTCCTCGTGCTCTCCCCGGGCCATCAAGAGGCCGGCCAGTCCGGTGCCGGCGTCCTGATTGTCGGCCTGCTGCTCCAGAACGGAGCGGAAGAGCTCCTCGGCACGGTCCTCGTCGTCGGCCAGGACAGCGTCGCGTGCGGCTTCGATCGTGAGCTCGATCTCCGATGGCATGATCGAGGCGATCCACTCGTCGAGGGCGCCCTGGGGGATCGCACCCGAGAAGCGGCTGATCGGAGCCCCGTCGCGAAACGCAATGACGGTGGGGATGCCCTGGATGCCGAACTGCGCCGCCAGCTGCTGGTTGGCGTCGACGTCCACCTTCACCAGATCGAAGCCGCCGGCCGCACCGGCGGCGGCGGCTTCGAGCATCGGGCCGAGGACCTTGCACGGCCCGCACCAGGCAGCCCAGAAGTCGACCACCACCGGGACCTCGCGGCTCCGCTGGAGGACGGCTGCGGGGAACTCGGCGGTGGTGATGTCGTGAACGTGCGGTGATGTCATGGTCTCGATCCGAGGGAAGCGGTCGGGATTGGGGGCGAAGAGTGAGGATACATCGCTGTGTGTTTGCTACCGTCACGGGCAATGCCGGAACGTCCAACTGCACCTTTCGGGCCCGTCCTCACCGCGATCGTGACCCCCTTCGATCGCGAGGGTGCGGTCGACTACGCGACCTTCTGGAGGCTCTGTCGTCACCTCATCGACACCGGCTCGGATGGCGTGGTCGTCGCCGGCACCACCGGGGAGTCGCCCACGCTCTCGAAGGTGGAGAAGGCAGCCCTCTTCGCCGCTGCAGTCGATGCCGTCGGCGATCGAGGCTCGGTCGTCGCAGGCACCGGCACCTACGACACGCGCGAGTCCATCGAGCTGACGGAAGCGGCGACCGACGCCCGTTGCGACGGTGTCATGGCAGTCACTCCGTATTACTCGCGCCCGCCCCAGGAAGGCATCTTCCGCCACATGGAGGCGATCGCCTCGAGCACGGACCTGCCGATGATGGTCTACAACATCCCCGGTCGCACGGCCCGGCTCATCGAGATCGAGACGCTGGTGCGGCTCGCCGCCCTCGACAACATCGTCGCGGTGAAGGACGCCGTGGACGATGTCGAATGGTCCAGCAAGGCGCTCGCCGAACTCTCCGGGGAGTTGGCCGTCTATTCGGGATCCGACGCGCTCACGGCCGCTCTCATCGAAGCCGGAGCCGTCGGGGTGGTGTCGGTGGCTTCACACGTCGTCGGTCCCCAGGTGGCACGGCTCGTCGCTGCGGCACTCGACGGCGACGACGATGTCGTCCACACGTTGTCGGCCGGTCTCGATCCCGTGTTCGACGCCCTCTTCATGGAGCCCTCCCCGATGCCCATCAAGGTGATCCTCGGAGACATCTGGGGCGACGTCGGCGTCCCCCGCCTTCCCCTCGTGCCTGCGGCCGCGGAGACGCTCACGACGCTCCAAGCCGTCGTAGCAGCCGCACAGGATCTGTGATCGACGTCCGATGAGCGTCGCCGTCACGTTTCTCGGTGGTCTCGGTGAGATCGGGCGCAACTGCGCAGCGATCGAGGTCGACGGCCAACTCGCCCTCATCGATTGTGGGCTCATGTTCCCCGAGGAGGACATGCTCGGCGTCGATCTCGTGCTGCCCGACTTCTCATGGGTCGTCGATCGCGCCGACGACGTCGAGTGTGTGGTGCTGACGCACGGGCACGAGGATCACATCGGCTCGCTCGCGTACTTCCTCCGCGAGATCAACGTGCCCGTCTACGGGACGCGGCTCGCCGTGGAGCTGAGTCGTCCCCGTATCGAAGAGGTGGGTGTGAAGCCCGACATGCGCGCCGTCGTCGATCGGGAGTGGATCCAGCACGGTCCCTTCCGGTTCACACTCGTCCACGTCGCCCACAGCGTGCCGGAGGCCTGTGGCGTGGTCTTCGACACGCCGGAGGGTCTGGTGGTCCACTCCGGCGACTTCAAGCTCGACCCGACGCCGATCGACGGGCGACCGACGGATCTCGCCACGTTTGCGGGCTTCGGCCGCCAGGGTGTCCGGCTCCTCATGGCGGATTCGACGAATGCCGAGCGGACCGGGTTCGTGCCGAGCGAGGCCAGCCTGGGCCTACCGCTGCAGCGTCTCATCGCCGCCTCCAGTGGAAGGGTGATCGTGGCGTGTTTCGCCTCGCACGTGCATCGGGTGCAGCAGGCCGTCGATGCGGTGGCTGCATCCGGGCGGAAGTTCGCATTCATCGGGCGCTCGATGCTGCGCAACAGCGAGATCGCGGGCCGGCTCGATCTGCTCGACATCCCCGAGGGCAGCCTCCTCCCGCTCGACGAGGTCCTGGCCCTGCCCCGAGAGGAGGGCGCCGT
>CAYFYC010000009.1:9199-53880 GCA_964347305.1 uncultured Acidimicrobiaceae bacterium | reverse complement strand
CAGGTCCGGAAGGAAGCAGCCCTAAGCGGTCTGTTCCCGGGTGTGTGCGGAGTGCCCACTGGAGTCGGTGACCCGGAAGGCGCCCCCGGACGACCATCCGACGGCGGGGTGCACATGAATCCGGCACCTAACCTCGTGACGATGGGCATCCCCGACTTCCTCGTCGAACTCCGCCGCAAGGTGGGTCACGATCTCATGCTCATGCCGGGGGTCTCCGCAATCGTCACGAACGACGACGACGAGCTCCTGGTGATGAAGCGGCGCGACGACGGACGC
The DNA here is from genome assembly GCA_964347305.1 of uncultured Acidimicrobiaceae bacterium. GTDB lineage: Bacteria > Actinomycetota > Acidimicrobiia > Spongiisociales > UBA5794 > CAYFYC01. The sequence goes on along the minus strand of CAYFYC010000009.1, from coordinate 53,604 downwards.
TGGAGCATCCCTGCGGGCATCCTCGAGCCGGGCGAGCACCCGGCAGCGGCCGTCGTTCGCGAGGTCCACGAAGAGACCGGCATGGTGGTGCGACCGGTGGGGATCGCCGCGGTGTTCGGCCGGCTCCGGGTGAGCCATCCGAACGGCGACGAATCCGAGTACCTCACCACCACGTTCCGATGTGAGATCGTCTCGGGGACTCCCCGGCCCCTCGATGACGAGGCAATCGATGCGGCCTTCAAGCCGTTCGACTCTCCCGAGGTGGCCCAGGCCATGGAGTGGTACGAGATGCGTCTCGAGGACTTCCTCTCGCCGGAACCCGCCTTCGTCTGGGACGAGAGCTGGCTCGCCGATCATCCCGCCGACTGATACGCCCGCCGCACCAGGTGCGGAGCCTCGCCATCGGCGAACCAATCACCCGCCCCTGGGCGCGGTCGAGGGCCACTGGCCCGAGTGGGCGGGGACCACCCCTCGCAAGAGAGCGGCAACTCACCCGACGCAGCCGCCACGCGCTCCCACTGTCATGGGCCGCCGTGGTCCACCTCCCCCGCCCGCTCCGCCGGCGGAGCGGAGATGAACGCGCCTCGCCGCGCCGAGTGGCGCCGGTTCAGGTCCGTTTGGCGAGCACCACGCCGTAGACGAAGCCGAACGGGCCCATCCTCTCGAGGTGTTCGAGGTCGAGCGGAGTGGCGGCGTACATCTCCTCGGGGGGTGGGAGCTTGTCGAGGCTCCGGTCGAGGTAGCGGTACTCGCCGAGCGATCGATACACAAGACCCACCGCGGTCAATGCGATCGCCGACCCGATCCGATGGACGGCACGCGGCACCGCGTTCCTGGGTCGTCCCAGATCGACGATGCCCGCCTTGCCTCCCGGCTTCAGCACCCGATCGATCTCGGCGAGCGTCGCATCGACCGAATCGAGATTGCGGACGACGAATGCCGAGAAGACGGCTTCGAACGATGCGTCCTCGAACGGCAACGCCTCACCCACCCCGACGTGCTTCTCCGGGGCCCGGTTCAACGACAGCATCGGCTCGGACGGGTCGAGGGCGACGATCTGGCGATCGCCCAGCAGATGATTGGCGGCGCCGGTCCCGGCGCCGATGTCGAGGACCCGGCCTTCGGGGAGGCGATCGATGACGCGACGTCTCCACGCATCGTCCTGACCGAACGACAGGATCTTGTTGATGCGGTCGTAGCGGCCCGCGATGTCGGCGAAGACCTCGCCGTTACTCACGGCGCCGCGATGACGTCGAACCCCGTGAACGGCTGCAGCACTTCGGGGATGTGGATCGAACCATCTCCCTGTTGATAATGCTCGACGAGCGCTATCAGAAGCCTCCCCGCCACCGCGGTGCCGTTGAGGGTGTGGACGAGCTGGTTGCCCGACTCGCTGCGGAATCTGATCTTGAGGCGACGCGACTGGAAGTCGGTGGTGTTCGAGGTCGACGTGATCTCCCGGTAACGACCCTGGCCGGCGAACCACGCCTCGATGTCGTACTTCTTGGCAGCCGACGCCCCGAGGTCACCGGCGGCGACGTTGACCACCCGGTACGGGATGCCGAGCGCCTGAACCAGTTCCTCCTCGCGGGCCAGCAGGAAGTCGTGCTCCTCGCGGCTGCGGTCGGGATGGACGAACGAGAACATCTCCAGCTTGTCGAACTGGTGCACCCGGAACAGCCCGCGCGTGTCCTTGCCGTACGTGCCCGCTTCACGGCGGAAGCACGGCGAGAAGCCGACGTACCGGATCGGCAACGCGTCCTCGTCGAGGATCTCGTCACCGTGGAAGGCCGCCAGCGAGACCTCCGAGGTCCCGACGAGGAAGAGATCGTCGTCGGGGAGCGAATAGACCTGCTCGCGATCGCCGGGGAAGAATCCCGTGCCGAAGAGTGCGTCCTCCTTGACGAGGACCGGGGGAATCACCGGCATGAACCCATGGCCCTCGAGCACGCCCATCGCCCAGTTGACCATCGCCAGCTCGAGCTTCACGAACGACCCGAGGAGATACCCGAATCGGCTGCCAGAGACCTTTGCGCCGCGCTCGACGTCGATGGTGCCGTGGAGCTCCCCGAGCTCGAGGTGATCCCGCGGCTCGGCGAGTTCGGGCAGCACACCCCAGGTGTGGAGCTCGACGTTGTCCTCGTCGGAGAGCCCGTCGGCCGCCGTGGGATCCGTCATGTTGGGGAGCGCCACCCAGATAGCGTCGAACTGCTCGTCGAGCGCATCCGCCTCGGCTAGAGACTCCTTATAGGCGGTCGACATCTCCGACGCCTTCTCGATGGCAGCCTGCTTCTCGTCGCCCTGGAGGGTTGCGATCTGCTTCGAGAACTCTCGTTGCTCGGCACGGATCTCCTCGGAACGGGCGCGCACCTGGCGTCGTCGGACATCGAGGTCGGCGAGGGCGTCGAGATCGACCTCGACCCCGCGTCGCTTCAGCGAGGCACGGAGGTCGTCGAGTCGGGTGCGGAGTACGGCGGTATCGATCATGTGCCTACGAGATTACCGGCCCATGGCCTTGGCGATTGCCTCGTGCTCCTCGGGAGAGAGCTGCTCCGTTCCCTTGCCGTTCTTGACCTGCTTCGTGTAGAAGAGCATCTCCGAACGGCCCACGAGCACGCTGAGCACGACTCCCGAGCCTCGCGAGTCGAGGAACGCGAGCGATCGTGACTGGTTGCCGGTGATGTCCCCGAACGCGTCGAAGTTGACGACCCCGATTCTGCTCACGGCGAACGGCAGAAAACGCTCGATCTTCTCGATGCGGGGATACAACTCGACGAGCTGTGACTCGACACTCGCCAGGTCACGGTCGAGACCCTGGACGAGACCCGTCATGTCGCCGTCCTCGCGCACGGGTGCCAGCTTGCGACGCAGCGGAGCGATCTGGACGAGGGCAACGGTGCCGATCGCGATGGCGACGACTGCGACGGCGAGGGCGATGGCTGCGAGGGTCATGTGTCTGCGTTGATGGCGAACGTGAGGCTCGCACTGTTGTTCTCGGGTGCGATGTCCTCCGGGACGCTAGCGGTGACGAGGAGGTCGTAGGCCACGCCGGCGACGATTTGGAGCTCGCGAAAGTCGACGGAGACCGACTCACCCGGCTCGAGTGCCGGGACGAGCTCGCTGACGGTGATCGGTTCGCCTCCGTCGGGGAGCAACTGGAGGAGCACCTCGATGCCCGCTTCCTGCACGTTGGAGTTGTTCGACACGACGACCAGGACCGAGAACGAGCCCGTGTTCGGGACGATCAGCGTCTCGCCGTCCTCGCCGGCGGGCTCGGGATCGAGTGCCACGGTCACCGCCACGTCGTGCGTCTCGACGAGCTCCGTGAGCGCCCTGAGCCGAGTGCCGATCAGCGCTGCGTCATAGAGGGTCGTCCGGTCGGACCCCACGTAGGCGAACTCGGGAAAGGCGTCGAACTCGACGTCGATCTCGCCCAATGTCGTCAGCAGATCGGCGTACGCCCGATCACCGACCAGGAGCTGAACGAAGGTCGCCTGCAGCTGCCGATCACCGTTGCGCTCGTCGTCGACGGCGTCGAGCACCTGGACGATGACCGGACCCGAACTGTCGATTGCCGCCTTCCACGCGCTGTGGGCAACGACGAGCCGGCCGTGCGCTTCCGCCACCAGGGGCGTCACCACGAGCTCGTCGACACGCCCGTCCACTCCCGCTGCCTGACGGGACAACCCGTCGAGCCTCGTCAGGATCTCCTCACGGTCCGACTCGCCCAGACTCTCGAACAGATTCGCCAGCAAGAGGGACATCTCCTCGTGCTCCTCGGCGATCGCGGAGGCGGCGTTCAGATACTCGATCGTCTGCCGTCGCTCGCTCTGATAGCGGAGCGCGAGCACGAACACGACGACGAGGAATCCAAGTGTCGAGAGCACCACGAGGCGGCGGCGACGCCGCGACCTCCTGACGATGACCGGGTCACGGAAAGCCATGAGAACGCGAGGCTAGACCCGTCCGGGAGACGTGGGGCAATCGAGCGACGATGGGCCTGGCTCCGGTACCCGGGCGACGTCGTACGATCACGGCGTGACCGCGCCACTGCCCGCCCCCGAGTCGGTTGCGACCGCGATCGATCTGTACTGGATCCCGCTCGGTTCCGGGGGCAATGGCTATGTCAGAGCCAACGGCCGGATCTACGAAGCGGTCGTGGCGCGTCGGGAACACCGGCGGCCGCTCGATCTGTATCACACGGCCCTCATCGTCTCCGCGGAGGGCCGGCGCCACGTCGTCGAGAACGCATGGCCCAGTCCCGATGCCGATGGCCGTTCCAGGGGCGTCGTCGTCGAGGGCCCGGTGTTCGGACGCCGCATCGCTCGCCTGCGGCCCTTCCGATACGAAGTCCGCTGCTGGCGAGACGGGACCATCCCCGACGTGGACGCCGCCGTCGACAGTCCGCAGCGCCTCAGCGTCGATCCCGGCGAGGCGGCCACCCTCCTCTCGCTGGTGCGGACCGTTCCGCCGATGGTGTGGGGACGAGACGAGTCGGGAACCGGCGAGATGTGGAACTCGAACTCGGTCGTCGCGTGGGTGCTGGCCCGTACCAACCCGGACCTCGCCGAGGTCGACCCGCCTGCGGGTGGTCGCGCCCCCGGCTGGAGAGCGGGTGTGATCACTGCGACCAGGGATCGCGTCTGAACGGTTCGCGTGCCCCCGGGCGCGGCGTGACCAGCAGGCGCTCCAGTTCGGCGAGCTTTGCCGGGTACGCCGTGGAGGGACTTTGAACCCCTCGTGGCGCAACCCACGACGCCGTCGAAATCGGCCACAGACGCACCACAGCAATGCGACGCGAGGCAAGAAGGGATCGGTGGGCAAGCCCGGGCAGATGAGCCATTGCGAGTGAGTTTGCGGAGCAAACTCCGTTAGGTCGTCCCCCGGACGACCGGCGTGGGCGAGGAGGGACTTGAACCCTCACGAGTGTTACCTCACAGGAACCTGAATCCTGCGCGTCTGCCAATTCCGCCACTCGCCCGGATCGGACTCCAAGGGTACTACCGGTGGCGTCCTGCGTGAAAGGCCGAGGCGACCTCGAGGTGGAGACGTCGACGGCGTCGCTTCTCTACTCCTCGCCCGGTGCTGCCCAGACCGCCCATCTCCCCGCTGCGGCCCGCACGCATCTCGCCCGCCGCTCATCACCCCTCCGCCGGCGGAGGGGTCGGCCGGCGCAGCCGGACGGGGGAGGCGGACCCCGGCGAACACGAGCCCATCGACGGGCACGAGTCCGACGATGACCACCGTCGTCAGACGGGGGTCGGTAGACCCTGGCTGATCGCGCTACGGAGCGGGACCATGGAACCGAACACCTGTCGACCGGCTCGGGCTGACGAGGAGGTGGAGTCCATGTCCGAGATCCTGGCGTACACCGCCGCAGGGATGGTGTTCCTGTGGGGAGTCAGCCACATCATGCCGACCCGCCAGGTCGTGGCCGGCTTCGGCGAAATCGGAGACGACAACCGGCACATCATCACGATGGAGTGGGTGGCCGAGGGACTGAGCTTCCTCTTCGTCGGAGTTCTCGTCGCGATCGTGACGTTGGCGAGCGCTGCGTCCGAGCCCGCCGAGGACCTCGTCTACCGGGTGGTCCCCGGATTCCTGCTCGCCATCGGAGTGTGGACGGCCATGACCGGGGCTCGCACCGGTGTGGTCTGGTTCAAGATGTGTCCGGTGGTGATGTCGGTTGCCTCGGCGTTGCTGATCTGGGCCAGCCTGATCTGAAGAGAGCACCGAGCCCGTCCCGCAGACTCCCAGGATCCGTACACTCCCGGCTCGTGGGAATCGCCCGGCGATTGGAAGAGCGGATCGAGCGTCTCGTGGACGGAGTGTCCGCCGCGTTCTTTCGCGGCTCGACCCGACCCGTCGACCTGGCCAACCGGCTCGTTCGCTATGCCGATCTCCATGTCGAGCGGGCCTGGGTGGGACCAACCATCCCGAACACGTATCGCCTCTTCGTCGTCGAGTCCGAGAGCGGCAACGCCCTTCGTGATCCTGCTGCGAAACAAGCCCTCGCAACCGAGCTCGCCGAAGTGATGCGCGTCACCGCCGCCGAATCCGGCTGGGCGACGAGAGGCCCGATCACGGTGGTGCTCGAACCGGGCAGGCCCGGCGCGCGAACCACGGAGGTCCAAGCGACGTCGCAACCGGGACCGATCCGCCCCTGGGCGCAGCTGGTGTCGGTGCGCAGCGCCGAGGTCCACGGCCTCGGCGACAACAGGGTGGGGATCGGACGCGGCGACGACGTCTCGGTGCGGATCGACATCCCCGAGGTGTCCCGGCACCACGCCGTCGTCTTCCGCCACGAAGGGCGCCATTGGATGCACGACGCCGGATCGACCAACGGCACATGGCGCAACGGAGACCAGGTGGCAACCGACCCGACTCCCCTCACACCTGGCGACACGGTGCGCTTCGGCCCTGCGAGCTTCACCTTCCGCACCGTCTGAAGACGGCGCCCGCGTGGTGGCGGCACGCCTGCGCACACGGCGCCCTTCCTGTGCGTCGGGCACATCGCACGGATCCGGGCATAATCCGGGGACACCACCGGACAGAAGGACCAGGCGTGCCCGCCCTTCTCCTCAACATCCTCAAGCTGATCTTCATCGCCTTCCTCTACCTGTTCCTGTTCCAGGTGGCGCGGTCGATCCGCTCGCACCTGGGCGGCACAGTGGGTCGAGGCGCGGGCAGCCGACAGCCGGCAGAGCTCGTCGTCGTCGTGTCGGAGACGCTCCAGGGACGGCGGTACCCCGTGGGGGCGGCCACGGTCATCGGGCGGAGCGCTGATGCCGACATCGTGGTGGACGACTCGTACGCCTCCGATCTGCACGTCCGGGTGGGGATGCAGAACGGCACGCTCACGGTGCACGATCTGGGGAGCACGAACGGCACGTACGTGAACGGCCGCCGCATCACCGTGCCCACCGCCGTGACCCTCGGTGACTCGGTGCAGATCGGCAAGACGATCCTCGAGGTGAAGTAGCCCCGGGAGCCAACCCCCGGCCACTGATATCGTTGCGTCCGTGAACACCGTCCCTCGAACCCGGGATCTGGAGTCGTGAACTACATCTGGGCCACTGCGACGCACGTCGGGCATGTGCGCACGAACAACGAGGACTCGATCACACCGGAAGACGACGGTGCGAGCGAGGGCCCCGTCGTCGTCGCCGTTGCCGACGGCATGGGCGGTGCGGTCGGGGGCGAGGTGGCCAGCCGCATCGCCATCGACGCTGCCCTCTCGGACGGGGGCCGGCCGGAGACACGGGTCGAGGCCGCCAACGACGCCGTGCTCGACGAGATCGCCAAGCAGCCGGAGCTGCGTGGCATGGGCACCACCCTCACGCTCGGGGTGTTCCACGACAACGGGCTCCTCGAGCTCGCCCATGTCGGTGACAGCCGGGCCTATCTGTATCGCGCCGGTCGACTCGACCAGATCACCCACGACCACACGGTCGTCGCCGAGATGGTGCGCAACGGCATGCTCACCGAGGCGCAGGCCGCGACCCACCCCAGGCGTCACATGCTGAGTCGGGTCATCGGAATGGAGAACGTGGTCGTCGACGGTCTCAGCATGCCTCTCCACGACGGTGATCGGCTCATGTTCTGCACGGACGGGCTGACCGGTCTCGTCGACGACGACGCCATCTCCATGGTGCTGCGGACGGCCCCCCAACCATCCGATGCCGCCTGGTCGCTCGTCGAAGCGGCGAATCGTGCCGGTGGACACGACAACACGTCGGTGGCGGTGGTCGATGTCCACGGCGACTGAGTCGTGACCCGCAACGCCGAACTCGCTCTCCTCGCCGTCGCCGCCGTGATCGCCGCGATGGGCACCGCGCTCGTGAACTTCACACAGGGTGTCGGTGTCGACGCCCAGGTTGCGCTGACGCTCATCGTGTTCCTGGCCGCATTCGGATCCATCAACCTCGCGCTGCGATGGTGGGCACCGACGGCATCGCCGTACCTCTTCCCGCTCGCCGCCTTCCTCGCCGCCGTCGGCTACACCGAGGTGTTCCGCATCGATCGCCAGCTCGGCTCGCTGCAGCGCTGGTCGCTGCTCGTCGCGGCGGCCATCGCCGTGCTCACACTGTTCCTCCTCCGTGACCGAGGCTCGGCCGCGTTGCGGCGCTACCGGTACCTGTTCCTCAGTGCCGCCATCGGACTGCTCCTGCTTCCGCTCCTGCCCGAGAGCTGGCCGCTGCGCGGGTCGACGGTGAACGGGTCACGCCTCTGGGTTCGGCTCGAGCTCCCGTTCGGCGACCGATCGCTCAGCTTCCAACCAGGCGAGGTCGCCAAGGTGCTCCTCGTCCTGTTCCTGGCTTCCTACCTCGCAGACCGCCACAGGGCGATGGCGACGACGGACCGACGCATCGGGCCGCTGCACCTTCCCGAACTCCGCCAGCTCGGTCCTCTGCTCATCGCAGCCGCGGCGGCATTCGGCGTGCTCGTGTATCAGCGTGACCTCGGCGCGTCGCTGCTCATCTTCACGGTGTTCGTCGGGATGATCTACATGGCCACCGGCCGCGCCGTCTATCCCGTGTCCGGGCTGGTCCTGGTGGTCATCGGGGGATGGATCGCCCATCAGCGCTTCGACCACGTCCGCGTCAGGGTCGAGGCGTGGCTCGACCCCTTCGGTGACTTCTTCGACAGCGGGTACCAGGTGGCCCAGGGCCTCTTCGCCATGGGGAGCGGGAGCCTGACCGGCTCCGGCATCGGGCTCGGGACCCCCCAGCTCATACCTGCCGCGTCGACGGACTTCATCTTCGCCGCGGTCGCCGAGGAGATGGGCCTGGCCGGATCGCTGGCCGTGTTGGCCGCCCTCGCTCTCCTCGTCGCCGTCGGCTTCGGCATCGCCCTCCGGACCCGCGACGTGTTCCGCAAGTTCCTGGCCGCCGGCTTGACGCTGGTCATCGGAGTCCAGGCGTTTCTCATCATCGGCGGGGTGCTCCGGGTGATGCCGGTGACGGGCATCACCCTCCCGTTCATGTCGTACGGCGGATCGTCCCTCGTCGCCAACATGCTGCTCCTCGCCATGCTGGCGCGCATCTCACACGGAGCGCCCGCATGAACGGGCCGATCCGGACCGTGGCACTGGCCATGTTCGCCGCCTTCACCCTGCTGGTGGGATCGGTCACCTACATCCAGCTGATCCGCGGGCCCGAGTACAGGGACGACCCGCGCAATGCCAGGCTCGTCACCGGCCTGGCCGGTCGCGAGCGCGGGACGATCATCAGCAGCGACGGCGTCGTGCTCGCCCAGTCCTTGCCCAACCCGGACGATCCTCGCTTCTACACGCGCGTGTACCCGGAGGACGTCGCCTACGCCCACACGGTCGGCTACGCCACCGCCATCTATGGCACCCGCGGCATCGAGGCCGATCGTGCCGCCGATCTCGTCTCCGACCGCGACTCGACGATCTCAGGCGTGCTCAACGCCATCGTCGGCGGAGACCTGAGACCCCGCGGCCTCCGGCTCACCATTCGCGACGACCTGCAGCGTGTTGCGCTCGAGGCGCTCGGGGAGCAACGCGGCGCCGTCGTCGCCGTGGACGTCGGCACCGGTGCGGTCCTCGCCATGGTCTCGACGCCCGCCTTCGATCCGAATCTCCTGACGTCGGTCGACAACGTGGAGGCGGTGACGCTGCTCGAGGACGACCCGGCACAGCCACTGCTCAACCGGGCGGTCGCCGCCACGTACGCACCGGGCTCGACCTTCAAGATCATCACGACGGCGGCAGCACTCGAAGCCGGTCTGGCGAGCGCCGGAACCTCGTTCCCCGATCCGATCGAGCTCGAGCTGCCCGGTTCCACGGCGACGATCCGGAACTTCGACCGCGACGTCTGCGGCGACGGCATCGATGTCACGCTGCAGCGAGCATTCGTCCGCTCGTGCAACACCGTCTTCGGTCTCCTCGGTCTCGAACTCGGTGCCGGTCCCCTCGTCGCCGCGGCGCAGAACGCCGGTTTCAACACGGACATGGCGTTCGACCTCGACGTCGTCGAGTCCTTCATCCCGGCTGCGAGCTCGTTCGCCGACGACCAGCCGGGGGTCGCCCAGTCGGCCATCGGCCAACGCGACGTCAGGATCACCCCGCTCCTGCTCGCCATGATCACGGCGGCCATCGCCAACGACGGGCAGATGATGCGTCCGTACGTGGTGTCCGAGGTGTTCGACGCCGACGCCGTCGTGGTCGAGGCGACCGAGCCCGCCGAGTGGCGTCGTGCCATGTCGCCGGCGACGGCCTCGGCGCTGGGCGCCCTCATGGAAGCCGTCGTCGAATCGGGCACCGGCAGACGTGCAGCCATCGACGGCGTGCGCATCGCCGGGAAGTCCGGCACGGCCGAGGTTCCCGGCGAGGCGCCGGACGTGTGGTTCGCCGCGTTCGGGCCCGTGGAGGCCGAGGACGGCCAGGGTCAGATCGCCGTCGTCGTCCTCGTGGAGGCGGGCGGCGACGCCGGTGTCGGCGGCACGGGAGGACGGGTCGCAGCACCGATCGCCCGGGCGGTCATGGAGGCCTATTTCGGGCTGTGACGTCGCGGCGGCGGGAACCGACAGCCTCTCAGTGACGTTTCAAAGTCCGGCATGTCAGAGACCCATCTACCATTGCGCGTCGTGACCGAGACTCGCACCTTGTCCGGTCGCTACCGAATCGTCGGACACCTCGCTCGCGGGGGCATGGGCGACGTCTTCGAGGCGGAGGATCTCTCCCTCGGCAGAACGGTGGCGATCAAGATCCTGCATCCGAACTTCGCTTCGGACGGGGCCTTCACGTCGCGTTTCCGTCGCGAGGCCCAGGCGGCTGCCAACTTGAGCCATCCCAACATCGTCGGCATCTACGACTTCGGTGAGGACGGCGACACCTACTACATGGTCATGGAGCTGATCGAAGGACGCACGCTCCGTGACATCGCCAGAGCCGAAGGACCGCTGCTGCCGCGGCGTGCCGCCGAGATCATCGCCGAAACGGCCGCGGCCCTCTCCGTGGCTCATGCCGCAGGCGTCTACCACCGTGACGTAAAACCGGGCAACATCATGCTGACACCCGATGGCTCGGTGAGGGTCACCGACTTCGGCATCGCACGAGCGCTGGACGACTCCGAGGAGCTGACCCGGACGGGCGCGGTGATCGGGACCGCCACCTACTTCTCCCCCGAGCAGGCGCAGGGTCTCCCCGCCGACGAACGATCCGACATCTACTCCCTGGGCGTCGTCCTGTACGAACTGCTCGCCGGCCGCCCTCCCTTCACGGGTGAGAGTCCGGTGGCGGTGGCCTATCAGCACGTCTCCGAGTACGCCACCCCTCCGAGCGGGGTCAACGCAGATGTGCCTGCGGGTCTGGAGGCGATCGTCGAGAAGGCGATGGAGAAGTCGCCCGACGCCAGGTACCAGTCGGCGGCGGACCTCCGCAACGAGCTTCTCCTGTGGCTCCGTGGTGACGACCCCGTCGCCCTCACCACGACGACGCCGGCCGCCGAAGCGGCGACGCAACTCATGCAGCAGGCCCCGCCTCCCCCTCCGACCGTCCCGCCGGACGAGACGGCACGTTATGTGGCGGCGCCTTCCGAGCCGCGGTCGCAGTCGTCATACGTGGTCACCATCATCGGCCTGCTCGTCGCGCTCGCGGTCGGCGTGTTCATCCTCTTCAGCCTCCTCCAGTCGGATCCGCCGGAGGGACCCACCACCGTGGAGATACCTTCGCTCGACGGGCTCGACTTCACGGCGGCCTCCGAGCTGCTCCAGAACCTGGGGCTGCGGGTCCGCCAGCAGCAGCAACCCAGCGATGCGATCCCCGACGGTTTCGTGATCCGAACCGATCCGCCGACCGGAGCGAGCGTCGAGGAGCGCGAGTTCGTGACCATCGTCATCTCTTCGGGCCCCGAGCAGTTCCCGATCCCGGCCGTCATCAGTCTCGATCTCGCGGAGGCAACGGCACGGCTCGAGCAGAACGGGTTCGTGCTCGGTGCGGTCGAGGAGGTCTTCTCGGAGAACGTTCCTGCCGGTCAGGTCGTCGATCAGACGCCCCGACCCGGTCAGCGTGCCGAGGCGGGGACGGTCGTCGATCTCGAGGTCTCGGTCGGTCCGTTCGCCTTCACCATGCCGCCAATCACGGGACTCTCGGAGGAGGCGGCGTTGCAGGCGCTGCTGGATGCCGGTATCGAGCTCGCCCTCGTCGAGCGTGAGTTCTCCCTCGACATCCTCGAAGGCTTCGTGACCCGGAGCGAGCCTGCTGCCGGTGGCGTCGTCGGTCGACAGCAGACGGTGACGATCTGGATCTCGGACGGTCCCGAGCCGTTCACGGTGCCCGACCTGGTCGGATCCTCGATCGCCGAGGCCGAGACCCTCGCCCAGGAGCTGGGCTTCTTCCTCGTCGTCGAGGACGACACCATCATCGTCACGGATCCGACGCTCGACGGTGTGATCGCCGCTCAGACGCCGAGCGAGGGCGAGATCCGTCCCGGTGACGAGATCATCGTCCAGCTCGGCGAGCTGCTACGTGTCGAGGTGCCCGATCTCATCGGGCTGACCATCGACGAAGCCGACGAACTCCTCGACGAGCTCGGCCTGGTGCTCGAGATCGTCGGATCGACCAACGTCGAGGAGGGCAGCCCGCTCGACGGCAGGATCGCCACCCAGGAGCCTGCGGTCGACGAGCTGCTGCCCGTCGGATCGTCGGTGCAGGTCACCATCGGCACGCTCGGACCCGGCGGCACGGTTCCACCACCGAGTCCGTGACCGCCGAGGATCGACTCGACACCCGCGACGCACGCAACGAGGCCCTCCTCGCGTGGTACCGGACCAACCGCCGGGCACTTCCCTGGCGGGAGACGACGGACCCCTATCGGATCCTCGTCGCCGAGATCATGTCCCACCAGACGCAGATCACCCGCGTGGTGCCGGTCTACCAGGGCTTCCTGGAGCGGTTCCCGACGGTCGATTCTCTCGCGGCGGCGCCGCTGCGCGATGTGATGGCGGTGTGGACCGGGCTCGGCTACAACAACCGGGCGAGGCGGCTCCACGAGGCCGCCCGCCACATCAGCGCACATGGCTGGCCGGACACCGTCGAAGGACTGCTCGATCTCCCGGGCATCGGTCCCTACACGGCCCACGCCGTGGCCGCCTTCGCCATGGGGATGCGGGTTCCTGCGATCGACACCAACCTCAAACGCGTGCTGTCGCGGTGGTATGGCGAAGAGCTGAACGGCGTGACGCTCCGCACGGCAGCCGAGGAATCGCTCGGAGCAGATGCCTCGATGTGGAACCAGGCGCTCATGGACCTGGGAGCCACGGTCTGCACCCCGCGCAACCCACGCTGTGACGTGTGCCCCGTGACCCCCTTCTGCGCAGGACCCGACGTGTACGTCCCGCCGAGGGCCCAGCCGAGGTTCGAGGGCTCGGTGAGGCAGGTGCGTGGAGGCATCGTCAGAGCGCTGGTCCAGGGGCCCGCCGACACGGAGCGGTTGCTGGAGGTGACCGGCGCCGATCCAGGACGGCTCGAGACCGCGCTCGACGGCCTCATCCACGACGACGTCATCTTCGAAGGTGAGGACGGGACCTTCAGGCTGGTCGACTGAGGTCAGTCGCCGAGGAAGTTCTTCAGCAGTGCCATTCCCTCGGTCGTCATCACGCTCTCGGGATGGAACTGAACGCCGGTGATCGGGTACTCGACGTGGCGAATGCCCTGCACGACGCCGTCCTCGGATCTCGCGGTGACCTGGAGAGCGTCGGGTAGCTCGATGCTGGCCAGCGAGTGGTAGCGGGTGGCGACGAACGGGTTCGACAGGCCGGTGAAGACGCCGCGGCCGTCATGCGTGATGTCGGAGGTCTTGCCGTGACGCGGCTCGGGTGCGCGCCCGACCCGACCGCCGAAGGCGACCGCGATGGCCTGGTGACCGAGACAGACACCGAGCGTCGGCACGGTGGGACCGAACGTCCGGACGTACTCGATCGAATAGCCGGCATCGTCGGGATGACCCGGCCCGGGAGAGATGAGCAGCCGGTCGAAGTCGACCTCATCACGTGCGTCCGCGGGTGCGAGGACGTCGTTCCGGACCACGACCGGGTCTGCACCCAGTTCGCCCAGATACTGGACGAGATTGAAGGTGAACGAGTCGTAGTTGTCGATGACGAGCACCCGCACGCCGGACCTCCTCACGGATCCGGCAGCCTACCGCCGCCCCGAGCAGCGTCGGCCCGCGGGCATCGCACGGCAGATCGCGAAAACGATCAGAACCGATATGAGTCAAAACCTGTTGACACTCGAACGAAAGCAACCGTAACCTCCGACCCCATGGAGGAAGGCATCCCCGCCGAGCTGAGGCGGGACCGGATCGCAACGCTGATCCGCGAGCGCGAATTCATGCGGGTCGCCGACCTGAGCGAGATCTTCGGCATCTCCGAGGTCACCATCCGGCACGACCTCTCCAACCTGGCACGACACGGGCTCGTCGAGCGCGTCCACGGCGGTGCCATCGTCCGCGACGTCCACCCGCCGACCGAGCGATCGTACGAAGAGGCCCTCGACGCCTACCGCGGCGAGAAGGAGGCCATCGGGCGACACGCCGCCCAGATGATCCGCTCCGGGGAGACCATCATCCTCGACGTGGGAACCAGCACCACCGCGCTGGCTCTTGCGCTCGTCGAGCGACCCGAGTTGCGCGATGTGCTCGTCGTGACGTCGTCGCTGACCATCGCGATGGCACTCGAGCCCGCCATCCCGCGCATCACCGTGGTGGTGTCCGGGGGGACCCTCCGACCGAAGCAGCATTCACTGGTCGATCCGCTCGCCGGGTCGATCTTCGAGAACATCCACGCGTCGACCGCATTCATCGGCTGCAACGGGGTCCACGTCGACGCGGGCGTGACCAACGTGAACCTCCCGGAGGCAGCCATGAAGCGCCGGATGATCGCGTCGGGTCAACGGACGGTGATCGTTGCCGACGGCTCGAAGCTGGGCAACATCAGCGTGGTCAAGGTCGCCGATCTCACAGACGTCGACCTGCTCGTCACGAGCACCTCGGCTCCGGCCGAGGTGATCGAGAGTCTGACGAGACAGGGTGTGGCGGTGGAGATCGCCGAACAAGAAAAAGGAAAGTGAGTGGAACACACTCACGGACATGGAGGAAAGATGAAGAAGAAGCTGTTGCTCCTCTTCGTCGTCTTTGCGCTGATCGTCGCAGCATGCGGCGACGGCGATGCGGACCCGACCACAACGACGGTCCCGGACGGCGGCGAAGTCACGACGACAGTCGACGGAGGCGGAGGCGAAGACATCACGCTTCGCTGGCGCACCCGTCCTGACAACCAGGAAGAAATCGACGTCTATCAGAGTGTCTCCGACTCGATCTCCATCGACGGTGTGACGCTGGCGTATGAGGCAGGCTCGAACGAGGGTGCCGGGTATCAGCAGAATCTGCTGACCGAGCTGGCAGCCGGCACGGCCCCTGACGTGTTCTGGATCCCCGGAACCGACGTCGCCGACTTCGCCACGAAGGGTGTCATCCTCGACCTGCGGGATCTCGCCGATGCCTCGGGTCACAACGACGCCGACTTCTACCCGGGCCCGATGTTCCACCTGTCCTTCAACCCGGACAGCGGGAACAGCGGAGAAGCGCTCTGGGGTCTGCCCCGTGACGTCTCTGCGTTCGCCCTCTACATGAACGTCGACCTCATCAGTGAGGCCGGTGTCGAGGACCCACGTGAGCTCGCCGCCAATGGCCAGTGGACCTGGGACAAGTTCAACGAGGTCGTTGCGGGCATCTCCGCCATCGGTGACGACATCAAGGGTTACGGCCAGAGCTTCTGGTGGGGCCCGTACGGCTACTGGATCAACGCAGCCGGCGGTGGCTTCTTCACCGACGACCGCGCCGGGTGCGCGCTCGACTCGGCCGAGTCCGTGGCCGGTCTGCAGGCGCTCGCCGATCTGTATGCAGGCAACGACGTCGTTCCCAACGGTGAGGACGCCGAGGCGCCCTTCCGTGCCGGCACCGTCGGTCTGTTCCAGAACGGTCGCTGGGCCACGCCCGGTATCCGCACCGTGGACTTCGACTGGGATGTCGTGAAGCTGCCCGACGGCCCCGGTGGCCCGTCGAACTGGCTGTTCTGGGGCGCCTACGTCGTGAACGCCAACACCGAGAGCCCCGAGAAGGCGTGGGAGCTCGTGCAGGCACTCACGACTGCGGAGGTTCAGGGTCAGGTCGCCGAGCTCGGCGCCAACATCCCGAGCCGGGTGAGCCAGGACGCGCTCGATGCGTTCCTCACGTTCTCACCACCGGACAACAACCAGGCGTTCCTGGATGGTCTCGCCGAGAACCCCGCCACCGAGGGCCCGCTCTGGGCCGGTAGCTGGCCGGAGTTCGCGTCCTTCATGGATGCAGGTGTCGGCGCCGTGTTGAGCGGCGACCGCACCATCGACGACTACCAGGCGAACATCTGCGCCGAGGCCGACGCCGCCTTCAGCGGCTGACACACGATCGGAGGGGGTCGGGCACATGCCCGGCCCCCCTCCATCCTCACGAGGGAGAGGGGATGACAACCGCTACCGCCCCGGCGCCCATGGCGCCCACAACCCCGCGCTGGGTCACCGGCGTCATCGCGTTCCAGGCGTTCTACGCGGCGGCAGCGCTGATCATCGCCGGCCTGATCCTCACCGAGTCGGGCTTCGCCCTGACCGGACTGACCAAGTGGGTGAGCTTCGGGGTCGTCGTCGTCATCGGTGCCCTCGGTGTGGGATCCGTCGTCTGGCTCCGTGCCCGGAGCCATCGCGGCAGAGTCACGTCGTTCTTCCTCGACTATGCCCTCGTCGTCTGGACCGGGTTCTTGCTCTTCCAGGAGCTCGACCTCTTCAACGGTCTCGATGCCCTCGGCGAGACCTTCGGCGGCGGTCTCGTCTTTCTCGGCGTCGTCGCGATCGGGTGGATCGTCAACGGCTACGCCGAACGATTCACGTCGCAGGCCGCCGCCCTCAGACTCGCCGCCCGCTGGATGATGGGCATCGGGGGCGCCGCCCTCCTCCTACGGGTCGGCTTCCTCCCCGGGGTGCTCGAGTTCGTGCGCCGTCTCGTCCAACCGGGCGCCCTCGCCTACCTCGTCCCACTCGTGCTCGCCGTATTCGTTGCGAGGCTGCTGTGGCGGACCGAGGCCACCTCGGTCTTCGGGAGCACCCGCCAGCAGGTGGAGACCATGGACGGCTTCATGTTCGTCTCGCCCAACGTCATCGGGTTTCTCGCCTTCTTCCTCGGACCGCTCGTCTTCTCACTGTTCGTGAGCTTCACGGAGTGGGACGGTCTCACCGATGCGACGTTCATCGGGATCGGCAACTACCTCGACCTCTTCTCGGACGCGGTGTTCTGGAAGTCGATGCAGAACGTCGTCATCTTCGGCCTCGTCGCCGTGCCCGCCTCGATCGCTCCCGCCCTCTTGCTCGCCGCACTGCTCAACTCGAAGCTGCCGGGAGTGAAGATCTTCAGGGCGATCTACTTCATCCCCTCGATCGCCGGAGTCGTTGGTGTCGCCCTCATCTGGAAGCAGCTGTACAACGGAACGATCGGCTTCATCAACTACGGCATCCTGCGGTTCTACGACCTGCTCAACATCCTGCCCGGCCTGGATCTGACCGCACCTCAGCCCAACTGGCTGTCGGAACCGTCGACGGCGCTGCTGTCGATCATGATCGTCTTCGCCTGGCAGACGATCGGCTTCAACACGGTCCTGTTCCTCGCCGGCATGCAGAGCGTGCCGGGATCGCTCTACGAGGCCGCCGAGATCGACGGCGCCAATGCCTGGAACAAGTTCCGCAAGATCACGGTGCCGATGCTCAAGCCCACCACCGTGTTCGTCGTGGCCACGACGACGATCCTGGCCCTGCAGCTCTTCAACGAGCCGTTCATCCTCAATGCTCCCCAGCTGCCGCCCAACGGTGTGAACAACTCGACGCTGTCGCCGGTCATCTACCTGTATCAGAACGCTTTCGAACGCTTCAACCAGGGCTACGCCTCGGCGATCGCCTGGGTGCTGTTCATCCTCATCTTTGGGATCACGCTCTTCTACTTCAGACGACAGGGCGATGAGGGGGTGTTGTCCGCATGACCGGTACCACCATGACCACCGAAGCCCAGGCCGCTGCCAGCGCCCGCCGCAAGCGACTGCGCGTCTACCTGGGTCGCGCCGGCGTCTACGCCATCCTCGGGATCTTCGGCCTGATGATGATCTTCCCGTTCGTCTACATGGCGGCTTCGGCGCTCAAGACACCGGCGGACACGTTCACGTACCCACCCCGCGTGCTCCCTCGTGAGCCGGTGACGGAGACCGTCGATGGCGAAGAGCAGGACATCTTCAGCCTCGACTTCGGCGACGGTGCCAGGGACGCCTACATCACGGAGACCGGGATCCAGGCGGGGCTCTTCGTGGATCCGAACGACCCCGAGACGACCGTCGCCTGGCCGCTCGACCTCGCAGAGGCCACGGGCGCCACCACCACCATCACGGTCGACGGCGAAGCCCAGACGGCAGACGTGTATCGCGTGCCACTCGGCGGCGCGACCGTCGAGTTCGGGCTCCAGCGCAACACCTCGGTGGCGCAGTTCGCCGCCGTCGACGACCCGACGCAGATCACGTATGCGGTTGCGAGAACGGCGCCGGCGGCCGAACAGCTCACCGCCAAGTGGAGCAACTTCTCGGACGTGCTCAATCTCCGCAACCTGGACCGCGCTCTGTCCAACACGATCCTCGTGACGATCCTGGTCGTGGTCGGCCAGCTCTTCACGTCGATCATGGGTGGATACGCGTTTGCCAGAATCCGGTTCCCCGGACGCGATGCGCTGTTCGTCGGCTACCTCGGCTCGATCATGATCCCGTTCGTCGTGCTCATCATCCCGCTCTTCATCCTCATGGTGAACCTCGAGTGGAACGACCACCTGGGCGCCCTGGTGTGGCCCTTCGTGTACACGGCCTACGGCACGTTCCTGATGCGGCAGTTCTTCGTGTCGATCCCCGTCGAGCTCGAGGAGGCGGCGTTCATCGACGGGGCGCGCCGCTGGCGCATCCTGTGGAGGATCTTCGTGCCGCTGAGCTGGCCGGCGATCGCCACCCTCGCCACGTTCTCGTTCCTCTATGCGTGGAACTCGTTCATCTGGCCACTGGTTGCGATCGGCACTGGCAACGAATCCGACCAGGTGCTGACCCTGGCGTTGCGACAGCTGGGCGGGCAGAGCGTGGAGAGCCCGAATCTCATCTTCGCCGGCATCGCCATGTCGGTCGTCATACCGCTGCTGGTGTTCATCTTCGCCCAGCGCTACTTCGTCGAGAACGTGGCCACGAGCGGGATCAAATGAGCCTTCCGTCCGAATCGCCACGCACCCGCGTGGACACGCTGCCGCGCGACCCACACCGCCGCTACAACGCGCTCACGGGCGACTGGGTGCTGGTGTCGGCAGGCCGTACCAACCGCCCGTGGCAAGGGAGCACCGAGGGTCCGGCCGTCGAGCGGCGGCCGACCTACGATCCCGACTGCTACCTGTGCCCCGGCAACGAGCGTGCGAACGGCGCCCGCAATCCGGACTACGACGAGACGCTGGTGTTCACCAACGACTTCGCGGCGCTCCGGCCCGACGTCCCCACCGTCGAATACAGCGACGGGATCCTGCGCGCCGAGACCGAGCCGGGCACATGCCGGGTCATCTGCTACTCGCCGCGCCACGACGTCGACCTCGCCGGTCTCTCACCCGGGGAGATCCGCCGCGTCGTGGATCTGTGGGCCGAACAGGTCGAGGAGCTCTCGGAGCATCACAGGTGGGTGCAGATCTTCGAGAACCGCGGCAAGGCGATGGGAGCCTCCAATCCTCATCCCCACGGTCAGCTCTGGGCGGGGGATGCGCTACCCGTCGAGCCCGCCAAGGAGGACGCCCGGCAGCGAGAGCACCACGCCACCACGGGCCGCCCGTTGTTGCTCGACTACATGGACCAGGAACGGAGCGGGGACCGGCTCGTCGTCGACGGCGACCACTGGGTCGTCGTCGTGCCGTTCTGGGCGGTGTGGCCGTTCGAGACGCTCGTTCTCCCCACGCGTCACGTCGGGCGGCTGCCAGACCTGACCGACGAGGAGCGGGACGGTCTCGCCTCCACCCTCCACACGCTGCTCGGGGCCTACGACCGGGTCTTCGACCATCCGTTCCCATATTCCATGGGGTTTCACGGCGCTCCTTCCGGTGGCGCCGACCATTGGCAGCTCCACGCCCACGCCTATCCGCCGCTGCTCCGATCCGCAACGGTGCGGAAGTTCATGGTCGGCTACGAGCTGCTCGCAGAGGCGCAGCGTGACATCACGGCGGAGGAAGCGGCGACGAGGCTCCGCGAACTCGTCGGGTGACGTGGTTGGCAGTGTCGCACCGGCAGCCATGAAGGCGAAGGCGCCGGCGCCGCGCCGCCGAGGTCAGCCGCCGAGGCTCACTTCCAGATCGACCTCGCCGCCGTCACGAAGCACGGTGATGACGACGTTCTCGCCGGGGAACTGAGCACGCACGGCAGCGGCGAGATCGACGAACGACTGGATCGACTCTCCGTCGAGCCCGATCACGAGATCACCGACCTCGATGCCACCGAGATCGGCAGGTGAGCCCGACTCGACCGACGTGATGAGCGCACCGGCCGTTCCGAGGGCGGGGTCGGTGCCTCCGACGCCGAGCCGCGCCGTCTGCACCTCACCACCGCTCACGAGTTGGTCGGCGATCTGCTTGGCGTAACCGATCGGGATGGCGAACCCGACACCGTCGTTGCCACCGGAGCGGCTGAAGATGAGGTCGTTGATTCCGATGACACGACCCTGACGGTCGGCGAGGGCGCCACCGGAATTCCCGGGATTGATGGAGGCGTCGGTCTGGACGAGGTCACGGATGGTTCCGTCGCTTCCGATGACCGGCCTGGAGACGTTCGAGACGATGCCGGCGGTGATGGTCTGCTCGAGACCGAAGGGGCTGCCGATCGCCACCGCGAGCTGACCGGGCACCAGCTCGTCGTCGAGCGCGAGTTCGGCCACCGGTAGCGGACCGTCGACATCGACGGCGACGACGGCGACGTCGCTGATCGGATCCTGCCCGACGACCACACCGTCGACCTTCGATCCGTCGGCGAAGGTGACGAGCACGTCGGTGGAGCCCTCCACGACGTGAGCCGCAGTCATGATGAGCCCGCTCTCGTCGTAGATGAACCCGGACCCGAGGCCGGTGCGTGTGTCGATCTGAACGATCGTCGGCCGCAGCACCGCGGCGACGAAGGCGACGGGCTCGTCGCCAGGGGGCGGCTCGAGGATTCCGGACCCGAGCGACGGCGCAACGGTGGTGGCCGGCGTCGGCAACGTGGTCGGCGGTGCCGTCTCCGGCACGAAGGTCGTCGTGTCAGGCAGCGCCGCCTCGGTCACCTCCGGGAGATCCGGAGCGACGAGGTTGCCGAGCACGACACCGAGGGCGAACACCGTGGCGACGGCGAGGGCGACGAGCCAACGACTCGGACGGCGCCGTGTGCGTCGAGGTGTCCGCTCGATCGGCGGGGGCAGCAGTGTGAACTCGCCATCGAGAGATGGGAGTCGGTCCGTGTCGGTGTCGTGGTCGAATGTCTTCATGATCAGAGCCTTTACGAGGTGTACGGAACCATCGCTGTCGACAGATGCACCGTATGCGCCCGCTCGTAAGCGGAACCTAAAGATCGGGTGAGATCTTCCGGTAGGTTCTCTCCGTGCGCTTCGGACTCGACTTCCCGCTCTTCGGCGATCTCGCCGATCCCCGGCTCGTGATGGAGATCGCCCGTGACGCCGAGGCCGCAGGCTGGGAGGCCGTGTTCGTCTGGGACCACATCATGTACCGGGAGCCCGTGACCGACGCGGGCGACCCCTGGATCGCAATGGCGGCGATCCTCACGGCGACCGAGAAGGTCCTCACCGGCCCGATGGTCACGCCTCTGCCCCGCCGCCGGGCACAGATCGTCGCCAGGCAGAGCGTCGGTCTCGACCAGCTCGGCAGCGGTCGGTTCGTACTCGGTGTGGGTCTCGGGCTCGACAGCTCGGGTCGCGAGCTGTCGGCGTTCGGCGAGGAACTCGACGATCGCACCCGCGCCGTCATGCTCGACGAGAGCCTCGACATCATCGATCGACTGTGGTCTGGCGAGCCGGTCGATTTCACGGGCGAGCACCACACGGTCGACGACGTCGTGTTCCTGCCGCGGCCGGTGCAGCGGCCGCGGCCACCGGTGTGGGTTGCCGGGCGCTGGCCCTACAAACGACCGCTCCGGCGCGCCGCCCGCTGGGACGGGCTCTTCCTCATCGATCAGGAGACCCCCGACGAGTTGGCGCAGGCCGTCGACCACGTCGAAGCAGCACGCGGTGGACTCCATGACTTCGCCGTCGTCGTCAACCAGCCGTTCGGCGCAGACCCACAGCCGTGGAGCGAGGCAGGAGCGACGTGGTTTCTCACCCGGTCGCCGTACACCATCGATGCCGACGCGGTCCGGGAGATGGCTCGGTCCGGTCCGGTCCGCGGCCGATAGGCTCGAATCATGATCACCACCACCGTCCACGTGACCCGGGTCGGCGATGTGACGCTGCACGAACACCACACCGAGGCGCGGTTCGGCGCGGGGACCGCAGGCATCGGCTTCGCCTATCGACGCCCGGTCGCAGTCGATCATTCCACCGGTGTGACACCGATCCACGACGTGGTCCTGCGCGTCAGGCTCGTCGCCCTCATCGTCGTCGCCATCGCCATCGTCTCGAGGAGGCTCGCCCCATGACCGACGCCCAGCAGTTCATCGACCGCATCGGCGACAGGACCGGCGGGCTCCTCGACCGCTTCTTCGGGCCCACCACGACGGAGAGCATCTTCTCCACCGCCGTCGACGCCGACGGCGCGACCGTCATCACCGCCGCCGCGTTCGAGCGGATCGGAGGATTCGGCTGGGGCGGTGGCGCCGGAGCGGAGGCCGAGGGTGACGAAGGCGGAGGCGGCGGCGGAGGCGGCGGAGGTCGCGTCGACAGCCGACCGGTGGCCGTCATCCGTGTGGCCGGTGATGAGGTCACGGTGACGCCGATCGTCGACGTGACCAAAGTGGCCGTCACCTTCCTCGTGGCAGCGGCCGCCGTCTGGAAGGTCCTGCGATGAACCGACGATCCCGGGCTCTCTCTGCTCGGAGCGATCTGTCATGACGACGGGCGAGGCGACAGGTGTCGTGGTCCCCCTTCTCGAGCTCGAACCCGTGGTGCAACGGTTGCGATCGCGTGCCGACGGACCGGATGTGCCCCGCGTACCCGCCCACGTCACAGTGCTGTTCCCCTGGGTCGTCCCACCGGTCACCGAGGCCGACCTCGCTGCGCTCGCCGAATGCGCCGCCGGGTTCGAGCCCTTCGAGTTCGCGTTCCGTGAGGTCGGTTGGTTCGGTGACGAGGTCGTGTGGCTGCGGCCGGATCCGGACACCACGTTTCGACAGCTGACCGCGGCCGTCCACCGGCTGTGGCCCGATCATCCACCGTACGGCGGCGAGCACGACGACCCCACTCCCCACCTGACGATCGGCGAGTCGGGCGACCCGGCCGCCATGCGCGAGGTCGCCGCGATCGCCGAGCGGCTGCTGCCGTGGCGATGCCGGGCGGAGGAACTGTGGATCATGGAGGGAACCTGGGAGCCGCTGTCGTGGTGGCGGGCCGACACGATCCCCCTCGGGGGACGGCTCGACTAACCGGCGGTGGCGTACTCCAGATCGCGGTACCGGAGCCGCGCCGCGAGCGCCAGCACGGCGATCACACCGCCGGCCAGGGCCAGCCGGGCGTAGCCGCCGACATCGAGGATCACACCGGCCGAAGTCGAAGCGATCGCTGCACTGCTCCAGACGAGGGTGTCCGCCACGCCCTGAACCCGAACGCGCAAGGCACCCGTCATACCCTGGCTGACGAGTGCGCTGCCGGCGACGAAGCACAGATTCCATCCCAGGCCGAGCAGGAACAACGACGACACCAGCAACACCCGGTCGTCGCCGGCGGCCGGCATCGCCATGACGGCCGAGACCACCAGCACGATCTGGCCGCTCACGATGGTGGGCACGCGCCCGATGCGGTCCGTGAGCCAACCGGACACCGGCGACAGCGCGAACATGCCGAGCGTGTGACTGCTGATCACGAGCCCGACCAACCCCAGGCCCTCCCCTGCGTTTCGGATGTGAACCGGCGTCATCGCCATGATGATGACCATCACGAACTGGGCGACGATGAGGGACAGGGCGGCGTATCGCACGTAGGGTCGGGCAAAGGCACGCCGCAGCTCCTTGGCGGTGACGGTCGCGGCCCTGTCCTCCGCCGTGTGATCGGCGAACTGCAGTGGATCAGGCCTGAGCATCGCGTACGTGAGGAACGCACTGGCAGCCATGAAGACGGCGGTGACCAGATACGGCCCGGAGAGCCCGTCGAGTCCCACGCTCTCTGCGAACTGCTCTGCGGGCCGCAAGAGGCTGGGGCCGACCACCGAGCCGATGGTGGCGGCCCAGACGATCGCAGCGATGGCCGAGCCGGATCGGTCTTCACTCGTGAGGTCGGCTGCGGCGTAGCGGGCGAGCCGGTCCGCGGAGTTGCCGACGCCGATGACGAACAACGAGAGCAGCAAGAGCGGGAAGCTTCGTGACGCGACCGCGGTGACGGCGAGGACGCCTCCGACGGCAGCCGTCCCCAGCCCGAGCACCATCCCCGGCCTCCGTCCTGCCCGGCCCATGTACGCCGCCAGCGGCGTCATTCCGGCGGCAACGCCCACCGTCAGCGCGGCGCCGGGAACTCCGCTCCACCGGGCCGAGCCGAGGAGATCCTCGGCGACGAGAGCAGTCACGGTCACTGCGGCGATCACGGCGGTTCGGTTGATCCCCGATCCGAGAAACAGAACGGCGAAGAGCTTGCGGCGGGTCCTCCGGTCAGCCTCCAAGGGCCCAATCCACAGCTGCCTCGGCATGCAAGCGGGTGGTCGGGAAGTAGGGAAGGTCGACGTGCTGGGGCTCGACGAGCAGCTCGATCTCCGTGCACCCGGCGATCACGCCCTGTGCCCCCGCCCCCGCCAGGTCGCCGATGATCTCCAGATATTGCGCACGCGATTCCGCGCGCACCACGCCCTTCACGAGTTCGTCGTAGATCACGTCGTGCACCGTGGTGCGGTCGGGCTCGTCGGGGATGACCACCTCGAGCCCGTGTACGTGCTCAAGCCGACCGCGATAGAAGTCCTGTTCCATCGTGTAGCGAGTCCCGAGTAAAGCGACTGTGCCGATGCCGGCGGCGCGGACGGCGGTGGCGGTGGCGTCGGCGATGTGGATGATGGGGACGCCGATCGCCGCCTGCACCTCGTCGGCCATGCGATGCATCGTGTTGGTGCAGATCACGAGACACTCGCCACCGCCGGCCTCGACGGCTCGAGCCGCCTCGATCATCAGCGAGGTGGCCGCCTCCCAGTCGCCGCGCTCCTGCAGCGACTCCACCTCGTGGAAGTCGACCGACACCATCACCGACTTCGCAGAGTGCGTGCCACCGAGCCGATCGCGGAC
Source organism: uncultured Acidimicrobiaceae bacterium (assembly GCA_964347305.1). Taxonomy (GTDB): domain Bacteria; phylum Actinomycetota; class Acidimicrobiia; order Spongiisociales; family UBA5794; genus CAYFYC01. The sequence goes on along the minus strand of CAYFYC010000009.1, from coordinate 28,053 downwards.
CGTCTCGTTGATGATGCGGTAGTAGTGGAGTGACGATTCCCACGACATGCCGCCGAGAAGCCCGATGGTGCGCATCCGGGCAGTCTATTGACGCGACCGATCCGGCACCGCTGTGATACTCGACGGCCATGACCCGGCTGCCGATCCCGACGAGCCTCGATTGGATGCGGACCGACCCCGCAGGCCGGCGCTGGCTCGACCGCCTCCCTGCCCTTCTCGATGCCGCACTCGAGCGGTGGCCGGGGAGCCTCGGTGAACCATTCGAGGGGGGCGTCACGTCGTGGGTCGCTCCCCTGGTGCTGGCAGACGGCACCGGGGCCATCATCAAGGTCCCCCACGTCGACCGTGAGAACCGTCACGAACCCGACGCGCTCGTCGCCTGGGACGGCAACGGAGCGGTGCGCCTGCTCGACCGCGACGATGCCACGGACGCGATGCTCCTGGAGCGGGCACACCCCGGCCACCACCTCTCCACGATCGACGCCGATGCCGCACTGGACGTGGTCGTAGAGCTGCTGCCCCGCCTCACCGTCCCGGCACCAGACCATCTCGACGACATCGCCGATGAGGCGGAGCGATGGCTCGTCAACTTCGACCGACAGCTGGAGAGCCGTCCCGGCGCCGTCGAGCACCGGCTCGCTGCAGCCGCTCGCAGCTTCCTCCAGGAGCTCGTCGACTCTCCTCGCCACGACCGGGTGCTGGTCCATCAGGATCTCCACGGCGACAACATCGTCGCCGCACAGCGGGAACCGTGGCTGGCCATCGATCCCAAGCCGCTGGCTGCCACGCCTGCGTTCGCCCTCGCGCCGTTGGTCCGGTCGCCCGAGTTCGGTCACACCCGGGAGGCGACCCTGCGACGGTTGCACCTCCTCGCCGAGGCGATGGACGTCGACCGCCGCCAGGCGGCGCGACACACCGTGGCGCAGACCGTGGCGTGGTCGTTCGGCCCACCCGAGCCCATGCCACAGCATCTGGTCACGGCGCAGTGGTTGCTCGACGAAACGCGTTGATTGCCTCCCCGTATCTGCCGACCGGGTATAGCCTCGACCCGAGGGGGCACTCTCTGCTCCCACTCTGAAGCGAAGCAGGAGACCGACATGGCCAGGAGACTCTCGTTCCTCGTCGCCGTCCTCGCACTCGTCGCGGCGGCGTGTGGCGGTGGCGACACCGCAGAGACCACGACGACCACGGCAGCGCCGGACACGACGACCTCGGCCCCGGACACCACGACGACCGCAGCACCCGAGACGACCACCACCACGGCGACCACGCTCGCCCCGGCGGAGATCGCCACGTTGGGCGCTCTGATCGGTGACGACTCGCTGGAGGCCACGTCGGCCCGCTTCGAGGGCACATTTGCGTTCGTCACGGACGGCACGGCAGGCCTGCCCGCCGACTTCGCCATGATGTTCAGTGGTGCATTCAACGCGGCGACGGAGTCGTCGCAGATCTCCGTCGACTTCGGCGACATCATCGGCGCCCTGGGTGAAGAGGTCCCGCCCGAGTTCGGAGGCTTCTTCTCCGAGCCGATGGAGATCATCACGATCGGCACCACCTCCTACATCAAGTGGGGGCTGTTCTCCTTCTTCACGGGAACCAACGACTGGATCGAGTTCACCGACCAGGATCCGGGCGCCTTCGTGTCCGAGTTCAGCTTCGGACTCGATGCGACCGGATCGCCCATCGACTCGCTCGAGCAGCTCGCCGACGCCGGCGCCGAGGTCGAGATCGTCGGGACCGAGACGATCCGCGGCGTCGAGACGACGCACTATCGCGTGATCGCCGACGTCGAGACCCTGGCCGCAGAGCTGCCCGAGGACGAGGCAGCCGAGCTGCGTGAGGCGTTCGGCGAAGGCGGGCTCGATGGTCTCGAGTTCGACATCTACCTCGCCGACGGTCTGCTCTACCGCTATGCCTTCGCCATCGACGCCACCGGACTCCCCGACGCCGAGGGCATCGAGGGACTGACGGTTCAGTTCGACATCTTCGACTACAACGAGGACATCGTCATCGAGGCACCGGAGAACGCCGTGTCGGGCGACGAGCTCGGAGGAATCTTCGACTCGTTCTTCGGCAACTTCTAGACCGAGCGGGTCACCGGGTTCGGTGGAACGAACCGGACCCGATCACTCGTCCCAGGAGGCCTTGGGGAGGGATTGGGACTGCCGTTTGGCGACGTAGGCGACGACTTCGGTGCGGCGTGACATGCCGAGCTTGGTGAGCAGCGTCGACACGTAGTTCTTGATCGTCTTCTCGGCGAGGAACATCCGATCGGCGATCTCGCGGTTGCTGAGCCCCTCGGCGACGAGGGCCATGACCTCGTGCTCGCGATCGGTGAGATCGGCGACGAGCGGATCGTCCACGATCTCGCCCCGGATGCGGCGGAAGACCTTGTCGACGAGCTGCGGATCGAGCAGCGAGCCTCCGTTGGCGACGGTCCTGATTCCCGTGAGCAGCTCGTCGGGCTGGATCCGCTTCAGGATGTAGCCCGCCGCACCCGCCAGGATCGAGTCGTGCAGTGCGTCGTCGTCGGCGAAGGATGTCAGCATCAGAACCTTGGCGTCGGGGAAGCGCTTGGTGATCCGACCCGCCGCCTCGACGCCGGAGCCGTCCTTGAGCTGGACGTCCATCAGCACGACGTCTGGGTCGTGCAGTCCGGTCTGGGTGACGGCATCGTCGGCGGTCGAGGCCTCGGCCACGACCTTCATGTCAGGGGCGCTGTCGACCAGGGTGCGCACACCCTCGCGCACGATGGCGTGGTCGTCGACGATGAGCACTCTGATGGTTTCCATCGACACGAACCTAGCGGGTGCAATCATGATTCGATCAGCCCGGCTCGGACGCGGCCGGCGTGGCGACGCTGCGCTCGATCACATCGAGGATCTCTTCGAGCAGCTCCACCACGGGCGTCCTCCCGGCTCCACGCAACAGCAGCCCATCGGCCGCCGCGCCGAGGAGCCCGAAGGGCGCCCGGTACCAGCCACCGGCGGACAGCCGTGTCCCATCGTCCTCCGGCGTCGCCACGATTTCCCCTGTGACGATCGGGAAGCGTTCCGGCGCACTCGAGTCGGAGATGCGAAGGTCGATACCGACCATCTCCATGAAGTCTGTCTTCACCTCGTACGGCGTCGACATCTCGAGTTTGATGGGGCGGCTCCACTGGGTGGCTCCGGCGCGAATCACGAGCGTTTTCGGAACGTCATCGACGATATCGATACCCGCCTCGATGATCGCAGTCGCCACTGAGCCGTAGTCGAGATCCACGTGGCGCTCGGTCATGAGATGGGGCACGGCTTCCTCCTATGGCGTCATGATCGACGCCGCGCGCCGATTCCGAGAGGGCCTGTGGTCGGAAGGCCGAGGGACGGAGGTCCCTAAGCAGGCCGATAAGCTCCTTGTCGATGGTCGACCTCAACTCTCCTCTCTTCGCCGAAGCCCCCGATGCCATCATCCTCGTGGATCGATCGGGGACCATCACGGCGGCGAACCGATCCGCGCTCCTCATGTTCGGGTACGAGAATCTCGTCGGACTGCGAGTGGAGGCGCTCGTGCCGACCGAGGCCCGCAGCCGCCACGAGTCGCTGCGCACCGGTTACGCCGAGGATCCACACCCGCGACGTATGGGCGCAGGGCTCAGCTTGATGGGTCAACGGGAGGACGGCTCGGACTTCCCCGTCGACATCGCCCTCACCCCGATCGGGGATGGCGTCACCGCCGCAGTGATCAGGGACACGACCGACCTGGAGCGCAGTTGGCGCCGTATCGACGAGCAGGAATCCACCCTGGCGATTCTCGAGGACCGGGAGCGCATCGCACGCGACTTGCACGACACCGTCATCCAGGAGGTCTTTGCGGCCGGCCTCAAGCTCAACGCCATCGCCAGGAAGCTCGATCCGGAGACCGACTCGACCGCCCAGGACGACGTGCGTGGCGTTGCCCAGGCGCTGGACGGCACGATCGACCGTCTCAGACGCACGATCTTCGACATCCGCAAGGCGACCCCGGGCAACGTGGCCGAGGAGACTCGAGAGATCGTGCTCGACATGATCCGACACACGGGGCTCGACCACGTCGACATCGACGTCTCGCCCGAGGTCGAGCTCATCTCGTCCCGCGTCATCGAACACCTGCTCTCGACGGTGCGAGAGGCGGTCGCAAACGTGGTCAAGCACGCCGAAGCGACTCAGCTGTCGGTCCGCGTGACGATCGACGGCGGGTGGTGCACGCTCGAGGTGATCGACGACGGTGTCGGGCTCTCGGCGGAAGGAGATCCCGGATTCGGCCTGGAGAACATGCGTCGCCGAAGCGAAGCGCTGGGCGGCTCCTTCACGGCGGCCGCGGGATCGGGAGGCACACGCGTGCTGTGGCGTGTTCCGGTCGCCTCAGGGTCCAGAGTCCCGTGACGAGGGGCGCCGCTACGCTGGCGCCCGTCACGTCCCATCGACCAAGGTTTCGCCATGGAAGAACTGACCAGGTCGCAGATCCACGAGCTGCTCGACACCGCCACCGTCATGCACCTGGCCTGTGTCGACCCCGCACCGTACGTGACGGCGCTGTCGTATGTCGTCATCGACGGTGACATCTTCTTCCGCACGTACGGCGGCAGGCGGATCGACGCGCTCCGCAACGACCCCCGTGTGGGGCTGGAGGTCTCGGAGGTCGACTCCGAGACGGGAGCGTGGGTGTCCGTCGTCGGGCAGGGATCAGCACGCATCGTCGAGGACCCGGCCACCGCCGCCCTCGTGGAGGGTGCCCTGATCAAGAAGTACGCCAAGGCCTACGAGACGTTGGTGAGCGGTCCGAGCGGCCCGCCCCTGGGCGAGGCCTACATCGTCCAGATCCGCATGGACGAGATCTCAGGTCGGTCATCCGGGTCGGCGTGGGGCCGGAGGACCCGCCCGGGACGCATGTAGCCGTCGGCTCACCGGCCGGGTCGTCGCGCCGGCTCGCCACGATACGATCGGCTCGTGAGAGCGGCGCTCCTTGCGGTCGGCCTGACGGCGTTCGTGGCCCTCTTGTGGCTGCTGCCGCGTGGGGGTGAACCGGGCGTGCTCGTCGCCGCCGGCGACGTGCAACCCGGTGACGTCGTCCGCGTGACAGTGTCAGTCGACATGCTCGTGTGGGCTCCGGAGGACCTCGGCGGACGCGTGACACGTACTCCGATCGACGCCGTCTTCATCACCCGCGACCTCGATGGCGGGTGGCACGGTCTCCTCACGACGAGCCCCTGGCGTGGCTGTCGTCTCGAGGTCGTCGGAGGGCGTGACGATCGGGTGCGGTTCGCCGATCCCTGCCACGGCGGTCGCTACGGGATCGACGGCGCCGTCGTCGACGGACCCGGCACGAGAGGCATCACGGACGTGCCCCTCGTCGTGACCGACAGAGGCGTCGACATCGACACGAGCCGGCTCGGCTGACCTGCGGGAGACTCTCATCCACCCTGGTCGGCCCACTCGAGGGCCCGGATGGCGCGACCGATCGTGTCGTCGCGCAGCAGGCGCTTGCGATCGGGAAAACCCTCGTTCGACTCCTCGCCTGCCCACCCGAGGACACCCTGTACGAACACGGCGAGCAGGACGATCCGAAGCCGGTCGTCGTCGACGGCACGGCCCGCGGTGCGTTCGTACCGGCGCAGGAGTGCGTCGGGCCGCAGCGGCGGACTCGCTCTGAACCCATACCCCATGAGCAGCGCGGCCACGTCGACCTCGGGTGGGCCGATGCGGGCGTTCGACCAATCGAGCAGGACAGGAACACCGTCGGGACGCCAGAGGATGTTGTCGAGGTGTGGGTCCACGTGGATCCACGAGCGTTGCGCTACGAGGTCGATCTGCGCGGCCTCTTCGATCAGCTGTTCGGGAAGCCGGTGCAGCCGGGAGACGGCGGTCGAGCGGACGACGTCCGGATAGCGCGTCGTGGCCTTGTCGAGCGCCTTCTCCCACCGATCTGGCGAGCGAGGCCTCAGTGCGAAGCTCGGTGCGTGCTCGGAACCCTCCTCGCCAGGGGCGAACTGCGTGGCTACGTGGAGCCGGGCAACCAGATCCACGATGTCCTCTGCCTCCAGGGTGGAGCAGCCGCCCAGATCGTCTCCTTGCCGCCCTGGTGAGATGTCCTCTGTCAGGATCAAGCCATCGTCCTCGTCGATGACCGAGCCATAGAGCACCGGCACCGAGCGCCCCAGCTTCTGGCCGGCATGGTCCCAGGCGACGACCGCTCTCCGGGTCCGCTCCGGGTCCTCCGTCTTTGCGATGAGCGACGTTCGAGTGCCGTCGTCGAGCACGACCTCGACCCGATGGACGACTCCGCTCAACCCGTAGTCGGCACCGATTCGGCTCGGAGTCGCAGTGACGATGCGTCCCTTCCCCCAGCGCCCGCCCGCATCGAGGATCTCACCGAGCGCAGCAGCATCTGTCAGGAGTGCTGTGTGCCCGGCCATCGGTCCCCTCTCTCGCCCCGGTGGGCTCCTCGTCCACGCCTGTCCCGGAGCTGCAGCACGAGCAGCTCAGATGACGGCGGCGTCGCGGCCCATGTCGGCGAAGAGCGTGAACTCGGGGAGGAACGTCATGTCGACCTTGCCCGTGCTGCCCTGCCGGTGTTTGGCGATCATGACCTCGGCGATGCCCTTGGTCTCGATCGCCTCCGGGTGGTAGTACTCGTGCCGGTAGATGAACATGACGACGTCGGCGTCCTGTTCGAGCGAACCCGATTCGCGGAGGTCCGACAGCCGGGGGCGCTTGTCCTCCCGACTCTCCAGCGACCGGTTCAGCTGTGAGAGCGCGATCACCGGCACGTTGAGCTCACGTGCCAGGTTCTTCAACGATCGTGAGATGACTGCGATCTCCTGCTGACGGTTCTCGCCACCGGAGCCCTGCATGAGCTGGAGGTAGTCGACCACGACCACGCTCAGCCCGTGGCGCCGCATCATCCGACGGCACTTGGCACGGATCTCCGTGACGGTGAGGCCCGGGGAGTCGTCGACGAACACCGGCTTCTTGTAGAGGACGCTCGCGGCGTTCGACAGCTTGGTGAAGTCCTTCTCGTCGAGACGCCCCGTCCGCAACCGCTGCGAGTCGATTCGACCCTGGGCGCACATCATGCGGGTCACCATCTCCTCGCGACTCATCTCCAGCGAGAAGACGGCAACCGGCAGACCGTCGACGGCGACGTTCTGGGCGATGTTGAGGGCGAGCGAGGACTTCCCCATGCCGGGTCGTGCGGCGATGATGAGCAGGTTCGTGGGATGGAGCCCCGAGAGCTTGCGATCCAGATCACGGAACCCCGTCGGGATGCCGGTGACCTCCTGGCCGTTTCTGTTGAGTTCCTCGGCGCGCTCGATGATCGGACCGAGCATGGGATCGATGGGCATGAGTCCGCCACCGACGCGGCGCTCCGCGACCTGGAACACCGCCTGTTCCGCCTTGTCGAGCACCTGGGCGATGGGATCGGTCAAAGCCGCAGCGTGTGTCGACACGTCTGCTGCGGCACCCATGAGCCGGCGCCGCAGCGCATGCTCCTCGACGATGCCGACGTAGTACTCGATGTTCGACGTGGTCGGCACCCCGTCGATCAGCCTCGTGAGCGAGTCGACGCCACCGATTCGTTCCAGCATCTGTGCACGGCGCAGCTCCTCCGACACGGTGATCGCATCGATCGGCTTGTTCTGATCGAACAACGTCACCACGGCATCGAAGATCGCCGTGTGGGCGGGGGAGTAGAAATCGTCCGCGTGGAGGTGCTCCAGGGCGATGTTGGCCGCATCGGCGCTGAGCAGGATGGCTCCGAGCACCGACTCCTCCGCCTCCGTGCTGTGGGGCGCGGTGAGGAGACCTCGCGCGGGTCGATCCACCACTGATGTCACGATCGTTCTCCTCCGTCCTCACGGGCACTCTGGATGCCCTGCCCCAACACTCTGCCATCCGGGTGTGACACCGAACGCGACTCACCCACGTTTCCTCGGGGAAGTCCGCCCCCTTCTCGAGGCGAGGTGTGGCCTCGTTCGGGGACCGGGAGAAGATACGCAGCATGGTGCCCGCGAGTCCAGGTGAGCGCCTGGAGTGATTTCGCGAGGCGAGGATTTACTTCGCGACCGGTCCCGAGGAGCGGCCTGTGACCGGCGACCAGGAGTAGAGGACCTGGGTTCTCGCATCGCCGCCGGCGCCGGCATAGAGGGCCTGTGCGGCGGTGTTGTCGGAGTCGGTGAGCAACCAGAGCTTCCCGTAGCCCGCGGCTTCGGCCTCCCGAAGCACGGTGTCGAGCAGCGCCCGCCCGTGACCGCGGCGCCGTGCCGCCTCGACCACTTCGAGCTCGTAGACGAGCAGATCGCGCCTACCGTCCGGGCGCCCCAACTCATGGGCCCAACACCAGCCGACGGTGGCGCCCTCGGCTTCGACGACCCACACCTGGCAGCGTGGATCCCCGAGAAAGGAAGCAGGATCTTCGGGCACGACGTTGCGGAACTCACCGAGGACGGCGGCCAGCAGCGCCTCGTCTCCCCTGGTCAACCTGCGAACCACCATGTCTGCTGCATTCAACCCCGTCCGGCCGGCGGTTACGACTCCTGCAGACGCGACGAAGGGGACGGTGTCCGTCCCCTTCGTGGTTCGTCGGAGGTTCGGTCAGGAAGCGGGGATCACGTCGAGGGTCACCGGGAACTCCACCTCGGCGTGTGGCTTGAGCCGCACCTCGTGGAGACCGATCTCCTTGATCGGAGCGGTGACGGCGACGATGTGGCGATCGACCTCGACACCGGTGAATTTCCGGATCGCTTCCACGATGTCCGCCGCACCGATGGATCCGAAGAGCTTGCCCTCGTCGCCGGCTCGTGCTGCGACGACGATCCGGGTCCCGACGAGGGACGTCGCCATCGCCTCGGCATCGGCGAGCGCCTTCTGCTCGGCCTCGATCCGCGCCTTCTGCATGGCGTCCGCCTGACGCAGCGCACCCGCAGTGGCCTTGACCGCGAGCCCGCGCGGGACGAGATAGTTGCGGCCGTAGCCGTCGGCGACGTCGACGACATCGCCCTTGCCGCCCAGATCCTTGACGTTCTGCGTGAGGATGAGCTTCATCAGGACCTCGGCTGGTGGTACGGGAGCAGCGCCATCTCGCGTGCGTTCTTGATGGCGGTCGCCACCTCACGCTGCCGCTTCGTGCTCAGACCGGTCACCCGCCGGGCGCGGATCTTGCCGCGATCCGACATGAACTTCCTGAGCAGGACGACGTCCTTGTAATCGACGTACTCGTCGTCTCCGAACTTGTAGACGACACGTCGCTTCTTCTTGAAATCGGCAGGGCCTCTGCGGCGCTTCCGACGTCTGTTGTTGGCCATGGTTGGTGTTCTCCTGGATCTAGAACGGCGCCTCGTCGGGCCCGTAGTCGTCGCGAGCGACCGGTGCGGGCGGGGTCGAGCCGCCGTAGCCACCGCCACCGCCACCACCGCCGAAGCCACCGCCGGTGCGGGGAGACTTCGTCACGCTGGCGGTCGCCCAACGGACCGAGGGACCGAGCTCCTGGATGTCGACTTCGACGATGGATCGCTTGTCGCCCTCGGGCGTCTCCCAGCTCCGCTGCTGGAGCCGGCCCACGATGATGACGCGCATCCCCTTGGTGAGAGACTCGGCGACGTTCTCAGCCATGTCACGCCACACGGTGCCGCCGAAGAAGCTCGTGTCCTCCTGCCACTCGCCGTTGCGGTCCTGCCAGCGCCGGTTGACGGCGAAGCGCAGCTTGGCCATCGCCACACCGTTCGGTGTGAAGCGCAGCTCGGGGTCCTCGACGAGGTTTCCGATCAATGTCACGTTGTTGCTCATACTCAGCTTCTCTCTGTTCGCTGCTCGTCACTGACAACGGCGACAGTGTGCGCCGTCGTTGTGACGAAATCAGCTCTCCTTGTCGGCTCGCCGCAGGATCTTGTGACGAACCACCTCGTCGGCGAGGGAGAGGACCCGGTCCATCTCGTCGACGAGTGCAGGCTCACCCTGGAACTCGACGACCGAATAGAAGCCCTCGTTCATGTGATCGATCTCGTAGGCGAAGCGGCGCTTCCCCCAGAAATCACTGGACTCGACGGCGCCGGCTTCGTTGATGCGGGCCTCGATGCCTGAGACGAGCGACCTGACGTCGGGCTCGTCGATGTCATGCCGATGGATCACCATCAGCTCGTACTGACGCACGTGCGTCACCTCCTCTGGGCATCCGCGGTTGCGGAAGGCCCCCGGACGCGGCCGGGAGCAGGGGTCGAATATGGAAGATGTGGGCGTGAGTGTAGCCCCGAGCCGCAAAGGCTCAGTCCGCGAGTGGTGTCACGTCGAGCCGCGACGAGGCATCGAGGCGATCGAACTCGCCGGCAGGAACCTCGATCGCATAGCGATACCGCCCCGTGGCCTGGTAATCGGGACAGTCGTCGGTGAGACAAGGAGTCATGGTCGTCTTCGACACCAGGGCGCCGTCGGCGGCGAAGAAGGCGATGTCGAGCGCAATCAATGTGTTCTCCATGTGAAACGTGGTCGTGGTGTCACTGCCGTACACGAAGACCATGCCGTCGAGATCGTCCAGGTCGGAGATGAACATCAAGCCGGTGGCGCGCTCGAGCGCGTCGTCCGCAACGGCGAGAAGCAACGTGCGACCTGCCACGTCGAGGGTGACGAGGTCCAGATCGGCCAGTTGCCTCGGCACGACGACGGTTTCTGCCGTCGCCGGATCGAGTGACGTGAGGGAGCTGCTCACGGGAGCATCGTCGATGGTGCCGCCACAGGCGGCGAGCACGAGCAGCACGAAGAGCCAGCGACGCATCACCGCAGTCTCGCCGACGAGCAGCGCTACGTCGTCACGACCCCATCTTCTCGTCGGCGAGCAGGGAATCGCCGGATACCGGGCCCCCGCCCGTCGATGACGGGTGCTGGGAGAGCTCCTCGAGGATCTCCCTGGCCTCCTCGGGCATGTGATAGGTCTCCTCGTCTCCGGGGAAGTCGCCGGACTCGACGTCGGCGAAGAACCGCTGAACGGCGGCAACCGCATCGCCTGCGAGATCGGCGTACTGGCGGACGAACTTCGGGAGATAGTCACCACCACCGAGCCCGAGCACGTCGTGGAACACGAGCACCTGACCGTCGGTGTCACGGCCCGCGCCGATGCCGATGGTGGGCACGGGGATCTCCTCGGTCACCATCCGAGCCAGCACGTCCGGGACGCCCTCGAGCACGATGGCGAAGACCCCGGTGTCGGCGAGGGCGTGGGCATCGCTGATCAACTCATACGCGGCTTGCGCCTGCTTGCCCTGGACCCGATAGCCGCCCATCGTGTGGAGTGACTGTGGAGTGAGCCCGAGGTGGCCCATCACCGGGATCTCGGCGGCCAGGACGGCCTCGACCATCTCCAGCCGCTTGCGGCCGCCTTCCAGCTTCACCGCCTCGGCGCCTCCGTCTCGCACGAACCTGCCTGCGTTGGCGACCGTCTCCGCAGGCGTCGAGTGGTAGCTCAACCACGGCATGTCGCCCACGACGAGAGCGTCGGGCTTGGCCGCCGTCACAGCCTTCGTGTGGTGGATCATGATGTCGACCGTCATGCCGAGCGTGTCGTCACGACCGAGGACGACGTTCGCCACCGAGTCGCCGACCAGGATGATGTCGGCTCCGGCCCGGTCGGCGATCATCGCCGAAGGGAAGTCGTACGCGGTGATCATCTTCAGTGGCGTGCCACCCTTGCGGGCGAGCACCTTCGGTGCGGTCATCTTGCCGGACACGATCCGGGTTCCTTTCTCCCCACCCGGAGGTTGAGGGAATGCGAACGTTGGTGGCCGCACCGGAGCCGTGCCTTGCGCCATCGCCCGCCCGAGGGTCGCCCGTGGCCGGCCCGCTCCACTGCGTCGGACTCAGTGTAGAGGGGTGCGTCGCCTCGGCTCACGGCGTATGGCCGCGTGGCTACATTCGCGGTATGGCTCGCAAAGACATCTCGCTGAGCGAGGAGGAACTCGCCACCTTCCTCGCATCGGGACACACGCTCCAGGTGGCGACGATCGACGCTCACGGCTATCCGCATCTGGCACCGATGTGGTACGTCGTCCGTGAGGGGAAGATCGTGTTCCGGTCCTTCACGAAGTCGCAGAAGATCGTCAACCTGCGGCGCAACCCGAGGCTCTCCGTGCTCCTCGAGACGGGCGAGGCCTACACCGAGTTGCGCGGCGCCATGATCCGGGGAACCGCCACGCTGGTGGACGACCGTGCCTTCGTGCTGGAGATCTACGGTGAGCTCGCCGCCAAGTACGAGATGATCGGCGGACGGCGGGTCGAGCTCGACACCGATGCGCTGGAGACGGCATTCGGGAGGTTCGCCGACAAGAACACCGTGGTGATCGTGGAGCCCGAGAAGATCGCCACCTGGGACCACACCAAGCTTGAGGGGGCCTACTGAGCCATGACCATGCGCATCGGGCTGATCACACAACTCCACGGCCGCCCTGGTGGCGACACGCCGCCACCCACCTGGGAGTCGGTGGCCACACTTGCCCGCACTGCCGAGGACGTCGGCTTCGACATGTTCGTCTACGAGGATGCGCTGCTCTATCGCGGTGAGACGGCCAGCGACGGCGTCTGGGAATCGATGACGATCTCGGGCGGCCTCGCCGCCGACACGAACAGGATCTCGTTCGGCCCGTCCGTCATCAACTCGCCATATCGATCACCGGCCCTCGTGGCGAAGATGGCCGAGACCCTCGACGAGATGTCCGGCGGCCGCTTCGTACTGGGCATCGGCGCCGGCAACACCGAGGACTCGGACTATCGGGCGTTCGGCTTCCCCACCGACAAGCGCTACTCCCGGTTCGTCGAGACCATCGAGATCGTCCACTCGCTGCTGAAGACCGGCAAGGCGGACTTCGAAGGCGACTTCTATTCCGCCATCGATGCCGAACTCGTGCTGCGTGGCCCGACCGGCACGGGGCCGCGCATCAACATCGCCGCCGGGGGCCCGAAGATGCTGCGGCTCGTCGCCCGGTTCGCCGACGAGTGGAACTGGTGGGCGTGGGACGAGACCATCGACCAGGTGAGGGAGCGCATGGGACCGATCATCGAGGAACTGGTGTCGGCGTGCTCCGAGGTCGGCCGGGATCCGGCGACGCTGACGCGCACCATCGACGTGTACTCGATCGTTCCACCCGGCAGCGACACGTCCCCGCCGAGGATGGAGACCCCTGTGGGTGGCGGCGTCGACGGCATCGTCGCCTACATCGCGGGACTCCAGGAACTCGGCTTCACCGAGGTCCGCTGCGACCTCGCCACGAACGACCCGGCCGATGTCGAGGCGATGGCGCCCGTCGTCGCCGCGGTCCACGCCCTCTGAGATCAGCCGTGAACGGCCTCGAGGGCCGCGCTCGCGATCAGGCGGTGACCGGCGACGTCGACGCAGGGCAGATGGTCCGGTGACGACATCGCGACCTCTTTGAGCATCGCCCGGGAGGCGTCCTCCACGCCTCCACCGATCAGCACGGCATCGAACCCGCCCGTCTCGATCTGTGCCACGGCGTCGGCATCGTCGAGGGCACCCACGGCGTCGAGCTTCACCTCCTCGAGCAGGCGCAGCGCCCGCCGCATCCGGGCCGGATCGCGACCCACGACCAGCACCCGGTGCCGTTTCACGTCGCTGTGGAGCACCTGGGCCCGCAGTGCATCGAGGAGCCGCAGCAGCTGCTCCTGCGCCCGCTCCCCCACGAACTCCGAGCCATCGAAGGCATCCCCGATCGAGATGAGCACCTCGGGTCGGAGCACGAGCTGGACCTCCTCGTGGAAGACGATCTCCCGCAGATGGAGCTGGCTCCGCATCGAGCCGGAGCGCCCCGCCACGCCGAACATCGCCACGGGCTTCCCCCACAGCGCCTGGGGAGGTCGTGAGAGCCAGTCGATGGCGTTCTTGAGCGGGCCGGTGACGGAGTAGTTGTACTCCGGAGTGGCGAACAGCACGGCGTCGGCCGCCTGGACCTGAGCGACGACTCGCTGCACTGGCTCGGGGAGACCCTGCTGCTCGAGATCCCAGTTGTAGAGCGGGAAGTCCGAGATGTCCGCGATCTCCAGAGACACCCCCGGAGGCGCGTGCTCACTCAGCCAGCGCAAGGCAGCCGAGTTCCGCGATGCGGCCCGCAGACTGCCGGAGATGCCGAGGACGTGAACACGAGGTGCCATGAGCGACGATCGTAGGCGCGTCCACGTGGCGAGCCGCACGGCAGGTGTCACGCCGCTCGTACAATCGGGCGCCGATGACCACGCCCCCGCACACGAGTTTCGATCCCGACGATCTCGACGGCATCGATCGCTACAAGCTGATGACGGGTCTCGTGGTCCCGCGACCCATCGGGTGGATCGGGACCCGCAACCCGGCCGGCGGCAACAACCTCGCCCCGTACTCCTTCTTCAACGCCGTTGCCGGGACACCACCCACCGTCGTCTTCTCGGCGGGACGTCGCAACGGTCACCCGAAAGACACGTTGGCCCACGTCGTGGCCACTGGATCGTTCACCGTCAACATCGTCACGGAGGACGTCGCCGAGGCGATGAACCTCACCTCGGGTGAGTACCCGGAAGACGTCGACGAATTCGTTCTCACCGGCCTCACAGCGCGCGACGGTGAGGCCGTCGACGCCCCGTACGTGGCCGAGGCCTCCGCCGTGCTCGAGTGCGAGCTGCTGCAGACCGTCGACCTCGGTGATCCACCCATCAACACCGTGGTGTTCGGCACGGTGCGGCGGATCCACGTGCGACCGGAATTCCTCGACGGCACCCGGGTCCACCACGAGGCCATCCGCATCGTCGGCCGGATGGCCGGCGGCAGCTACACCCGCACCGCGGACGGGCTCTTCTATCTCGAGCGACCCTGACGCCCCGCCGGTCGACGGCCCGGGCGCGTACGATCCCGTGTCGTGAGCACGTCGCCCATGTCGGGATGGAACGCCGCCCTCCGGTTCGGCCTCGAGATCGCCGCCCTCGTCGGGCTGGCCGGGCTCGGCTGGTCGCTCGGCACGGGCCTCCTGCGAGCCCTCGTTGTCGTCCTTCCCGTGGGGGCGGGTTGGCTGTGGGGCCGCTACCGCGTGCCGGGGGACCCGGGACCGGCACCGGTGGCCATTCCCGGACGAACCCGCCTCGGGCTGGAGCTGGTCGTCTTCGCCGGAGGCTGGGCGGGCCTGCTGATCGCCTTCGGAAACACGGCAGGGTGGGTTTTCCTGGGACTGTTGGTCGTCCACCACATCGCCGGCACGGATCGCATCCGGTGGCTGCTCGAGCGTTGAGGCTCAGCCGATCGCGGAGACGACGTCGTCACCGGCGCGCGGGATCAGATTCCCGTTGCAGTCCAACCCGTTGCCGGGCCGGTACCAAGCCGTGAACCGGTCTTCGAAGACGTTGCCCTCCGGATCGACCCGTTCCCGGATCGTGGTCACGTTGCGGCACTGACCGGCCCGTGACGTGAACTGCCCGGTCTGCTCGACGTCCCAGTACGGCGTCGAGTAGATGGACACCGTGATCGACGTTCCCGTGTAGCTCGTCCAGATCATCAGGTGATAGGGCGTGTTGTTCTCCAGCTCGAGATCCGGCTGGGGGTAGTTCAGCGTCGCCTCACGGCCGTACGGATACCGCGAGATGTACACCGAGTGGGCCCGGTATTGCGGGATGTCGATGCCGGCGAAGAACGCCGCGTTGAACGTCGTCGTTGCGAACTGTGAGATGCCGCCGCCGACATCCTCGTCGAAGTAGCCCGCCTTGATGACGCCGGCGGGAACGAAGCCCTTGGCTCGGGTGCGGGGACCGATGAACTCGTTGATCGAGAGGCTCTCACCCGGTGCGATGATCTGGCCGCGCACGAGGTCGGCGATGCGATGGATGTTGCGGACGCGGGAGGCGCAGCACGGATGGCGGGTCGTGAACGAGGCGACCTTCTCGCTGATGCCGTACTCGGCGGCGCGTGCGGCTCCGAGGTCATCTTCGACGAGGGTGGTCGGCAGCTCGACGGACTTGGTGCGATCGCCGTTGGCGGCCTCCCAGATCAACTCGGCAGTGCCATCGCCGCAGCACCGCAGGGCGGGCTCGCCGAGATCGACCACGACCTCGCCGTCCTCGACCCAGAACTGCGGCTCGGGCAGTTCGTCTGCGTAGTCGGCGAACAAGCGCTCGATCGTGCCTTCGACGCGGTCGTCGTCGAACACGGGGAAGATCTCCCCGTTGACGACGACCGACTCGATCCAGCGTCGAACGGACTCGCCGCCGATGATGCCCGTCCTGTCGTTCACCTCGATCGTCAGTCGATCGGCCAACCGCTCGGCCTCGGCGAAGGCCGCAGCGAACTGGTCCTCCGAGATGTTCGTGGGAACGGGCGTCCATTGCACCGTCGTCTGGAACGGACGCTGGTTGGTGGCCACCGCGTCGCCGAGGGCGGCCGAGACCACGTCGGGCAGCAGCTCGGCGCCCTGCACCGGGCGCTGGTACTCCCACGGCCCGTCGAAACCGCTGAAGTACGGCTCGATCGGCTCCGCCCGCACCCGCTCGGGATGATCGGCGACGATCGCCTCGATCGGATCGGGATCGAAGGTGAAGGACAACGGCACATCGATCCGACGATCGAAACTCTCCCGCCATTCGGTGAAACGATCCACCAGACCGTCGGTCGACGCAGCGGCGTTCATGGCCGCCTGCTTCACCGCCTCGTGATCGAGCGAGATCCCTGCCTCACCGTGGGTCGTCTCGATGATCAGCCCGTCGACCTGCACCACGACGATGTCATCACGGTGATTCGACTCGATCAGGCGGAGCACTCGGTCCAGGTCGGCCTCTCCGTATCCGCCCACGTCGTAGCCGTCTACGAAGACGTTGCGTGGCACCTCGTCGGCAGCCGCCGCGATGCTGATGCCGATGCCCACCACCACGAGCAGCGCCGCGGCTGCGGCCACGAAGGCGAGATCGGCGAGGATACGAGTGGCTCTGCGCAACGCCTGCTCCCTCCTCCATCGGCCTCTGCGGGCGGGCGAACAGCACCCGAGGATACGAAACAATCGCCGATCTGGCCAGATCAGCGGACGCTAGAGGCGTGAGCGCAACCATTCGAGATCGGCGATGTGCTCTGCCACGCCACCGGGAGTCTCGAGCACGACGGGGGCATCGCCCGCCACCACGAATTCGACGATCTGCTCCTCGGGGATGTGGCCGGCTCCGAGATTGGCGTGTCGATCACGTCTCGAGTCGTGGGGGTCGCGGGAATCGTTGCAGTGCAGCAGATCGACCCTGCCCGTGAGCCGGCGCACCTGATCGACCGAGCCCCCGACGTCACCGCCCCCTGCCCAGGTGTGGCACGAGTCGAGACAGACGCCGACGTTCATGTCGCCGATCTCGTCCCAGAGCGGTCCGTAGTTGGCGAGCTCCCGTACGACGGCGTTGCCACCGCCGGCCGTGTTCTCGATGAGGATGAGGACCTCGGACTCGAAGCTCTCGAGCGCCTTGCGCCACCGCTCGTAGCCGACGGCGATGTCCTCGTCGTCGCCCACATGCCCACCGTGGACGATGAGACCGGCCGCACCGATGGCATCGGCCGCCTCGGCTGCCTGGGCGAGGTTCTTCCGGCTCGGGATGCGGATGCGGTTGTTCGGGGAGGCGACGTTCATGAGGTACGGCGCGTGGACGTAGATCGGGAGTCCGGCGATTCGTAGCTCCTCGGCATCCTCCCGTGGCTTCGGCTTCCTCCACCCCTGGGGATCCGACAGGAAGATCTGGACGAGGTCGGCGCCTCGTTCCGCTGCCTCGGCGAGAGGGCGCGTCGGATCCGTGTGGGCGCCGATCAGCATCAGGGCTCGTCCCCGCCCTCGGCCACTTCGACCTCCGTCTGCGGGCTGCGGCGCTCGGCGAGCAGCGCCGCGTGCACCACGACGTCCTCGACGGGTTTCCCCCAGGCGCCCGCATCGATACGGAGCTCTCGCCCCCGCCATTCGGCGCCCCAGAGATCGTGGGGGAAGAGGAGCGGATCTCGCACGGTCACGACGAGCAAGGGCTCGTCGATCGCATTGCCGGCGTCGTCGACCCCGGTGCGGATGATCTCGATCTCTCCCCAGGGCAGCTCCAGGTAGCCGTTCGACGACAGCACCCGAGCACGGATGCCGGCATCAGTCAGTTCCAACACGCCGCGGCGGCGCACGAGGCCCACGACACCCGCACCGACGACCGAGCCACCGGCGACGAGGAAGATGCTCGACCAGAGGATGTCCTGTCTGCGCTGGGCGCTGCCCCTCGACGTGATGGCACCGTCGTCGTTCGTCTCCGGCGGGCCCGACAGCCGATGCACCCACATCACGTCGATGGCCGCAAGCACCAACACGAGACCGGCGATCATCAGCAGGAGCTGCCGGGTGACGGAACGGTCGACGGAGAGATGGATCACGACGGCGGCACTCCCAGATCGGCGGGCTCGACGAGCGCTTCGAAACGGACCCCCAGGTCTCGCAGTCGCGCCGCGACCACTCCCCCGCTGCGATCGACGACGGCGATCGCCTGCACGATCTCGACTCCGGCCTCGCGCACCACGTTCGCCGCCTCGACGAAGGCAGAGCCCGTCGTGATCGTGTCATCAACGAGCGCCACGCGATCCTCCGGATCGAGCCGGCCGACGATGCGTCCGCCGGTTCCGTGGTCCTTGGTGGTCTTCCGGATCGAGAAGGCACGCAGACCGCGATCGGCGCCGGCGATCGCGGTCGCAACGGCCACCGGATCGGCACCCATCGTGAGCCCACCGACCGCCGTCACGGAGTCGTCGAGCGCTTCGAGCACGGCTCGTCCGACCAGGCGCGCTCCGGCACCGTCGAACATCATCCGGCGACCACCGAGATACCAGCTCGACGT
>CAYFYC010000009.1:648-9189 GCA_964347305.1 uncultured Acidimicrobiaceae bacterium | reverse complement strand
CTACCTGCCCAGTGGGTCTCGCGAGTTTGGATACGAGATGCTAAAGGCAATGGAAGGGCGAAATGCGGTGGTTTGGGCGCATCACGGCACCCTCACCGTCGAACGTCGTCTGGCGACCATCGAGATACCAGCTCGACGTGCCGCCCGACGACAGCCGAAACGGCCCGTCCGTGCGCAGCGCATGACGTTTCAGGTGGTCGACGAGGTCCTCGAGCACCGCGGAAGAATTTCTCACAAACCCCTCAAGATCCGGTCGGGTGCTGCCGATGCAACACTCAGACAGGATGCCTTCCTACCTCCCGTCTAAGCCCGAACCGGGGCCGCCGAAAGGCGGCCTTCGGTTCTTTCTGGGGAGCTTATCGGTCTCCCACGACCCGTCCAGTCGACGGGCCTCTCACCGAGATATGGGACTTTGGACCCTCGTGACAGCTTTCACAATTTCACAGTATTGAACTATGAAATTGGAGATCCTCGATCGCACCGACCTCGCCGTGCGGGCTCTCAGGCTCCTGGCCGAGGGTGACCGGCAGACCGCCCGGCGTCTCGCCGATCAGCTGGCGACCAGCCCCGGGTTCCTCACGCAGGTGCTCAAGCCACTCGTGGAGGATGGCATCCTCGACTCCGAACGCGGGCCCTCTGGGGGGTTCGCGTTCGTCGTCGATCCGGGGGACGTCACGATGCTCAGAGTGATCGAGTCGATCGAGGGACCCACCGACAACGGCCGCTGCGTACTCGAGAACGCCGCCTGCCCGCGCGAAGACCTGTGCGCCATCCACGACGCATGGATCCGGGCGCGTGATGCGCTGTTGACCGAGCTTGCGACGACCCCGCTCCTGGAGCGAACTCACGAGGAGGCCAACCCATGATCACGACTGATCGGCGGCCCGACACCCAGGGCCACACACCCGGTGTGCCCGCCCATCCCCACTACACACTCGGAACGCTCGTCATCGGAGGGTTGCTCGCCGCGATTGTCGCGGTCGTCATCGGTGTGGTGGCCCTCGCCCTCCAGGCCGATCACGAGAGCGTCGACAGCGACATCGTCAACGCACTCGTGGACGAGCGAGTCGCCGCCACCGGCGCAGTTGCCGCACCGGCCACCACCGTGGCTCCGGCACCGGAGCCCACGCCTGCGCCGACCGAGGCCGGCTTCGGGTCGGTGATGCCGGAGATGGTTCCCAAATCGCAGCTGAGCGTGGCCCCGGAGCCGGCAACGGCCTACGCACCGAACGTGCCGCTCGCCTCGACCAGGACCGAACCGGCGATCGTCGAAGTGGAATTCGACATCGTCGAGGAGGTGGCCACGATCGATCCCGAGACCGGGGTGCAATTCGAGACGTGGGGGTACCGCGTCCGAGGTGACGACCGGACCGTCGCCGCAGGCAGTCCGGGCCCGATGGTCAGGGCACGGGTGGGTGACGTGCTCCGGTTCGTCATCCACAACCCTGCGACGAACCTGCGGGTGCACAACGTGGACTTCCATGCCGTGACCGGACAGGGTGGCGGTGCCGCAGACACGACTGTGGCCCCCGGTGAGAGTGCCGTGATCGAAGCACGGATGCTCTACCCGGGCATCTTCATGTACCACTGTGCGGCGGGTGACGTCCCCGCCCACATCGCCCACGGCATGTATGGCGGAATCCTCGTTGACCCGGCAGAGCCGCTCCCCGAGGCGGACGCCGAGTTCTACATCGTTCAGTCCGAGTACTACCTGCAAGGCACGGAAGGCGAGATCCAGGAGCTCGATCGGGCCGCTCTCACCGACGAGCACCCCACGATGGTCGTCTTCAACGGCGCCAAGGGAGCGCTGACGGGTGACAACGCCCTCTCGATCCGGGTCGGAGACCGGGCGCGGTTCTACTTCGTGAACGCCGGGCTCAACCTCGACTCGAACTTCCACCCGATCGGATCCCATTGGGACGCGGTCTGGCCCGAAGGGGCGACCCTGAACGAGCCGATCCGCGGGTCGCAGACGACGCTCGTGCCCGCGGGCGGCGGGGTCGTTGTCGATCTCATCGGATTGGTGCCATCGAACATCATCCTCGTCGATCACGCCCTCACCAGGACGTTCGACAAGGGCGCCATCGGGATCGTCTCCGTGGTCGGTGCCGAGAACCCGGAGATCTTCGAGGCGTTCGGCGAGCCGGCCCCCGAGGACACCGAGGCCCCGGTCGTCCCCGAGGGTGAGGTCGTCGACATCGTGGCGGGTTCCTGGGAGTTCCAGGATCAGCCGGCCGACGACGAGTTCGCCGAGAACGAGTCGATCCCCGACTACTCGGTGAACGTGCTGACCGTGAAGGCTGGGACGACCGTCACCTGGATCAATCAGGACGACCAGCAGCACACGGTCACCGCGGTCGACGGTTCGTTCGACTCCGGATTCATGGCCCAGGGCGACGTGTTCAGCTACACGTTCGACACGCCAGGCGAGTACGAGTATGCCTGCACGCCACACCTCTGGATGCGCGCCAAGGTGATCGTCGAGCCCTGAGGGAGCCGACATGCAGGAAGGGGACCCGCTGCGGGTCCCCTTCCTGCATCACGGACTGCTCCGCGTTGATCTCAATACGATGCCTCGATGGCGTAGGGCCGCAGTCGGTCGTAGCACCGCTCCAACACCTCGAGCGTCGGGCGGAGACGCATCGGAATCCTCTCGTCCTTGGGGTTGTACGGCTCGAAGCCGGTCGTTGCGTGCAGACGGCCGTACCAGTACTTCGCCCAGACGCCGTCCTCAGGCTTGGGACCCGGTTCCCAGGAGAGCATCGCCGGGTCCCACGGGATCCCGATCCGCTCGCACAGTCGGCTGAGGACCCCGACGGGGTCGAGCAGGATCTGTGACGATTCCAGGACGATCGGCTCGCCTCCGCCGGCCGTGATGCGCTCCAGCAACTCCACCTGTTGGGGCATCCCCGTCATCTCGGGCGTCGGATCGACGACGTTCTTGATATAGGAGGTCAGCATCGGCTCCGGCTCGCGGATCAGGAAGACGTTGGTCATCGCGTCCAGCCACGAGAGATCCATGCCCACTCTTCCGACGTGGTGACCCATGTTCTTGAAGAAGACGACAGGAGTCGGGTAGTCGGCCAGCAGCACCTCGTTCACGATGGTCTCCGCATCGCTGCTCATGGATGCCAGTGTCTCCTCACGACCCGGATGATCGACCTCCGGGTGCGCCGTGAGGTAGTGCGCATAGAGGGGCTCGTCGACGACCGTCGTGTCCGACCTGCTGCGGAACGAGTACATCAGCCCTGTCGAGATGTTGCGCGGCCCCGAGATCAGGTTGATGCGAACGTCCGTCGTCACCCTGCGGCCTCTCTCGCCACGGCGGAGGCGTACAGCTCGGACAGCCTGACCGTCATCGGCCCTGGCACCTCGGTCCCGATGCTTCGGCCGTCGATCTCACGCACGGGCGTGAGACCCCCGAACGTGCCGGTCACGAAGGACTCGTCGGCGGCGTAGACGTCGGTGAGCGAGTAGTCCTTCTCGCGCACCACGATGCCGGCTTGTCGAGCGACATCGACGACCATCCCCCGCGTCACACCGTTGAGGTTGTAGTGGCCCGTCGACGTCCACACCTCGCCGGATCGCACGATGAAGAAGTTCGTCGCGTTGCAGGTGGCCACGGAGCCGTTGACGTCGAGCATCAGCGCCTCGTCGGCACCGGCGTGGACCGCCTGGATGAGCGCGATGACCTCGTGCAGCTTGCTGTGACAGTTGAGCCTCTGGTCGAGCACGTCGGGCCCGGGGCGACGCACCGTGGCCGTGAACAACGTGATGCCCCTGGTGCGGACCTCGGGGTCCGCCTTCTTGTGCTCGGCGATGATGACCACGTTCGGCCCCCCGACGAGGTTGGCGGGATGCTGCGACGGAGTGGTCTTGTCTCCCCGAGTCACCATGAGTCGCACGTGGACGCCGTCGTGCATACCGTTGCGCTCGGCGGTCGCATAGAGCGCCGCCGCCACCTCGTCACGGGTCATGCCGAGGTCGAGATCGATGGCCGCCGCACCAGCGAACAGCCGGTCGAGGTGACGGTCGAGGAACACCAGGGTGCCGTTGTGGAGCCGGATGCCCTCCCACACGCCGTCTCCGACGAGGTACCCGGAGTCGAACACCGAGATCTTCGCCTCCGCCCTGGGGAAGAACTCGCCGTTGATGTATATCTGGATGTCGGCGTTGCGGGGATCGGGCAGCGCCTGGTGCGTCGTCGGCATGCCGCCACGCTAGCGATCGGGCGTGACCCCGGTCAGGGGCGAGAGCGCATTCCCGTCACCGTCCGAAGCGACGGTCCCGTTTCGTGTAGTCCCGCAATGTGCGAAGGAAGTCGACGCGGCGGAACACCGGCCAGTAGACGTCGACGAACGAGAACTCGGCGTAGGCCGACTGCCAGAGCAGAAAACCGGACAGACGGGCTTCGCCGCTCGTCCTGATGACCAGGTCGGGATCGGGGATGTCGGCCGTGTACATGTGCGACGCCAGACCATCGGCGTCGATCTTCGCCTCGATGTCCTCGATGCCGACACCCTGATCGACGAGCTTGCCGACGAGGTCCTTGGCGGCGTCGACGATCTCCTGGCGTCCCCCGTAGCCGAGCGCAACCGTGACCCGACGCCGTCCGGTCGGACGTTTCTCCTCGAGCCGCTTCGCCGCATCACGCAGCCCGGGTGGCAGCAGATCGAGCGAACCGATCACGCGAGCCGCCACGTCCGACTCGAGGACGTCGGGCAGCCGATCGAGCAGATCGGTCAACACCTCGACGAGCGGCTGCAGCTCCTCGTCTGCCCGATGCAGATTCTCGGTCGACAGCAACCAGCAGGTCACCGCCTCGATGCCGAGCTCATCGGTCCAGCCGAGGAACTCGATCATCTTGTCTGCTCCGGCCTGATATGCCGCCTTGATGTCGCGCATGCGCTCGGCCTTCGCATGCCTGCGGTGGCCGTCGAGGATGACGCCGATGTGGCAGGGCAGCCGTGCGGGGTCGAGATCACGCACCAGGCGCGACTCGTAGATCCGGTACAAGGGTCTGGAGAGGACTGACGACACCGACATGGCGGCGATGCTCCACAGCAGCTTCGGGACTCGTTCTCTTTCGTCAACGCTAGGCGGCCACGACGGGTTCCGAAAGATTCTGCGCTCCACACACCGCCTTGTGGGAGGATTGGAGCAGACACGCCGTTCCGACGGCAGGCGAAAGGAATCCGACAACGTGGCCATGAGCGACGCCCACAAGGAGGCCCTGGCACGGGGACGACGCGAGACGCGGGCCATCAAGGCCTACCTCCTGGCCACTCGTCGCACGCGACGGCCCGGGCGGCCCGTCAGGCCGGAGACACTCGAGAAGCGGCTCGCCGCCCTCGAAGATCAGCTGAAGGCCGAGGAAGACCCGCTGAAGAGGGTCGAGCTCCAGCAGCGCAAGCTCGACACGCAACAGCAGCTCGGCGAACTCGCAGACCAGGCCGATGCCGAGAGCCTCGAGGAGGCCTTCGTGCAAGCGGCCGCCGGCTATTCGGAACGCAAAGGCATCGGCTATGCCGCGTGGCGCGCAGAGGGGGTGCCCGCCGCCGTGCTGAAACGGGCAGGCATCCGCCGCGGCGGATGATCGGTGCCGCCGACTTCAGCAACGGCCCAGGAATGCCGACGAGAGAGGGACACCAGTGACCCACCGGCTCGGTGGGTGACGTTGCCGCAGGGGAGACGGCCTTGACGGACACAACCCCAGAGTTTCCGACGACGCGGAAGGGATACGACCGCGCCGCCGTCGACGCCTTCATCGTTTCGATGCGCGACGAGCTCGCCGGTGTCCGGGACGATCTCACCAAGGCACGCGACGAGCTGAGCGTGACCCAGGGCGAGCTGTCGACCGTGCAGGCCGAGCTCGACGAGCTCAGGACGGACATCGATGCTGCGAAGACCGCAGCCGCCGGGGAGGCGGCCCGTCTCCTGGAAGAGGCGCAGGCGACTGCCGCTGCCACCACCGAGGCAGCCGAGCGCAGGGCCACGGAGATCACGGACGCTGCCGAGGAGAGTGCGCGGGAGCGCCGGGAAGTCGTCGAGCGCGAGGAGGAGGAGATGCGGGAGCGTCTCCGCACGCGTGAGAACGAGATCACGGCGGAGCTCGACCAGATCGACGCCAGAGTCGGCGAGCGAACCCGTCAGGTCACAGAGCTCGAGCAGCGCCTCGGCGACGAGGAGGCCCGGTATGCGCAGCGACTCGCAACGCTGAAGTCCGTCGCACAGGGCCTCGAGGACGCGCTGCGAGCCGTCGCCGAGGGGTCATTGACCGAGCTGGGCGTGTTCCTGGACACGCAGCGGGCCGCCATCGTCGACAACGACATCGTCGGAGCGGCGGTCCACCATCACTTCACGACGGACGCCCTGCTGGCGGCGAGCCCGAAGCCACCCACCAAGCCGCCGCCCGAGGCGCCACCCTCGAAGGAGCGGCCCACCGACGACAAGCCTGCTCCATGGGCCGAGGACCGGGAACCGCCTGCGGTGCCGCGACCCGGCGGCTCGTTCTACTCGCGACGATCCGCCCGGTTGCCATCTCTGGGCGAGAACCAGGGACAGTCGATCCTGGCGTCCATGGGGGCGCTCCGGAAGGACGACGACGACGACGATGATGCGGAGTCGGACGAGGCGTGACGCCATCTACCCCGCCGGTTGCGATAGGGTCCGACGTCATGAGTCGGGAGAATCGAGCCACCCTCGGCAAGATGCAGAACCCGGTGCGAGGCTTCCTGCATGGTGGCGCCGCCATCGCCGCCGTGATCGGAGGCATCTCGTTGTTCATCCGGGCGTCCACGTGGGCCAGCCGGACGGCAGTGGTCGTCTTCGCACTCGGAATGGTCGCGCTGTACACGACCAGTTCCCTGTACCACTCGATCCCGTGGCGTGAGGTGTGGAAGAAGCGCATGCAGCGCGTCGACCACGCCATGATCTTCGTGCTGATCGCCGGCTCGTACACGCCTGCCGCCACCTACGCACTGGATGGGGCCTGGCGTTGGGGGACCCTCGCGGCGGTGTGGGGGGTGGCGCTCATCGGAATCGCCCAGCAGGGTTTCTTTCCGACGGATCGCAACACGTTCGGCATCGCCCTCATGACGACGCTGGGGTGGGCCGCAGTGGCGCTCATGGTGCCGGTGGCTCGGGCCGCCGGCGTCGGGGCCGTCGTGCTCCTCGCTGCCGGCGGGCTGCTCTACACGGTCGGCATGGTGATCGTCGTCACGGGCAGACCCCGGCTCTGGCCGCGTGTGTTCTCGGCCCACGAGGTCTTCCACGTGCTCGTGGTGACCGCCTCCGGCCTCCACTTCACGGCAACGTGGCGCTACCTCGTGCCGGTTGGCTGAACGCCCCGGTTTTCTGTCACAGTCGAGCCGTATGGTCGTCGACATGAGCACGATCACGAACCCAGCAACGAATCAGCGATCACCTGACGCCGTGGCCAGGGCGCTCGAGAACCTCTCGGTCGAGTTCACCTTCACCATCGTCGACCGGTGCGCCGATCGCCGGTGTGCCGTGTGTGCGGACGAGCGGCTCTCGCTCGCCGCTTGATCACACGCTCAGTCGGAGCCGGGTGCCAGCCACTGGCGCAGACGCTCGATCTGGTGCTGCACCGAGGCCGGGGAACCGCCGCCAGGTGACTGTCGGGCGGCGATGCTGCTCGCAGGATCCAGCTGCGCCGGATCCACCACGGCGAGCCGCTCGTCGACCACGGCGAGATCGGACGCCGTGACGTCCGCCAGCGTCCGGCCCGACTCGTCGAGCGCAACGACGAGTCGACCGACGAGATGATGCGCCTCGCGGAACGGAACCCCGTCGGCCACGAGTCGCTCCGCCACGTCGAGCGCAGCCACCCAGGACGTGGGTGCCGGCGGATGGAACTCGGCGGCGTCGAGCATGGGCCCAAGCGCACCGAGCGACGCGGCCAGGGTGTCGTCGGCATGGAAGACGATGCGTTTGTCCTCCTGGAGGTCACGGTTGTAGGTCATGGGCAGACCTTTCTGGAGCGCGAGCACCGATGTCATGTCGCCGATGACTCCCGCCGCCTTGCCTCGTACCAGCTCGGCCATGTCGGGGTTCTTCTTCTGCGGAAGAGCCGACGAGCCCGTCGTGTGTCGATCCGCATAGGTCACCCACCCGTACTCCTCAGACGCCCACAGGATCATCTCCTCGGCGAGCCGGCTGCAGTGCGTCATCGCCTGGGCGCAGCAGAACACATACTCGGAGACGAGGTCACGTGAGCCCACGGCATCCATCGAGTTGCCGAACGTCGAGGACATGCCGAGCAGAGCCGCGGTGATCTTGGGCTCGAGCGGCAGTGACGTGCCGCCCGAGGCCCCCGCCCCGAGTGGCGACTCGTCCAGCCGCAGCCAGCAATCGGCGAAGCGCTCACCATCGCGCTTGAGCATCCATGCGTAGGCGAGGAGATGATGCGCCAGGGGCACCGCCTGGGCCTGTTGATGATGCGTGTACGAGGCGACGACCGTGTCTCCGACCCGCTCGGCCGCGTCGACGAGGACCCCGACGAGACCGGCGAGTTGAGCG
>CAYFYC010000009.1:0-638 GCA_964347305.1 uncultured Acidimicrobiaceae bacterium | reverse complement strand
CGACCAGCGTCACGGTCTTGCCGCCCCGACCCTTCCTTTGTTTGCGCAGCACGACCCGTGCGAGAGCGCTCCAATCCGGCCCGTCGCCTGGCGACGCAGATACAGCCGGATGTCGAGTGCGATCTGATCGTTGCGTGAGCGCCCAGTGTGGAGCTTGCCGGCGAGATCTCCGACGAGCTCGCCCAGTCGCCGCTCGACGGCGCTGTGCACGTCCTCGTCGCCATCGTGGAACTCGAACCCACCGGCACGTGCCTCGTCCAGTACCGACTCCAGGGCGGCTCGGATCGATCCGGCTTCCTCCGACGTGAGGATGCCCACCTCACCGAGCATCGTGACGTGCGCGATGGATCCTTCGATGTCGACCTCGAGCAGGCGGCGATCGATCGGGTCCGCCGTGAACTCCCAGAGCACGTCGTCGGGGCGCTCCTCGAACCGCCCTCCCCAGAGCGTCATTCGCCCTCACCGAGTCGCTTCTCGGCGAACGTCCGCAGCCGCAGCGATTGGAGACGGATGAAGCCCGTGGCGTCGGCCTGGTCGTAGACGTCGTCCTCCTCGAACGTCACGGTCTTCTCGTCGTAGAGCGAATCATCGTTTCGTCGGCCCTCGACGATCACGTTGCCCTTGTAGAGGAGGAGCCG
>CAYFYC010000008.1:41344-55727 GCA_964347305.1 uncultured Acidimicrobiaceae bacterium | reverse complement strand
CTACGTGGTTTCCCGTAGGGGACAAGGTCCCGACTCAAAGGACCACAGTGCCATCGCGCCTGCAAGCAATGCGATTCCACGAGTAGGCCACCGGAGGGCCACGTAGGATGCTGCGCATGGATTCCGGGTATCCGCTGCGTGGTCGCGACGCAGAGTTGCAGCACTTGGTGCGTGGCCTGGACGCCGCCGAGAGCGGACGAGGTACCACGATGGTCGTCACCGGTGATCCCGGCATCGGGAAGTCCCGTCTCGTGGCGGAGCTCATGGCAGAGGCACGACGCCGCACCCATCGTGTCTTCGCCGGTGCCGTCGCCGAGATGGAGAGGGAGCGGCCGTTCGGGGTGTTCATCGACGCGTTCGGCCTCGACCACGACGGCGCCGATTTCGCGGAACTCGCTGCGCTCACCGCCGGTGGACCGCCGACCGGTGCGGCAGCGTCCGATGCCGCAGGCGTGAGATATCTCGTGATTCGCACGACCATCGAAACCATCGGCAGGTTGACGGCGGCGGATCCGGTCCTCCTCGTCCTCGAGGATCTGCACTGGGCAGACCCGGCGAGCATGGCGCTCCTCGCCGAGTTGGTCGCCGCGACCGATGGCCGTGGGCTGACCGTCGTCGCCACTCGCCGGCGATGGCCGCGTCGACCCGAGCTCGACCGGATCGAGGAGCGAGCCGATGTGACGCCCGTCGCCCTCGTCCCTCTCACCGACAACGATCTCGTCGCCATCGTGACCGATGTCGTGGGCACCGAGGTGTCACCAGTGCTGCTGTCCCGTGTGCGAGAGGTGGGCGGCAATCCGTTGCTCACCCGGCTCCTCGCCGAGACGGCACCGCACGGAGAGGGGCTGCCGGAGACCTCTGTGGAGGCGATCGTTCGCAGGCACCTCGACTTCGTGAGTCGCGCCACCTCCGATCTACTCGCGACTGCGAGCGTCTTCGGAGCGCGGTTTGCCCTCGAGGACGTCGCACGGATACTGGAGACGACGTCTGCGGAGCTGCTTCCCTCCATCCGGGAAGCGATCGAGTCGGGGATTCTCGAGGACGCAGGCGATCGCCTCGCATTCCGCCACGATCTCGTGTGGCACGCCTTCTATGACGGGCTGCCCGGGGCCGCCCGGAAGAGCATGCACCGGGAGATCGCCCACGTGATGGCCTCGGAACAGGTCCCGCTCGACCGGCTGGTCTCGCATCTCGTCATCGGAGCCCGCCAGGCCAGTACGGACGATGTCAGACTCCTCGCCGGAGCGGCCCGGCAGGTGGCGCCGAGCGACCCGGCGACGGCAGCGGGTCTGCTCCGCCGAGCCGTCGACCTCTGTCCGCCGGGAGAGCCACTTCGCAGTGATCTCGAGCGCCACCTGATCACGTCGCTCCTCTGGTCGGGGCAGTTCTACCGGGCGCGCTCGCGAGCCGAGCAGGTGCTGGCGTCCGGACCGGATCCTGCCCTCCGTGGTGACGTGCTGCGTGCCCTCGGTCGCATCCTCGTCTACCAGGGCGATGTGAGTGGGTCGCTGGAACAGGTCGGCATCGGTCTCGACGACGACGAGATCCCCTCACCACAGCGAGCGCGGCTGCTCGCCGACGCCTCTCTTCGCAAGCTGGTGTGCGGCGACCGCGCCGGTGCCGCCACGGCGGGAACCGAGGCGCTGGAACTCGCCACGGAGGTAGGTGATCGGCCGGCGGCATGCGTTGCCAGGTGCGCGCTCTCCCGAGTCGCCTCGTTCGACGGTGACGTCATGGCCGCCATCGAACTGGCGGCGGCGGCGAAGGCGACGGAAGAGAACGACGCCACCGAGGCCATCGAGTTGCTCCAGCCGCCGCTGTATGCCGGCCTCGCACTCGTAGAGACGGATGATCTCGAGTTGGCCAACGACGAGTTCGCGGCAGGCCTCACGCGGGCGGAAGAGCTGGGCGCGATCTGGATCGTGCCCCTGTTCCATGTCGGCCTGGCGATGACGGCCTTCCTCCAGGGCGAGTGGGGCACGGCGCAGGCCGAGGCCGAGGCGTGCATCGACACGGCCCGATCGTCGAACACACGGGTCTGGGTGCCGTGGGCCCACTCGGTGCTCGCCTCGATCGCAGCGTCGCGCGCAGATGCGCAGCTCGCCGACCACCTGCACGCCATCGAGCGTCAGCATCGCACTTCCGGACGGGATCAGTTCGGCCGCGAATGGATCGCGTGGGCGCTTCTGCGATCCCGCGTGGCACAGAATCGCACGCACGAGGCCGTCGACCGCGCCTGGGACGAGTGGCGCGGCACCGGCGACGGCACGGGTTGCGGGCATCGACGGCTCTTCGGCGTGGATCTCGTGCGGTTCGGCAGGGGAACGCTCACGGAAGCACAGCTGCATGACATCTGCAGCTCACTCGAACGCGCCTCCGACATCTCACACACACGTGTCGACGAAGCCGCCGCGAGAAACGCTCGGGGTCTCCTCACCGCTGATCCGAGCCTGCTCCTCGATGCAGCCGACGGGTTCGATGCGGCAGCCCGACCGGTGCTCGCCACCAGGGCTCGCGACGACGCTGCGCATGCGCTGGCACCGGTCGACCGGTCCGCCGCCGTCGAACTGGGCACCCGCGTCGCCGACGGATACCAAGAGCTCGGTGCCATCTGGGAACAGGCGAGGGTTGAGTCGCTGCTGCGATCCCTCGGGGTACGTCGGGGGGCTCGCGTGAAGCACAGCCAGGCTCAGCTGGGCTGGGATGCCGTGACGCCCGCCGAATCACGTGTGGTGGCGCTGCTCGCAGAGGGTCTGACGAACCGGGAGATCGGCGAGCGTCTCTTCGTCAGCCCGCGAACGGTGGAGACCCACGTCTCGAACCTGCTTCGGAAACTCGAGGCGTCATCGCGAACGGAACTGGCCGCCCGGTATGTGGAGATCGGTCCCCCGACGAATCCGTGAGATCCCGGATGTCTCGCGGCCCGCGGCCCGGCACCCTGTGCATCAACCGAAACGAGGAGGTGCCATGCCGCTCTACATGGACGTGCACAAGGACATCGACGGACTCACCGCCGAAGCGGTGATAGCAGCCCACCAGGCCGATCTCGACGTCCAGGACGAGTACGACGTCCGCTACCTGAGATACTGGTTCAGCGCCGACCAAGGATCCGTCTTCTGCCTCGTCGAGGCGCCGAATGCGGAAGCGGCCGTCACGGTGCACGAGAAGGCGCACGGGCTCGTGGCAGACGAGATCGTGGAAGTCGAGGAAGGGACATGACGACGATGGCATCGGACGCGTCGCTGGCCGACGTCGTGAGCACGGCCGAGGCGAGATGGTTGGAGTCGTGGGTGAAGGGCCCCGAACTCACACGATGGGACGAGACACCGGTTCAGCCCGGCGACACCGCACCCGACTTCACCCTGCCCGACCAGGACGGCACACCTCGTCGTCTCAGCGAGTGGTGGTCGAGCGGGCCCGCCCTCGTGGTGTTCTGGCGACATTTCGGGTGCGGATGTGGCGTCGAGAGGGCCGAGCGCCTGCGCTCGGAGCTCGCGGCCTATCGCGACGCCGGTGCCGACGTGGTCGTCATCGGCCAGGGGCTCCCCGTCCAGGCCGCCGCCTACGCCGAGGAGCATCGCCTCGACGTGCCGATCCTCACCGACCCGGACCTCTCCGTGTATCGGGCCTACGGGTTGCGGGACGGCACGGTGGCACAGATCCTCTTCGATGCCCCCGAGGAGTTCTGGTCCCATGATCGTCCGACCGGCGAGAGCTTCATCGAAGGTCGGCGCGCCTCGGGTCGTCCGCTCGTGGACCATCCGTGGGTGCTGCCCGGCGAGTTCGTGGTCGGCCAGGACGGATCGATCGCCCACGCACACCGCTATCAACACTGCGAGGACTATCCGGAGCCGCTGGTCCTGCAGGCGGCCATCAAGCACGCCTGATCGGCGATACGTACACCGCGGGTGAGATTCAGAAGGAGGCCCAGGGGGGCCTCCTTCTGCTTCGACCGAATGCTCGGCGTGGTGTGCGACTCAGCCGTTCTCGGTGAACCACTCGATGATGAACCCACTCCACGCTCGGGCGCACGACGTCGGATCGCCGCCCTCGAAGAAGCCGTCGCACGGCCCGCCGGCCTCCCACCACTCGGGATGCGCTTCGAACATGGCTCTCACGGCGGGTTCGGTCGGGTCGGGATCGGCCGTGCTGTATCCAGCCGACTGCACACCGTCGAAGGCGTATCCGATCTCCCAGGTCTCGGTCGCCTGGTCGGCGCCCGCGGCGCGGATGACGTCATCGGTGAACTCGACCTCGCAGCGGATCACATTGGAGGCAACGGTCTCCGAGCACGTCCAGCCGAGGATCTCACCGTTGAACTCGTCGAGGATGACATCGACGAACCCGGCGAAGTACACCATGAATGTGGTGTCGGCCCGCGGTGACACCAACGCCTCGAGGCCGGCTACATCGTTGGTGTAGAGGGCGTCCAGCAGCGCTTCCGACTCTGCGATGAGATCGACTGCCTCTGTCGTGGTCGTTGCTTCGGTCGCAGGCGGTGCGTCCGTCGTCGTCGGCGGCGCCTCGGTCGTGGTGGTGGGCGGCGCCTCAGTCGTCGAGTCGACCGCCGCCGCCGTGGTCGGGGCCACCGAGTCGTCACCGCCGCCGATGAAGGCGACGAGCCCGACGACGATCACCACTGCGAACGCCGCAGCTGCGATCAGCCAGCCCCCTCGTCTCGGTGGGCCTGCGCCCGGGCGTGTCCTGGGTGTCTGCTCCAGCGTGTCCATCGCGGTCTCCCTCCGCACCAGTTCAAGGCGGACTGTTGCGAGATCCCACGCATCCGACGGCGGGTCGGCAGGCTGGGGCACCGGGTTGCGCCGGGCCAGCTGCTCGAGCAGCGGGGTGCGGTCACTCATCGTCCACCTCCTTCCTCCGACGCGTGGGGACGAAGAGGTGTGAGCGTGGTGTCATGCATCGCAGCGGCCAGCCGCTTCGTGGCGCGCGTGATCCGCTTCTCCGCCGCAGCGACCGAGATGTCGAGCGTGCGGGCGATCTCAGGCGCGGTCATCTCCTCCCATGCCCGCAGCATGAGGACTTCCCGATCCGCAGGTCGCAGACCGTCGAGCGCCTCCAGCATCGAGTCGTTCTCGGCGCGCGAGACGACGAGCGTCTCCGGCCCATCGACGACCGCCGGCGCCAGCGCACCGACCCGCTGCCCGAGCCGCACACGACGACTGAACCCACGACGGGAGTGGGCGACCTTGTTGCGAGCGATCCCGTACAGCCAGGGCCGGGTCGCCGGCTCCGGCGGGACATTGTCGATCTTGCGCCACACCGTCGTGAACACCTCTGCCACCGCATCGTTCGCATCGCCGACGGGGAGCCGGCGGAGGCAGTACGCACGCACCGCCTCGAAGTGCGCAGCGAAGAGAGCGTTCATCCGCTCGTCGTTGTTGAGCTCGCCACGCATCGTCCAGACATCTCCCAGGTGTCCTTCGACTGGTGTGTTCCCGCCTCCGACCCTATCCGGACAGGTGACGCGCAGCAGGCGCGGACCGGAGCCCGCGCCTGCACATCGATCCTGCCGGTCAGTCGGTCAGCGGATAGACGTCTGACTGAGCGAGAAACTCGTCCACGTACTGCAGCGCAACGGGCATGTCGGCTGCATTGGGAAGCGCTCCCCAGTTGTCGCCCGTGACGGGGTCGCCGACCCGGTCGCCGAACGAGGCGTGGACCTCGGGATGGGTTTCGGCGAGCCAGGCATCGAACGCGGCGAAATAGTCCTCCGGGTCGCCCCGGATCTCCCAGCGATCGGCGCCGATCGAGATGATCTTGCCGGCCGGGTCGAGGATCACCCGCAGTTGGGGGATGATGTACGACAGACCGGCCGGTGCCATGAAGTCGTTGCGCCCCTCGACGGGACACGCCACGGTCGACCCGAACGTGAACGCGCAGTCGCCGGTGAGTATCCATTGCTCGTCGGCGGCGATGAACGACCGCTGAAAACCCCAGTCCTCATCTGAGATCATCTCGTCACCGAACACGCTCGGCGACTCGCCGAAGAACTCCTGCCACGCCGCGAAATCACCGGTGTTGTGCACGTCGATCATGTCCTCGACGATGGCGATCATCGCGTCTTCGGTGAGTTCCGCCGTCGTCGTCGTCGTTGGTGCCTCCGTTGTCGTCGTCGTTGGAGCTTCTGACGTGGTGGTCGTCTCGACCACCGTCGTGGTCGGGTCAGCCACCGGAGGGCCGGTGTCGGGCTCACCTCCGCCGAAGAGCGCAACCGCCGCTCCGACGACGACCACCAGCGCAAATGCACCCGCTGCCACCCAGAGACCGCGACGTCTCGGCTGGCTCGAGATCTCGGTGAGTCGTTCCTGGGTCTTCATGGTTCTCGTCCTCCGCATCACTTCGCGGTGAACGGCGTCTCGATCCAGCAGCCCGACCGGCGGATCGTCGACGCTCGGAACCGGGTTCCGGGACGAGACCTGTGCGATCAGCACCTTCTGGTCATCCATCGCTCACCTCCTTGCGACGCGCGGGGACGGTTCTCGAGTCGAGTCGCTTCATCTCGGCGCCGAGCCGACCGAGTGCTCGGGACAGCCGCTTGCGGGCGGTCGGTTCGGCGACGTCGAGGGCGACCGCCAGTTCGGCTGCGGACAACTCCTCCCAGGCCCGCAGCCTGATGACCTCCTGGTCGGCGGGCCGCAACGATTCGAGCGCTCGTGTCACCAGATCCTCCTCGGCCCGCGCGACGACGAGCGATTCGGGACCGGCGACGGGATGACCACCGATGGCCTGCGCACGTCTGCGCAACCGCGCCCGGCGACTGAACGAACGACGGGCGTGTGCGACCTTGTTGCGGGCGATCCCGTAGATGTACGGCAACGCGCCGTCGCCGGCCGGCACGTCGTCGAGACGCACCCAGACGGTGACGAAGACCTCGGCAACGGCGTCGTTGGCCTCCTCGGCCGGCAGCCTGCGGGCGCAGTAGGCGCGTATCGACTCGAAATGGGCGTCATACAGCGCATCGAATCGCTCGCTCCCGGTGGCTTCGGCGGTCATGGCTGAAGAACCTCTCCCAGGCTCATCCCTCATTACACAGCTTCTTCCCGGCAGCCGCCGGGCGTGACACGGGAATCGACGTGTCCGACTTCGGGCTGAGCCGGGAAGAAGGAGAGTGAGCCACCAAGGCTCACGACCGTGGGGACGGTCGGTGGTGAGGCGCCCACCCAGGGGGCGCCTCACCCGCGTCCGGATTCGGCGACCGCGGAGCCTCGTAATCTCCGCCCATGCAGTTCGCACTCCAGACCAGCGGGTCGTACGAAGAGGTCCTGTCGGCCGCCAGGTGGGCCGAGGAGCACGGTCTCGCCGCTTTCGCCGTTCCCGACCACTATCTCCGGGCCGGTGGTGACCGGGCCGCCGAGGTGCCTGCCGCCGATGCGCTCATCCAGCTCGGTGGACTCGCAAGGGAGACCATGTCGATCCCTCTGGTGATGCTGGTGAGCCCGATCACCTTTCGCCACCCCGCTGTGTACCTCAAGTCGGCGGTGACGATCGACGAGATGTCGGGCGGCCGCTTCACGTTCGGGCTCGGCACCGGATGGATGGAGCAGGAGCACGAGCTGTTCGGCATCGAGTTCTTCGAGCGGGCCGAGCGATTCGACATGCTCGAGGAGGCCCTCTCGTATCTGCGTGCCGGGCTGGCAGAGGAGAACCCGGGTTTCGAAGGCGACCACTACCGGCTCGCCGCGTTCAACGCACTTCCCCGCCCCACCGGATCGCTCCCGCTGCTCGTCGGCGGCGTCGGCACACACAAGACGCCCCGTCTCGCCGGCCGCTACGCAGACGAGTTCAACGTGTACCCATCCGACCTCGACGGGATGCGGGCCCGCATCGATCGGGCGAAGAAGGCGGCGGTGGATGCCGGCCGGGACCCCGACGCCATCCTGCTCTCGAGCGCCGGGCAGGTGCAGACGGCGGCCACGGAGGCCGACTACCGCGAGCTGCTCGGCGAGATCGCTGCCGAGGCCGGCATCACGGTCGAGGAGCTGGAGGCCGGCTACGAGCGACGGGGCACGCCACGTGGCACCCACGAGCAGGTCGCCGAGATGATGGCGGGGTACGTCTCGCTCGGCATCGAGCGCTTCTATCTGCAGAGGCCGCCAGACTTCGACCGCGATGCCGAGCTGGCACTCATGGAGACGGTCGGCGTATGACGAGCCCCTCACGCACCGCCGCACTGAACGGGCCGGTCCACTATCACGACCACGGTGGCGACGGCCCGCCGCTGCTGCTCATCCACGGTCTGGGCGGATCGGTCCACAACTGGCATCTCGTCCAGGAGCGCCTCGCCGCAGATCACCGGGTCTTCGCCATCGACCTCGTGGGCTTCGGTCGCACCGAGCCCGGTCGACGGTCGTCCGCCGTAGAGGCCAACGCTGCAGTGGTGCATCGTTTCATCGAGGACGTCATCGGGGAGCCCGCGATCCTCATCGGGAACTCGATGGGCGGGCTCGTCGCCAAGGTCGCTGCCGCCGAGCGCCCGGATCTCGTCGTCGGGCTCGTGTTGGTGGCACCTGCCGTGCCTGCGGTGTCGCTCGACTCCTTCAACCTCGGCGTGTTGCGGCGGATCGTGATGCCCACCTTGCCGGGCCTCGGGCCTGCGTCGCTGCGCCGCTACTGGCGGGAGACGCCGGCGGACGAACAGCTGGAAGAGGGTTGGGCGCTGCTCACCGTGGACCCGGATCGGGTGGACCCCGAATACGAGGAGCTGGCTCGTGAGGTCATCGAGCGGCGACGCTCGACCGGGTGGGCGGCCGACGCCTTCTCCGAGGCGGCCCGCTCCATCGGCCTCCTGCTCGCCAACCGGGCGAAGCACGGCAGGATCGTGCACCGGATCGCCGCACCCACCCTCCTGGTGCAGGGCGATCAGGACCGGGTCGTCGACCCCAAGGCGGCGCTGCGACTCATCGATGCGCGCCCCGACTGGGACGTCGTCGTGCTCGACGACGTGGGCCACGTCCCGATGATCGAGACGCCGGAGCGATTCCTCGAGGCCGTGCTCCCCTGGCTCGAAGAGCTGCGCGACGCCTGATGACCAGGGGAACCCGTCCCTGACTCAGCAACGTCTCAGCCACATGAAGCTCCGTAGTGCCCTCCTGGCCGCCCTGTTGATCCTTGCGGCGTGTGGCGGCACCGCCACGACAACTACCTCCACCACTGCCGTGCCGGATACCGTCCCGCCAGAGGTGGCAGTGCTCACTGCGGACCTGGTGGGCGGCTGCTTCATGATGGGGCCGAACTGCGTGCGATACGTCGTCTACGGCGACGGCACCGTGGAGGCGTACCGGCTGGCGGGTCTGGGTGCCCAGCTCGAGGGGACCGCCGGGATCGATCCGGACCTCGTGGCGCAACTGTGGCATGAGGTCGGTCGCACCGACATGGAGGCGCTCCGGGCCCGGCTCGGACCGGGCGAGTGCTACGCCTGCGTCGACGGCATCGACACGAAGCTGACGCTGACCGTGGGCGACGACTCGTGGTTCTTCGACAGCGCCGAAGTCGAGTTCGATCGCCGCGAGCCCGTGTTCGCCCTGGTCGACACGATCGTCAGGCAGGCCTCGTCTCTCCTCGACATACCGATCATCCAGGGCTGAGCCAGATCCGCACGGATCGTCTCAATCCCCGAGCGACTCGAGACCGAGGGGTCGCAGGATCTCGAGAGCGTCGTTCCGCATCGAGATCGCACGGTCGCGGTTCGCCGACACGGTCGCATCGGCCCACGCCAGCAGCACGAGCGCGCGATCCAGTGCCGACGTATCGAACACGTCGAGCGCCCGGCGGAAGCAGTCGTCGGCTGTCAGCGTCTTCCCGTCGACATCTGCGGGCTCACCGGTTCGAGCCACAGCAGCGCCGATGACGCGCCAGGCGTGTCCCACTTGCTCCGGGTTGCCGGCCACCCGACCGGCGGCAAGCGCCTCGTGCGCCCACTCGAGAGCGGTCTCCGTGTCGGCCAGCGCGAGGTGCGCTTCTGCGAGAAACCTCATGGTCTCGGACACGTACTCCATCCGACCCGAGCTGCGGAACTCGGCGAGGGCAGGCTCGAGGACGGCGAGCGCCTCGTCGGGCTGCCCCAGCCCCACGTAGGCACCGCCGAGATTGCTGCGACTGAGGGCTGCGGTGTCGCGATCTCCCAGCTCCTGCGCGATCTCGAGTGCCGCGAGATATCGGGTGGCGGCCTTGTCGAACGCCCCGCGCAATCGCGCCGACTCTCCGAGGTTCAACAGCGACGTGCTCTCATCTCTCCGGTTGCCGAGTCGACGGTCGATCGCGACGGCCTGCTCCATCCGGCCTTCGGCGGCGAGGAAACGCCCCAGAGTCGACTCGACGAGACTCAAGAGATTGAGGCTGAGCGAGAGTTGCCGGAGGTCGCCGCTCGCATCGGCGACCGCTGCCGCCTCCTCGGCGTGGTCCATCGCCCACCCCAGGTCACCCGCTCGCAGCAAGACCCACCCGGCGCCTCGCAACGCTTCGCACAGCAAGGCGTTGTCAGGAGGGTCGAGCGATCGCGCCGTGGTAACCGCCTCCTCGGCCGTCGCAGCCAACGCCTCCGTCGAGCTGATGCGGGATTCGGCGAATACGATCCCGGTGAGCGCCTTCGCTTCGGCCCATCGGTTTCCCCTGTCTCGTGCCAGGTCCCGCATGGTGCGGTGTGCATCGCTCGCCTCCTCGTATCTGGCGAGCACCATCAGCACCTCTCCGAGCCCGTCGTACGCCGCAAACCGATCCTCATCGCTGAGGATGTCCGACTCGAGAGCACGCTCGAAAAACGAGAGCGCCTCATCGTTGGCAAAGCGAGCCCGAGCGTGCGTGCCCGCCCGGACGAACCAGGCGCCGGCTTCCGAATCCCCTGCTGCGACGAGGTGCTCGCCGATGACGGCCGCCCACGACTCGGTCTCGACAGTTGCGATCAGCCAGTCGGCGACAGCACGGTGATACGCACGGCGATTCGACAGCAGCACGCCGTCGTAGACGACGTCGCGCAGCACGGAGTGCCGGAAGAGGTATTCGACGCATCCCTTGACCGATGTCTCGGGGGCCTGCAGCACCAGCTCTCGACCGACGAGAGCCCGCAGCTCGTCGTCACCGACGGCGTGGTGGCCGACGACACCCACGACGTCGTCCCAGAACGTCCTGCCCACGACCGAGGCGATCTGCAGTGCGGTGGACTGTGATGTGGGGATCGCGTCGATTCGCGCCTGGAGGAGAGCCCGCAGGCTGGGGGGTGTCTCGGTGGCGGAGACCGCATCCGGGTGGATCTCCCACTCGTCGAGCGTTGTGGTGATACGGCCCGACTCGATGAGGGTCTTGATCATCTCCTCGACGTAGAACGGGTTGCCCGCGCCACCTTCGAGGATGTGCTGGATCAGGCCATCGGGAACCTGCCGGGCGAGACGAAGGAGGTCCCTGACCTGCTCTTCGGCAGCCGACGCAGAGAGGTTCGCCAACTCGACGAGGCGTCCGACGCTCTGCCATCCCGGCTCCCGAGCGAACAGTTCCGGACGTGCCGACGCCACCACGAGAACTCCGCCTGCGACCTGCGTCGCGATCGTGCGGACGAGTGCGAGCGACGCCCTGTCTGCCCAGTGGGCGTCCTCGAGGACCACCACGACCGGCGACTCGTCCGCCATGGCGGAAAGCAACGTGCGGACGGCACTCTCCGCCTCGTCGCGCAGCAGCTGCGGGTCGACCATCAGATCCAGGAGATGACGACTTTGCGACATGTCGAAGCCGATGAGGTGGGCGACACGATGCGCGGCCCGCTCGTCGCCACCGTGAGCGGCGAACCCGGCGACGAGCTTCTCGACCACGGTCGCCTCCGGATCGTCGAGCGCGATCTCGAAGCGGAACGAGAAGAGATCCTTGATGAGCGCATACGGGACGGCCGTGAGCTGTGGGTCCGATCGCGCCTTCCACAAGAAGACCTCCTCCGGCAAGAGCTGTAGCCAATCGAGGAACTCGTAGACGAGCCGTGACTTCCCGATCCCGGCATCGCCGACGATGGTCACCAGCTGTGACCGACGATCTTCGACCACAGATCGGAACGATGTCTGGAGGGCGTCGAGCTCGCGCTCTCGACCGAACATGCGTGCCTCGAGGCCTTCGATGCCCCGGTTCTCGAGGCGAAAGGCGCGGGGACGCTCTCCTGCCACGACATAGGTGTGGATCGGCTCCTGTTTGCCCTTGACGGTCAGGGCCGGCTGCTCGGTGACGGTGAAGACCCCGCGTGCGTGGCGGTAGGTCTCGTGGCTGATGAGCACCTGACCCGCCGGCGCTGCCGCCTCGAGCCGGGCGGCCACGTTGACGGTGTCACCCATGGCGGTGTATTCGCCGGCGGTACCGACCTGCCGGAAGGCAACCGTTCCGGTGTTGATCCCGACGCGAAGTGCCAGCGGCGGGTCGCCTGCTCCGCTCGGCGCAACGCCGGAGAATGCCTCTGCGAGAGCGAGCCCTGCCCTGATCGCGTTCTCGGCATCGTCTTCACGGGACGCCCCACTCCCCCAAACTGCCATCAGGGCATCGCCGATGTGCTTGTCGACCCTCCCGTTGTGCTCGACCACGATGCGGTCGAGAAGGCTCCAGACCTCGTCGATGGTGTCGGCCACGATTTCGGCGTCCCGTTCCTCACCCCACGCCGTGAACCCGGAGATGTCGGCGAAGAGCACGGTTGCGAGTCTTCGCTGCGGCGCCGCAGTCTCGAGCCTGTCGAGCTCGGTCCGCAGCGCATTGATCGTCAGATCGACGGTCTCGTCGCCGAGCGTCGCACGGAGTTCCTCCTGCGCGGCGATGGCGGCGAGGATCCGGCTCCGCTGGTCCATGCGTCATTCTTGCTCACCGCGGCGCGTTGCGCCGACACCGGCCCTCACCGCCACAGGGCGGCCAGCCGGGTCTCCACCACGTCGGCAGCCGCCGGGGTCGCCGCCACTCCCACGTCGTCGTGGCCGGGTGGCGCTGCGGTCTGCACGTCGAATGTCGTGAGCGCCGGGTCGATGAAGCGGCTGCGTGGGGCGTACGAGTGGGCGGCGTCGAAGCCGAAGCGCTGGTGGTAGTACCGCTGCGGGCAGGACACCATGAGGTGGTCCTTGGCCCGGGTGAGTGCGACGTAGAAGAGCCGACGCTCCTCTTCGAGACCCTCCTCGTCGGACAGTGACATGTCGGAGGGGATGTTG
Organism: uncultured Acidimicrobiaceae bacterium; assembly: GCA_964347305.1. Classification (GTDB taxonomy): domain Bacteria; phylum Actinomycetota; class Acidimicrobiia; order Spongiisociales; family UBA5794; genus CAYFYC01. Next base: position 42,552 of record CAYFYC010000008.1, on the reverse strand, counting down.
CCGTCGCTGGCGTGGATCACGTAGACCGCCCGCCACTCGCCGCCCTTGGCGCTGTGGATGGTGGACAGGATCAGGTAGTCGTCGTCGAGGTGGGGTGGCCCGGCGAGGTCGCTGGTCGATGTCGGCGGGTCGAGGGCGAGATCGGCGAGGAACGACGCCCGGCTCGGTGACCCGGCGGCGAGCACGGCGAGATGCTGCACGTCGACGAGACGGGCCGCGGCGTCGTCGTAGGTGGCGGGAAACACCTCCTCACAGAACGGCAGGCACGCCTCGACCTGTTCTGCCGGAGTCGCATCGGCATCGAGTGCGGTTCGCATCGCATCCTGGAGCGTCCCGACGGGGCCCCTGGTCGGCGCCGAGACCATCGGCGTGGTGGTGGCGAAGGCGCGGATCGGGGACACGCCGGTGGCGGCGCCGGCTTCGACGGCGCTGCGGTGGAGCCGCTCGGCGGTGGCAGGGCCGACGCCGGGAAGCAGCTGGAGGACGCGGCGCCACGCGAGCGTGTCGTCGGGGTTCTCGAGCATGCGGAGCATGGCGACGAGGTCCTTCACGTGGGCCGCTTCGAGGAACTTGAGGCCGCCGAACTTGACGTAGGGGATGCGTCGGCGCCCCAGCTCGATCTCGAGCCCGCCGCTGTGGTGCCCGGTGCGGAACAGCACCGCCTGGTCGAGCAGCGGGATCCCCTGCTCGCGCAACTCGAGGATCCGGTCGCACACCACCTCGGCCTGCAGCGCCTCGTCGTGACAGACGACGAGGGCGGATCGCAGCCCGTCGGCCCTGTCGGTGCGCAGCGTCTTGGGATGGACGGCCGTCGACGCTCCGATGACGGCGTTGGCGGTGGCGAGGATCTGCGGGGTAGACCGGTAGTTCTGCTCCAGGGTCACGGTGGTGACGGGGGCGAAGTCGTCGGGAAAGCGGCGGATGTGCTCGATCGAGGCGGCGCGGAAGGCATAGATCGCCTGGGCGTCGTCGCCGACGACCGTGAGGTGGGCGTCGGTGCACAGCTTGGCGAGGATGGCGGCCTGCAGCCCGTTGGTGTCCTGGTATTCGTCGACGAGGACGTGATCGAACAGCGCCCGCACCGCCCCGGCGCCGGGGCCGTCGAGGAGGGCGCTCCAGTAGAGGAGCAGGTCGTCGTAGTCGAGCACCGCCAGCTCTCGTTTGCGGCGTCCGTATGCCTGGAAGAGGTCGATGAGCGCCTCGGCGTG